>DATBUL010000022.1:0-55001 GCA_036516115.1 Enteractinococcus sp. | reverse complement strand
CGACAACGAGACCGACGCGGTGGGAACCGATAGTTACACTGTTGCGCAAGCGGATGAACCGGTGATAGGACTTGACACTGAGCAGGCATATCCTGGCGATGATATCCGAGTGACCGGTGCCGGATTCAGCCCGGCCGCTCCACTTGAAATCAATATCAATCCCACACTTGCAGAAATCACTGCAAACGACGCTGGTGCATTCGATACTGTCGTAACGCTGCCAGAGAACTTGGCGCCGGGTGAATATGAGATTACTGTCGTCAATCAGAACGATGCAGACGAAGCAGCTGTTCGAAATATTGAAATATTGGCAGCAGACGATGCGGCTGTGGAAGCATCGCTCACCATCACTCCAGAACGCATCGAACTGGACGACTTTATCGGTGATCCAGATGAGGGCGCAGGTGTAACACACGTCGTCGATGGTCTAGAACCAGGCACAACAGTGACCTATGCAATCTCCGGACCGGAATATGTCAACGACTTCGAAAGCACCAGAACCGCTAATGATGACGGTGTCGTATCGTTTGTCATTCACGGCTTCGACGTCGCAAACCCAGCCGTTTACCTCGGTGACTACACCACAGTCGTGACCTATGAAGATGACGAGGGCGAAACCCAGACTCTGAGTGGCAGCTTTACAGTCGTCGATAGCGATGGGACTGCGGGCGGCGACTCGGATGATTCGGAGGGTACTGGTGGTTCAACCACCCCGGTTGATATCAACGGCGTTGCCGGCCTTGCTCAAACCGGTGCAACTGGCGTGAACCTCGGCTTCCTCGCCGGTGGTTTGCTGCTAGCCGGTGCCACACTGGTAGCCTTTGCCAATCGTCGCCGTCTCTTCGGACGCACCGCATAGGCGACACCTAACATAACTCCACAACGCAAGAAACTTCGGCCCCTTCCGGCAACTCGGAAGGGGCCGAAGCCTGTCTTCAACAATGCCTCGACAGTCACCATCACAGGTGCCAGACTGGGAAGGAACCAGACCCGGTGTCTACGACGTCAGGAGACTCCATGACCGACGTGACCTCATCCCAGGCCCAAGAACAACTGCCCGATTGGACGGTCGTTGACGGACGCCTAGAAATTAGCGTGCGTGCCAAAGACTTCGTGCAGGCTATCGAATTCGTCAACCGCTTCACAAATCTTGCAGAAGCCCAAAACCATCACCCCGATTTTGAGATTCGTTACAACACCATTCGCATGCGAGTGGTCAGCCACGATGTTGGTGGCCTCACCGATCGCGACTTGAAATTTGCGACCTCGGTCAACGTGCTGATTGATGAACTCGGTCTGAAACGTCAACCCGAGAAAATTACTCGCACGCAAGTGACTATCGTCAGCGCCAATGTGGAAGCGATTAAACCGTTCTGGCAGGCCGTTTACTATTTCAAAGTCGCCAAGGATGACGACAACCTCTTGTTAGACCGATCAGACGTGCTGCCACCCATCCGTTTTCGCCCACTATCCGATGCACCGGTGACTTCGGGTGACGACCATGCCACGCCTACAGCGGGCAATGTACATTTTGAAGTGTATGTACCCGCGTCCCTAGTCAAAGAACGTTTACAAGCGCCTCTGGAGGCCGGTGGTAAATTGCTCAGCGACGCTAAGGCAACCGATCGATGGGAGCTGGCAGATCAGGACGGCAATCGAGTCATCCTGCGGAGTGAGGGGTAGTTGTCGCCTCTGACAACTTCGGGATCAGCTAGTCGATGGTGTATGTCTCGCCGTTCCTGCTACGGACAACAGATTTTGGTGGTCCCGCAAACGCCTGGGCAATCGTCGCCCACCGGTAAGCCTCTTCTCCTGTGATCTGAAGGTGCAGGTCTTCTACTTCGGCTCGCTGCGTTACTAACAGCGCGAATTCCCACGCGGTGCCGGCTATCTGATTCTCGGCATGAGCATCACCCCAAGACCACGTTTCACCTGCTGGACCCTCAAGCCGAACATGCACATCCGAGGTCGGGGCAGTTAGCCCATTGTTGATGTAGGTGAATGTGCGAGTGGCATACCCCAGGTGGGCAATGTCTTTGAGCGCGGTCGAAGGTTCCCACTTCCTATCCAGCGCCTGAGCCACGTCCTGCCCGTGAGCCCAGGTCTCCATGATGCGCGCGGTAATGAGCGAGCGCGCTTTCATTGGGGGACCAAACCAAGGGTAACGGTTCTCTCGATCTGCCGACTCCAACGCATCGGCTAATACTCGTCTCCCCGCGGCCCAATCGCTGAAGAGTTCCTGCGGGGCGCGACGGGAGCCGACTTCGGCGGCTTCATTCACAGCGGCCAATGGATCGTCAGCCGCGGTCGCAGCATAAGCCTGAAACGCATCTGCACTACGAAGTGTGCATAGCGTGAGACGGTCGGTCCACGCGAGGTGTGCTATTTGATGTGAAATCGTCCAACCAGCTGCCGGGGTTGCACGGTGCCAGTCATCCCAGGTTGCATTCTGCAGCACGCTTTCTAGTTGTTGGCCCTCGGCACGTAATCGAGCGACTGCACCCTCATAGGATTCAGCATGTTCAGTCACAACATGTTCCTTATTGTTATGAGTATTGGCCCCGACAATACGTCGAGGCCAATACTGTAATAAATTCCCTTGCGTTATTGCTGATCTAGACAAGTATCCATGGGATCTTCGGTGTCGCCACGGTGAGTTTCTAGCGCTGCCAAGAAAGCCTCCCGGTAGCCTTCAGCGTCTTCTAAGCCGAGCTCTTCTGCACTCTGAACCCAGTCGTTTATGAGATCGTCGCCGATGGCTTCTTCCCATCCGCGTGAACCATCTTCAGGCCAACGGGTGATACTCTCGGCTGTCTCTGACAGGGCTTCACATTGCTCCGCAGCGACTTCGGCGAATGCTTCGACACCCATGCCGCCGTTGAGTTCTTCCGTGACCTCGTCCACAACGTTTCGAAGGTCGTCGGGCAGCCCATTATATGTATCGGCGTTCATCCAAAAACCAATCGTGGTGTAGTGGCCGGATCCTGGATCAGACCAATGCGGTAGCAGTTCCATCAAATGGAATTGGGTTGCACCATCCATAGGGAAACCAACGGCATCGGCCACGCCACGCTGAATTGCTTCATAAGTCTCCGGGGCGGTCAAGGCAACGTTACTTCCCTGTGCTGCCTCAATGGATTCCTGTAAATACTCACCAGAAACACGCCAGCGTTGGCCTTGAATGCCATCGATTGAGTCAATTGGTTCTTCTGTACCTAGGATGAGTCGACCCGGTGAGAAGTGCGCTAGCGGATGGAGTCCATTTTGCTCCCACAGGTTTCGTGCACCTTCGTGGGAAGCATTGACCTCGTGCAGGGCACCCATGAGCGCCTGAGCATCATCGGTGAGGAAAGGAACGCTGACCAACGCGATGGTGGGGAAGAGCTGGGCGTTATAGTCCGGGATGGTAATGCCGACGTCGACACGTCCGTCTTGCACACAGGTCGCTATCTCGTTAGCAGGACAGACAGATTCTGGTGCCGTCACATTGAAGGTCAGCTGACCATCCGACCGTTCTTCGACCATTTCGAAGAAGCGATTGGTAACGTTCTCCGGGATACTGCCCGGAGGCGCGAAGGTTGCTACCTCGAGCTCGATCTGATCAGTAGTTGAGGAGGCGGTCACGCCGCCTTCACAGGCGGTCAATGCAAGGAGTAACGCACTGCTGGCTGCAATGAGCCCGCCAAATCTCTTAGCCTTGGTGCGGATGTTTGGTGAAGTCATGGTGTACCTTCCTAGTGTTGGTGCGAGTCGTTGAGCTGTTAGCTTCTCGCCTGGCGGAGTGCCGTTTTTAAGATTTTTCCTGTCCCGTTCCGGGGCAATTCTTCGACAAATTCGAAGGAAGCGGGGATTTTATACGCGGCCATATGCTCACGACACCACGTACGAAGTTCCTCAGCGGAAAGTTGAGCTTGTGGTTTGAGCACGATGAACGCTCGACCAACTTCGCCCCACTTCTCATCAGGGACGCCGATAATTGACACCAATAAGATGGCCGGGTGAGTATACAGAGTATTTTCCACCTCGGCTGGGTAGACATTCTCACCACCAGATATATACATGTCTTTAATGCGGTCAACAATGTGGAGCATGCCGGTGTCGTCGATTCGGGCGGCATCTCCAGTCCGGTACCACCCAGATTCATCGATTGCCTCATCGGTTGCATCGGGACGATTCCAGTAATGCTTCATCAGCGACTGACCACGAATCCATAGTTCACCCGTCTGGTTCCCTGAAATGGGTTGCCCGTCAGCATCGCGTATCTCAACTTCCACGGATGCTGCGTGCAAGCCTGCCAATGTTGATTCGGGATGCTTCGTTTCAGGAGATGTGGTGATGACGGTCGACCCCGCTTCGCTTGCCCCGTACACCTTAATGAAATCTGCGCCTTTGTCTCGCCACGTATCTATGATGGCGGTTGGTACTGGCGAACCGCCCGCTGCTGCGAGGAACGGGCGAGGGGTTGCAGACCGATAGGTCTGCGTTTTGGTCATCAGCTGGTAGATGGTGGGCACTGCAGAGAAGTGGGTGACTCCAATTGTCTCGTCCCATAACCGTTGAAGCACCTCTTCAGCTTCAAATGCTTTCATGATGAGGAGACGACCGCCAGCGCGTAATACATCGCCTGAAAAGAGATGGAGCCCAGCGACGTGAAACATCGGAAGCGTCGTCAGCGATACGGTTTTCGAATCAATATCACCACACAGCATGGAGTTTTCTAGGTTCGCACGCACTGAGCCAATGGTGTGCACCACGCCCTTGGGTCGCCCCGTCGTGCCGGAGGTGTAAATGATGATCCAGGGGGTATCAGATGTTGTCTGGACTTCATGTCGTAGGTCCGAAGCCTGACTGACTGCCTGTTCATAGCTCCCTGCTCCTTGATCGGACCAGGAGAATATGGTCGATATATTCTGCAAATGAGAAAGGTGTTGGGCAGTTTCGTGATGATGTGCGTCGTGAAACAGTGCTTTGGGTTGAAAGTCTTGGATAATATCCGACAGTTCGTTATTGCTCAGACGCCAATTCAACGGAACCATGATCGCGCCGGTTCGTGCACATGCGTATTGAATTTCGAAGAATCGATGATCATTGCGAGCTAGGACTGCTATCCGCGCTCCGTCTTGGATGCCATGTTCCAGCAGTATATTTGTGAGTCGGTCAATGCGCAGGCTGAGATCGCTATAGGTCAGCGTGGTCTCGCCTTGCTCAATCGCAATGCGAGTGGGAGTGCGACGGGCATGGTAGTCAATCCACCCAACAAGGGTTGAGGGAGATTCGGTATAAAGCTCCGATCGGGCAACTTTGCTTTCTGCCATGACGTCCACAGGTATTCTCCGTTCACTGATTCTTCACGTACGTCTAACTATGACCCCCGTCATAAAGCCAGGTCAAGCAACATTTTCAAGCTTTTATGTCGGAAATTCGTACAATAGCCATCATGGAAGTGAATCGTGGAGCTATGGGTTTTCCTGAAGAAGGACGAATTCGCAAAGAGCTGTCGAATTTTACTCTGCGCCAGTTAGAGCTGTTTGTCGCAGTAGCCGTACATGGCTCGATTTCGAGAGCTTCGGACGTCACTGGTGTTTCACGAGCGGTGATAGCTGAATCAATCGACGCTCTAGAGAAGCTTTTTCGCATTCGTCTGCTGTGGCGTCGTCGCGCCAAAGGAATAGAGCTCACACCCGAGGGTGCCGAAATGTTAGAGCATGCGTTGGCACTCATCAGCGCGGCCGATGATTTTGAAGACAAGGCCACCCGCAAGCCTTTATCAGGTATCTTGCGGATTGGGTGTTTTACCTCGCTTGCGCCGACGGTTCTACCGTTGCTGACCGAAAAGTATTATCAGCTCTATCCGGAAGTGGAATTGGAGTATGTAACTGGTGATCGGCAGTCGCTGCTGAATGCTCTGCGGCGAGGTGAAGTGGAAATTGTGTGCATGTACGAAGCCGACGATGACGTGGGGCTTGCTACTCAGCGGTTATATACCACTCGACTTCACGTGTTGCTCCCCGCTGAACACCGATTGGCTCGGGAGAGACGAGTTCAGGTCGCTGATTTAGCTCATGAACGGCTGATTCTGCTGGAGACGCCACCTAGTTCAGAAGACATCCTGGGCTACTTGCAGGCCCATGACGTGCCAATACAGATTTGGCGACGTGCTACGCATTTCGAACTCGTTCGGTCTCTTGTGGGCAGAGGGCTCGGTTACAGCCTCTTTCTGCAGCATCCTTTGAATATGCGCAGTTATGAAGGCCGTCTGATCGAGACCCGTCCGCTAGATCCCATGCCACCGTCACGTCATGCTGCCATACTGTGGCCTCGTGGCAGAGTGCTATCCCGCCGTGCGGAGGTATTTTTGAACCTGTGTGCACAGCACGCACAAGAGATTGCCCCGGTACCGCTCTATCCAGAAGATCAATAGTCGCACCCATAGACAAACGCCATTCTCACCAGGTGCGCGTCGGGGTCATGGGCAGAATATAAAAACTCGCGGAACGCTTCCTAAGAGTCGTTCCGCGAGTTGATCTCCGTCATCGAGGTTGAGTGTTTTTAGACTGCGGTGTAGCCGCCATCGACGAGGTGGTAGGAGCCGGTAATAAATGACGCGTTGTCGGAGAGGAGGAAGATCACCAGATTGGCGACTTCCTCAGCTGTACCTAACCGGTGCAGGGTGTGCTTTTCTTCCAGTGCGGTCATCGTGGCTTCGTCGAGGTTTTGTTCCAACAGCGGAGTCCTGATGTAACCCGGCCCAACGGCGTTAACGCGCAGGTTCTGCGGACCGTATTCGGCGGCAGCATTCTTTGTCAGTCCGACGACGCCGTGTTTGGCAGCCGTGTAGGCGGCGTTATTGGGTGCAGCTACTGAACCGTGAATCGATGAAATATTCACGATTGCGGACTGGTCAGCGCCGGCTTCCAGCATCGCTGGGATCTGGTAGTGCATCCCGTAAAGCACGCCGTTGAGGTTGATGTTGATGACGCGATCCCAGTCGTCGAGATCCAGTTCGCCAACCGGTGCGGAGTTGCCACCGATGCCTGCGTTGTTGACTGCCAAATGCAGTGCGCCGTACGTTTCAACGGCATGCTCCACAGCGGCCTTATTGTCTTCCTTGGAGGCCGTGTCATGCTTGATGGCCGAAGCCTTACCACCGGCGTTTTCGATTTCTGATGCCACTCGCTTGGCTGCCTCAAGATTAATATCGGAGACGACGACATTCGCGCCCTCGGCGGCCAGTTGTTTCGCGACGGTTTCCCCGATGCCTGAACCAGCTCCGGTGACGAGCGCTGTGCGATCTGCAAATTGTGCCATGTGTACTCATTCCTTTCGTTCGAAACTGCCCAACGGGGTATGTACTCACGTCAGGCGGTGCATTTCGTCTTCACGAACAATCCTAGTTGTTCAAATTTGAAATAGCTGTTAGGTGTCGCACATCTATCCTTCTCTCGTAGGGAACACGGGGCAAGGGGACGGCTGTCTGCAGGGTTAGTTGTCGCGCTGGTACCACGGGCCGCGCACCCGGCGAATCCGGCCAAAGGCAAAGATCATCGAGACCGCTGCCAGTCCCGCGAAGACCAGCAGCGTGACGTTGTACGGCATGACCGGCAAGAGGGCTGCAATCACGGTGGGGAATAAGAATCCCACGTAGGTCAGCGCGTAGAAGAGGCCCGTCAAGCCGGCCAGATCGCGTGGCGGGGCAATGTTTTGGACGCGGCTCAGGCCGGTGACCAGTACCGTGCCGTACCCGAGGCCCAGGATCATCGCGGCAATGAGCCCGGTGATAGGTCCGGATTGGGCGGCCGCCAGTGATGCCAGGCACAGTCCGATGACGACGAGCGCGAGTCCCACCGGCAGTCCGCGGCCTGAGAGCCTGCGATCGAATCGTTGGGCAAACGGTTGAACAAACGCGCCGATGCCAAGCGTGACAACGGCCAGCATGGTCGCGTACAAGGTGGTGAAATCACCCGTAGCATCGGACATGATTTGGGGGAGCAAACCGTAGGCGATACCGCCTGCGCCAAAGACCCATGGCGCTGCAGTGGCGACTTTGATAAGAAAATCTGGATGGCCGGCACTTGGGGTGCGCAACTGACTGACCCAGGAAGACTGGGCCGGTAATTGTCGCGCGTTGGGCCCCACCGTCTCGGGTGCAAAGGCCGTGGGAATGATCGTTAGGGCCAAAAGTGACACCGTGACGATGAACGGTATGACGGTTGGGTTGGGCGCCCATTGAGCTAGGACGCCGGTGACCGCCGCGCCCATGCCAAAGCCTAGCGTCATGGTCAAGGATGGTCGCCGAGCGCCTGCGCCGACGGTGGCCTTGGGGTCCCAGTCGGGGGAGGAGAGTTCTTTAATCCACGAGGTGCCTACGGACATGCCAATCCCCACCGCCAGGCCCGCGAAGAAGCGTCCTGTGTACAACATAGCCAGGGAAATGGGGCCTAATAGAATGAGCAGGTTGCCCACCCCTGAGGAGATGAGCCCGATCAGGGTAATCGGTTTTCTCCCATAGACATCCGAGAGTGCTGCGGCGACCAACAGCCCGGGGACCAGCCCAAAGACATAGGTTCCGAGCAGCATATTGGTTTGCCAGGGGATGAGGTCAGCGACCTCATCGTAGAGGGGTAGCAGCGGCGTGAAGTGGTTTCCACCCCAGGCCATGAAGAGTAGGGAAGGCAGGGCCAAGAGCCAGGGGGTGATATTGCGCATGCATGTCCTTCCGGTGGAGCTGTTGCTCAGTGTATAGCCCACGCGGCAATTTCAAAGTGAGTCCGGTGACTTTTATGCTATGAAATTGACCAAGACGACGTAGGTCACGGTGCCAAGACCAATTGAAACGAGCGTTCGTCGTCCCAGTAGTAAATGCGATGCGATGGTGATGGCCACGGCGACAAGTAATTTCCACAACTGGGCGCCGGGGGCGGTGGCTGTGGAGTAAAAGATGACGATAGCCAATAGCCCTAGAATGCCGGCGGGCATCCACAGGGCCATGATGTTGACGAATGCAGAATCGCGCAGCTTTGCCAGGATGGCAAAGGGTAGGGCGCGTAGGGAGAAGGTCACCGCGAACATGATCGCCACCACGGTCAGGATGTACCACGTGGCGGGGGTTGCTTCCTGATTAGTGGCGAGCAGGAGCATAAAGTCCACCCTTTCGTTTGGCGGTGAAGTAGCGCAGAGTCAGCAGCACCATAAACAGAATCATGCCGACGAAAATGATTTGCTCCGGGGCGATGGCCAAGGCGGCAAAGAACGCGAGAGTCGCGATTATCAGCGAAGGCAGCTGTTCGCGGGTGCGCACGGCATCCAGGGTCAGCGTAATGAATAGGGCCAACAGGGCGAAGTCCAGTCCGGCAATGGTGCCGGGAATCGTCCAGGCGATGAGCACGCCGACGAGTCCGCCCCCGACCCAGTAGAGCTGCATCGAGATCTGCATGGCCAACAGCCGGGGTGCGGTCCAGCCTGTTGGATTCGCGGCGGTGACAGCGTAGGCCTCATCGATGAGCGCGTGCATCGAGTAAAACTTGGCGATCGGATTTTTCACCACATGAAGTGGAAAGGAAAAGGCATAAAACACGTGGCGGAAGTTTACAAAGAACGTCGTCACGGCAATGGTGAGCAGCCCGGTGCCGGTCATGAGTAGGTCGATCATTAAAAACTCGAGCGACCCGGCGTAGCCAAAAATGGATAACGCTGGCACGGCCCAGCCGGGCAGGCCGGACTGCACAGCCAGGAGCCCTAGAGCCAGCCCCATGGGAAATAATCCCAGGCCGGGGCCAAGACCAAGTTTCAGGCCGGCGAGGATTTCTTGTCGGCGATCCGGTGGCCGGGTGTTGGGCATTGACTCCGTGTTCATAGCTCCATAATCCCAGGAAGTGCGCAGAACCAAGCCAGTGTTGCGAGGTGTTTGGGTTTTCCGATCGCTTAAGCTAATCTTTGGCCTAGGTCAAAAGTATGGCCTATGCCAAACATGAAAGGGGCGCTATGAGCGCGCAAGCCACCGTAAAAACCGGACTGACCGATCAATTCCGCGGCGGAGTGATCATGGATGTTGTCACGGCCGAACAAGCCAAGATCGCCGAGGATGCAGGTGCCACCGCCGTCATGGCCTTGGAGCGGGTGCCGGCGGATATTCGTGCACAAGGTGGTATCGCCCGCAGCTCATCGCCCGAACTGATCGAATCGATCATCGAGGCCGTCGACGTGCCTGTCATGGCCAAGGTCCGGATCGGCCACTTCGTTGAGGCCCAAATTTTGGAAACCCTGGGCGTTGATTTTATTGATGAATCCGAGGTGCTTTCCCCGGCCGACTACGTGCACCACGTTAATAAATGGGATTTTGACACACCATTCGTTTGTGGGGCGACCAACCTGGGTGAGGCGCTGCGTCGCATCACCGAAGGTGCGGCCATGATTCGCTCTAAGGGTGAAGCTGGCACCGGCGACGTCTCCGAGGCAATGAAGCACATCCGCACGCTCAGTGCTGAAATCGCGGCGTTGACCTCAATGGACGAAAATGAGCTGTTCGTGGCTGCCAAAGAGCTTCAAGCGCCGTACGAGCTGGTAAAGCAGATTGCCAAAGACGCTAAACTGCCAGTGGGACTCTTCACCGCCGGCGGGATCGCAACCCCGGCCGATGCGGCCATGATGATGCAAATGGGTGCCGATGGGGTATTCGTTGGCTCGGGCATATTCCATTCCGACAACCCCACCGCGCGCGCGAAGGCCATTGTCACGGCAGTCCAGAACTATAACGACCCCCAAGCGATTGCAGATGCCTCACGCGGCATCGGTGATGCGATGGTGGGATTGAGCGTATCCGAAATTCCGGCACCACACCGTCTGGCAGAACGCGGGTGGTAAGAGGCCGCTAGCTGCCCAGGAGGAACACGTTGGTGGATCGCACCCGCGGGATATCAATAACCGGTGTGGTCTTGGTGGTCGCTGCCACCCTCTCGCTGCCGCTTGGCACCGCGGTGGCGGCCGCTCAACTGTTCCCCATCGGAGGGGCATGGGGCGTCACAACAGTGCGCCTCATGCTGGCCTCCATCTTTCTCATACTCTTGGCTCGGCCTAGGCCCTGGCGCTGGAATAGATCCGCTTGGCGCGACGTGGTACTCTTTGGTGTCAGCCTCTCGGGCCTCAATGGCTTCTTCTATGCTGCTGTGGAACGCATCCCGCTGGGCGTTGCAGTGGCCATCGAATTTGTTGGACCACTCGCGTTGGCCGTGATTCTGTCCACGAACCGGCGAGACTTCATCTGGATCGGGGTGGCCGGCCTTGGGTTAGTGGCTCTTGGTCTAGAGTCACTGACCGGCGCCGTCACCTTCGATCCGCTGGGTATCCTGTATGCCGCACTGGCTGGGGTATCCTGGGCGTTTTATATCCTGCTCAGCGCCAGGGTGGGGCGTCAGCTGCCCGGCATGGAGGGCTTGCCGGTCGCCACAATTGTCGCAGCATTGATTTTGCTGCCCATTGGTTTGGGCGGTGTAGTTGACCTGGTGTCAATTCCTGAAACCATTTGGTTCGCGCTGATTATGGCGCTGCTCTCCACTGTGATCCCGGTGTCATTTGAGATGGCTGCCCTGCGACGCATCCCAAGCAACACGTTTTCCATCCTGCTGAGCCTTGAGCCGGTTTTTGCGGCAGTGATTGGTTGGATGCTGCTTGGCCAAACCTTCGGGGCGCTCAGAGGAGTGGCCATCGTGTTGATTATTGGCGCAACGATTGGCATGACCGCCAGCGCTGCCCGTTTGAGCAGAGAAGTCGTGGATCAACACGAAGGTCGGATTCAAGGCCAAGACAACAACCCTCCGCAAGCAGAATAAGACCTGGTCAGAGCGCTCCCGAACTCGAGTGTGACGCTCAAACATTGTTTTGTTCAACGGAATTCTCGCAGTGCGGGAATTCTGAGGTTTTCGCAGAATCCTCGGCTGATTTTTTGATGCAAAATTCGGAGCCTCCATGAGTCGCTGAGGTGATATGCGTCACAGCGTTGTGCCATGTCAGGACATAGATTCGAGAATTCATGATGTTTGAAACGGGCCTCTAGGATCACAAAATGATTACAGTCTGATCAAGAATGCATAGCGCAGAAACTGGTTGCCTGAGGCAGTAACCCAGGAGATCCGCATGGCCATGCGCTTACGTGAATTCTTGAGATATTTGAGTAAGTATCAACAACCGAACTCAAACTTTTACTTGATTCACTTCATGTCTAAGCTGTCCGGTATGCGTAAATACTGCTCTGTTTTTCGAGTGCAGAAAACAGCGCTCATCGCGGCTGCGGCCGGATGTCTAGCGCTGAGTTTTGCGTCTCCAATTCAGGTTGCGGTAGCCGATGAGGCTGATGCGGAGGCAGATCTTGGATATTGTCCGCATCCGGATATCGTCGCTGACAGCGCTCACAGCATGCTCGGAGAAGAAGAGGCCGCCGCAGCATCTCAGAGTGAAGATGTCCTTCCCGCCGAGACCGTACCGGTCTTAGAACGTCCCGACGCGGACTCACTGCGTGTGGCAACATATAACGCCGGACTGACCCGCGACTCCGCCGGTGATTTATTTGAAGAACTGTCTGCTCCCGGGGCCGAAGACGCTACTGAAGTGGCCCGGGTGATCCAGTCCGTGCGACCCGACGTGCTCGTCTTGACGGGAATCGATGTTGATGCCGGTGAGCAACTCGCTAAAGCGTTCAACACGAACTACCTTGCAGTCGGTAGCGACGAATATACCGGCATCACGTATCCCTACAGCTATACAGGCCAAACCAACGCCGGCGTTGATTCTGGCGCTGACCTCGACCGTGACGGCACGATCGGTGGGCCAGGCGACGCATTGGGCTACGGGGACTTCCCCGGTCAGGGAGCCATGATCGTGTACTCGAAATACCCGTTGGACACGACGAACATTCGAGACTTTTCATCGCTGCCGTGGAAGAGCATGCCGGATAACAACATTCCAGACGACTTCACGGAGCTGGAACGCGATATCCTTCCAATGTCATCCGTTGCCCACTGGGATGTACCAGTAGATGTCGACGGCCAAACCGTGCACATCCTCGCCTCAGCGGCGGCAGACGCCTCCCAGACCCCGCACGACCAGGCACGCAATGACGATCAAATCCGGTTCTGGCACGATTACCTTGACTCGGACTCTGATTACATTCTGGACCACCGAGGAACTCGCGGGGCATTAGATAACGACGCAGCGTTCGTCATCGCCAGCTCGCTCAAAGCCGACCCCGAGGGCCACGGCCCAGCCGAACCAGATGCGATTGCACAGTTGTTGAACTCCGAGAGTCTTGTAGATCCCCTCCAGGAACGCACGCTGCTGCCCAGTGCTATCGGACGCGGCGTCCTGCCGAATAACCCCGATGCCGAGTATCACACCGCACCAGACCCTGGAAACGGCGGTGAAACCTACCGGGCCGACTACGTCCTACCCAGCGCGGACCTGCCCGTGACCAATTCGGGCATTCTTGAAACCGGTACCAAACGCACCGACGTCTACCGGGGCTACTTCGGTATCCAGTCCAATGACAACGCCAATCACATCGTCTGGGCAGACATCGCGATTCGCGAGTAACCTGGCACTGTGGAAGTCCTTGTCACAGTCATCGCAGCACTGCTGATGCTGCTTGCCCTCAGCGGCATCATCTTTCCCATCCTGCCCGGCTCACCGGTCGCCATCATCACCATGATCGCCTGGGCCTGGATCATCGGATCGACCGCCTCCTGGGCCACCGGCATCATCGCCGCAGCACTCGCACTGTTAGGGTGGAGCGCCTCCCTGATCCTCACCGGGCGCACCATGCGCCGCGAACGCATCCCCAGCACCCCCATCCTCATCGCCACCGCAGCCGCCATCGTTGGACTATTCATCATCCCGTTTTTCGGCATCTTCATCGGCTTTGCCCTGGGACTGTTTGGGGCCGAATACTACCGACGCCGTGACCCACTTGCCGCTCTGCGCTCCTCAGGAGAAGCCCTGAAAGCCATGGGCATCGGCCTGCTGGTCGAACTGGGCTGTATTATTCTTGCCATCGCGGTGTTTGGTGTGGGCGTCTTCATCCACTTTTTGACCGTTGTGTGATTAGAGTAAGGGCATGTACGCCGAAACGCTTGCCACCGGTCACCGCGCCATTTGGTCCCTGCCCGAACACCTTCGCACCACCAACCTCGTGCTGATCTTCCACGACGCAGGCTCCACCCCCGAGACCGTCGCCGAACACTACTTCGACCAACTACCACCCGGCACGACCGGCCTGGCCCTGCAAGCCGGATTCAACGCCGCCTTCGGTTTCAACTGGTTTACGAGCCAAGACCACGACAACCCAAACTTCCCAGAAGTCCTTTCCGCGGCCCACCGAGTCTTTGATGCCATCGATGACGACGAATACGGCACCACCTCCTACACCAGCATCCAAGCGCTGGGGGTCGGACAGGGCGCTGCCATGGCCACCACACTGCTCCGAGTCCGCCCCGAAGCGATCAACGGGGTCGTAGGGCTCAACGGGTATATCATCGACAACCCGCTCCTAGCAGCGCTGGATACACCAGAGAATGATGTCACCTCCCAGCGCGTTTTGTGGATCACCATCGGGGACACACCAGACCACCCCTCCGCGGAATTTACCAAGAACTGGTTGACAACCCATACCCAATTCGTTGAAGCTAAAACAACCTCGGCCATCACACCGTTTCTATCGCAGAATGTGAGCTGATTTTGCCGAAAAATAACGACACCCCACAACCCAAAAAGACCAAAACCAAAGGCACCAGGGGCGATAAAGCCGCTCGCAATGCACAAAAAATGCTGGGCAAAGCCGTCGATTCCAAAGGCCGCCCAACACCCGCGTTCCAACGCGCTGTCCTCGGGGCGATCAATGTGCAACGACCACTGGTCATTGCTGAGTTACGACGCTTGAGCAAGAAATACCCACAGGATAGCCCCGGTGACCTGGCCGAGCGTCTGTCGCGCCGGTATATCGCCTCGCTCACCACGGCCGGTGCTGCCGCCGGTGGGGTAGGAGCAGTACCCGGCATCGGAACCGCGACGAGTCTGGGAGCGTCTTTCGGTGCCGCCCTGGGCTTTTTGGAACTCACTGCGCTCTATGCACAATCAGTTGCCGAGCTGGCCGGTCTCAACACCCGAAATTCGAAAGAATCCCAGGCTCTGGTGATGACTATCCTGCTGGGTGAAGAAGGCCGCGAGCTCCTACAGCAGGCCGCTAAAGCCCAACCCGGCACCCGCTTTGGAACTTTGGGGCCCACCGCGTGGATTGCCTCTGGGATTTCTGGCATCACCGAGCGAGCCTTCAATTCCCTGGCCAACCGGTTCATGCGAACCCTGATTCGTGGCGAAGCACTCCGCTTTTTTGGACGCCTTGTACCATTTGGGATCGGCGCCGGCATTGGCGGCTTTGCCAACCGCGCGCTAGCCCGCCAAGTGGTGATACAAACCCAAGAAACCTTTGGCCAACTGCCATCCTGGCATCAACTGCCGGACCTCTTTTCGGAACTGAATACCAAACCCGATCGCACCCCTCGACGCCTCAAGGAACGCAAGACACCAGCTGCCATCGAATCAGCTGACCAGTCCGCACCCGCCGAGACCAAGAGTCACGACTAAACGCTGACCTCCTCGGGGTTAATGTCGTCTCGCAGTCCCCGCCACACCGGGTGCCGGAGTCTTCCGGCCTCCGTGATGCCACCGTATTCGACATCAGCCACCAATTTCGGTGTCACTCAGTGGGCATCCTTGCGTTGCTCTGCCGGCACATCGGTGGGTGGGGTTTTGCGCTCGAGCTGATCGAGCTTCTCACGCAGCATCTGCAACTGTTGCTGATCAAAACCGGTACCCACCCGTCCCATATACACCAGCCCGTCTGGTCCGTGGGCAGCGACCAATAGTGAGCCTAGGGTACCGGCACGACCCCCATTGCCGGTCCGCCATCCAATGATGAGCACCTCACGGGTCGAGGCATGTTTCAGCTTGAGCCAGGTCTTGGTGCGTTTGCCGGGCAGATATACACTGGACTTCTTCTTGGCTAGTACGCCTTCCAATTTCAGATCTCGGCTGGAATCCATGGCATCGTCCAAAGAACCATCAAAGGCTTCGGGAACATAAATATGTTCCCCCTCGGACACAAGCTCGAAGAGCTGTTGCCGGCGATGGACATAATCCTGACGCAGCAGGGAGGTGCCATCGATTTCTAACACGTCAAAGACCATGAAATACACTGGCGTCTTGGCACGTTCTGCGTCGACATCGCGAGGTTTCTTCAACCCCATGCGCTGCTGGAGTCTGCCAAATTCTGGTCGCCCAGACGGGCCCAATGCGACAATCTCCCCGTCGAGGACACAATCATGGGTCACTGAATCGGCCAGTTCGGCTAGCTCGGGATAGGTGACGGTCAGATCGTTGCCGTTGCGACTAATCAATGCCACAGCGCCTGGGCGCTCATCGGTGGCCGCACGAACCGTCGCAAGCGCACGGATGCCGTCCCACTTCATCTCAAAGGCCCAGTCGTCCTCATCTCCTTGAACGTCATCGACCTCACCGAGGGTCGCTAGCATCGGGGCATAGTCGGCCGCATCAATGGCCGCATCGGAGGAAGACTCAGCCGCATCCCTGGTGGTCTTGCGCTGCTTGGCCCGCGGAGCGGGGGAGACCTGTGCCGAGTCGGTCTTGAGATGAATCATCCAATTCTTGGCAGGATCCTTATTCGGCCCGTGCTCGCCGGTATTGAATAACGCAAACTCCTTGGTCCCACCCAGACCGCCGTCCGGCTGCCCGTGCAAAATGGCGGTGACTTCTTTGCCATCACGCCATTTTTTGAGTTCATATGTGCCCCAATCCCAGATGGTCACCTCACCGCCACCATATTCACCCTTGGGAATCGTGCCCTCAAAACTGGCGTATTCCATCGGATGATCCTCGGTTTGCACTGCTAAATGATTCTGCTCCGGATCTGTGGGCGGCCCCTTGGGCAGCGCCCATGAGACCAACACGCCATCGTGTTCGAGCCGAAAATCCCAGTGCAGGCGCCGGGCATGGTGTTCCTGAATGACAAACGTCAATTCCTCGCCACTGTCGCCGTGGCGATCGGGCACCGGTTCGGGGGTTTTCTTGGCATCACGCATCGTCCGATACGTGGTCAACCGGTCTTGCGGGGCATCGGCCTGCTCGGGGTCCTGGACCGAGGCCGCGTCCTTATCACCAGCACTGTGCGCCAAGGGTTCTAAGAGATCGCCCAGGTCCTCCAAACGATCCAAGACCTCTTCGAAGCGTACATGTTCAACAGAACCTGGATCATCGAATTCCTCCCAGGTACGCGGTGTCGCCACGGTGGGGAGGAATCTGCCCCGCAGTGAATACGGTGCCACCGTGGTTTTTGATGCCGAGTTCTGGGACCAATCGATGAACACCTTCTTCTTCCGCAGGGTTTTCTTCATCTTCGACACGATGAGTTTGGGATGATCGGCTTCGAGACTGCGCGCCAACTCTTTGGCCACATCGGAGACCTGTTGACTGGTCGCAGACCCATCCAGCGGCGCATAGAGGTGGACCCCTTTGGAACCACTGGTCAACGGATACGCTTCCATGCCCATCCCGTTGAGCAATTCGCGCACCAAGTGTGCCACTTCAATACAATCAGCCAGTTCACGCCCCTCGCCCGGGTCCAAATCGAAGACCATTCGGTCAGGGTACCGGCTGTCGGAGGTGATGGTTCGAGGATCGGAACCCTTCGATAACACGCGCCACTGGGGGATATGGATCTCCAAGGAACCCAGTTGTGCAAGATAGGTCAACGTCGCCTGGTCTTGAACCAGCGGGTAACGCTTCGTGCCGGTGCTGTGGTCAATTTCCCGGAACGCAACCCAGTCCGGGGCATGGTCCGGGAGATCCTTTTCGAAAAAGACTTTGCCCGGCTTGTCTGGGGTTCCGACCCCGTCGACCCACCGCTTGCGCGTGGCAATCCGATCTGCGGCGTGCCGAATAAAGATCGGGGCGATGCGAGCATAGTAGTCCAGCACTTCACCTTTGGTGGTGCCCGTTTCCGGGTAGTACACCTTCTCGAGGTTGGTCAGGGTCAACCGATGACCATCGATTGAGACTTTCTGTTCATCACGTGACATGCAGTCCTCCTGTGTGGTGCATGCTACCGGAGTCGCCCCGGGCGCGCCTAGCGTTCTCCACACTAAAATCTGAGCCCTAGCCAGGGGATGGCTGAGTAGGAATAATGGGGTCCATGAGAGCTATCTGGTCAGGTTCTATTGCCTTTGGACTCGTGAACGTGCCCGTAAAATTGTATTCGGCCACCGAGAGCCACGATGTTGACATGCATCAGGTGCATCAAAAAGATGGTGGTCGCATCCGGTACCAGCGCCGGTGCGAAGCATGTGATGAGATTGTTGAATACTCCGAGATCGAACGGGCCTATGACGACGGCGAACACCGGGTGATCATCACCAAGGACGACATCGAGGCACTCCCGTCGGACGATGACGACGACATTGAGGTCTTGCAGTTCGTCCCAACCGATCAGATTGATTCGATCATGTTGGAGAAATCCTATTTCCTGGAGCCAACATCCAAAACCCCCAAAGCATATTTGCTATTACGTCAAACACTGGACGACACCGACCGCACGGCGATTGTGAAAATCACCCTGCGCACTCGAACCCGGTTGGCTATCCTGCGCACGTGCGGCAAAATGTTGATGATCCAAACGCTGCGCTGGGCCGATGAGATCCGCGACGTGGATTTCAAAGGAGTCAATTCGAAAGCCAAGATTGGCAAAAAAGAACTCGAAATGGCCACCCAACTTGTTGAGTCCTATTCCCAGGACTTCACGCCAGAAGAGTTTACTGATGACTATCAGGCCGAATTGCGCAAGCTCATCGATGCCAAAATCGAAGCTGGAGAAGCGCTTGATCTGGAAGAGACCTTCCCCGAAGAAGACGAAGACGAAGATACCGGCGGCGAAGTTGTCGACTTGATGGATGCACTCCAGCAATCCGTGAACCGGTCTCGAGAGTCGAAGAAATCAGGTGGCAAGAAATCCAGTGCGAAGAAAACATCAGATTCCAAGCGTTCCAGCGCCAAGAAAAAAGCAAGTTAGCCAAGTCCAGGCGCCAGCTGATTAGACATCACGCGGCGGATCAGCTGCAGCCTCGTCCTGATCAATTTTGGTCTCCAGACGCCGGCGCGCGCTGTGGAGTGAATCATTGGTCATGGACACGGCCTCCTCGACGTCGTGGTGACGTGCCGCCTCTATGAGTCGTTTTTGCGGCAGCCACAACGTGTCATCGTTATTCCTAAATGCCTCACGGGCACCGAGCACTTTAAAGGCCCGGGTCCGCATCCACAGGCTCTCAATCATCTCCATGAGAAATGGATTCTCTGCTGCCTCGTACACGGTAGCAAGGATTTCTTCGTCTTTATCCAGCGCTCGTGCGACATCCTGGTGTTCCACCGCGTCCCACATTTCGCGGTAGCTGCGTTCCATCCGTTCCACTTCAGCGGGGGTGACATTCGGGGTGCCCAGGGCCGCAGCGTATTTCTCTAAGACCATCCGAAGGTCATACATTTTAATGAGCTCTTCAGTGGTAAATTTTCGGACCACCGCACCCTTATGCGGTTGCGTCGCGACCAGACCGACGTCTTCGAGCTTCCGCAAGGCGTCCCGAACCGGCATCACGCTGGTGCCCACCATCTCGGCGATATCGCGCACTTTCAGCGACTCACCGGCTTGCAGTCGACCATCGAAGATGGAGGCCTCCAGAATGTCGTAGACCTGGTCGGCCACCAGCTTTTTCGTGACTACAATTCCCAGCGGATTATCTGCCATGCAACGTCTCCTCAATGCCTACACAATCGATCTTTTCGGGTTGTTTGCAATGCACCTCATTCTAGAGAAGCTGGCAGCTGCTGCGACGGATTCGTTGCAGCAACCGATCGCCATGAGTCCCGGTACGTGGCTAGCAACCCATGTAGGCATACGTCCAGTCTGTAGCAGGGGTGTAAGTCTCCTGAATAAACCGGCCGGACAGCCAGCGTTGCAGCGACAGGCGCGAACCGGTCTTATCATTGGTTCCCGAACCACGACCGCCACCGAAATTGACTTGGCCCATCATCGCCCCGGTAGGTTTTTCGTTGATGTACATCATGCCGGCGGCATTGCGCAACGTATCGAGCGATTCTCGAATCGCAGCCCGATCTCGGCTAAAGACCGATAAGGTCAGCGCATAATTACTCGTGGAATCCACCAGGCCCAGCGTCTCAGACCACTGGTCATCGTCGTACGGGTAGACCACGACCATAGGCCCAAAGAATTCTTGTTCCATGGTGAATGCTTTGGGATCGGTCGTTTCGAAAATCGTGGGCTCCACGAACCACCCTTGGGAGGTATCAACCGAACCGCCTACTAATAAGGTGTGGCTGTCGAGCTGCTTGGCCTTCTCGAACGTCTCGCGCATGCGTTGAGCGGCTTTTTCGTCAATGACCGCTGTGACAAAGGTGTCGTGCTCGGCGGGGTTGCCCACCTTGAGCGACTTGGTGGTTGCCACCAGGCGGTCTTTGAGTTCAAGCCACAAGGATTTGGGTACATACGCTCGCGATGCTGCCGAGCATTTCTGTCCTTGGAATTCAAAAGCGCCCCGAATCAGTGCGGCATGCACGGCGTCCAGATCTGCCGTCGGGTGGACGACCACGGCATTTTTCCCACCGGTTTCACCCACGAGCCGAGGAAACGAACGATAGGTGTGCATGTGTTGTCCTGCCTTCGTGAACAGGTCGCGGAACACGGCCGAAGAGCCGGTGAACGATAGCCCAGCAAAATTGCGATGCCGCATGGCCACATCAGACACCAGTTGCCCGTCACCGTGCACAAGGTTGATCACACCGTCCGGCAGACCGGCTTCGATGAGTAGACGCATGATGACGTCGTTGCTGTAAGCAGACTTCTCCGATGGCTTCCACACGACGACATTGCCCATCATGGCAGCGGTGGTCGGCAGGTTGCTGGCGATGGCAGTGAAGTTGAACGGGGTCATGGCCAACACGAAGCCTTCCAGTGGCCGCTGGTCCAGGTAGGTTCCCTTGCCCTCCAGCGCGCGCGGTTGGTCCTCAAAAATCTGGGAGGCGTTATAGGCGTTATAGCGGAAGAAATCTGCCAGTTCACAGGGGGCATCGATTTCAGCTTGATGAAAGGTCTTGGATTGGCCGATCATGGTGGCAGCCACGAGCTCGTCTGCGTATTTGCCGCTGGCAAGCTCGGCTGCCTTAAGGAAGATGGCAATTCGGTCCCACCAGGGTGTGCGGGCCCAGGAGTCCTGGACGCGCAGTGCCGCATCGATCGCCTTGATGACGGTCTGTTCGGTGGCATAGGGCAGGTTCGCCAGAACGGTCTCGTGGTGATGTGGTGCAACCAATGGCTGCGTTTCGCCTTCGGTGACCCACTCGCCGCCAATATAGTGTGCCAGATCCTTGGTCGACGAGGACATCTGCCGGATGAGTTTTCGGACGCTCTCGGCCTCGGGCGAGCCCGGAGCAAACGAGCGTTCGGGTTGGTTTTGGGGGTATGGGACACGGAAGTTGCCTGTCATGCTGATGGAGTGTGTCATCTTGTCCTCTCTACGGTTCATCGACAAACCGGATGCGGGTTTGAAATTCTGGGGTACTGACTAGCTGCGGGTGACCAGGGAGCGGAGAAAAAGCAACAGATTGGCAGGGCGTTCGGCCATTCTTCGCATCAGATAGGGGTACCACTGATCGCCGTAGGGCAAATAGATCCGAACACGGTAACCCTGTTGCACTAATTGTTCTTGCAGTTCTGGCCGAATGCCATAGAGCATCTGGAATTCGAAATCCTTGTTGGCCAGCCCGAGCTGGAGGGCTTCGGCCTTGATGAAATTGATACACCGATCATCGTGGGTGCCAAATGCTGGATCGGGAAGATTTCGCAACGCCCACGCCGCTTGATAGGTGTATTGCGAGGTGACATCCTTAGGATGTTGGATCGCGGTGTCGACATCTTCTTCGAAGGCACCTTTGACCAACCGGATCCGCAGTTGTTTTGCTTTGAAACTGTGCAGCACATCGGGTGCCGCACGGCTATAGGACTGGATCGCCATGCGGATGTCGGGAAAATCTACTAATAATTCATGAACCATGGCCACGGTTTGGTCATGGATCGAGCTGTGCTCCATATCGACTTCCACCGCGACGCCGTGTTCTCGGCCGGCCACCAGGATGTTTCGTAAGTTTTCGGTACAGAGCTCTGGACTGACCATCATGCCGAGCTGTGAAGGTTTCACGGAGACGCTGGCATGTGGGATGTGTTGATGCAGCATGTGGATACCGTCGAGATAATCCTGGGTCGCCCGGGCGCAGTCTTCGACATTCCGGACGGATTCGCCCAGGGGATTCAGGCACGTATCGATGCCTTTGCGGGTCAGCTGCTCGGCGGCGTGTCGTGCCTCATCGAGGGATTTTCCTGCGACATAGCGATCCACGAGCGCTCGACTCATTTTATTGTTGGTGGCAAAGTGTTCCAGCTTTTTGTTATCGGCCGCGGCCAGTAGAAGTTTATTTGGCACTTCGGATCCCTCCTGCACATCGCCCAGAACTGTGATGCAGATCACCTGATGATTGTAGGGGTTACTGTAATATGTGATAACAAATAAGGCAAGAGCTTTGCGGTAACGATTCTCATAGCGAAGGCCGGTGGCGGCGCCCAGACCACAAGACCGTTCCCCGGGCCAGCAGCCCGAGGAACGGTCTCACTTTAAGATGCCTTAGACGCCGACGCCTTGACCCCAGGCGTTGGCCTGATCGACCAAATAGAACGTCTCCTGGGCGATGGCCATTTCCTCGTCGGTGGGGACCACGGCAACCGTAATGGCAGACTCTGGGGTGGAAATGATCCGGGCTGCATCCGAGTCGGCCCCATTGAGCGCGGGGTCGTAGGCGACGCCGAGCACACCGAGTCGATCTAAGACGCGTGCCCGGAACGGTGCCGAGTTCTCCCCGATGCCCGCGGTGAAGGTGATGGCCTGGGCGCCGTCGACGGCAACATGATACCCACCAATATATTTCGCCAACCGGTAGGTGGCGACGTCGAGTGCCATTTGGGCGTCGCGGTGACCGGCGTCGGCGGATTCCAGGACCTGGCGCATATCCGAATGTCCGGTCATGCCCAGCAGCCCGGATTCGTGGTTCAACACCCGATCGACGTCTTGGGCGGTGAAGCCATGTGAGGCACCCAGATGCGAGATGACCGAGGGGTCAATGTCGCCCGAGCGGGTGCCCATGACCAGCCCGGCCAGGGGAGTGTAACCCATTGAGGTGTCCACGGATTCACCATTTTTGATGGCGGTGGCTGATGCCCCGTTGCCCAGGTGCAAGATGATGCCGTTGAATTGCTCGCGCTCGATGCCTAAGAGTTCGGCGGTGAGTCCGGCGACCAGATCGTGGCTGGTGCCGTGGAATCCGTAGCGTCGGATGCCGTAGTCGGTGTACCAAGAATTCGGGATCGCATACCGCCAGGCCTGGGGTGGCATGGTCTGGTGGAATGAGGTGTCAAACACGACGGCCTGGGGCATATCGGGCCATTTATCGCGGATTGCGCGCAGTCCTTCGGCGGCCGGTGGGTTGTGCAGGGGTGCCAGGGGCGCTAGACGGTCGATGGCGCGGATGACTTCAGCATCAACCAGGGCTGGGGCTTTGAAACGTTCGCCGCCGTGGACCACGCGGTGTCCGGTGGCATCGATCGTGCGGTCGCCCAGGATCTCATCGAGTTCTTTGGCGACGACATCGAGGGCTTCGGTGTGGTTGGCGATGGCTGCGCCGGGCACACCGATGCGTTCAATGAGACCGGAGGCCTGGATGGGGTTGGCGGTGTCGGTGCCGTCGTCGTGGAGTTCTCGCAGCTGGTATTTCAGTGACGACGAACCCGAATTGATCACCAGAATGAGCATGAGTGTCCTTTGGGCTAGTTGGCCTGGGCTTGGATGGCGGTGATGGCCACGGTGTTGACGATGTCATCGACCGTGGTACCCCGCGAGAGATCGTTGACCGGCTTATTCAGACCCTGCAGGACGGGGCCGACGGCGACTGCACCGGCCGACTGTTGCACGGCCTTATAAGTATTATTGCCGGTGTTGAGATCCGGGAAGATGAATACGCTTGCGTTACCGGCGACTTCGGAGTCGGGCATCTTGGAGGCTGCGACCGAGGCAGAGACGGCGGCGTCGTATTGCAGCGGACCATCGACCTTGAGCTCGGGGTGTGCGGCCTTGACGAGCTGGGTGGCTTCGCGGACCTTTTCGACGGCCTCGCCTGCACCGGAATCTCCGGTTGAATAGGACAGCATGGCCACGCGCGGTTCGACACCAAATTGTGCGGCGGTGGCGGCCGAGGCTGCGGCGATATCGGCCAGTTGCTCGGCGTTCGGATCAGTATTGACCGCGCAGTCGCCGTACACCAGCGCACGGTCGGGCAGGAGCATGAAGAATACCGAGGAGACAATCTTGGTGCCGGGTTTGGTCTTGACGAATTCCAGCGCCGGGCGGATCGTGTGCGCCGTGGTGTTCGCGGCCCCCGAGACCATACCATCGACGTGACCCTGCTGGACCATCATCGTGCCGAAGTAAGTGGCATCCAGCATCATCTCGCGGGCGAAGTCGAGCTTCACGCCGCGGTGGGCGCGAGCCTCGGCGTAGGCTTGCGCGTACGGTTCACGATTGGGGGACTCGGCCGGGTTGATCAGCTCAATGCCGGTCAAATCCACGCCCAGTTTCGAAGCAGTCTCTTGGATGACGTCGATATCGCCCAGAATCGTCAGGTCGCATACCCCGCGCCGGCGCAGAATTTCGGCGGCCCGGAGGATGCGGGGGTCGTGGCCCTCGGGCAGTACGATGCGCTTGCGATCCGCTGAGGCGCGTGCGGTGAGCTGGTGCAAGAACCGCACCGGGGTCATCGCGGTGGGGTGCGCCAATTCGATGCGCGAGAGCAATTCGTTCTCATCGACGTGGTTATTCCAGGCGCCCAGCACGGCTGCGGTCTTGCGGGGTTGTGCAGCCGAGAGACTGGCCGGGACGGCGGCCACGGTGCGAGCCATCGTGAAGGTATCGGAAAACGATACGAACACGGGGAACGGGGCATCCGCGTAGAGTCGCTGGATCATCGGGTTGGGTTCAATGCCGTTGGTCAAGATCATGCCGGCGGGTACCGGGAACTCAGCGGTGCGTGCTGCGGCCAGGGTCGCCAGAATCGCATCCGAACGATCCCCGGAGACGATCACCAGCGCACCGTCGTTGAGTACCTGCAGAAAGTTGCCGCCCTCCATGGATACGGCCTTGACCTCGGAGACGTCGCGGTCGAGTTGTTCGGAACCGGCGATCCAATCTAGGTTCAGTGTTCCGGCAATTTCCCCGACGGATGGGTGGCGGAGCTCTTCAAGTTCCGGGATGATGTAGACCTTGCGCTGATGCGTGCCCGGTTTGATGGTGGTTGCCATTTCGTCGAGCAGTTCAGGATTGGCCCGGTTGACCACAATGGAGAGCAGTTCGGAGCCGGCGTCGCGCAGATTCGATCGGGTCAGTTCCACGGCGTCGGAGGCTTCTTGGGCCGTCAGCCCCTGGGCCGAGACGACGGCGAGCACTGGCGCGTTGAAGTGTAAGGCCAGATCGGTGTCGATTTCGCGTTCAAATCCGGTATCACCGTTGGCCAGGTCGGTACCCTCGATGACCACCGCGTTGACGTTGGCGGCCACGGCCTCATAGGCCACGACGAGTTCGGCGTAGAGTTCGTCTTGTTTCCCCGAGGTAATCATTGCCCGGGCATAGGCGTCGGTGACTCCGCCGACCGCGCTGTGTTCATCCAGCTCAAAGGTGTGGCGCATCAGCTGAACCATGTCATCAGTGTGGACGTCGTCGCCGGGCACGATCGGGCGGAAATATCCCACACGCCCGGTGTGCCGGTTTAGGGCGTCGGCCAGTCCCATCGAGACCAGTGTTTTCCCGGCTCGAACCGTGGTCGTAGTGATGTAAATACCTTGAGCCATGTTCACGTCCCTTTCTCCGACAACAGGTGGGGGCACCCCAACCAACTATAGTCGTCGGGCAGGTTCGTGTTTACGGTCGGTCCGTATCATGTTGCGCCTTACCTTTGCTTATATCGCACGAAGCCGTCCACCCGCGCTGCCTCTCAAACTGCTCAAACCTCATGACATGGCCGTACGATCTAAACACGAGCTACGACAATCACCGTCCATACTCAAAGCATTCGAGTAGATATAGCTAGTGGAGAATACGTGACGATATGTCTTAGGTTTTCTTTCGTTTGCAGCAAATTCTTCGGTCAGGAAATGATGCAATCTATGTCCTCCGACGGTCGGATGACATATACTTCAGCGGAAACCATGAGGAGTTAATATGTCCACATCAGCGCTCAGGGCACAGTGGGTTGCAGAAGCCGACCATAGTATTTATTTAGAGGGTTTAACAGTTAGCTCTGAATACAAAGCCCATACTGAGCAATATATCGCAGGTGAAATCTCTGCTGATGAGCTGGTAGAAATTACTCGTTCACGGTATGGCCTCAAATAGAGCTGTAGAAGACCCGTAGTTAATTAGCCCTGATCACCGTATTCTTAGGAACCTGATCGGGGCTCATTCTTATGAGGAACTCAGCAAAGCAGAGTCAGACCTCTATCACGCCCGGGTAGTGCAGCTCAAGGATCACAACCTAGTACCTCCGACACGCGATGCTCAGGAGCTTCAGGGCCTCCACCGCCATCTGTTTCAAGATGTCTACGACTGGGCCGGTGAATACCGCATTATCGATATGCGCATTATGAACGGTCAGCATTTTGCGCCGTGCACCAGTATCTCATTTGGCATAAGTCATCTCATGAATAATCTGTCGGAACAAGATTTCCTCCGAGGATTGCCACGAGAAGACTTCTTGAGCAGACTAACTGAGTTCTATGATCTCTTGAATTACATTCACCCTATTCGTGAAGGCAATGGACGGACGCAAAGGGTTTTTGGGCCAGAGTTGCTTTTTCAGCGGGCTGGCTGCTTAACTGGGCACCCATATATGGTGAAGAACTCAACGAAGCTAGTCGAGCGGCACGGGAAGACGCAGACAGCAGCCGACTACGTCTGGCGCTAGACAAATGTGTATCACCTCTTACCGGCTAACACCTATGGCACTGAGTTCTCCACCCTGCCGTTGACCACATAAGAACCGCAATGTTATACGAAGGGTAAGCGAGGTCAACACTAGTTCATACCTTCGTTCGTGTTTACGATGGGTACATGATTCTAGCTTTCTCCATTTCAGTAGCAGGTGTCGGTGCCCTTGGTGAGCACGCGGCCGCCAATAGCCCCGAAGACGCTGCAACCGGTTCGGTGGCCCGCGCCGTGGCAGCCGCCTACGATGTCGTACGCAACTCGGGTTTACCGCATCGGTTGTCGTCGATGTTTACCGAAATCGAAGGCGAATGGGACGAGGTCATGGGCGTGCTCAAGGACTGCGTGGACGCGGTGGAACCCTATGGGGCGCGCATTTCGATTACCATGAAGGCCGATATCCGTCCGGCGAAGTCCGCGGGCCAGTTGGATGCCAAAATTGAGCGGGTCAATCAGTTGCTTGACGACGGCGACCGCTGATGATCTGGCCGTTTCGCCGCAAAACTACCACCGAAACCGGGGCACAGTACTATGTGCGTGACGCCGCGGTGGCCGACGCCAAAGCCGTGGTGGATTTCAAACACCGCGCCTGGCGGAGCATGTACGGGCAGCTCAAAGACGAAGACTTCTTTGCCCAAGCCCACGCCACGACGGATGAGCAGGTGAAGTTCTGGCAGTCGCGGATCACCAAGGGCGACAAGATCTGGATTGCCGAGGATTTGCGCGATCGGATGATCGGTACGATTCACGCCACCTCGACTCACAGTGATGCCACCGCCGAATTCCTTGCGGCCCATAGCCTGGGGGAGCTGCTGGAGATTCGGTTTTTCTATCTGGCCGAGTCGGCCACGACCGCCGTGGGCCGGGCGCTCATTGACCAGGCAGTCAGTGAGAACCCGGCGATCACCTGGGTGTCGGGCACCGCGCCGCTGGCGGTCGAAAGCCTGAGCGCTGCGGGCTTTCGCCCAGTGGGTGAACCCCTCGAGTCGTCTGTAGCACCGTGGCAGGGAGTGTCACGACAGGCTATGGTTCGAACATGACCAAACAGCGTCGCAACCAAAAACAATCTGCGGTCAATATTGAACCCGGCATTTATGAGATCGATTCGGGTACCGCGGAAATCCAACCAGACCCCTTCACCCCGGGTGCCTGGGTGCTGCTGCTCAACGGGGTGCAATCCTCCCAGCTGATTCCGGATGAGCCACAGCGTTTGGGCTTTGAATACATGCGCTGGATTGCGATTGCCATCAGCTTCCGCTATCCGCAAGACGCCAAGCTGCGGTTTCTGCACCTGGGTGGGGCCGGGGCAACCATGGCTCGTTGGGGTGCGGATCGGTACCCGAACTCGCGGCACACCACGATCGAGCTGGACGCCAAACTCACGGAATTAGCCCGGAATAACTTCGGGCTTCCGCGCGCCCCAATCGTCAAAATGCGTGTGGCCGAGGCTGGTCAAGTACTCGCCGAAACTCGTCCGGACAGTTGGGATGTCATGATCCGCGACGTATTTATTGGCACGACCCGGGGTGACCACATCACGCCCATGCACTTGACCGGGCTGGATGCCGCCAAACAAGCAGCCAGCGCCGTCGGTCAGGATGGTGCTTACATTATTAACTACGGTGGTTCCCCAAATCTGCAGCCGGCCCGAGAAGAGGCTGCCGCCCTGGCACAAGCCTTCGAGCACGTCACCCTGATCTCCGATGCGACCATGTTCAAGGGCCGACGTCGAGGCAATATCGTCATGGTCGGCACGCACACCCCGCTGGCACATCCCGACCTCGGGGGCATGGATGCCTTCACCGCGGCCCTGCGCTCCGAACCACTCCCGGCCCAAGCAAAATTTGGCGTCGCCACCCAGCACTTCATCGCCGGCACCCCGCCGTCGCTCACCCCACTACTACGATCCCAAGATCAGCTGTAGACAGGCTCATAAGGCCCGACTTCGGCGTTAGAATGGAAACAGGAACTTCGCGACCGCACCATGGACGCGAAATGACCGTACGGAGGGAACTGCCATGACCGAACAATTCCATGACCCAGCCAAGAAGCTGAACGCAGACCAGGATCTGCCAGCCAACCCAGACAAGAAAAAACACGGCGTCGTCGTTGGTGTGGACGGTTCCAAACGGTCCCTGGCCGCAGCTATCTGGGCACTGCGTGAAGCCAAACGCATTAAAGCGCCCCTGACCATGGTTTCGGCCTACACCTTGCCCATTTTCCCATCGGTGGCCGTGGATGCTGCAACCGGTGGCCACGAAGACTCCGCCCTGGCACAATCTTGCCGCCAGATTCTCGAGGCCACGAAGGCTGAACTGGGCGACACCGAAGGCGTCGAAGTCCGCTGCAACGTCGAACTGGGTGACCCGGGCACCGTGTTAGTGGATTACTCCCACGACGCCGAGCTGCTCGTTGCCGGCCCGCGCGGTCGCGGCGGCTTCCTGGGCCTGCTCGTCGGCTCGGTGTCTCGTGGCTTGCCGGCTCACGCCAAGTGCCCGGTGGTGCTGGTGCCACGCGGTGGGGAAGCCTCCCGAGCTGATACGGACGCCCCGGTGGTCGTTGCCTCGGATGGCTCCGAACAGGGCCGCGTTGCGATGCTGCGTGCCGCCGAAGAAGCCATTCGACGCAGTGACGCCTGCCGGTTGCGGGTCATCACCGCGATGGCACCGGTATCCTCAGCGGTGGAATGGCTCCCATCCACCGTTGATGAGCGCGCGATGTTCGATGAACTGCGCAATAAGCTCGACGCGGGGATCGCCTGGCTCCAGTCGCACTTCCCGGATTTGAATATCGAAGCCGAAGTCATTGACGGCGTCCCGGTGGATGCGGTGGTTGCCGAATCCGAATCGGCCCGCCTGACCGTCGTCGGTACCCGAGGCCTCGGTGGGTTCACCGGCGCACTGCTGGGGTCGACCTCGCAGGGTATTGCCGCGCACGCCCGCGGCCCCGTCATGATCGTGCCGTACCACGACGATCCACGCCTGACGGATCGCCCAGAATTCGGGCCGATGATCAACCAAGATCCACAAGACTAGAAGCCATACTGAAAAGCCTTCAGGGGATGTACACCAAGCGGTGGGCATCCCCTGAAGGCTTCTTGCTATTGAGTTATTTACCTCGAAGGATCCGGAGAACTTCCCCGGACTCCGAATCCTTCGAGGATCCTAGAAGTTAGTACCGCCCACCAACGGAGAGCATGTTCCACGGTGAGTAGTGCAGACTGGTAATCGTGATACCGGTCGATGGGTTCCGAGCGTGGGCGATCTGACCGTTACCGATGTAAATCGCTACGTGGTAGACGCCGGAGCCTTTGCCGTTATTTGACCAGTACACCAGGTCGCCAGGACGCAGATTGTCGAGTGACACATACTGCTTGGCGGCACCGTACTGAGCGCTTGAGGTACGCGGTAGGGACTTGCCCGATTGTGCGAATGCGGCAACCGTGAAGCCCGAGCAGTCATAGCCCTTGGGTCCATTGCCACCCCACGAATAGTAGGTGCCGGACTCTTTGGTCTTATTGACGGCCCAGTTGACCGCAGCCGACATATTGGAACCGGTTGAAGCCGGAGCAACCGTCTTTGTTGGAGTCGGTGTTGGTTTCGGTTTTGGTGCCTGAGTCTTGGTCGGCGTTGGTGTTGGTGTCGGAGTCGCTGTGCGAGTCGGTGTCGGCGTCTGCGTCCGAGTTGGTGTCGGGGTGGCCGACGGCGTTGCCGTACGTGACGGTGTGGCACTTGGAGTCGGGGTTGCAGACTTCGTGGGTGACGACGACGCAGATGCCGACGGTGTTGGCGTCTGCGTCGGCGTTGGAGTCACTGGTGCCTGCTGTACCTGCTCGGTGCTGGTAGCCGAGGTCGAAGGGGTCGGAACCTCACCGCCGTTATTCTGGGCGGCACGTTCCTGGCGTGCTTCTTCCTCAAGCTCGTTGAAATTCAGTCCAGCCGTCTGAGCGCGTGCGGCTGCGGCCTGGCGAAGCTGTTCGGCTTCTGCTTCGGCGGCGAGACGCTGCTCTTCTAGACGTTTACGTTCTTCTTCTTTCTCGCGGAGTTTCCGAGCCTCTTCCTCAGCTTTTGCCTCGGCTTCTTTCGCGGCCTTGGCGGCGGCTTCAGCCTTGGAAGTCTTTTCGCCTTCCAGGTGCTCTGCGGCGTTTTGCTGCTGCTGAGCAGTCTCAACATCGCCGTTGAGCGAATTGGCCAACTGCTGTTGGGTCGCATCTTGCGCGAGAGCGTCTTCGTCGCCAAACAAGAACTCTTCAGTGCTCAAGCCTCCGTTGCGATACATGTCCGCAACGGCTTCCCCGGCTTCTTCCTGAGCGAGTTCGTGCTGTTCGGCGGCGAGCTGCGCCTGTTGGGTTGCTGTCTCAGCTTCACGACGAGCTTCTGCTGCGGTCTCGCTTAATTCGCGGGCCTTTTCATTTGCAGAAAGCGTCTCACCTTCGGCGTCGGCCAAACGCTGGTTGCTCTTATCGAGGATCTCTTTCAGATCTTTACGCAGTTTCGCTTGAGCGGAAGGATTATCCTTGGCTTTTGCGACCGTCGTTTCGTCTGGAAGATCAGGTACCTCGGTGAGGGTAACTTCTGGCTCTTGAGTCGATTTGGCGAAAACAGTGTCGGATTCTGAGAAGATCTGTGGCATTGCGGTTGCAGACACTGCTGCAACCGTAACAAGGGCGACGCCGGCGGCTGCCCCTTTCACACTTCGTGCTTTCACGATTCTTCCTCATTCTGTGGTGCGTCCAGTTTTATGGTTCTGTTACAACCATCTTGACCACAAGCAATGACTTTATCCGCACAGTTGTCACATCTGCAACACTTGGCACTTTGGTGAACATAAACCACAATGATGTAATTCTTGCGACACGCCTGTAATCCTCTAGGTTCCTTGGAATTTCGCGGAATTAATAAAGTTGTCACACAGAATTACGATGGTGCTTGACACAACAAAAACGTGGCGTCTAAAACGAGATCGTTTGAGACGCCACGTGATCGATTCGTGATGATCGAATGGGCTAATTCGGGTGCACTTCCCGGGGGTTATTCAATGGGTCGGCGGGCTGTTTTCGGTCGGTCGCCGGCTGTGCCGCGCCGGTTGCGTGCTGCATGATCATGTTCTCGGCAAGACCGAGATAGCGGTGGAGTCCACGTGAAGCTTCGATGCGTTCGCCGCCAAGAATCCGGGTGATGATCGCTAGATTCTGCTGAGCGAACGTCCCATGAATCGGGGTGCTGATGCGAAGACTATGGAACGCGAGGCGTAAGCGGGTCAATAATCGCTCGAGTGCCTGTGACATGGTCTCTGAGCCCGCAAGGGCTACGACCGCAACGTGGAATGCTCGGTCCGCTTCGACGATGGCGTCGAAATCCTCTTGAGCTACCCCTCGACGGGTTCGATCTGCGACGCGGTGGAAAGTCTCTGTGAGTTCGGGCGTGAGCTTGCCCCACAAGATGGCGGACGGCTCAATGAATCGGCGGGTTTGATAAATTTCGCGAATATCGCGGGGCCCAGGATCAATGACGAACACCCCACGGTTGGGTACTTTATACACAAGGTCTTCGCCGGCCAACACCGTGAACGCTTCGCGCAAAGTATTTCGCGAGACTTCAAACTCTGCTGCGATCATCTCTTCCGATAATTTGGTGCCCGGGCTCAGTGCACCTTTGCAAATGTGTTCCCGCAGTGCTGCGGCGATCCGTGTCGGCGTGTGGGCGTGAAGCGGGTCGTCGGCGCCGTCGCTGTTTATCAATGAAAGCTCTGGCATCACAGGCTTCTCCATCAGATCTCCTAGAACTAAGAGTGCTGAATCTCACAATATCACTGGAAAATGGGATTTGTCTGTACGCGGTTTCTCGGGAGATATTTCAGACGGTTGCGCGATTCATGGACCGTTTGACTAGTGTTTATAAGGGTGCGGATGCTGGGGTGTTGGCAAAATGCACAGGGCTTTCTAGGTATCTGTATGGGAATCTCCCAGACTAAGGTTCGGAAGCACCCGATCTTCCGATTTGCTTTTGAAAATCGTTTAGGTCTATGATGATCTAGGTCGATCGCACGAAAGAGCGTCAAAACTCTGCGAACACCAGGCCCCCATCGTCTAGTGGCCTAGGACACCGCCCTTTCACGGCGGCGGCACGGGTTCGAATCCCGTTGGGGGTACAAGTCAGTCAAATGGCTTTGAGGAATCTCATGGTTTCTCATGGCCCTGTAGCGCAGTTGGTTAGCGCGCCGCCCTGTCACGGCGGAGGTCGCGGGTTCAAGTCCCGTCAGGGTCGCGGATTTGAGAGCCTGTCCACAAGGACGGGCTCTTTTTCCCAGACAAACTGAAAATAGTTTTGGTCCTGTAGCTCAGTTGGTAGAGCGTTCGACTGAAAATCGAAAGGTCACCGGATCGACGCCGGTCGGGACCACGGAACCCTCGCGTAGCTTCTACATCGCGAGGGTTCTTTTATTTTCTGATACCGTGCATGCTATATGTGGGTGTCGATGCTGGGACCGTCCACAGCCGCGAAAAGCGTGCGGCATGCGGTCGCTATTCTTCTAACTATGCTGGTTGATACCAGGTCCCTTCAGCAGCTTGGAACGAAGACTCCAAGCCTGCTCTTATTCTTTTTCGGGGTAAGGCCCAAAAGGTGGGTTATAGGCAGAAATGTGTTCCACGCGGTGACAACCCGTTCATTCCTTGAAATTACCTACACCATCACCGGTTCCAACACCGGTGAAACGCCACTCACGGACGTGACTGTTAAAGACAACGCCAACGGCGTCTTGGATTTGGCGCAGCTGACGGTAGACCCAGTCGCCACCATTGATGGTGTCGAAGTCGGAGGCTTGACCTTTGAGGACGGCATCCCCTCGTGGAACGGGGAGCTGGCGGTTGGTGAAGACAACGTCATCACATACACTGCTGTTATTAATGAAGATGCTGCGGGCTCGACTTTGGAAAATAAGGTCAGTGGCTTGGCCGCCCCGTCGGGTAGCGATGAACCTCTTGAGCCTGAAGGCTCACCTGCAGCAGTACACCGATCAATGATCTGAGCTTTGCCTTAGACAAGACCGGTGCACTGCATGCTGATGGGGCGCGGCCCAAGTTGATTCCGAGATCAAGTACACGTTTAATTGCAACCAAGACCGGTGATGTAACGCTGACCAATGTCACCCTTGAGGACCCGCCGCCGGGTCTGGGGAGATAGCATATGAATGGCCAGGTGAAGCCGACGTTCTGGTCCCAGCACAATCGGTTGAAGCCAAAGCAACCCTGAGCCTCACGCAGGAACACATCGATGGTGGTCTGGTTGAGAGCTCTGTAACAGCAGAAGGTACGCCACCTGCGGCATATAATCCTGTAGACCCAGACAACCCGATTGAACCCGATCCGGTAACCGATGGATCCACGGAAATCGTCCCCTTGGATCCTGCAGCAGATATCGAATTGGTCAAGACCGGCGTCGTCGATGCTGAGACTGACACCCCGGGGGATTCTGGCTTGATCAGTGGTAGCCCATTGGTTTGCCTTCTCTTTGGCGGCATTTGCGACCGGGACGAAAGATAGCCGTCGTGAACGTGCTTTACACAGCCTCACGGGTATTGCCGGGGTAATGTTTGTTGGACTTTTGGTCACGGGCACATGTCTCTTCGTCCCGCCGGAAATCGAGACACTTGCCGTCATCATTGTTTTGGTTATCTACACATTAATTGCGGCGTTTGTGACCGCACGAAACCGCGAGGCCGGACTCTTGAGCACCCTACTCATAGTGGTGGTTGTTCTTGCGCTGGCTCTAGGCATCATTCTTCTGAAGAATTTCTTAGGTTGATTGCCAAAAAAGTCAAGACTCACTAACCTCTGACTTTGTCATTTATCTTAAATCGGTAGGCTTCGGGCTTTCTGGGTGACATCTGGGCGACGTCTGGGTGACGCCAGGGTGAGGTTCGGGTGATGCGCTGGGTGATTTCTGCAAAAACCAAACATTTCTGTGGAATCTCCAACCTAAGCTGTTGTGCTGTTAACCCTAGTTTTGAGCATACGGCCTAGCCATGCCCGAAATATGGGAACTCCGGAGCTGTATAGCCCCCGAGGGTTTTGGTGCGTTCCGGACCTCGTCACTCAATCGTAGGAAAAAGAATGAAACAAAACACTTTGGAAGGAGGGGGTTCGGTGAACGGTCCAGCTGTGCAATCAACGAAAACGAAATCGACGTTTTCGCGTTTGATCGCCACTATGCTTGCTGCGATGCTTGCGCTAGCAGGTCTTGTCGCAATTGGACCAGCTGCATACGCTGCAACACAAGGCGTGAACCCTTCCGTCCTGCATAACGGTAGCGCGATGGCACAAGGTGCGGTTGTTAAACCGGGCGACACGATCACCGTGCGCGTGCAATACGATAACACCATGGATATCAATACCCCGGTCGTGATCGGTATCCCTGAACAGGTCAGTCTCGACGAATCCACGCTGAATGTTCCATCTGGTAACAAGGCAATCCAGAACATCGAGCTGGTCGATGAAGGCATCAAAATGACCTTCCACCCCTCTGGTGAATGGGGTAACCAGCAAGGTGTATGGGACCTCCGGTTTACAGTCAAAGCTGTGGAACATACGGGCGAAGAAACAATCTCATGGAATATCGATGGAGATCCGCTCTCCTTCGACGTGATCGTCTCCACTCCAGATGATCAACGAGAGAATGTCACAGATCGGCTAGCAAAAGCAGCTGGCAACGCCAACCTTAACGGGTTTGTCAGTGTCGAAGACGGCCAGGTCCAAATCCGCGACAACATCGTCGACCACAAAATCCGTTATACGTTGACGATCAACACGCCAAAGGGCATGGATCGTTCAGCATTCTCGGTCTCGGATGTACTGTCAGAGCACCTAGAATACAACAATGATTTCAAGGCATCTCTAACCACATGGGATGAGAACGGTTGGAACCGGAAAACCGAAGATTTCGTCTTCAGTCCAGAGATCTCCATCTCCGGTAATGCTTTTGACACCACCCTGAATCTTCCCAGCCCATCGCAGCTGACCGTGACGTACACGGCCTCGGTGAAAAAAGAATCCATCGAAGCTCTAAGAACAGCCGTTCAGGAAGAATATGATGCTCGCGAGGGTGCACCAGGCAACTACAGAATCGCACTTGGTAACACAGCCAACTTTGGCGGTACGGAGCGTTCGGCTAGTGCTCAGATTGGTGGCAATATTGCTGCTGCGCCAACGCCAGGCGTGGGTAACAGTTTTAGTAAATCTGGAGATCCGCGCAACGCCATCATCGAAACTGATGAAGAGGGCAACCTTGTCGGCTCGGTAGATAAAACCTACACGTTCCGAGCAAACCTCACCCAGTGGGACGGCCGCGACCAGCACGGTAACCCTGACGCTTGGACCCTGCACAGCAACGTCGTCATCCAAGATATCCTGCCTGCTCAGGCCGCTTGGAATGTTGACGCCAGTGATTTCATCACAGCTGAAGGTATCGAATTGACGCCAGCTGACTTCGACGGTGACGCTGCTGCATTCGCAGCCGATGAATACGTTGGGCAATACGCTGTCGTAGACGAGAATACTCTGCTCATTAACGTAGGCCGCGATTCAAAAACTGACGCGACAATTCATGTTCGTGCTCAAATCACTTCGATCGAGGGCGTCAACGCCTGGAAGAATGATCAGGGTTGGGAGCACTATGATGTGGACAACAAAGCATCGTTCTACTACCGCGATGGAAATCCGCACGGAGCGGCTGCCCGCACCACGCTGATTGACCGTGGCGACACCTCACAAGGTGTGGACGATCCGAACCACTTCACGAAAACAGCTGATAAAACGGGCGATACTGTTTATCTGGAAATCGGCGAATCTCTGACCGTTAATTACGAATTCGTAGTCAACGGCGTCGATGTCACCAACAGCTACATCGTTGATCACCGTGATCCAGAAGTCTTCGACCTTACAGACGAGGCGCTTCATGAGATCCGTGACAACATTTCCGGGTCGTACGAAGGCGTCGGCAACTTGGGCTCTGAGGACTTCGTAGTTGCCCTTGACGACAATGGCGACCTGGTCATCCAGCTCAGCGAGACTGCGATCGAACGCATCGGTGACAACGTCGACAAGCGACTTGTCGTCAACATTCCGCTGACAACCATTGTTTTTGAAGATACTCAGACACTGAGCATCGAAAACCGTGCAACCCTGTACGGTGAAGATGATCAGCCGCTCTACTGGTCTGAGACCTTCAGCGAAGCTAGCTCATATGGTGACGAGGCAGAAGTCCGCAAGACCATCTGGGATAGCGAGAATGCAGACTGGACGAAGAACCTGCGCGTCGAAATTGGCGAAGATGGGGAGCTCGTTAATGATGAGCTGGTATACCGCCTTGCCTTCATTCCACACGGTAACTACGATCAGCTGGTAATTAGCCCGGTCACCGACCAACTGCCGCGTGAAGTTGAATTCGTTGGCTTCGTTTCCGACGATAATGTTGACTCGGGTGATAATCCGCAAACTGATCCGGTTGATATTGGCGGTAACCTCGAAGCTGTTTACGATGCTGACACACATTCAGTCACCATTCAGCAGCAAGAAGGAACGAAGCTGAACCAAGCGCCGAATATCGGTGCGAATGTTCTGGTCCGAGTCATCGACTTCAATAAGGATGACCCAGAACCTGTAACGAACGTCTTCGGCGGTTCTGAAGCCGTCTATGAACCGTATAACCCGACGTACGCTATTGGTGACTACGTCTGGATCGACGACAACCGTGACGGTGTCCAAGACGAAGGCGAAGAACCACTCAAAGATGTCACTGTTGAGCTCTACACGGTTGACTCAGAAGGTAACCCTTCTGAACGACCAGTCGATTCCACAACGACAGACGTGAATGGTCGCTACATATTCGATGAACTCGAAGCCGGCGACTACCAGGTACGTTTCGTCCTCACCGATGAACAAGCTAAAACCTACGTCTTCACGCACCAAGAGGTGGGCGACGATGTCATAGTTGATTCAGACGCCGGATCCGATGGACGCTCCGGTATCATCACGCTTGGCAAAAACAACGCGTTTCTGACCGCCGACGAGCAGTACGAATTCAACGAGGTCAAGGCAACTGAGGGCATCGATCCAACCTGGGATGCGGGTGTGGTTGTCAAAACCTATGCCATCGGCGACTATGTCTGGATTGACGAAGATAAAGATGGTCAGCAAGGTTCCGAAGAGGATCCACTGGAAGGTGTCACTGTTGAGCTGTACAAGTGGGAAGATGGCAGCCGCTCCGAAGACCCGGTAGCTACCACGACCACGGACGAAAATGGCAAGTACCTGTTCGATGAACTCGAAGCAGGCGAATACCAAGTTCGTTTTGTCCTCACTAAAGAGCAGCAAGAGAAGTACTACTTCACCGAATACAGCGAAGGTGACGCGGAATATGATTCCGACGCTGGTGTACGTGGTTATTCGGAACGGTTCATCCTGAACGACGACTCGATTGATCCTGATTACTCAGATCAAGACTACAAAGCGACCCAGGGTGTCGACCCAACCTGGGACGCCGGTGTCATTGAGCGTACTTACGCGATTGGTGACTACGTTTGGATTGATGACAACCGTGATGGCGTCCAAGACGAAGACGAAAAACCGCTCGAAGGTGTGAAGGTTGTCCTCTACGACGGTGACGGCGAAAAAATCGGCGACACTACTACCGACGAGAACGGTCGCTACATCTTCGATAACCTCAAGGCTGGTGAATACTCTGTTCAATTCATCCTGACCGATGAGCAGGCTGAGATCTACGAGTTCACCACTTACACCGAAGACACCGAAAATGATGACAGCACAGTAGATTCCAATGCTGGTGAAGAAGGCCGTTCAGGAACCATTACCCTTGGTCCAGACAACGAATTTCTCACTGCTAACGAAGATTACGACCACAACACGGTCGAGGCTTCAGAAGGAATCGACCCGACCTGGGATGCTGGAGTCGTTCTGATCCCAGTACCTGAAATCCAGGTCGATAAGAACGAGCCTGGCGACGATGAGCATCAGGTCTCGGCTGGTGAACAGGATGTCGTCGTAACCTTCACCAATGAAGGTAATGAAGATCTGGAGAACTTCCAGTTCGAAGACACCACTGAAGAAGGCCACGACGTCGTCTGGAACGAAGATGACCTTGCCGGGTTGGAAGAGCTGGTGCTTGCACCAGGCGAGTCCTACACTGTCAACGGCACCGTTCAAGTCGACGGTGACACCACCCACCGTGACGAGGTCGTAGTCAAAGCTGACGGTGTCATCTCGGGTGAGACCGTCAACGATGACGACCCGACGACGTACCACGCTGATCCAACCTATGCGATCGGTGACTACGTCTGGGTCGATAAGGACCGCGACGGTGTCCAGGACGACAACGAACCAGCGCTTGAGGGCGTCGTCGTTGAGCTCTACACGGTTGATGAAGAAGGGAATCCTTCTGAAGAACCGGTCGACTCAACGAAGAGCGACGAGAACGGTCGTTATATCTTCGACAACCTTGACGCTGGAGACTATCAGGTCCGCTTCATCCTGACCGAAGAACAAGCTGAGCTGTACAAGTTCACCGACTACACTCAAGGTGACGACAGCACGGAAGACTCCAACGCTGGAAACGAAGGTCGTTCTGGAACCATTACCCTTGGCCCAGACAACGAATTCCTGACTGCTAACGAAGACTACGTCCACAACACGGTCGAGGCTTCACGTGGTATCGATCCAACGTGGGACGCTGGTGTCCAGTTCATTGTTCAGCCTGAGATCCAGGTTGACAAGAACGAATCCGGCGACGACGTTCACCAGGTAACTGCCGGTGAACACGATGTCACGGTGACCATTACCAATGAGGGTGACGAGGACTTGAAGAACTTCCAGTTCGAAGACACCACCGAAGAAGGTCACGACGTCGTCTGGAACGAAGACGACCTAGCCGGTCTGGAAGAGCTGGTACTTGCACCAGGCAATTCCTACACCGTCAACGGAACCGTCCAGGTAGATGCAGGTACAACACACCGTGACGAGGTTGTTATCAACGCTAACGGCGCCATCTCTGGTGAAGCTGTTGAAGGCGATGACCCAACCACGTACGAAGCTGACGAGGTCCCACCAACTCCAACAGAAGATCCATCCGATCCTGCAGATCCTGCAGGCACCGATGAAGATACTCCTGGAGACAAAGGTGGCAAACTCTCGAAGACTGGTGCGAGCTTTGCACTGATCTTCGGAGCACTGGGCCTGCTGTTACTAGCAATCGGTATCGTGCTCTATGTACGAAACCGTCAAAGTAGCAAGGTCTAGTTTCTCGAGATAACCAAGCGCAATGGCACTGACCAACGCACTCACGCGGCGGTCAGTGCCATTTGCCTTTAAGACAGCTATAAAGTACGTGTTGCGTTGAAAGACTCTTGCCAGGAGGTGAAATGAGGCCTCTGCGCTGGCCACCACATACTGCCTCCTCGCGAGTTGAGTCATTGAGCTTCCGGGAAAAGGAGCGTGGGTCAGGTAGGTTGGTCAAAAGACGCAGGGCGCGGGATTTTCGTGTGGCCAACTTGGGATCTCATCACGGGCCAGTTCACGAGACTTCGGGGCCGAAAAGCACCACCTCACTGTCTTGCAAGGCACCGGAAAAGCTGGCGGCATGCGATAAGGCTTCCAGAGCACCGTCGAGCACATTTATCTGCAGGTTCGCCATCGCTAGAATGGCCAGTCTGCGGGAGTTCAATCAGATGAAAACCGCGGGTCTCATTGTGCAGTTGTAGCGCTTGTTGCATGGCAAGTTTGGGACGCCCGCATAGAGGTGCAGGGCCGCCTGGATAACTCGCGAGTAGGGGAGTTGGGATCAGCACGGTCGAGGAAATCTTGCGCTTCAAAGCCTCGACCGCTGCGCATAGCGAGACTGACTCTCCTAAGTGGAATGATGCTGCCGGAGAAGCTTTCGCCGTGGCGCATTGGAAACGGTATGTTATCCAACATATCCAGATGATGTTCGAGTTCGTCGTATTGCCCCAGAGCTCAATACAGTCTGAATGATGCTAGAACGTCGACGGGCCACATCTCGCCGATGTCGTGCAGACTGATTGCCTGAAGGCATTCTAAATCGTCCTAGTAATTTTTAAACGAGACCAGAACGTCGGCGAAATCCCCGGGTGCGTCAATATGGTCTTCGACCCAACTGGAGGTCCGCGGTACTCGATCGGGGTGCGCACAAGTGATCTAGCGGTGCTTGCATTGCCAAAGCAGGCGTAAATGAGCGCAGTCTTGGCCATGGCATCCCGGGCAAAAGGCAAGCCCTGGTACAGGACATGCATCGGTGCGCGCGTAAAATTTGATAGGGCACGGGTGAAATCGCCTGCAAGCATCGCGGCGCGTTGGGGTAGGAACGGTGCTTGCAGCGAAGAATAGCTGATTTTTGCTGAATTCGATTATTGCTAGCCGTTGCTTTTATGATTATGCTTCTAACTTCGCGTCGCGAATGTTAGTTAAGCCCCCATCGTCTAGTGGCCTAGGTAGGACATCGCCCTTTCATGGTGGCGGCACGGGTTCGCATCCCGTTGGGTACAAGTCAGTAAAATGGCTTTGAGGAACTGTATCGTTTCTCATGGTCCCGTAGCTCAGTTGGTAGAGCGTTCGGTTGAAAATCGAAAGGTCACCGGATCGATGCTGGTCGGGACCACGGAACCATGGCGTAGCTTCCACATCGCGAGGGTTCTTTTCCTTCTTTCTAGATTCTATCCGCACGCCTCTTTTCGGCCTGAACCCAGAAATCCTGGGTATGGTCAGTGTTGTACCCGCGATTTTCGTCAGAATGCAGTTTGCCCCGCCATGAAGACTGCGCCGCGAGGAGTCAGGATATGAGAATCAATACTAAAGGAGGGATAATACCTACGACTAGATCAGATCAGGCCACGGCGCTGTGCTCCGAGGACCGCATCATCTGAGGAGGAAACATCGAGTTTTCGGTAGATCGATTTCAGATGAGTCTTGAGCGTGTTGACCGAGATGAACATTGCTTCGGCCATCTGTGCTCTAGTATCGCCCCGGGCGAGGTACCCGATGATTTCGACTTCGCGATCAGTCAGTGCGAGCCCAGGCTTGGGCAGACCAGTCAAAAACGCTGAAGGGCCGTGGTCATCTACGGGCCAATCGGGTACGTGCTTCATGGCCAACTCACGAGTTTCCGGACTGAAGAGTTGCACTTCGGTTTGTGTCAGCCCGCGCGGGAGTTCAGCAGCACGCTTGAGCGTATCGATACAATCTGCATTTTCATCGGACTGATATTGCGCCGCGGCCAAGATGGACAGACGGCGTACTTCCATGAGCCGGAAGCCGCGAGTCTCGGTACGTAAACGGGAGATCTGTTGGATCGCGAGTTGCGTTCGAGCCGCATAAACATTTGCCGCGGCTTGAAAGAGTTGCGTGTAGGTCAACTGTTGGTCCGCGCGGTCGAGGTACTCCTGAGCTTCGGTGCCACGACCCGATTTCATCGCCAGTATTGCGCGTTTCAAGGGGATAATACTGCCCACAAGTCCATCCCCGTCGATTCGTGGGAACGGCATAGCGTCAAACATTTCGAGACGGTGTTCTAGCTCGTCGTGGTAGCCACCGCCTTCTAATACGCGATGTACCGCCAGAATGTAAAACGGCCACATTTCGCCAATGTCATGCAGGCTTATAGCCTCAAGGCGTTCAAGTGCTTCTTCATAGCTGTCAAACGACACCAACACTTCTGCAACATCGCGGTGCGCGTCGATGTGCGCTTCGACCCAGCTGGTGGTTTTGGCCACACGATTTGATCGGTGTAAAAGTGATTGCGCAGTTGAAGCGTTTCCAAAGCACGCATGAATGAGCGCAGATTTTACTAAAGCGTCGCGCGTTAGAAACGAAAATTTGGGGACCGGCACATGCATCTGTGCTCGAGTAAAATTTGTCAGGGCGCGAGTAAAGTCACCTGCCAGCATTGCTGACACGCCAATTTGCACGGACGTATGCAGGGCGCCCCCGTGATAGGAATCGAGCAACGGTTGCATCCGCCCCACGTGTTTTTCCATCTCCAAGCTTTGGAGCAGCCCATCGTGGGTGCGGCCTTTGAGTCGAAAGTCGGCCAGGCGCATGATGGACAGAATGAACATTTCTTTGGGGTTCTGGAGATTGACGCTGCTTAAGAATTGAGGGCAGTCCAGGGCGCCGGGGGTATCGTCTGTGAAGATTCTCAGCGCGATCTTCAGAAACGGGGACGGAGACGACGATTTGGTGGCGAGCAGTTGGATGATTTCAACTGTGCGCGTGGGAGGGAAAGCGAACCATGAGGCAAGGATGTCTCGGCCGAGTGCTTGCGCTGCGAGTTCGTAGTCTCCTCGTGAGAGGGCGATTTCGATCTCATCGGCCAATCCGGTAAGCTCGTCATGTTGAGAGGAAACTCGCAGGTTCATCTGCATCGGTTCAGACATCGTCTTCTCCTCTCGTGTATTTCGCTATGTTGCACCGGAAGGCTTCACGGTAATACTAGCCGGTAACTAACGTGCTATGAGCTATATTTCTACAGTATCCTGCACCTTCTTTCCGACAAAAGTCTAGATGATGGGGTCATAGCTACAATAGAGATCACGCCCTCTGTCCTTCGTGGCTGACTTGCCGTTCAGTGAGTTATGAGTAGTGCAGTGACTAAGGGCCTGTCATCGTGCACCCTGCTTTTCTGTCATGACGTGGCATGTGAGTCGTTGCTTTGAAAAATACGCTCTGGACAAGAGTTTTGGCACAATTTGATTCTTGCTCATAATTACCTTTATGATTGTGGTTCTTACTTCGTGGCGTTGATACGCTCGAAGAAGGTTAGGCCCCCATCGTCTAGTGGCCTAGGACACCGCCCTTTCACGGCGGCGGCACGGGTTCGAATCCCGTTGGGGGTACAAGTCAGTCAAATGGCTTTGAGGAATCTCATGATTTCTTTTGGCCCTGTAGCGCAGTTGGTTAGCGCGCCGCCCTGTCACGGCGGAGGTCGCGGGTTCAAGTCCCGTCAGGGTCGCAGCATAAGAGCCTGTCCATAAGGACAGGCTCTTTGTCTTTGATGAGCGTGCTGCGATGCTGGTTCCGTCGTGAGTGATGTATCCGTTCATGTTGGACTAGATGATGCCGCGTCGTTCCCCTTCAAAAATTGCATCAGCAGCCGATGACACTTCCAGTTTTCGATAAATCGATTGCAACTGGGTTTTCACCGTCGAAAGACTGATGAAGAGTCGATCTGCAATCTGGGAGCGTGACAGTCCTTGAGCGAGTTGTTCTAAGATTTCAATTTCTCGCTCGGTCAGGGAGTGACCCCGCCGCGGTAACTCCGCTAAGAAGATTGCATGCGCAGCCGGTATCTTCGGCCAGGCTTCGACGTGACGCTCAGCAAATTCGTGAATCTCCAAGCCAAATAATAGTCGCTCCTGTGGGCTGAGCCCCCTAGGCATGTGAGCTGCCATCCGAAGCGTCGCAATAGCTTCCTTGGTATGGTCCAGCATGAAATGTGCGGCTGCCAGAATGGACAGTCGGCGGAGCTCCAAGAGCCGGAAGCCCCGAGTATGGCGCTGTAAGGCATGTGCCAGATCGACGGCATGGTGCAAGCGCCCGACGTATAAGTCCGTGGCGGCCCGAACGAGCTTGGTATAGGTCAAGGAATGATCAGCGCGCTGTAAGAATTCCACGGCTTCTGCCCCACGACCAACACTAAGTGCTGTGAGTGCGCGTTTGAGGGGGATAACACTGCCGCTAAACCCCTCGCCGTCAATCTTGGGCAAGGGGAGTGCATCGAGCATCTCCAGGCGGTGTTCTAATTCATCATGATGCCCGGCAGCTTCGAGGAGCCGGTGCAAGGCGATGACATAGAACGGCCACATTTCACCGATGTCGTGGAGACTGATCACTTCAAGCTGATCGATGACTTCTTCCGGATCGGCTTGTGACGACAGGATGCTAGCAAATTCGGCCTGCACATCAATGTGTTTTTCAACCCAGCTCGAGGTGCGCGGTACCTGTGCTGCGCGCGTCAGTAAACCGGACGCGGTCGTAGCGTTACCGAAGGCAGCGTGAATCAGGGCCGCCTTCACGAGCGACTCGCGTTCCAAGAAAACAAATTTGGCATTTGCAGGGCGTAATTGAGCTTGTGCGAGCGTGTTAAGTGCGCGCGGAAAATCACCGGCCAACATCGCGGTGATACCGATCTGGACTGGAGCCTGCATGAGCCAACCCCCGCCGGGTGTCAGGCTGGGGCGCATTTGGGCAAGATAGGACTCGATCGTATCTGCTTGTTCTAACGCTCGGTGGATCATACCGTGCACCCGGTAGTCGTTCATCCGGAACATAGATAATACGAACATTTGCTGCGGGTCGTCATGATCGATGGTGTCGCGCAAGGCCTGGGTATTGGTATGACCGGCATTATTCGCAGAGAGCACTTTATAGGCGGCGGTGACCAGTGGTGTCGCATCGCCCACCTCGTGGGCTAAGACTTCCAGAATTTCTGCCGTGCGTGCCGGGTGAAAAGCAAACCACGTGGCTGCAAGATGCTTTTCAACTATTGCAGCGGCAGTGAAATACTCTTCACGCTCGATCGCGTATTCAATACTCTGGGCCAGTTGGGCAAGCTCGTCTGGCGAATGCGGGTCGCCATTATCGAGATAGAAGTCATCGGAGTCTTGCATACATCAATCAACTGCACCAGACCGGGTTATGTGGTCATCAATTACTTTCGGTGGTGTTCAGCATACTCGTCGGTACATGATTCGTACAGGTATTTCAGATTAGAAATAGTCTGTATTCTCTTACAACCGTGCGTCCAGGCGGCAGGACTGAAAGCGACTGGCCGGTCGCGACGGCGTGTTGCCGTCGTGACCTGCCAGTACAAGGCCTAATGAAGCGCGTAGCTTAGGCGTTGCCGGATTTGATGCCGATCCAGTGGTCGGTGGTGAATTCCTCGATGGCCCATTCGCCGTTGAAGCGGCCTAGGCCGGAGTTCTTTTCGCCACCGAACATCACGTGGGGCTCATCGTTGACGGAGATGTCGTTGATGTGTGTCATGCCGGCTTTGATGCCGCGCGCAAAGCGCACACCGCGTTCGATGTCGCGGGTGAACACGGAGCTGGACAGTCCGAATTCGGTGTCATTGGCCAGGCGCAGGGCATCGGCTTCGTCCTCGGCTTTGATAATGCCAACGACGGGGCCGAAAATTTCTTCGCGGAATAACTCCATGTCTGGTGTGACGTCAGCAAATACGTGGGGTGCTACGACGCGACCGGAGATCTCACCGGCGTGGACTTCACGGGCGCCTTGGTCACGGGCTAATTCGATTTTGCCGGTGACGCTTTCGACCTGTGCATCATTGATGATGGGGCCCACCAGGTTATCCGGGTTGGCGACATCGCCGTAGGGGATGCCCGCGACGTGTTTGCCGAAGGCTGCCACGAATTCATCATAGATCGGTGCCTCGACGATGATGCGGTTGGCTGCCATACAGATCTGGCCCTGGTGCAGGAATTTGGCCATCGCAGCGGCCGGGACGGCCTGGTCCAGGTTGGCATCCGAGAGCACAACGATCGGTGCGTTGCCGCCCAGTTCCAGGGCGACTTTCTTCAAATATGGACCCGACATGGCCAATTCGCCCACGCGTTTACCCACCGGGGTGGAACCGGTGAAGGTGATCAGGGATGGTACGGCGCTGAGCACGAAGTGGTCGCCGATTTCGGAACCGGCACCTGGCACCACGTTGAGCACGCCTTCAGGCAGACCGGCTTCTTCGAAGATTTTGGCTAACACCAGCCCGCCGGTCAGCGGGGTGTCCGAAGCGGGTTTCAACACGACCGTGTTGCCCAGTGCTAGGGCTGGTGCCACGGAGCGCTGGGAGAGCAGCATGGGGAAGTTCCACGGGCTAATCACACCCACCACACCCACGGGTTCGCGGTAGACGCGATTTTCTTTGCCCGAAGTATTGGACGGCAGGATCTTGCCGTGGACCCGGGATGGGAAGGTCGCGGCTTCGCGGGTGGCCGCGATCGTCCCACCCACCTCGATGCGTGCCTTGGTGGCCGAGGAACCGGATTCTGCACACAGCAATTCCACCAGCTCGTCGAAGTGAGCTTCCATGTAGTGCACCGCAGCGGTCAGGATTGCGGTGCGCTCGGCCGGGGTCTTGGCTGCCCAGGCTGGCTGGGCCGCTGCGGCGGCGTCATAGGCGTCATCGACGTCTTGGGCTGAGGCGCCCTTGAGCTGGGCCAGCACGGTGTCGTTGAAGGGGTTGACGGTGGTGATCTGCCGAGCAGAGGTCCCCTCGCGCCAGCCATTGATCGCCAGCTGGGCTGGGATCTTGGCGGCAAATGTTGGCAGTGTCGTGGAGGTTTCGGTCATGAAATTTCCTTATTTTGTCGTGAAAAAAGGGGTGAGGGGGTTTAGTCGTTGAGTGTGAGCACGGCTTTAATCGTAGACCCTGAGGTGGCATCTGCGATGGCCGTATCGAGCTGGGCGAAATCGTAGGTCTGAATGAGTCGGTCGATCGGGAATCGGCCCTGCTGGTACAGCCCCAATAGTGCAGGGATGAGATCTTGCGAGGTACCCCCGCCGCCCAACGTGCCCACAATGCGTTTGCCCCACAGTGTGCGCAAGTGATCCACCGAGAAGCGAGCATCCACGGGTGCACCGCCCACTAAGATGAGCGTGCCCAGCATCCCAACGACGTCGGCGGCTTCTTCGATGACCGAAATGACGCCGGTGCAATCGATTGCAAAGTCTGCCGGGCGACCCAGAATGCGCGCAATTTCTTCGGAGGCATTGACGTTTTTGGAGTTGATGACGTGGGTGGCACCAAATTCTTTGGCCAGCTCGAGACGAGAGTCGTGCAGATCGATCGCGATAATCTCAGTGGCCGGGGTGTTCTTGGCCGCCATCACCGCAGCCAGTCCCACCGCGCCGGCCCCGTAGATGACAATCGAATCACCCGGGTTGGGTTTGGCAGCGTTGAAGACCGCACCGGCCCCCGTGGTCACACCGCACGCCAATGGGCCCAGCACCTCAAATGGGATGTCTTTGTCGACCTTGACGACCATCGAGGCAAACGTCAACGAATAGGTCGCAAAAGAGGATTGCCCGAAGAAATGTCCCGACAGGGTAGAGCCGTCTTCGCGGCGGTACCCGGATTCCCCGGCCTTCGGCCCGATCAAACGGTGCCCAGCCAGCAGGCCTTCGCCAATGCGCTCACAATAGCGGTGTTCACCACGGCGACAATTGCGACAGGTTCCACAGTATGGCCACCCCAAAATGACGTGGTCGCCGACTTCCACCTCGGTGACACCCTCACCAATCTTTTCGACCACACCGGCACCTTCGTGCCCAAACACGCCCGGCAGTGGCAGCGGCATATCACCCGATTGGGTGTTCAAGTCCGTGTGGCAGACACCCACGGCCTTAACCTTGACCAGCACTTCACCCGGACCGGGCTCGTCAAGTTCCAAGGTCTCACGCACAAACGGCGCATTCATCTCTTCAACGACGTACGCATCAATTTTCATGACAGACTCCTCTAAAGACGGTTCGAAACGTTCATGACAACAAGGTCTTGCACACTTTTGTCAAGGTCTTGTTCACCCTCGAGCGTAGTGGCACTTACTGTGGTCTACCTCAAAATCACGAGGTGGTGATCTAGAAGCCGAATCACAGAATCGACTGGTCGCGCGGCCCACAGGGGGTGCCGAGGGGTCTTGCTATCCTGGGGCAATGACCACTTCACAGCGCATGGATGCCATTGAGATGGCCCAACATCGTCGTCGTCCGCTTCCCGAGACCGCCCAGACGGCAGCATATTTGGACATGATGCAGCAGGTGCATCGATTCCAGGAAGCGCTCGTGGCGGCGAACCCTGAGGAAGACCAAGCGAAACGCATCGGCGCGAAGTTGGCCGAGCTGACGGAACTGTTAGAGGCGCAGGCCGTGGCCGAACACGAGCGGTTCTACGCTCGCGGTGAGATGGGTGGTTCGCTCAATCAGGCGCTGCTGCCGCCGTTGATGGTTGACGAGATGACCGATGACCGCCTCCACGGCTATTGTGTGCCGGGGCTGTTTGCGATGGGACTGAATCAGGCGATGCACGGCGGGATCATTGCCGCGCTGTTTGATGTGTCCATGGGACGCCTGGCCGCCGGGTTGGAGCAGCGCATCTGCCGCACGGCGTATCTGAATACCCAGTACCGCAACATCGCACCGATTGGTCAGCGGTTGGATGTGCGGGTGTGGACGGAATCGGTTGAGGGGCGCAAGCGGTTTTTGCGCGCCGAACTCTTCCACGGGGCCACCTTGTGTGCCGAGGCGGATGCGCTATTCGTTGAGGTCCGCGCGGGCCACCAGTAGCAGACTCTGCCCCGATAATTGGGTGCAACTGACCACCTGGACGATGATCGAAGCCGGATAGCGCTAATGCGTGGTGAGCAGGCTTTCGATTCGACGGGCCGATTCTAGGAGTTTATCGGCGACGTCGTCGACATCAAGATCACTCATGACATACAAAATGGCCAGTGACGCCGGACGCTCATCGGCGGTGCGTAACGGCACGGCAACCGATGACAGTCCGGTAAAGACTTCGTCATGGCTGACTTCATAACGCTGTGGCGGGAACTGCTCGGGTTTGAGTTGTGACCGGATGACACGCCCCGGGGCGCCATGATCGATCGGGTGGCGGCTCCCAGGCCGCTGCGCCACGGTGGTCACGGCGTGCTGGGGTTCCACCGCGAGTAGGGTCACGGCCTGTTCGCCGTCGTAGGCAACAATAAAGGCGGTCATCCCCAGCGCATTGGCCAGCGCCACTAACTCTGGGTTGGCCGCAGCCTGCAGGTCGCGGGCGATGCTGCGCGTCAGCGTAGCCATGCGCACCCCGATTTCCAAACGTCCGGTCTGGTCCCGTTCAACAAAACCAAAGTCCTCGAGGGTGCGCACTAACCGGTAGGCCATGGAGCGGTGAATGCCCAGTCGTTCGGCAACTTCCGGGACGGTTAAAGGGGTATTCGACTCACCGATTAAGGCTAGGGCTTTCAGGCCGCGGGCCAGGGTTTGGGATCCGCCCGTAGCCTGTTTGGGAGTGCTGGTCATGATGTCATCCTCGGGAAAAATGTTGCGCGTTCGACGTCACAGGGTTATTCTTGTATCTATAAATAGAATGATGTCTCAACTATAGAGACAGGCGGAGGCGAGTGCAAGCCCGAGCCCACGACGGCAAGCGCCGTGTCAGTGTGTGTTCACAAGGAGTACGAGATGCAATTTCACTATCGGGGTTATAACTCTGAAGACCCACGGATCAAACCCGCAGCCGGTTACGGTGTAAACCGCTCGGAGGAGATACCGGATGAGATGGATGTCCTGATTGTGGGCACCGGCCCCGCTGCAGCCGTGGTCCTGGCACAGCTGTCACGCTTCCCATCGGTCAATGTGCGCGCGATTGAAAAGCGCCCGGGCCGTCTCGAAGTTGGCCAGGCCGATGGTATTCAGGCGCGTTCGGTAGAGACCTTCCAGGCTTTTGGTTTTGCCGAAGAGGTCATCCAGGAGTCCTACCGCAATGTGGAAATGGCGTTCTGGGCACCGGATAAAGAAGACCCATCCAAGATCGTTCGGTCATCTCGCAGCCCCGACGACGCCACTGGCATCTCGGAATTCCCACACATTTACGTCAACCAGTCGCGCATTCTGGACTACTTCTTGCGCGACGCCGAGCGCGCACCCGGCCGTGCCACCCCAGACTACGGTGTGGAATTTGTCACCGCCGAAATTGACCCAGACGCCGAATACCCCGTGACCGCGACTATCCGCTATGTTGCCGGTGAGCGCAACGGTGAAGAGCGCACCGTCAAAGCCAAGTACCTGGTGGGTGGCGACGGCGCTCGGTCAACCGTGCGCAAGACCCTGGGCCACCGCCTCGAAGGCGATGCCTCGATGCACGCCTGGGGCGTCATCGACATCATGGCCAACACCGACTTCCCAGACATTCAGCTCAAATGCTCGATCCAGTCGCACGATAAAGGCAACATCCTGCTCATCCCACGCGAGGGTGGCTACCTGGTGCGCATGTATGTTGACCTTGGTGAAGTTACCGAGGAAAACGCCAAGACCATCCGCTCGACCCCGGTTCAGGACATTATCGACACCGCCAACGCCGTACTGCACCCATACACCCTGGATGTAAAATCCGTTGCCTGGTGGTCGGTTTACGAAGTGGCCCACCGCGTGGCTACCGGCTTCGACGACGTCCCAGAAGACCAACGCGATACCCGCACCCCGCACGCCTTTATCATGGGCGATGCCTGCCACACCCACTCGGCCAAGGCCGGTCAGGGTATGAACGTATCGATGCAGGACGGCTTCAACCTCGGCTGGAAACTCGGCACCGTGTTAGACGGCCGTGCCCCTGCAACCCTGCTGAACACCTACGCCGAAGAGCGTTCGGTTGTTGCTCACGATTTGATCAACTTCGATAAGCAGTGGTCCAGCATCATGGCCACCCAGGGCGATGACGCATCCGAGGTCGAAGAATTCTACACCAAGACCTTCGAATTCCCCGCCGGCTTCATGACGGAATACACACAAAACCTCATCACGATGGGCACCGAGCACCAGGACCTGGCACCAGGCTACCCGGTCGGTAAGCGCTTCAAATCCGCCGAAGTCATCCGTCGTGCGGACAACCGCTGGCGCCACCTGGGTCACTTCCACGAAGCCGACGGCCGCTGGCGCGTCTATGTCTTCGCCGACGCCGCAGCACCTGCCCTGGAAGGCACCCCAACCGCTGACTTTGCCCAGTGGTGGCAAGAAGACCCTGCATCGCCTCGCGTTAAATACACCCGAGCCGATGGTGATACCGATGCGATCTTCGATACCAAGGTCATCTACCAGCAGGACTACACCGAAGTCGAACCATACGATGTTCCGGATGCGTTCAAGCCGGTCAAGGTTCCATACGGTCTGATCGATATCAACCAGATCTTCGCTTCGGGCCACGGCCGCGATATCTTCCGTGACCGGGAAATCAGCCGCGACGGCGCGATAGTCATCGTGCGCCCAGATCAGTACGTCGCCGGCGTGCTGCCATTGGATGCTCGCGAAGAGCTCGTCGAATTTTTTGCCAACAACATGATCGAAGCCGAAGAAACCGGCCCGGCCGAATACATCAGCGATCTGGAAGTTGCCGATCGTGCAGCGCTGGCCATCCACGTCGAGGACTAATCCCGACGCCAACTAACGTGTCCTGATCGTTGTCAGGACCTCATCCACAAAGCGGTGCGACGCCCATTGACCTGTTGGGTGTCGGACCGCTTTGCTGTGTCTTCACCCAGGTCACCGCCTGTACTGCTAGCGTGAAACCGGTCCCTTGAGTATCTGACCTGAAGCTGACTCCGCCCGATAGAAAGAGGCTGCCATGGTCCCAGCCGTGCACACCGCATTGCGTAACCGCGTTATGCGCATCACCAAGAACTCCACTGAAGCCGAGTTTGCCGATTTGGCCGCTGAGCTCAACGCCTTATCTGTCGCAGAGCTTGCACACTTAATGGGACGCCTCAAGAAACGACGGCGGGCCATTGTCTACCGTCTGTTGGAAAAGGATATCGCCCTTGAGGTATTTGAGGCGTTATCGCCGGCGTCGCGGAGCGATCTGCTCACCGCCCTGCAAGACACCGATACCGTCGAAATCTTTCGGGGCCTGGACCCTGAAGACCGCGTGGAACTGCTCGATGAGCTCCCGGCGAAGGTGGCCTCTAGAGTCCTCAAAGGTCTCGATGTCGATGAGCGAGATGAAACCGCCGAACTTTTGGGCTATCCCGAGGACTCGGTGGGACGACGGATGAGTCCACGCTTCGTCCAGCTTTATCCATGGCTCACGGTGGAAGAAGCGATGCAACGGGTCCACGACCAGCTCTCCTCGGCCGAGTCGGTGTACTATTTGCCGGTGGTTGATGAGGGACGCACAATTGTGGGCAAAGTCCGGCTCCGTCAGCTGATGAACAGTGACCCGGATGTGCTGATCAAAGATCTGCTCCGTCCTGCGGTGACCGCCCAAGCCACCGACGACGTCGAAGAAGTCGCCCGACGGGCTGCTCGCCGCGGCACCTTGGCCGTTTCGATTGTCGATGAGGAACACCGGCTCGTTGGGATCTTCCCTCTGGATGATGCGGTACGGATCTTAGAGTATGAAGAATCCGAAGACGTCTCCCGGCAGGGTGGTGTCGAACCCATCCGACGCCCGTACTTAGCAACCCCGGTGCTGCGGTTATTCAGGAGTCGTATCGTGTGGCTGCTCGTCTTAGCGCTGGGTGCCACGCTGACCGTTCAAGTGCTGGAAATTTTTGAAGACGCCCTGGCGCAGGTCACGATCCTAGCGCTATTCGTGCCATTGCTGATTGGTACCGGCGGGAACACTGGTAACCAGGCCGCGACAACGGTGACGCGGGCCATCGCGCTGGATCATTTGGAGCCACGCGATATTCTGCGGGTCTTGGCCACTGAAGTGCGCACCGGCTCCTTATTGGGACTCACGCTGGGCGTGTTAGGTTTTAGCATCACCGGGCTGATCTATGACTTCGATGTTGGGCTGGTCATTGGGCTGACGCTACTGGCGGTGTGTACCGTGGCCGCCAGTATTGGTGGGATGATGCCGTTGATCGCCAAATTCGTGAAGGTGGATCCGGCAGTCTTCTCGAACCCGTTCATCACGACCTTCGTCGATGCGACCGGTTTAGTAATTTACTTCCTCATCGCCCAGGCCGTCCTGCCTCAGATCCAATAGCGTGTCTTCACTCCCGGTTGCTCCGCGTGATGAAGCGATCAAGAGCGGTAGTCAGGGCTGGCACTGACCAGACGGACTGTCCTCGAATTTTAGTTTCTGGTGTGAGGTGTCCATGGGTGACGAGTTGTTGCAGCAAACGATATGCACTGGCTGTTGGCACACCCAGCGCGGTGACGCTGACAACGGTAAAAGCCGGTTCGCGCGTGCAGAGCCGTGCAATCCGTTGCAGGTTGCACGTGACACGCGTTGCACTGGCACAGATATCATCTTCGATGACCTGTACGGCTTGGTGGAGGCGTTGGGCGGCATCAATCGCGTGCTGGATGGCGAAGGTGAACACTTCAGTGATGCGGATCGGATCACCGTGGCGGTATTGGGTGAGTGCTTCGATATACGAGGTCCGAGAGGCTAAGAGGCCCGCCGAAATGGGGATCACAAGGTCAGGGGATGCGCCACTTGCAGATAACTGGCTGATCACGAGGGCCCGGCCAGTTCTGCCATTGCCATCGGTGTGAGGATGGATGGTCTCATACTGGGCGTGCGCGATCGCAGCGTGGGTGATCGGATCCAGATCGGTACGTTGCAGAAATTTCTCCAGGTCCTGAAAGGCCTGTGGCACCTGAGTGTGGTCTGGTGGAACGAAGACTGCCGTCTCCGGCGAATGTCCGCCAATCCACACGGTCTGGTCTCGTATCCGGCCCGCCTGACTGGGCCAGCTGTCGCGCATGAGCGCTTCATGAATGGCCAACTCCGACTCGATGGTCAGCGGTGGAGGTTGTTGTACTGCGACCTCTAATGCTCTGAGATTGGCGGTGATGAGTCGCCCCGTGGAGTGAGACTCGTCTGCTAGACGTGCCAGCGCTATGTGCCGAAAGGGTGCCCGCAGCTGCTCAAGTGCTGAGCTCGCAGCGGCTTCACACCAGGACAGTAGCGCAGCCAGCGCTGTTTCACGATATTGGCGATTGAAGTGTTCAAGACGTTCCATCGTCGCTAGGAGCACAGG
>DATBUL010000021.1:0-13316 GCA_036516115.1 Enteractinococcus sp. | reverse complement strand
TAGGGATGTGGACAACATTTTAGGTACACTGTGCTCTGTTGCCTCAGTAGCTCAGCTGGATAGAGCAACGGCCTTCTAATCCGTAGGTCGGGGGTTCGAGTCCCTCCTGGGGCGCAGCAAAACCGGCACTTGACAAGGTTCTACACCGAGTCAGTGCCGGTTTTTTCATGGTTCTAACAGTCCGGCATCGCGTGCCACAATGGCGGCTTGGGTTCGGGATTCGACGCCGAGCTTGTCCAAGATATGTGACACATGAGATTTTGTCGTCCCGATGGTGATGCCCAAGCGTTTGGCGATCGCTTTATTCGTGTGGCCGTGACCGATATGCGTCAACACATCGAGCTCGCGTTCGGTCAGTCCAAGGTCATCACTTCGAGTAACTTGCGGGTCGTTCGTCGTCAAGGTTTCGGCCACGGCGGCCAGCAGGCGACGACTGACTTCCGGGGCGATGCTGCCCTGGCCCGCGGCGACGCGTTGAATCGCGCGGATGATGTCGGCGGCTTCGGCGGTTTTCAGCAAGAATCCTGCAGCGCCGGCACGAACCGCCCCGAAGACGTAGTCGTCGTGGTCATAGGTGGTCAACACCAGCACATTGATGCCTTCGGCTGCGAGTTGTCGGGTGGCTTCGATGCCGTCGACGTTGGGCATTTGTAAATCCATGAGCACCACATCGGGTCGGACTGCGAGCGCATTGTGCAGTGCTGCTTGGCCGTCAGCGGCTTCTCCGACCACGTCAATGTCCTCGGCTGCGGTGAGCATCATGCGCAGGCCGGCGCGAATGGCGGCGTGGTCATCTGCAATGAGCACCCGAATCATTGGGCGTTAACTCCTTGGTCCCGTGTAGCGTGATGCTGCTGGGTGATGGGGATGTCGAGACGGACTTCCCAATGGTGTGTGCCTGCATCTGCCGTGGTGCCGGCGGCGAAGAGCCCACCGGTGTGATGGATGACGGTGGCCATCGCGCCTAGACCTAAGCCACCGGAGAGTTCTTCCGATTGTTTCGCCATGAGAGGCTCCATGGAATCGGCTAGTGGGTTCCACACGGTGCAAGAGAGACGATCCGAGGTGGTCTCGCAGTGGATGGTGGCGGTTCCGTCGCCGTGTTTGAGCGCGTTCGTGAGGGCTTCTTGCAGCACGTGAGATACCGCTCGGGTTTCAGAGGTGTCTACGGCGTCCACCGTGTTTCGCAGGGTGGCCTGCGTTTCCTGGGTCATGGTGATGGTCAGCCCTGCCGCTTGCAGACGCTGGAGCATCTGGGCAACGCTGGGCGGGCCTGCAGGCACGGTGTGGTCGTCGTCGGCGAAGGTCCGTAGCACGTCGATGAGTTCGCGCATCTGGCTCAGCGCCGCAAGTGAGGCGTGGCGTATTTCGGTGAGCACTTCGGTGTCTCTGGCCGGGTCACGCGGTGCGTCGAGGCTTCCGGCGGTGTAGATCGAGATCGTCGACAGGTGCGAGGAGATGGTGTCGTGCAACTGGGCGGCAAGATCGGCGCGCTGTCGACGCAGCAGTTCTTGTCGTTCGTGTTCCTCCCGACGTCGGGCAGCCAGCGACTTGAGTCGTTCGGCTTCGGTTTGTTCGTCACCGCGGCGGACTTCGCTGCCCCACCAGACCGCAATCAACGACGTGAGCGCGATCTGGAGTAGCCCGTTGAGTGCCGCTGCGATCTCCCCGCTGAACACCCAGATCCAGCAGAACACCAGCGCATTGAAGGCCAGCAGCAGCCAGCGCAACCGGGTTCCCGGGGTATAGCGGCCAGCGTTGTATACGGTATTGGCCCATGGGATCAGCACGGCCAGATGCAACCCGAGGGCCATGTCGACCAGCAAACAGACCGTGATCGCGTAGAACACGCCCAGGGGGTAGCGCGTTTGGTAACCGGTGGCGATTGAGGCTAGCGCCAGTGGGACGCTGTGCCACCAGTGCAATTCTTCTGCCCTAAAGGGGACCAGTACTGGAAACTGATCGAAGGCATGGACGCCGAGTGCCAGCAGGATCATCCCGAGAATGAAGATCACAACTGCGGAGACGATGTCGTGGATGGTGCTGGTCTGGTCTCGCAGCGTCAGCCGGGTGATGAGTGATCGCACGGTCATGTCTTTAGTATTCCATGGGGGCTGGTGTTGCGGTATCTATCCAAAGATAGAGGGGCAGTCCAGACCAAAGGCCGATGGCAAACTGTCCGGCCGTGCATAACTTTGAGACATGGACTTGAACATTGTGACGTCGTTGCCCGTACTCTTGCCTATCCTGGCCGGGTTAGCCCTGATTGATTCGCTGAGTTTTGGCACCCTGGCCATTCCCGTGTGGTTGCTCATGGCACCGGGTCGGCTCCGGACTGGCAGAGTGATATTGTATCTGGCCACCATTGGGGGCTTTTATTTTGTGGTGGGCTTCGTGTTGTTGTTCGGTGCTCAGCTGGTGACCGCCCGGCTGCACATTGACTGGAGTCATCCGCTGGTCATGGCCGCCGGATTCGTGATCGGGTTGGGACTGCTGGTCTTGAGCTTTGTGCTGGAACCACCCAAGGTTTTTGCCACGGCCCAACAGGCCACCAGTCGTAACGGAAACACAGGTGTCTATGCGCGCTTGGCGGCCTGGCGGGCCACCGCTGTCGAAGACCCTCCCGCTGCCCAGCCCGCAGCGAGCGTGTACACAACAACGGTGGTAGAACGCGGGCGGGTCAGTTTGATGACGATCGCCTTGACGGCCGGGGCCCTGGAGGTTGCCACCATGCTGCCGTACCTGGCAGCGATCGGACTGCTGACGGCCAGCGCCCCGGCACTGGAGCTCTCACCGGCACACAGTGCGGGCCTGTTAGCGGCGTATTGCGTCGTGATGCTCGTACCGGCACTGGTCCTGTTGTCCGGGCGGATCCTGCTGCGCTCGCTGATCACACCGTTGCTCAACGCCCTGGATGCTTGGTTTGCGCGCAATGGCCAATCAACCATCGCCTGGATCGTCGGCTTCGTCGGCGTGGTACTGATGCTCAATACCTGGCCGGCAGTGCAACAGCTTCTGACGGGATAAGGTCAGCCAGTCTGCCGAGCTGCTGCGAGCGCGGCATCGGCACGAGCGAAGATTAGCTCATTGTTCAAGGTAATGGCGACGCGAGCGCCCTGGGAAGCGCATTCGCCCAGTTGAAGGTTTGGGTCGATCACGTTACCGGCACCCCAGACGCCGGGCACATTGGTGTAGCCGGTATCGTCAGCCTCCAAGAAGGTCCCTTGCGGTGTGTCGTAGGTCTGCAGGCCCAGGGCCTCCAGCCCGTCGAGATTTGCCCGCATACCACTAGAGACCCCGATGGCTTGCAGGCCAACGGTTCGGCCGTCGGTCAGTCGCAGTCCCCTGACTTTATCGTCGGTTAGTTCGACGGCTGCGATGGGGGTATCGATAACTGGGATGCCCACGGCGGCAAGTCTGCTCAGGGCCTTGGCGTCGAAGTCAAAGCCGTTGCGATACAGTGTGACATCTTGGGTCCACTGTTGAAACAGCACGGCCTGGTGGGCCGAGGTCGCGCTGGTTGCGATAACTCCCAGGGTTTGGTCCCGGATTTCCCAGCCGTGACAATACGGGCAGTGGACCACTTCTCGACCCCAGCGTGCGCTGAGCCCGTCGATGTCTGGGAGCACGTCACGGACCCCGGTGGTCACGATCAGCTGGGTAGCTGACAGTTCTCGTCCGTCGTCTGTGGTCACTCGGTAGCCGCTATCCGTAGGACTGGCTGCTGTGATGTGGGCTGGGATGATTTCGGCACCGTAGCGTTGGGCTTCAGCTCGTCCGCGGTTCAGCAATTCGAGCGGGAGGATGCCCTCATTGCCCAGCAGTCCGTGGGCGCTTGCGGCCGGCGCGTTGCGTGGTTGCCCGGCGTCGATGACCGTGACGGTCCGCCGGGCTCGGGCAAGCGTCAACGCGGCGCTGAGTCCGGCGGCTCCTCCTCCGATCACAATAACGTCTCGTACTGGCTGGGTCTGGTGCGTGCAGGTCATGGTTTTACACTGCTGGATTCAGGCTGCGATGACAACCCCTGGAGACAAAACATTCAGGCCGCAAGGAGCTACCGCGGTGAGAGTCACTGAGCCTTCGGGACGATGGGAAAAGCGCGCCGAGTTTGGGGGTCGAAAAACACTAAGACGATGATGCCGATGAGTCCGATCGCGCCGGTCAAAATGCGCAGCGCAAGCAGCGGGATCCACTGAGCAACGGCCAGTTGGTCGACGACCCCGACGACGATGAGCACGACGACCAGCAGATAAAGCAGCGCGGAGGCTGATGGGCGCCATCGTGCCGTCACCGCAAACAGGGGTAGCACCCACAGGATGTACCAGGGTTGGAAGACCGGGGCCAGCAGGATGGCGGTCGACAGGGCAAGTGCCGCCGCGAACACCGGGTGGAACGGGCGCGGTCGCAGCGCCAGCCATGCGGTGACAACCCCGATGGTGACGGTGCCCAGGCTGTAGACGACCTCGGCGACCGGCATGACACCGGTGGACCAGATGAGATCGACCAGCCAGCCGATGCCCAAACCCAGTAGACCAAAGGGCGCATAGGGAAATGCTGCAGAGCCGGAGGTCATCATGGCCGGTATCCACCCGAACCACAGCCCGGTGACCGCACCGAGCACCGTCAACAGTGCGCCGACGATCAGCACGGATTTGAACCAGACTTTGACCCGGGCACGATACGAGACTCTGGTGCGTGGTCGCCAGATCAGCAGCATACCGGCAAAGGGCAGCACGAGGACCGTCAGTGGTTTGACGGCGATCGAACCGCCGAGCAGCACGAAGCCCAACAGTATTCGCCAGCGGCGCTTCTCGGGTGGCCAGTCGCGGTGAATGAAGTACAGCCCGGTCAACAGCAGGCCCAGCATGAGGGTGTCGTTGTGGGCTCCGGCGATCATGTAGAGCCCAAACAGCGGGTTGGCGATAAAGATCCACTGGGCCCAGTCGCCGCGAGCGCCAAACCGCCGGGCAAGCCGAGGCACGGCCCACATGCACATGGCCATTCCGCCCACAAACAGGGCGCGGAACATCATGATGGCCCATTCGGGTCCGCCGTCGCTGACAAACCATACGAATTGTGAAATCAGCAAAAATGCCGGGCCGTAGGGTGATGGGGATTGGGCCCACAGCGAGTCGGCGCCCGTCATGAACCAGCCCGGTAGCGACGAGACTCCTTCGCCGTAGGGATCCAGGCCCGCGTGCAGGAGCCGGCCCTGGGCCAGGTAGGAGTAGACGTCGCGAGACATGATCGGAAACGCGAACAATAGGGGCACGGTCCAGTAGCGGATCGCCCGGTTGATCACTGACAGCTTGTGGTCATTGATCCGATGTTTGCGCGCAGATTCTTTGGCGGCGCCCCAGTTCGGACCGGATCCGCTGACGGTGTAGGGCAGCTGGAGGGCCTGGCCGAGCCGTAGCCAGGATCGGACCAACAACAGTCCGCCGGTCACCAGGCCGATGGCGCTGACGGTCACCCCTGCGGTCCAGACCCGCAGTGGGTTCAGGACGGTCGTGCCGGCAAACCAGGAGTTCTGGGCTTGTGGCAACCAGCCGACACCCCAGGACGCGATCATGATGATGATCGCGGCGACCAGTCCCATGCGGATGTGGTGCCCGGGGTCGGTATCGATGCGCGACGGAGTAAACGTTTTGGTCATACGTCCTCGGCACGAGAGAATCGCCTGGTCTTCCACCGCTGGTAGGCCAGCACGGCGCGACGCCAGCTTTGCCGCAGGTGCCATTCGTTACGAAACATCGGTGAGGTCCACGGATCAAAGTACAGCACCCACACTGCCACCACGAGCGACACCGCCCACGACAGCAGTTCCATCTCACGCCGAAGTTCGAGGAACTGCCAGATATACAATTGATCGCCGGCCCCGTAGGCGGTGAAGAACACGACGGTGAAGATGACCCAGCGCAGTTGCCAATTGGATTTGATCCCCAACATGACAAACAGCGGGAGCAGCCAGAGCAGATACCACGGGTGAATGACCGGGGACAGCACGACGATCGCGGCAAACGACCAGGTCGCACGAGCCAGAATTTGATCGTAGGTCCCCACAAACATCAACACGAGCACAATGAGCACCGACAGGATCCGTCCGGCCAGTCGGACGGTGGGCATGACCCATTCCCCATCGCCCAGGCCAAGTTCGACTACGGCGACCCGCAGTAGCTCTCCTCCGGCACCCACGGGTGACCAGAAACTCCAGATCGACCCCGTCCCAGCGATGACTCTGATCCAGTCCAGCCCGTACCCATTGAGCCAGCCAACACCGAGCATAATCACGACGGTGATACCCAAGGTCATGAACCAGTACCAGAAGATTTTCAGCCACGAGGCGTTGCGACCGGCCCACCACAACCCGATGAAGGGCAGCAAGACGATCGAGATGACCTTCATGCCGATCGACACGCTCATCAACAGGACCGCCAACAGCCCGTGGCCGCGCCATACCGCGTAGATAGCCGCGACCATGAAACCGACCATGAGCGAGTCGTTATGCCCGGAGGCGATAAACGAGATGATAAACAACGGGTTGGCCGCTGAGATCCATTGGGCGCGCGCCGGGTCCCAGCCTTGCATCTCGGCAAGCTTTGGCACGTAGTACATGATCAACACGACCCCGGCCAGTGAGGCCAGGCGGAACAAGAAGATCGCGATGTCGGGCTGATCGACGCCGGTGATGCCAACGACAGCGGCCTCGATCCATAAGAACATCGGCCCATAGGGGGTAGCGTCCTCGGCCCACATGGTGTCGGTGCCCAGCTGGAACCAGTTCGGCAGATTCGAGATGCCCTGGGCGTATGGGTTTTGTCCGGCCAGAACCTGGCGCCCCTGGTTTAGGTAGGCCAGCATGTCCCGAGAGAAGATTGTCAGGGCAAAGAATTGCGGTAGCGACCAAATCGCTACCGCCCAGTTCGTGATGCGCATGCCGCCTGCTGCGAATTCGTATTTCCCTCGATATTCTTGGGCAGGACGCCGTAAGACGCGACCTAACCGTAACCAACCCCAGATCATCCCCCAGGCTCCGAGGGTGAGCAGAATCGTGCCGATCGTCACCCCGAGCTCGGTGGTCCGGAACGGGGCGAGCCAATGAGCGGAGTTAATACCGGAGTTCGATGCCACCCAGCCAACCGACCAAGACCCAATCGTGAGCACAACGGAACCCACAAAGCCCACAACAATGGCGGGCCAGGCATGCATCTTCGTGCCCCGGTCGCGGGCATTTTCCAAGGTGGTCATCAACGGCTTTCATTCGGTCAGTTTGATATCAATGACGTTGGGGATAAATGTATCACCGGACATCGGTAGGCTAAACTTCGACACCTTAGGTAGGAGAAATATCTTGGAGAACACAAAAGTACCCGAACCCTTCGAACCGGCCTCTGCGGCATCCAAAGACCAAGACCGCAACCTGGTGTGGCTTGATGCTGAGATGACCGGTCTCTACCCCGGCGTGGACGCCCTGGTCGAAGTGGCAATCATCATCACAGACGCTGATCTGAACATCTTGGATGACGGCATCGATATCATTATCAAACCACCGCAGGCTGCCGTGGACCAGATGGATCCGGTGGTCGTCGAGATGCACCGCAATAACGGACTCGCCGAACAGTGGGAACACGGAGTCAGTGCAGCCGAAGCCGAAGAGCAGCTCTTAGCGTACGTCAAAAAGTACTGCCCAGAACCCCGCAAAGCCCTGCTGGCCGGCAATACGGTAGGCCAAGACCAGCGATTCTTGTTTGCGGAAATGCCGAATCTGGCAGCACACCTGCACTATCGCATCGTCGATGTCTCATCCATCAAGGAACTTGCCAAACGCTGGTACCCCTCCGCCTACGAAAAGGCACCAGAAAAGCTCGGCAACCACCGCGCCCTGGGCGATATCACTGACTCAATCAACGAACTGCGCTACTACCGGGAAGCCATCATGGTCCCTCCCCCAGGTCCCAGCATCGATGAAGCACGCAAAATCCGTGACGAGTTGGTGCTCTATGTTGAACCGGAACTCGTCCGGGACCACGATTAGGCAAATCAAGAAAACTGGGCTATAGTAGAACGCGTTGCCTAACGGCAATCACCTAGGAGCATGAGCTCATTATGGTGGGTGTAGCTCAGTCGGCAGAGCGTCTGGTTGTGGTCCAGAAGGTCGCGGGTTCAATCCCCGTCACTCACCCCAGTTAGATCGGCATGAACCAGCAGATGTTCATGCCGATCTTTTTTATGGTTGCATTCTTTGCCGAACGACAGTGAGCTCAGATGAGCGTTTCGATGATCTCGGGTGAGGGATGAATACAGACCATCCGCAGGTTGACTTCTCCATCATTCCGGAAACGATGCACTGTCTCTGCAGAAACAGTCACGATATCCCCCGCTGAAGCCAGAAGTTGATCGTCTTGAGTTTCAACGCGAACCTCTCCTGCGAGCACCACCCAGGTTTCGGCATAGGGATGCCAGTGAAATTCTGGTTCACCACCAGTGGGTTCATCTACCCAGAAAAATGAGACATCCGCATTGTGCTCGCGACCAGTAAATAGCGCAGTATGGGAGCCTGGTGAGCGCACGGCTTCTCGAGTAGTCACAGTCAGCATTGGGGCCTGCTTTCCTTGCCGTCGAATCAGAGCCTGTCACTCTGACCGCAACGGCCCGTGTAGATACTGAGGTGATTCACATCAATTTTCGAATCTTTGTCTCCACACAGTCAAGACAAAGGCAGACGTCATACCGAAAACCCTGAAATCGAAAACTGCCCTAATAAATCTAAGCGGCCGTGGGGTCGCCACTGGATTCATAGCGCACGAGTAGCTCCGCCAGTGCACCAGCCTGACTCAGTGCAGCCATGTGTCCTCCAGGAATGACATCCGGTGTGATACCGAGACTCTGCTTTGACTGTTGGACCATAAAGTCCAGCGGGAAGAGCCGATCTGATTCGGCCGCAACCACGTGAGTAGGTACCTTTGGCCACGTAGCAAAGGGGCAGGGTGTCAGCAAAGGACCCGCCTGTTGGTCAGTCACGTGCGCGAGGGAAGCTGCCTTGAGTTCATCGTCGAAATCATGGATGAATATGATCTCGGGATCGTTAGCGTCTGCAGCAGAATATCCGAGGCCTTCAAGATACTCACGTTGTGCTGCAGGCTGGCCTGTGGCTTCCCACCATCTCAGACCTGTTTTGTGAGGAAGCGGAATCATCGGTGCGACCAGGACAATCCGTTGCACTGCTCGCAGCGTGGCCAACACTGGTGCCATGAAACCGGCCATCGACTGAGCTACAACGGTGACGGGTTGTCTCTCAAACTTTGCTGCCGCATTACGGGCGACTTCAACGTAAGTGTGGAGGTCCGCGGTCGGATCTTCAGCAGGCAAATCTGGCGCGGCAGTGCTGTGACCGGACTGCTGAAGCTCCGGCACGACCCTATGCCACAGCCAACCCGTCGATGCAGCACCATGGAGCAGGATAAAATTCGCCATCGGAATCCCCTGGCTCATTCTCTATCGGTTCAGCGAATCCCCTGGCTCATTCTCTATCGGTTCAGCACTTCAGTCTTATCGTCGTTGGCGTCCACCATACTCAGGTGTCAGTTCGCTGAGTTCGCAACCAACCTCGATTAAAACGTGCACCCATATCGTTGCTGTTTCCACGATCCAGAGATTGTTCAACGGAAGATCCGAGAAGAAGGTCTCTGCCTGCGCTCGTATCCAGAGAGTGTGATTCATTGCGGGGCTAAACACGACGCACGTCAGCGAGTCGGGCGGAAAGTCCGGGAATCTGCTTGAATGCTACCGTGACCTCAATGCCAGCAGTAGCAACACAGCGTGTCCCACATGGATTCGGAGCTGTGGCACGGGCCAATTCGTACTTTCCGATCGTCATCAGTAGCTACGCAGTTTTGTACTCCATATGGTGGCCATTTGCCTGGGGACTTCCCGGTGGAATTGCCTTCGGCGCGGTAGTGTTACTGGCTGTCTTCTTCGTGGCTCGGGGCATCGTTCAGGTCCGCCATGCAATGTCGTTTCCCAACGATGACACCGAATAAAATGCACGCATTGGGAAACAGATGGGGATTCTTAACAGCGTTACTCATCCGATCTGGATGATCGGAACAATCGTGTTGTTGATATTGGGTCAAGGCCGATGGGTATTGCCCCTGGTGATCTTTGTGATCGGCGCTCATTTCTTACCGATAGCGCATATCTTGAACCGGAAAATCGATTATCTGCTCGGACCGATTGCCATGGCCAGCGCCACTTGGGCAGGGGTGCTCGCCCTCAACAATGAGGTCTCTTGGCTCGTTGAATTCTCCGTGGCCGGTATCGGAGGCACGCTCGCGACACTAGGCTATGCACTATATATGTCGAAGGCGTATCAACGACTCTGCAACGTTGCTGACGTCCCCTTCCCGAGCCGTAATGTCGCGTAGAAGCTACTTTGTCCCGAGGAGCGCACAGCATGCTCACAGTACATCGACTGACCACTCGACGTGGTAAAGCCTATCTGCGCGATTCATTAGGATATGTCGGCCTCGCAGCAACCATGGTGCCAGTAGGCTTCATCGCCCAGAAGAAAGGGTGGGGCACAAGTCGTTCATTCGTGCTTGCCGTCAGTGCCGTTCCTCCGCTGCTTGCCACTGTGCTCGCTGCACGTGCCGAGGCCGGTCCAAGCGCTTCCACGGCAGGCAAACAACGTTATGACCTGCGCGTCGAAGATATCCACGGCGGCTCGCTGAGCTTTGGGAGGGCTGCACTCCGGAACGTTTTGAAGATTGGTCTGCCGTGGCAACTGGGACACACCGTAGCCGTGGGCGCTGCCTTCGGTGGGTTCGAGCAACGCGATGCTTGGACGATTGGGGCTACCGTTGCCACGTACACGCTACTTGGAGCGATGGTGGGCAGTGCCGCCTTCGGAAACGGGGTGGCCATCCACGACCGGATAGCATGCACCAACGTCACGGACACGCTCACACCCGTCACGAACTGAAGAACAGTTGACCAAGTAATAGAAATCATCGATAAAACGGATCGGCGTGAACCCTACTGGTTCACGCCGATCCGTTTTGAGAGTCTCTGAGTTTCACGTCTCAGAAATTATCGGTGGCTATTTGGCTCTGTTGCGGGTGATGGCACCCCAGATGACCAAAACAATGAGTGCTCCACCGATGGCCAATAGCCACGTCGCCAGGGACCAGAACTCTTCGATCCCGACACCGAACACAATTGACCCGATCCAGCCGCCAAGGACTGCACCAACGACGCCTAGCAGCAAGGTGGCTAGCCAGCCGCCGCCTTGTTCACCTGGCATAATCGCTTTTGCTATCGCGCCTGCGATCAGGCCTAACACGATCCATCCTAGAAATCCCATCGTTCCTCCTTGTGTGAGGTCCTTCAAGTAATCAACATGGTCATGCTGATGAAATTAACTTTAGCGGCGCAAGTAATCGGAATACATGCCCTATTGTCGCTCACGTTCCCGCCTGACTAGTGTCATCGGTCACTTTGCCCTTCAGCATCAGGATCGATTTCGTGTTCATTCACGACTTCTGACCAATATTCAGGCCACAGATGCGTCCTTACCGCACGAGATCTCGCAAAAGGATTCGCACCCCGAGCAGCCAGATCGGTTGAGCATTTGGGGCCGCGGTATTGTTCTCCAAGTCAGCTCGCAGAACACTCTCCCATAGTTACCCGAGCCTGTTGAAGGTGATCCTGTGCTCGCTAACAGATATCAACAATCACTCCTCAGACTTCAAGTGTGATTGCAGGGTCAGCGCGTCAGGTATGGTACAACGTTGTGACGAGGTTCACCACATCACTAGGAGCTCCATGACTATCGAACTACGCGTCCACAACGGCGTCGGAACCGCCACACTGAATCGTCCCGAATCCATGAATGCCATCACCGCCGAAATTCTGACTGAATGGACCGCAGGCATCCACGAACTGGCTGATAACCCAGACGTGAAAGTCATCGTACTCACCGGTGCCGGCAAGGCATTTTCTGCCGGGTTGGATCTGAAAAACCGTTTTGATGGTGGCGAAGATACACCCTGGAGCAAGGAAACCAACCCTGCGAACCGAGCTTCCAAAGCCCTGAGCTACGCCATCGAGTTTGTTCGCGCACTGGCCAGAGTCAACCAACCGACCATCGCGGCGGTCAATGGGTGGGCGGTCGGTGCGGGCATCTCCTTTGCTGCCGCCTGCAATATCCGTCTGGCCTCACCGTCAGCGGTATTCTCTGCGCCGTTCGTCAAACTGGGCATTTCAGGTGGAGACCTCGGCCTGTCTTGGTTCCTCCCCCGCATCATCGGTCTGCCGCACGCCACCGACATGATCCTCAACTGCCGTGAATACGATGCACAAAAGGCTCTTGAACTCGGGCTAGTCACGGCCATTGAAGACGACGTCGTTGCGGCCGCCCAAGCGATGGGCGAGCATATGGCGAGCTTTGATACCTACGGCATGATGATGTCGAAACGACTACTGGCTGCTTCGTCAACAGCCTCCATGGAGGCACACCTCGATGCCGAGCTCACCACACAAGCTCTCGGCTTCTTCACCGAAGCTGCCCAAAGCCTCTATCAGCGATCCTAGCGAGTTCTAAGCTTCCGTCGGGCCAGCGCTCCGGTCGCTACGGAGATCGTCACGAGCACAGCGATAATCACCACCATTGGGGTGGCTGAATGTTCCCCAGCCACCCCAACGAGCGGTGTCACCAACGACGCCAAAAGAAAGTGTGCTGCACCCAGCACGGCTGCACCTGCGCCACGAGTTGAAGGGGTAGCTTCCGCTAGCCCCAGCGCGTTGGAGTTCGACATCGTCAAACCTGTCCCAGCGGTCAGCACAAATGCGGTCACGACGAACCCCGGCACCGACAGGCTATTGGTAATTTCCATCACCACAAACGATGCCGCAGCAATGATGAGCAACACCGAACCGAGCCGAAACATCGTGCCAACCCCGCGGTGCACTGCTAGCCGTGAGTTGATGAGGTTGGCCAGGATGATCGCTGAAGCGGCTGCAGCGAAGCTGAGTGCATATGGCAACTGTCCCATGCCCAGTATCGACTGCCCGACGAAGGGTGACGCGGCAATATATGCCATCATGGCGGCAAAGGCGCAGCAAAAGCTGATCGTGCACAAGAAGAAGACCGGGTTGGCCAGGATCGTAAAGATCGATCTATAGGCGCCAAATACTGAACCCTGGGCTCGTTGGTCACGTGGTAATGATTCCGGCACGGCAACCACGGACAGCAACCACACGATGACCGCAATAAGCGCTAACACGGCCAAAACACCGCGCCAGTCCAGCACCTCTGC
>DATBUL010000020.1:0-3705 GCA_036516115.1 Enteractinococcus sp. | reverse complement strand
GAGATCACCCACTACCTAGCGTAGTGCGGCCCCATCGTATAGCGGCCTAGTACGCCGCCCTCTCACGGCGGTAGCACGGGTTCGAATCCCGTTGGGGTCACAGGGAAACGACATGCATTATCGCAATGCATGTCGTTTTTTTGTTTTCCTCGGGCGATCATCTCAGGGTTATAGGCAGAAATGTGGGGTTATAGGCAGAAATGTGTGTCTGGCCCCGGCGTGTCTTGTGGGTCAGAGCCCTTTCCATCCGTGTTGGATGCCGATGCCTTCTTCGGTGGAGAAGGCACGATCATACAGTGCTGGGCCGATGGGTTCTTCGATGACCGGTGTGGCCCGTGCACTGGGGTCGTAGTGCTGTGGCTGGATGAAGGTGTGCACGGGCGCTGGTGTGTCGGTGTGTTGGTGCAGCCACCATTCCACGGCCCGTTTGCGCCGCGGCAGACGCATCCCGCGGTGAGTTAGCAGCATCTGACGTAGGGGCGCGTTGACCCCGCCTTCAATCCGGTTGGTCGTAGAAGACACCGGTGCTTGCACCTGGTCCAGCAGCTCGGGTTGCAGGTATTGAAAGAGCGTGCCTTTGCGGGCTTGAGTGGCTAGCAGGTTGTAGGCTTTGCGGACCCGATCATGGGTCCACCACCACGCAGTGGTGGCCATCGGGTCGGTGGCGTAGGTCTTTTGGTTCAAAAACACGCGGTGGTCGGAGTGCCAGGTGGCTAACGCCGCCATCCATTCGGCGGCTTCGTCTAACGTGTGGATTTTGGTCAGCGTGTAGTTGAGTTTGGCCAGGTGTTTGCCGGGTGTGGTGCGTGGTCGGCGGGTCAGATGCCGGCGGACGTTGCGTTGAATATGCACCAGACACCGCTGGATGGCAGTGTCTGGCCAGGCGGTTCGAAGGGCTTTGGCGAGGCCTGCGCCGCCATCTGTTTGTGATCAACTAGATGCAGGCCAGATGAGCAGGGAAATCCAGCCAGTTCAGCGGCTGGTTTCCGGCCAAAAGAGCGGTAAGAATCCGGCCAGTTCTCCACATGTTTATTGTGTGGTGTTGTCCAGTTGATCACCAGATGCGTAGATGCGTGTGTATCGCTGTTACGAAATACAGCGATGGGCACCGTCTGTCCTGGTATATGAGTTCCTCAAGCGCTGCTATCTTTTCACCCAACGGCAGCGCGGGAGAGGAACTAGAAAGTCCATGACGGTGCCCATGCCGATACAAGAAGATATCAGAGAATTGACCGAATTAGGGTGGTCTCAGCGTGAGATTGCCAAGCGCTTAGGTGTTAGCCGTGATTCGGTGGCCAAATATAGTGCTCAACAAGACTTCTCGCCGAAACCGCCGGCACCGGTGAAGCGCCCTGGTGGGTCGGTGGTGGCCGCGTTTGAGCCGATCATTGACCAATGGCTGACCGAAGACCAAGGCCGCTGGCATAAACAACGTCACACTGCCCGGCGGGTCTTTGATCGGCTGGTGACCGAGCACGGCTATACGGGTTCGTATTCGCCGGTTCAGCGGGTCGTGAAGCGGTGGCGAGCCGCGCATCGTCCGGTGTCAGAGGGGTTTTCGGAGTTGGAGTGGCCGCCTGGGACCATTCAGGTGGATTTCGGCCAAGCCGAAGCCATCCTTGCCGGGGTGCGCACGGTGTTACACGTGCTGATCGTGACGTTTCCATTTTCTAATATGCGCTATGCCCAAGCGTATCGCGGAGAAACCGCCGAATGTGTCTGCCATGGGCTACGCACCGTTTTTGAACATATTGGGGCGGTACCCACGATGATGGTGTTTGATAATGCCACCGGGATTGGCAAACGGGTGGCAAAACAGGTGATCGAAACGTCCTTGTTTTCAGCTTTCCGACTGCATTACCGTGCTCATTCCCGGTATTGCAATCCCGATTCGGGTCATGAGAAAGGCAGCGTGGAAAACGCGGTAGGGTTCTTGCGGCGCAACCTGCTGGTGCCCGAGCCGGAAGTGACGTCCTTGGATGCGCTCAATGCGATGTTGTTGGCTCGGTGTGATGACCTGGCTGCAGCAGATCATTACCGTCATGGGGTGCCCATTGGCGAGTTGTTTGCCCAGGACCGCACCGCGTGTTTGCCGTTACCGGGTATTGGATTTGATCCAGTCCGGTATGAACCACGCAAAGCCGATCGCCGTGGCTATATTCAAGTCGAAGCCAATACCTATGCGGCCGGGCCCAGTTTCCATGGTCGATCCCTGACCGTGGGGATCCGTGCCAACACGATCGAAATCCTGGATGAAGACGCTCATCCGGTGGTCACATTTCAGCGGGTGTTTGGCCGCCACGAGGGCACCATTTTTGAACCCGCAGCCCTGTTGCCGCTGCTGATGGCCAAACCCGGCTCCTGGAGTCACTCACCAGTGCGCCGACTGGTGGATGATCCGATCCGCGATTGGTTAGACACGGCGGCAACATCAGACCGGCGCCGGCTGTTTGAAAGTCTGCACGAGGCAGCCCAAGCCACGGATTTCGCCACGGCCACCAGTGCGGCCACCCAGCTGATCACCACCGGTGATGACCCCGGGCACGAGGCACTGGGGATGTTAGCGCGCCGGATGGCCCAAGGCAGCGAACCGGTCGCATCGGTGATCGACTTGGGCGTCTATGACCAACTGACCCGACGGGAGGTTACTGCATGACCACCATCACCATTGATGAGATCGTCACCCTGGGCCGGCAATCCTCACTGACGACTGCCGTGTTGACCGACTGGGCTGAACGCGGCACTCCCAAACAACGCGAATACTTGCACGGGCTGTTAGCCGCTGAAGTCGAATCCCGCCAAATCTCCCGACGCCATCGATTGCTGCGAGCAGCCAAACTACCCGCGCTGAAAAGCCTTGAAGGCTATGACTGGACGGCCGTCCACTTCCCACCGGACTACGGCAAACAACCCCTCGTTGACCTCGACTTCCTCGACCAAGCCCAGAACCTGGTCCTCTATGGGGATGTGGGCACCGGCAAAACCCATTTAGCCATCGCGTTAGCCGCAGCCGCCTGCAACCAGGGCTACCGGGCCCGCTACTTCACCACCGCCTCACTGGTGATGTACCTACGCCGAGCCAAAGACGACAACCGGTTAGATAAAGAACTCACCGCCCTAGCCCGCAATCACCTGCTAGTGCTGGATGAATTCGGCTACCTGCCTATCGACGCCGAAGGCGCCCGGCTGTTATTCCAGGTCATCGCCGACGGCTATGAACAACGCAGCCTAATCATCACCACCAACCTGGCATTCGCCCGCTGGGGCACCATCTTCGGCGATGACACCATGGCCGCCGCCGTCATCGACCGCATCGTCCACCACGGCCGCCTACTGCAATTCCGCGGAGAATCCTACCGCGTGAAAAACGCCCTAATGAAATAACCCCTTATCGCCACTTTGGCAGGAAACCCTGCCAAAGTGGCCGGATTCTTATCGCTTTAATGGCCGACTTCTAATTGACAAAACACACCATCGCTCACCACGACGGCTGGGGCCGGGATCCGGGCTAACAGCGCACCCCAGGCCGCAGCGTTTTCGGTGGTGCACCAGGGCCTGTCAGAAAGATTGTGTAACTCTTCTAGTCAACTGATAGAAACACAGTGATAGGAGAAGCATGACAATCGAAGAATATGACCAGTCTGAATCAATGATCGTGGATGCGGCTGCCGTGGCGAATAAGCTGGCGGCGGCCGGGTCGATGGA
>DATBUL010000019.1:0-23683 GCA_036516115.1 Enteractinococcus sp. | reverse complement strand
GGAGCGGCCGGGCTGAATCCGGCACCGGTCACTCGGATATCATCGCCAGGATATGCCTGCTCAGTGTCAAGTCCTATCACCGGTTCATCCGCTTGCGCAACAGTGTAACTATCGGTTCCCACCGCGTCGGTCTCGTTGTCGGTGACGGTTACTTCTTTATCACCGAGCACGGTGGTCAGCGGCACATCAAACTCGACGCCAAAGTAGCCACTATCATCGGTCTCAACTTGGACGGCGTCTACACCGTCGATGCCAAAGTCCATTGTCACTGTGGCGTCCGCAGTCACGTTGTACCCAGTAACGATAAGCGTTTCACCCTGGCGTACTGCGCCATCCTCAGTGGGGTCAGCAGGGTATGCATTGACCTGCGGATCCTCGCTGGTGACTTCGAACTGGCCATAGACTACGGCTGCCTGAGATTCCGCTTGCCGCACGGTAACGTTATATGTTCCGACGTAAATGTTCTCTCCACCGGTGACAACGTACTCGGCCACACCACCGGTGTCGGCAGTGGCTTCACCTTCAAGGTCTGGCATCGAGCTATAGGGGCCACCGAAGTGGAATTCGACAGATTCTTCAGCTTCCAGACCGGCAACGGTGAGCGTCACACCCCTGTCACGGAAGTCATCTTCGGAAATGGTCTTCGGGTCAATCTCTAGTGTGGCGTTCGTTACGTTGAAGACAGCCGTTTGTGTTTCTCCGGTTTCTTCGTCAGTCGCACTCACGTCGTAGAGACCGGCAGTGGCATCACTGGGGACTGTCAGCGTGGCATCGCTAATCCATCCGCCCCCATCAGCCTGCGTAGTTGTAGATACGATACTCTCCCCACCCTGTGGGGCCATCGAAATTTCGACGTTGCCATTTTCGGTATATCCACCGCCGGAAAGATTAAATTGTGTTCCCACGGGGCCTGCACCCGGGTAGAGATTCAGCGACAGCTCAACTTCATCAGATTCCTGTTCTACAACGGTAAAGGCCACGGCGCTCGAGGAGACGGCATCTCTAGCCACGATGTTGTAGTTGCCTGGATCCACTGCTGGGATGGTGACCGGTACTGTGAAACTGCCGTCGTTTTCGACAGTGACCGTACTCAACGCGATACTTTCACCGCTGCCTTCGAATGTGAGCTCAACGGTATTGCCTGCAACGAAATTAAGACCGACAACATTGACTGTATCGCCAACCTCACCCTCTGACACATTCAGCTGCAGCTCTGGACTTTCTACCTCCTGTTGAGGCGTAGCAGTGGATTGTGTGGTTGCAGTCGGAGTCGCCTGGTTTTGTGGTGTTTCAGGAGCTTCAGGATCATCTACTGGTTCGGGCTCTTCAGGTGCAGAAGCATCATCGGTGCCGGCAGGTGCTTCCGGTGTGGCATCAGCGGAGGCATTATCTTCAGCAGGAACTGGTGTCGCCTCGTCAGTTGATACTGCAGATTCGGAAGATTCCGGCGCTTGAGTCGTAATTTGAGGATCTTGGTTCTCATCTTCTGAAGTGTCGGGGAGACCAGCTGCTACTGAGCTAAAAACTAGCGCTGAACCAGCTAGCAGCGCGGCCACAAGTCGCCCGGTCTTCTTCGTTGTTTCTTCCGCCATGCGGAGTTCCCTTCGAGTAGTGATAAGCCTGTCAACACCGTCCATTGGACAGCCTCAAACAGCTGAAAAAATCTCTATAGACCACCACACAGGTGAATCCGAACACAGGCTACCAGTGGCTCACATCACTCGACCAGGGGTGGACGAGTCATTCAATTGACAGATCAACAGATGGATTCCTGCATGAAAGCCGGAAACTAACTGAGTTTTCGCTGGTTACTTCGCTATCATCTCAACGCTCTCCGCCCCCACATCTCCCCCTGTCAAAGAAAAAAGTACCCGCCAGAAACAACACAGATTCATTGAGCAAACTGGTCAACAACCCGACAGTTCGTTAGACTGTGAGCCATGATTCAGCTCGTCCTCTACATGTAACAGCGACCCGGCACTTTCGGGTTCGTCGCTTCTTTTCGCGAACCGCCGGTGATAATTCTCCCTGGCCACTATGGTCGCTGTTCATTTTTCGTGCCATTTTGCACGAGTTTTTCTAGGACGATGTATGCCTTCCAAAATAATTCATTCTGCGCCGTCGCGCGCCCAAATCACACTCCACTCCGTTGGCCTCTCCCTCGGTGGCCAGCAGCTGCTTCAGGATGTAGACCTGTCCGTCACACCGACTTCTCGGCTGGGCATTGTAGGAGAAAACGGTCGTGGCAAAACGACTCTGCTCCATGTAATCGCTGGCCGACTGACCCCTGACGCGGGGACAGTTACTCGGCACGGCAGCTTCGCCGTAGCAGAACAAGAAATGCCCGCTAAGGATGGTCAGACTGTGGGTGATGCTATCGCTGAAACCATCACACCAGCCGTCTCCGCATTGGCTGAGTTAGACGCCACCTCGGCGGCGTTGGCCGAAGGACGACCACAGGCCGAAGAACGCTTTGCCCAAGCACTGGAATATGCCCAAGCCATTGAGGCCTGGGATGCGGAGCGTCGCGTCGAGCTAGCACTGGAGGCCCTCGAAGCCGAAACCGATCCAACCGTACTGTTGGCGGATCTGTCCGTGGGACAACGTTACCGGGTTCGGTTAGCTTGCTTATTGGGAGGCCACCATGACTTCCTCCTGCTGGATGAACCCACGAACCACCTGGATCGTAGCGGTTTGGAGTTTTTAACCCAGAGCCTGCGTGAGCGCACTGGTGGAGTGGTGGTCGTTAGTCACGACCGCGCCCTCCTCGCCGATTTCGCCGACCGTATCCTCAGCCTAGACCCGACATCCGATGGGAAACCCCGGCTCTATGGAGATGGATATGACGGATACCGTGAGCGTTCACGAGCCGAGCGCATTCAGTGGGAACAAGACTATGCTCGGCAACAGGTCGAACATGCCAAACTGCAAGATGACCTACAGGCTGGTCAAAACCGACTGGTCAGTGGGTGGCGGCCACCCAAAGGATCGGGGAAACATCGCCGCGCAACCCGTGCGGCGTCAACAGTTCATAACGTGCAACGTCGACAGGATGCCCTAGAGGCCCACGCCTTGAGCATTCCCGAACCGCCTCTCAAATTACAATTCCCTACACTGCATAGTCGGGGCAGCACGATAGTGTTATCTGCCGAGGGCGTTGAGCTAACGGATCGCCTGGTGACATCGGTGTCGTTGGATCTTGCCGGCGGGGAGCGACTGGTGGTGACCGGTCCAAATGGAGCGGGCAAATCCACGTTGTTACAAATCCTGGCGAAGAAATTGGCACCGACCTCGGGTAGCGTAAGTCATCATTCCTCCGCTCGAGTGGCGCTGTTGGAACAAGAATCGGAATTGCCAGCGGATCGTCGCGCTGGGGAGTTCTTCGTAGGGCAGGTACAACGCTTAATTGCGCGCAAGGTGATCAGTAACCGCCAAGCAGTCTCTCTGCGTGAGCTGGGGCTTCTGGGAGCTGCAGAAGAGCAGCTGCGAATCGGCGAATTGTCGATGGGACAACAACGACGGCTAGAGCTGGCGCTCGTGCTCGCGATGCGACCCAATGTGTTGTTACTGGATGAGCCTACGAACCATTTATCCATCCGTTTAGTTGATGAGCTCACCCAAGCCCTTGAAGTTACCGAGGCTGCTGTGGTGCTGGCGACTCATGACCGGCAATTATTGCGCGATACCGCGCATTGGCCATCATTAGCGCTCACGGGTACGACCATCAGTACTAGCTCCTGACGCCCCTCGAGCGCCACCAAAAGCCCTTATATTTTTCAAAATATAAGGGCTTTTGCGTTAGATGAGGATACTAGCCAGGAGCCCCGCACCTCCGGCCAGCCCCCAGCTGGCGAGGCTTCCCACTAGGAATTCTTCGGCTTTCGTTCCGGCTTGCACCGGGTCATCCCGTTTTGCATCCGCGGAGATTTCCGGAAACCGGACGATCCCTTTGGCCGCCATCAGAGCTGCAACCACATGGTAGGCACCGACCACGGCCAGCACCATAATGAAGATCCTTTCCAAAGGTCCGATCACGCGGCCACCTTTAAGTCTGCTTCCCGGAACAGCTCCGGCGGCTTGCCCATCGGGACCCAACTCTCGCCCGGAGAGGAGTAACACCGCGCGCGTGATGCGATTCCCAGATTGGGTCAGAAAGATTGCGAGCGCCAACCACATCAGTCCAAGGGGTACGTGGCCACTCAGCAAGGCCATGTCGAGCCAACTAAATCCTGCAAGTATCACGATCAGTCCGACCGCTGACCAGGCAAACAGCTCTGGCATGGTGCCAGTGCCGCCCTCTGCTTGGATAGGGCCGTTCATGCGTTCGGAAATGAAGTACCAGGTTGCCGCAACGATGGCTGCAACGGCTCCGGCCCAGCCTTCTGGTCGAATCCACAGTGCTGCGGCGACGGTTAAGATGAGCCACCAGACTAACTGTATGTAGCGGACGGTTTGAACGGGCAAGCGGGCTTGGGCTAAGCCGATGAGGTCGGTGACTCCGATGGCCAAAATGGTGAGTACGACCAGCATTAGGACTCCCCTTTCCCGGTGTTTGCTCCAGTTTGCAACGCGGCGTCTGCGTCTAATAATGCCATGGCACCGGAGCGGTGGAGTGCTTGCGAAACGGCTGCTTGTGACACTTTTTCTGCGCGCGCCGCGTCTTGCTGTGTGGCTCCGGTTAATAAAGCCGCCAAGAGTCGGCGTTCGCGAGCTTTCATTCGCGCGACGATGTGGTCTCGCATGACAAGTTGGGTTGTGACGGCGGTGGTGAGTTCGGAATCTTCCGCAAGAAATCCGGTGAGGATTTCCTCGCGGCGTTGTTGTTGCTCTTCGATCGTTTCAATAGCTTGGCGGGCATTCCACCACGCGGTGCCATCTTGAATGGGTCCCGTTGGGCCGTCGTCGACTGTATTGATCTGGCCGACGCCAATGCCAAACCGCAGGCGCAGATCTTCTGGCAAGAAGAGTTGTACTCGCATGGTAATGCGTAGGGCATCTTGCCATGTTGCAGCGATGAGTTGGAATTCATCCCCGACGGTCGCCCATGCCTGGCGAATGGTGGCCACGGAGGCTTCGGCTTGTTCGAAGGCGTTCATGATGGCACCCTGTGCTGCTGTACGATCGGTGAGGTCGCGTGACCCCACAATGTCTGCAATAATGCCAACAGTCTGCTTCATATTTCCACAATAACACTTATATCAATGAAGATATAAGCCTTTTTGTGGATCAGGCTTCCGGAATGTGTTTGCCAAAGGTTTCATGTGTCACGGCCTCTGGTTCCGGGCCTCCGCGTTTTCCCGTATCGAGTGCATAAAGGGTCGCGATCTGCTCGTCCGTGAGTGCAATGTCGAAGACCTCAAAGTTTTCGGCGATCCGGGAGGGTGTGACGGATTTTGGTATCGCTGAGCGTCCTTCGTGCAGGTGCCAGGCCAACATGATTTGCGCAGGGCTGCGGTCCTGGGCGGCCGCAATTTCACCGATGGTCTGATCTTGAAATGTCGTGGTTCCGGTTCCAAGGTACTCGGTCACACCGCCGATTGGTGACCATGCTTGTGTGATGATGCCCCACTGGTGATTGAGCGCCCGCACCTGGGGCTGCGTAAAGAAGGGGTGACATTCGATTTGGTTGACCGCAGGCAGAATGTCACTGTGTTCGCGGAGGGTTTTGAGATGCTCAACCATGAAGTTACTGACCCCGATGGATTGGATTCGGCCTTCGGTGTAGAGCTGTTCAAGTGCACGATAGGCTTGCAGCGTCTCATCAAATGCCCCGGGCATAGCTTGGTGTAGCAACAGCAGATCAATACGCTCCACTCCCAGCTTGGTGGCACTTTTCTCAAACGCATGCAGCGTCTTGTCGTAACCGTAGTCGCTGATCCAGATTTTCGTTTCGATAAACAGCTCATCGCGCGTGATATGCGATGCTCGAATCGCCTCACCGACTGCTCGTTCATTGTCATAGGCTGCCGCGGTGTCGATGAGTCGATAGCCGACATTGAGTGCCTCGGTGACGGCGTCAAAAGTTTCCTCTGGCGGGATTTGATAGACCCCAAACCCCAGGGCCGGCATTGTGGTTCCACTATTGAGTGTCAGCTTCATGTCTCCACGCTAACGGCTCTTCAAAGTTCGCGACAGGGTGTCATTCGAAGTCACTGAGGAGTTGCGTGACATGTTGAATTGTTGAAGATAAACCCAGCACGATGGGCCGATGCACAGTTTCTGGCACGTGTAAGCAGCCATCACGAATTTGGACAAGCCCCATATCGTGTAGGTATCGCAGGCTCCTACAGTATGCGACGTTGGTGATGCGCAGCCCGATCTCTGCAGTATCTGGCGGTTCAGTGAGGGGAACCGTTTGTCCTAACATGGCCATGGTGAGGTGATTGATGACTAATGCGACGGCCGGAATTTCGAATTGTGTTTGTTCAATATGATGCACCAGGATGTTGGACACCCAGAGTCCGACCACGAGTTCTGCGCTTTCCAGCGAGCAGTCCTCTTGTGCAAAATCTGTTGCGTTGATTCCCTGTTTGACCCTGGAGGCGGTCAACTCGATCACCTCGAGCACCTCTAGCGCAGACCACCACGCCATCAGCTCGGGAATATCCAGTGCTGACTGGACATAGTAGCTTCTCGTGACCTCCGGGATATGGGGAAAATCAGGATCAAAAGCGGTCGATGAGCTCGCCAATAAATCTTCGAAAGCCGTTGGTTCACGCTGGCGTTCGGGTTTGGTCGCGACCCCTTGAGCTTTGAGCCCGATCATCTCAGCCAGCACTTGAATATCAGCGCGACGGGGTACTTGCATCGCAGTGATGGGTTGCGCTGTGCTCAGCCACTGCACTAACTCGGATAATCCAGCAATCAGTGGCAGCTGCTCGAGCGCTTTGAGTCGGTCCTCCAATGGAACCGCATCTGCGGTATCGATGATTTCCCGGAATTGCTCGGCGACGGGATCTTCGCCCACGCCGGTGTCGAGAGACTCTAGAACCTCAAGCCATACGGCGGACTCAGCCGATGTCTCGACCCGATATGCGACATAGCTAGAAATGGCCTGCACGCTTTCCATGACACTCTGGTAATCCAGGGAGTGTTGAACCGACAGCAGCCACGAGGCAATCTGCGTGGCGTCATCGGGATCAATTCCCTCCTGACGTGCTTCCACGACGAGTTCGATGAATAACTCATAAATTGCCTCGAATTCCTCCGGGCCGTAGTGATCGAGTAACCAATCCCGGAATTCTTCATATCGCTCGTCCTCAATCAGCCACAGCTCAGTTTCTGGTCTGACCGGAATGTCTGCCACGTATTCCTTGGTGAGTTGTTTCGGAGGCAGATATGTTTTGATGGCGTCGTGAATACCGATGTGTTGCGCTGCTGCCACCGCGGCGATCGAAATATACACCGCATATGACCCTGCCCGCGCCAACTCAAAGTCATCATGTGTGGCAATCAGGCTGTCATACGATCGAAATGCCCGCCCCTCATAGGCCAGCTCTTGCAGCTGTTGCGTCGCGGCACGCGTTGCCTCGGATCCAAAGGTGAGCTTGGCATCCAGGAAATGATCACGCAGAGTGGCTTCGGTATACCACCGATCAAGGGTCTCGAGTTCCACACCGGTCAGATGCCCAACACTAGGGCGTAATGGTGTTGGCTCGGGACCAATCGTGGCGAAGATCTGAGACAGCTGCTCATCCGTGCCACTAGCAAGTGCGAAGACAATGCCATGCAGCGTCAAAATAGTGACGGTTTCTTGATCCCCAATTGGAGTCAACAGTTCCATGGTGCGGCGATCAAGGGCGCGAGCCATGGCAGCATTGAGAACCTCGAGCTCAACATGCTCCAGGTTGTACACATCGATGCCTTCTGCGGCCAAAAGCGGCGCGATCTCATGCATGAGCTGATCCGCAGTACCCGGTTGATGCCCAATCTTTGCGCCCGGTGGAAGCCCGTGAAATTCGGGATCTTCAAAGGGCGATTTCCGCTCGGTCATGCCACAAAACTAACACCCAACCCCCACACCGGGATAGCCACGATCGACCTGCTGTGGATATCTAAAAAGGCAGTGGCGCGTAATCAGGGGTCACGATGAGTAAGCCGACGACGCGCTGTTGGCCATCCACCGCCACTCGACCCCTCATCTCTGCTGCTTCATGCTGGATTGTGGTGACCCCCACGGCATTGCCCAGCACGCTGGCATCCTCCTCGAGACGTTCCCCACCCGGCAATACGACGTGGGTGTCCGCATAGGATGCCTTGGCAGCCACTTCCACTCAGACTTCGGCCCGCGTTTCCGCAATGACGTCAGACCCCAGTTCTTCGCGAACCTCAGGGTGCGTGAGTAATTCAAGTTCGTGATATTTTGCAACTGCGATGAGGTCGAAAACTTTTTCTGTAAGTTGTTGGATGACCCTGAGGAAACTTGACTTCCGTCCACCGGGAAGAATTGCTCGCCACAGTGCCCCACATCACATAGCGTGACGAGCATGTATCAAAAACTGCAGGCACGCCAAAACGACTTGGGTCGCGATATCACTGACAAAATTCCCGAAGCCGACGCGCTGACCGGCCTTCCACAGCTGAGCACGTTTGAACAACGCATCTGGGCAAAAGCCGCGCCTCACCTGCGCACGCGGCGCAATGACAACCATTCCCTTTTTGCCTATGGGATTGCCTCGGCACTACTGCAGTCCTACCCGGAGGCAAACCCGTCGGTCGTTCTGCCAGCAATTTTGCTCCACGACACCGGCTGGTCCACCATCCCCGACGATCAAGTACTGGAGGCGATAGCTCCGGGCGGTGGGCGCAAAGATCTGGTGTTGCAACACGAAAAAGCAGGCGCTGAGATTGCCAGGCAGATTCTGACGGAACTTGAGCATCCGGCACCACTTGTGGATGAGATAGTTGAGATTATCGATGGCCATGATTCGCGGCTTGAAGCGCTATCGCTCAATGATGCGATCGTCAAAGACGCCGATAAAATCTGGCGGGTCACGCCAGCCGGACTTGATGTCATCATGGACTGGTTTGGACTCACTCGCCCCGAAGCGCTGCGCCTGAGCACCTCGCGAGTGCACGGGTATTTGTTCACCAATTACGGGGCGGCGATGGCCATGGCACTGACGTCGTTAGAGTCCATGGCCACGACCGATGAGGTCAAAGCCACGCTCCTTGACTAATCCCAGATGCCAATTCCGTAGGCAACGAAAATCAGCACGAGCAGGATGGCTAACACGACCAAGAGAATGATCACGGCCTTCGACCGAGGCGGCCGGGCGTCTGGTGTATGTGGTGGAGTTGAAGTCGCCGATTGTGAATCGGGCGGGGTGTGGCCGGGCTTCACGCCACCTCCGGGCTCGAGGTCGGCGTCCCCGGTCACGTCAGGGTCAAGATTTGGATTTCGTGCTTCGTGGTCTTCAGGGCGTCCCGAGTGTTGGTTCGACACGATGACTCACCTCCGATGGCCTGACAGGGTATGCATCCGTCAGACGCTGTTGGGTCTTTCTTTAGCGTAAGGGTGGCAGCCATAGCTGACAAGAGCGCCACCGGGCGTCATGATGTGCGCCTTTCGATACACAACGAAGCCAGCAAGCTTGAGCTGATGCTTGCTGGCTTCTGTCGTAGATTTACATAGTGCCCCGGGACGCTAATATTTTTCCTTGCCCGTGGCGATCTTTCTGATGCGGATCACTGCGAAGACCACCAAAGCGGCAGCCAGCACGAATAAGACGTAGCCGACGGCATCGGGTTGCCCGGATACGGTAATAAACCGCACGCCCATGCCAATGAGCAGCACCGCTCCCACGAGACTGACGGGAACCATGAAAAAGCCCATCCGAGTTGGGGTCTTGCCGTGTTCTGGGTCCGGCCTTTGTGGCTGCTGGTCTGGAAGTTTATTTTGAGGATTCATCACGACTCCTTTCATCCTGTTTTTCGAGGATGCTATAGCTCCACGGTAGTGCCCGAACCGACGTGGCGAAAGAGCTCCACGACCAGATAAGACCTCGATCAGGGGCTTGAGAACCGTCACAAGAGCGACACCATGGCAATGCAAGGAAAATCTCAAGTTTTTTCAGATGATTCAACAAAGCGCCTTGTCGTGACGTAAATCATAAGCGATGAAGCCGTATTTCTGATGAGATCGTCATTCATGCGCTCGATCGGAGTGGATACTTTCTCCCCATGTCAGTGTCACGTATTATCCATCCCACGAAGTGTGCACTGGGTACGCCCATAAACTTGAGGAGTTTCTGACATGTCATCCCCCGATTCAAGCTCAAGTACCAACACTGCTGATCGAGCAGAAGGTACCCCGCTGTCCCGGGCGATGCGCCCCCTGAATCACCTGGTGGAAAGGTTCATTCCGTCAGCATTAGTCTTTTCGATCCTCCTAACCTTTGTGGTCGTGATCTTGGCGTTGAGCCTGACAGACACCCCACCTACTGACCTGGTGGTGCACTGGGGTGACGGGCTGGCCGGCCTGTTAGATTTCATCACCCAGATGGCTCTGATTCTGCTGTTCGGTCACATGCTCGCCAGCACCGGTCCCATCCGGCGTGGTCTTGGCTTTTTGGGCAGCGTGCCACGCACTGAACTGGCAGCTTATGTGTTTGTATTCGTGGTCGCGGCATTAGCCAGCCTGATCACCTGGGGATTAGGGCTCGTGGTTGGCGGGCTCCTCGCACGCGAAGTCGCGTATCAAGGTGGGCAACGCGGACTCAAACTCCACTTCCCGATGCTGGTGGCCTCAGGCTTTGCCGGATTCGTGGTTTGGCACATGGGATATTCTGCCTCCGGACCACTGACTGCCGCCACACCCGACTCATTCTTGGCTGACTCACTGGGCGGTGAGACAGTACCCATCAGTCAAACGGTGTTCTCCTCGTGGAATATGCTTGCCGCCGTCGTGACCATCCTGGTGGTTGGGCTCGCCCTATTTCTGGTCGCACCGCGCAAGGGCGACCGGATTACGGAATTGAGCATCGACGCCCGAGAACAGGTCGATGCTGGCCAGGAAGACGTCGTGACCCCAGCAGATCGTCTTGATGCCAGTCGTATCGTCACCCTGATCTTAGGGTTGATGCTGGTAGCCTACTTGGCGCTGCATTTCATTCGGGGCGGGACACTGACCTTAGATACAGTGAACTGGTCATTCCTCGCACTGATTTTGTTGCTGGTTCGCAACCCATTTGAACTCATTGCCCTCACGAAAAACGCGGCCTCTAATGTTGGGGAAATTCTGTTGCAATTCCCCTTGTACGCCGGGATCTTGGGGCTCATGTCCGGCTCCGGTTTGATCCAGGTCTTCTCGGATGCCTTCGTGTCGATCTCGAACCCTGTTACCTTTGGTCTGCTGGCATTTTTGGCGGCCGGGCTGGTGAACTTCTTCGTGCCGTCCGGTGGCGGTCAGTTCGCTGTTCAGGGCCCCATCATGCTCTCGGCAGGCGCCGAGTTAGGAGTGGCACCCGAAATCACGATCATGGCGGTGGCCTACGGCGACCAGTGGACCAACATGATCCAGCCGTTCTGGGCCATCCCATTACTGGCTATCGCCGGAATAAAGATGCGCGATATTCTGGGCTACACCACGATCGTGCTCATCGCCTCGGGGCTGGTCTTTGGCGCTACGCTGCTAATCGTTTCACTCTGACGACGTGAAAACCGGCACCGGGGTTTGTTGGTAATGCGCTAACCGCCACGTATTCTCGACGCGGATGTACACACTGGCCATCAACGCAACGAAATCAGCTTCCCCTGACCGTCGACCGGTCCCGGTATAGCGCAGCACCGCATGGTCGCTACCCAATATCAATACGGTGGGATCATCAATCGCATAGCTATCCCAGGTGGGCGCATCCTGCAGTGAAGTCTCCACCGCATCACGGTCGAAAGCGTGGCCGTGCGCAAGGACCATCACGGCGTCGTCGGTCATCAGCTGACCATAAAACTTGGCGCCGGTGCCATCACACAGGGCCTGCCAACCGCGATGTTCAAGCTCTAATAACTGCGTTTCGATGGTGTGGTCCATGGTGACTACGATACCCAGGCAAATCAGACCGGAGAACCCACAGTGATAGTCCTCACGTGTTGTCGGCGAGGTGAGCCAGGGCTCGCATGCCGGCTTCGTAGCCATACGTACCCAGCCCGACGATGATGCCGGCGGCTACCGGTGACAGGTAGGAGTGGTGACGGAAGGCCTCCCGGGCGTGCACATTGGAGATGTGCACCTCCACGGTGGGCACAAAGGCCCCAGAGATTGCATCAGCCAGGGCCACCGAGGTATGCGTATAGGCTCCTGCATTGAGCACCACCCCAAGGCTTGTACCATCGGCAACGTCCTGTCCGGCCTGGTGAATCCAGTCGATGAGTTCGCCTTCGTGGTTGGACTGCCGGAAGATCAGGTCCAAACCGAGTTCCTCAGCAACTCGCTGGCAGTTGGCTTCAACGTCAGCGAGAGTTTGGGTGCCATAGGTGGCAGGATCCCGAACGCCCAACAGATTGAGATTTGGGCCATTGAGCACGGAGATAGTTTTCACGAATTTTTCCTCACGTTCTGATGGGCTTAGCTACGAGGTTGCACTGTGGCAAGCATAGGTGCCAACTGATGGGTCGCAGTGGCCAGGGCGTGGCGGTGGGCTACCAATTGCTCTTTGGTTGCACGAAACAGCGGTGCCGCAATTGCGATAGACCCGAGCACCTGGCGATTCGGGCCAATGACGGGGGCGCCGATGGCATGCATGCCCAGATCGACCTCTTCGCACTGATAGGTATAGCCTTGCTGGCGCGCTTGGGCGAGTTGGGCGTGTAAATCCTTGGCATTGGTCACCGTGTGTTCGGTGCGTGGCTGGAAGTCCAGCTGGTCGATGAGCTGCTCGGCCTGCTCTGCTGCCAGTCCGGCCAGGATGGCTTTGCCCATGGCAGATACATGCAGTGGCAACCGGTCCCCCGGATCGGTGGTTTGTCGAAACTCCGGTCCATCGACAGTATGCACGGTGACGCTGTCGAGACCATCCTGAGCAGCAAAGAGGCAGGACTCTTTGGTGGTATCAGAAAGCTGCTGTAATACCGGCAGGATGGTGCCGTCATAGCCTCGGGCCGCAGCGATCTTGGCGCTGAGTTCAAAGATCGGCAGGCCGGGGCGATAGTGCTTGGTATCGGGGTCAAATTCGGCAAAGCCGCTGGCCACGAGTGAGTTCAATAACCGGTAGGCGGTGGAGAATGGCATACCGGTGTCTTTGGCGAACACCGCTGCGGGCGCGCCCGCTGGGTAATCGCCCATGCGGTGCAAGAGGTCCAGCCCCTTGGCTAGCGTTGAACTTCCCGCGCTCATATACCTTCCCTTCTGTGGAACACACCTCACCGTAGTGCACGTCATCACTGCACGTGGCTTGACACACTGATGTGCTCTGGCTCATGCTAGAGAAGTTATCATTATTCAACAACTATTGCCAAATAATGGCAACTCCAGGGAAGAAAGTCGGGTGGTCTCATGTCTGCTGCAGCAGCGAAGATCCAAGCAGCCAGCCCAGATCAACTGCCAGAGCGCACACCCAAACGTGCTGCCTTAGCCAGCTGGGTCGGTTCAGCGCTCGAATACTATGATTTCGCCATTTATGGGACTGCGGCAGCATTAGTCCTCAACACCTTATTTTTCCCGGAAGAAACATCCCCGGGTGTTGCGGTCCTGCTGGCCATGGGTACCGTTGGCGTCGCCTATATCGTCCGACCCTTTGGCGCTTTAATCATGGGCCCTCTTGCAGACCGGCTGGGCCGGCGCTTCGTGTTGATGCTGACCCTGTTCATGATGGGTGGCGCAACCTTTGCGATCGGCTTTTTACCGACCTACGAGGACGTCGGGATGCTAGCCCCGGCGCTGCTGGTGATTTGTCGCATCATTCAGGGACTCTCGGCCTCCGGGGAACAAGCCTCGGCCATTTCGGTGTCTCTGGAGCACTCCGATGAAAACCGTCGAGCACTGACCACGTCTTGGACCCTGCACGGCACCCAAGCAGGCACCCTGTTGGCCACCGGTATCTTCATTCCGTTGACCGCATTTCTGGATGACGAGCAGCTCTACAGCTGGGGCTGGCGCATCCCGTTTTGGATCTCGGCCGTGGTGGTCGTCGTCGCCTGGCTGATCCGTCGTCACTTGGAAGAACCACCATCGTTTGAAGCTCGTCGTCGCGAAACCGTCGCTTTGAGCCCACTGCGTCAGACCCTGCAGTTCCACTGGCGCGCCGTACTGCGCGTCACCGTGTGCGCCTTGATTAACACGATCAATATTTACATCACCGTCTGGGCCATCTCCTTTGCCACCAACGGCCACGGCCTGGACCGTTCGATCATGCTCTGGGTCCCGGTCCTGGCCAACCTGCTGGCACTGCTGGCCATCCCGCTTGCCGGACGCCTGGCCGATCGTATCGGACGCAAGAAAGTCTTCATCGCAGGGGCACTGGGCTCGGCACTGTTTGTCTATCCTTACCTCTATTTCATTGCCCAGGGCAGCATGGTGCCGTTGTTTATTTGCGGCATCTTGATGTCTGGAGCCATGTACTCTGCGGCCAATGCGATTTGGCCATCCTTCTACGCCGAGCAATTCCCCACCCGGGTTCGTGCCACCGGTCTTGCCCTGGGCACCCAACTGGGCTTTGCCCTGTCCGGCGGCCTGGTACCCGTCGTTGCCACCCTGCTGGCCGGAGATCAACAAACCAACTGGTTCCCACCCGCAATCTTTGCCAGCGTCGTCTGTGTGGTCGTGGCAATGACCGCCATGACCGCCAAAGAAACCTACGCCGCAAGCCTCGATGACATCGATGCCATGCACACCACCGACAAGGAGCGTGCAGCATTAACAGCAACAGCATAAACACTCCCAGTTATCTCATGGGCCTCATCGGTGAGGGCGTCCGCCCGTCATTGACCCCACCCATGCACGAACAAGAAGCCGCCGCCCACGAGCTGCGCTTGGTGTACCGGCCAATTGACCTCACCGAGCTGCAACTGCCCGCCACCGCAGTTGGTGAGCTGCTAACGGCCGGGATGACCCTAGGTTTCAACGCGTTCAACATCACGCACCCGTGCAAACAGCTCGTCTTGGAACATCTCGACGAGATCGATCCGGCCGCACAGCGTCTGGGCGCGTGCAATACGGTGCTGATTGATGACGGAAAACTCATTGGGTACAACACCGACCGTTCTGGATTCGCTTCAGCGCTGGCTTTAGAGCTACCCGAGGCGAATCTCGACGACGTCGTCCTGTTGGGAGCAGGCGGTGCCGGTTCAGCCGTCGCCGATGCGCTGGTCGGCGCCGGTGTCCAACGCCTGTCGATTATCGACCCGCAACCCAAGCGGGTTCAGGCCCTGGCCGCACAATTACACAAGGCCCGTCCGACGAGCTCGAGCGTTGAGATTCGCATCGGAGATCCAACCCAGGCCCACCAGTGGGTCCCGAAGGCAACCGGTCTGGTGAACGCCAGCCCGGTGGGCATGTTCTCCCACCCGGGACTCCCCATTGACATCGCGCTACTGGATGCGCAGATGTGGGTGGCCGATATTGTCTATCGCCCAGCCATCACTCAACTGATCGCCCAGGCAGCCGCCATGGGGTGTGCGGTCATGCCGGGTAAGGCCATGGCCGTGGGCCAGGCAGCGGATACTTTTGCCCTGGTCACCGGCAGGACCCCGGATCGCCAGCGGATGTATGACCACCTCAACGCCCTGGTCGAGGCCGAACATCAACATCCAGTACAGGAGTATGCGTGAAAACCTCAATTGCCACCGTCTGTCTTGCCGGCACTCTCGAAGAAAAGATGCAGGCCTGTGCCGCAGCTGGTTTCGATGGCATCGAGATCTTTGAACAAGACCTGGTCGTCTCCCCCACCTCCCCCGCCGAGATCAAAGCACTGGCCCAGCGCCTGAATTTGACGTTGGACCTCTACCAGCCGTTTCGTGATCTGGAGGGCGTCACCGAAGAAGTCTTCCAGGACAATCTGCACCGGCTGGAAGCCAAGTTTCATCTCATGCGAGAACTTGGGATGGATCTGATCCTGGTGCCCTCCAACGTGGCCACGGCCAGCGTGCATGACGACGCGGTGATTGCCGACCAGCTGCGCCGAGCTGCCGAACTCGCCGCCCGCTATGACATGCGCATCGCCTATGAGGCCCTGGCTTGGGGCACCTACGTCAACACGTATTGGCACAGCTGGCAACTCGTTGCAGCCGCAGACCATCCCAATCTTGGGGTGTGTCTGGATTCCTTCCATATCCTGTCCAAAAACGATGACCCGTCGCGGATCCCGGAGATCCCGGGCGAGAAAATTTTCTTCGTCCAATTAGCCGATGCCCCCGAACTGGGTATGGATCTGTTGCCCTGGTCGCGCCACCACCGGGTCTTTCCCGGGGAAGGCAGCTTCGACACGGTGGAATTCATGGCCTACCTGGCCAAGGCAGGCTATCAGGGGCCCTTGTCATTGGAAATTTTCAACGACGTCTTCCGGGAAACCAACCCGAATATCACCGCGGTAGATGGGCTGCGTTCGCTGCGCTGGATCCAACAGGGCGCCCGCGGCCTGATGCCCAAGGACCACCCGGCCCGTGACATCCTGACACCGATGCCCAAGGTGGAGCCCATTGAGGTCATCGATCACGTCGAAATCAGCACGGATGCCCCCGATCAATGCGGGGCGTTGTTGGGGGCGCTGGGTTTCACGTTTGCGGGGCAACACCGCCGCAAGACCGCACAATTATTTACCTGCGGCGACGTCAACGTGATCCTGACACCCAACCGGGCCGAGGGTACCTTCATCACCTCGGTTGCCGTGCGGGTAGCAAACAGCGCTGAGGCCCTGGCACGCGCCGAAGCCCTGGGTGGCTCCCCGGTCTCCCGACCGGTGACCGCGGATGAAGCTCGCCTCAATGGGGTGCATGGTCCCGGCGGGCTGCAGGTATTCTTTGTCGATAACGCGGCCGCCGTCTGGCCCGAAGAATTCGGCGTCACAGTAGCCAAGCGCCGTCCCGAATCTGACACCGTACGGTTGGATCACCTCAATATTCCGCAGGCTCGCGACCACTTTGGGGCCTCGGTGTTATTCACCCGCGCGATGTTGCGCTTGGAGCCGGGCCCAAGCCAAGATGTCGCCTCACCGCGCGGCCTCGTGCACTCTCAGGTTTTACACTCCCCCAACGCCGGGATCCGGTGGATTTTCAACCAGGTACCGCCCACCTATACCAATCGCAGTGGTGAACCCGTCCGCTACCCCGGACACCTCGCCCTGGCCGTCGACGCTATCGAGGCTCGCGCCCAGACAGCCATTGATGCAGGACTCGTGGTGCTCCCAATCGCCGATAATTATTATGCGGACCTCCACGCCCGCTTCGGTATTGATCACGAGACGTTGCAGCGTTGGCAGGCATTGGGAATTCTGTATGATCGCAATGCCGACGGCGAGTTTTTGCACCTGTATTCCGAAACCATCGGCGGGGTCTTCATCGAACTGGTCCAACGCATCGGCGATTATCAAGACTATGGTCCCGGTAATGCGGCGGTCCGTCTCGCGGCACAGGATCACTACGAGCAGCAGCACCGCGCCCGCCACACTCGGCGCTAATCGGCGATGGGAACGACCATCGGGGTTCCCGACCACGGGTCAGCCCCGATCATCGATTCCATGCCAAAGACCTCAGCCACCACGGTCGTGGTCAAAATATCAGCCGGTTTGCCGTGGGCGACGATCGCGCCGCGATGCATAACCACCAGGTCGTCTGCATACCGGGCGGCCTGGTTGAGGTCATGTAAGACGGCGACGACGGTGCGCCCCTGATTGGCGATGCCTCGACACAGCCGCAGCACCTCGAACTGATGCGAAATATCCAGAAACGACGTCGGCTCATCCAGCAGCACGTAGTCGGTTTGTTGGGCGAGCACCATGGCCAACCAAGCGCGTTGCCGCTGCCCGCCAGATAGTGAGGCCACCGGGATATCGGCCAACGCGGTCAACCCGGTGGCTTCTAATGCCTCAGCAATCGCGGGGGCATCCTCGGCCGACCACTGCCGCAACGGACCATGGTAGGGATACCGCCCGCGAGCCACCAGCCGTGACACCGTGACCCCGTCTGGGACCGTGGGATGCTGGGGTAACAGGGCCACCCGCTGTGCCAGCTGCCGTGATCGGTAGGTGTGCAATTGCTTGCCATCTAACGTGACCATACCGGGCTTCGTTGCCAACACCCGGGCTAGGGATTTCACCAAGGTAGATTTACCACACCCGTTGGGTCCCACCACGGCGGTGAATCGCCCCTGGGGCACCGTAAAATCTAATCCCTGCAACACGGGGGTCTCCCCGTAGCCCACGGTCAACCCGGCGGCTTGCAATCCGACATTCGTCATATCAGGCGGTTCCTTTCCGAAATTCACGGATCAATAAGTAGCCCAGGAAGATGCCACCGAAACCGGCGGTAATGATGCCGACCGGCAGCCCGTCAAGCACGGGGACGTGTTGGACGCTCAAATCGGCCAGGACCATCAACAACGCGCCAAGCAGCGCGCTGCCCACCAGGTTGGGGCCGGAGGATCCGGTAAGCATTCGAGCAGCGTGCGGGCTCATCAGCGCGATGAATGCAATGGGCCCGGCCACCGTGACGGCGATGGCCGCCAAGAATAATGACAGCACGATCGCCTGGGTGCGCGTCGTCGTTGCTTTCCCGCCCAGCGCGGTGGTCAATTCATCGCCCAGTTCCATGAGTTGTAATCGGGAACTCAGCGCTACCAGCAGCGGGATGGCCACGAGCAGGGCGACGGCGATCAAGACCACATGACCCATGTCGCGGGCGTTGAGGCTGCCCACCAGATAGGCCGCAAGGCGACTGGCCTCATCACGCAGGGTCGCGGTCACCACAAACTGGGTCACGGCCGTGGCCATGGCCGCCACGGCAATGCCCGCGATAATGATCCGGGAGGTCGAAGAAAATCCGGTGCCGGTGGCCAGGGCAACCAGGCCGATGGCCAGTATCGCGCCGCCGACCGCGCCCAGCCCGATGGGCACTCCGGTGGGCAGCAGAGTCACGACGGCGACTCCCGCGCCGGCGCCTGCGGCCACGCCTAACACATCGGGGCTACCCAGCGGATTGCGGGTGACGGTTTGAAATAGGCTCCCCGCCAGCCCAAAGGCCGCCCCGGCAAACAATGCAACCAACAGGCGCGGGCCACGCAGTTTTTCGAGCACAAATCTGGTGGCCGAACTGGGTTCCCCAGCGGCCAGTGCCATCAGCTCCTCAAATCCCAACCCAAGTTTGCCTGCGGTCAGGGTTACCAGCGACAGCGACACGATGATCATGGCTACGATGCACCACAACACCACGTGCCGGCGCTGATAGGGTACGGCAACCTTGTCCCCGACGGTCAGGACTGAAACGTCAAGGTGGCTCATTTCATCACCGCCCCGCGCCTGACCGCTAGCAAGAGGAAGGGGGCCCCGATGAAGGCGGTGATGATCCCGACCATGAGTTCTTGGGGGCGAATCAGCACCCGGGCGAGAATATCGGCGGCGACTAATGCCAGGGCGCCACCGAAGATGGCCGCCGGGATACGCCACCGGAAATCCTCACCCAGCAGCCAGAACACCACATGGGGCACGGCGAGTCCGATGAAGCTGATCGGTCCGGCGATCGCGGTGGCCACGGCCGCCAGTAGCGCGGCGGCGGTCATCCCCACCACGCGGGTGATCCCGACGCGAAAGCCCAACGAGATCGCCGTCTCCTCCCCCAGCGCCAGGGCATTCATGCCCCGTCCGATGCCAAGCGCTACCACCACACCCACCAGCAGTGGCACGAACACCTGGTGCAGCTGGGTCAGCTCGACACCGGCCAGCGAACCGACCACCCAGAACCGATAGGAGTCAAAAACCTCGGGGCGAGTCAGGATCATCGCGTTGAGATAGGCATAGAACACGGCCGTGACGACTGCTCCGGCCAAGATCAGCGGGACGAGGCTGCGTGAGCTCGACCGCCCGCCCAGCACGACCACGATCGTCACGGCCACCAGGGCTCCGAACATTGCAAAACCCATCGTGGTTGTCGCCGACAGCGCCCCCAACACGGCGGTTGCGGTGACCACACTGGCCGAAGCGCCCACCCCGATTCCCAAAATGCCGGGTTCGCCCAGCGGATTGCGGGTAATACCCTGGATCAAGGTACCGGATACGGCAAGTGCCGCGCCCACAATGCAGCCCATCACGGTGCGCGGAATCCGCGATTCGACCACATTGGCCAGGTGGGGCTCACCCTGACCGACCAGTACCTCCACGACGTCGGCGACGCCGTTGGGCCGGCTGCCTAGAAAGAGGCTAAGAATACAGGTGACTCCCAGCGCTACGGCCAGGGTCACCATGACGAGGGGTCGACGCATCGGGGTGTTACTCGTTGTTCGCGTTGGCGACGGCTTCGTCGATGAGCGGCTTATACCGCTCCAAGGTCCACGGAACCGTCAGCGGGGTGATCATGGAGGATGCGGTGACCAGGGATTGATCTTCGGCCGCAACGATGGCGCCCTGTTCGATCGCCGGGATCTCGGCGTAGAGGGGTTGGGCTTCAATTTCTGCACGGCTGGCCTGATCCATGTAGAACGTGAAGATCAGATCGGAATCGTTGAGCTGATCGGCATTTTCTAGACCGATGAGGGCCGACTGTGTGCCGGGTTCATCATACGTGGCGCGCAGTTCGTCGATCACTGGATCCGGGGTGAGTCCCAGGGCCGAGACCATCGCGACCCGGTGTTCTTCTGGGTAGAACACGCCCAACGTGCCGGGGCCGGTGTTATAGATATAGGAAAAGGTCAGCCCCTCGTATTCTGGTACCTTGGCTTCCTCGAACTGGGCTTCGATGTCATCAATAAGTCCGTCGGCTTCTTCGGTCTGGCCCAGCGCTTGACCGACGATTTCGATCTGCTGATCCCATTCAATGGTCCAGGGCTGTTCTGGGTAGGCAACGGTCGGGGCGATCTCAGCTAACAGATCGTATTGTTCTTGGGTTACACCGGACCATGGCGCCAAAATGAGGTCCGGTTCTAATTCGACGATGGCCTCAATATCGAGTTCGGTGCCACCCGTGAACAGTTCGGGGAGCTCGTCGCCGCGTTCCGTGACCTCTTCGTGAATCCAGGGCAGGTAGCCGGTGTCATCTGCACCCCACGGGTATTCTTCCATGCCCACCGGGGTATGCCCCAGGGCGATCGCGGTTTCAGCCGAGCCCTGCCCTAAGGCAACGATGCGTTCGGGTTCTGCTTCGATCGTTGCGGCGCCCAGCGCGCTGTCGATGGTCACCGGCTCCCAATCACCCTCGGGGCTGGTGTCCGTGGTGGTATCGCCCGCGCATCCGCTGAGCACAAGTGCGATAACAGCGCCCAAGGCTGCCAGAGCTCGCCAGCCTCGCAGCGCTGGGGTGGGGATCGTGTGGGACATGGTGCTCCTTGATGTTGTGGGGGTCGGGGAAGGGTAAGTGGTGGGTTAGCCGCGCATGGCCACGCCGTGACGCCAATAGCCCATGAAGGCGACCTGGGAGCGCTCGACGCCGATCTCATGGACGAGGAAACGGCGGAGTTTTTTGATGACACCGGATTCCCCGGCGATCCAGTAATACATTCCGGTCCGAGGCGCGGGGTGGGCGGCGACGGTCTCACCCGAGGCCGAGAAAACTGGGGTTTCCCACAGGAGGTCCTCGCCGTCATCGTCCGGGGTGTCCTGGACGTGCCATCCCAAGGCTGTGGCCAATGGTTCACCCAGGGGTTGCGTCTCGCGGGGCAACCACTGCACCGGCGTGGCGGTGTCGATGGGCAGTTGATCATCGAGTGAGGGCACTTCGATATAGGCACTGACCTTGGCCGTGGTGCCCTGCGCGGTGAGGTCTTCTAAGATGCGGGCGATCGCTGGGGCTGCAGATTCATCCCCCAGTAACACGATGTCTTGTGCGCCACCGGGATTGAACTCGACTCCCGAGGGCGCCTGGCCTTGATGGGGTGCCACGAGCAACAGTTCATCACCGGCAGTTGCTGATGCTGCCCACCTCGCCGCGGGCCCGGTCTCACCGTTATCGGTGCCGTGCAGCACAAAATCTATCGCCATGCTGGTCGTGCCGTTGGCCCGGACCAGATCGCGGATCGAATAGGTCCGCATGATGCCGCGTTGGGTAGCTTCCAGGCCAAGCCAGTGTTGGTACCACTCGGGGCCCTGTTCGATCACGGGTAGCACACCGTGGTCATTGGGCAGAATAATTTTGATGCGCTGGTCATAAAACGGCCCCTCGGCGGCGAGTTGATTGAGTTGTTCCCCCGAAAAGACGATTCGCCGAAACGTGGGTGAAAGATCGTGCACTTGGGCCACGATGCCGCGAACTGGTCCGTGGGCGATATGCGTCATGGGGCTCCTTGCTAGAAAAAGCGGATACTCAACTCGTGTAAAACCATTAGGGCACAGATTACACAATTAATGAGGTTAGGTCACCCTAAAACATTAACTGTGAAGTTTCCACTGTACACTGGCACGTTGTGCGACAACCTGTTTTTCCTGCCCTGCTGCGGCGTCGTCGAATCCCAACCCAATCCCAGATCAGTGAGCCCCGCCGACTCGTCGTGATGCTGGCGATGTCGCTGGGAGCCTTTGGCATTGGGACCACCGAATTTGTTTCCATGGGCCTGTTGCACATGATCGCCCAAGATTTTCAGATCACCGAGGATGCCGCCGGAGTGATCATCACCAGCTACGCCCTGGGCGTCGTCGTCGGTGCTCCACTCATTACCGCGTTCACGGGACGGGTGCCCAGACGCCGATTATTAGTAGTGTTGATGTTGGCGTTTACGATCGGCAACGGACTGTCGGTTTTTGCGGCCAACTACGAAACGCTCATTGTGGCGCGATTTGTTGCCGGGCTGCCGCACGGCGCATATTTCTCGGTGGCCGGTCTAGCGGCGGCCTCCATGGCGCCGGTTGCCCAGCGCGGGCGGGCGGTCGCATTTATCACGATGGGATTATCGGTGGCCACGGTGATTGGTGTACCGGCGGCGCAGGCCCTCGGGGCGGCCCTGGGCTGGTCAGCAGCCTACGGTCTGGTCGCCACGATCGGTTTGGCCACACTGGTGTTGTTGTGGTTTTTGATGCCGCATATGACCAAAATGCGCGCCACGAATCCACGCACGGAGCTGGGAGCGCTGAAGCGGTCACAAGTCTGGTTGACGCTGGCGATGGGGACCGTGGGTTTTGGCGGCATGTTCGCGGTGTATACGTATATTTCGTGGACGATGACCGACCGAGCCGGATTGGATACCTCCTGGTTGTGGCTGGTGTTGATGGTCTATGGGGTCGGCTCGGTTGCGGGCACCTGGTTTGGTGGGTGGCTGTCGGATCGCAACCTGGAGATCGGGATTGTGGTCTCGCTGTCCATGATCGCTCTATCTCTGGCGGCGTTTTATGTCACCTCGACCCACCCGGTCCTAGGCGTGCTCAATTTTGGGCTGGTCGGGTTCTTTGGGTCCAGCCTGGTGCCCAGCCTGCAGATTCGGCTCATGGATGTCGCCGGTGACGCGCAAACGTTGGCGGCAGCACTGAATCACTCGGCACTGAATTTGGCCAATGCCGCGGGGGCCGCGATCGGCGGTGCGGTGATTGCCGCAGGATTCAGTTATTCGGCTCCGGCACTG
>DATBUL010000018.1:0-39849 GCA_036516115.1 Enteractinococcus sp. | reverse complement strand
GGGGCGAGGTTTTCAACGGTGGATTGGACCACGTAGGACTCCTGGATTCTAATCGGAATTTCTATGGTTTCGGTACTTGCCGAATTACATCATATGCTTCCGACAGCACCATGCAGTCGGGACGACAGGATTTGAACCTGCGACCTCACGCTCCCAAAGCGCGCGCTCTACCAAGCTGAGCTACGTCCCGCGATCAGGTCAGTGACCTGCTGGATTATCCGCCATCCGGTCTTACCCTGTAGCGGCTCGCACCATGGCGCCGAGAGATAACTATATGACAAAGGTTTCCGAAAGTCCAAATCGAGATAAGCGATTTCTGAAAAGTTTTTTTATTTTGGCGCAGTTGCAACGAACTCGCGCACAAAAGTGACCTTTCGCACACAGCGTTTGCGTCCCGTTTCAGCTGATTACAGGCATATCTTGCAACGCGTTCCTCTGACGACGGCGGAGTCCCCAGAGTCGTGTTGTCGGCGACGCTATGACGCCTTGGTGAGCAGTATCACGATGTTCGAAGAACTTGAGCCAACCTAGAAGCAGCAAGTCAGCATATCGCTGAGGAATATTCTGCAGGTACAACAATGAGGTGATCCCACCCACTGGCTATGTTGTGACATCCAGGGTGTGTTACAGCCAGTAGGGCTCACGAATGAGGAAAACAAGAAAGCTCCGATTCAACCTGAGCATGAATCGGAGCTTGGAGCGGGTGACGAGAATCGAACTCGCACTATCTGCTTGGAAGGCAGAGGCTCTACCATTGAGCTACACCCGCGTAACCGTTTGGGCAACAGACATAACAATAACCCACTTGACGCCATCATGCAAAATCTTCGGTCACGCTTTCAAAATAGCGATCCTCGGTCTCCGAAGATTTCCTGCATAACGCCCTTGGCGACTCCAGCTATGAATCATTCATTTTCAACCCTCAATCACATAGGATTACCTTGTATATCGCGTACTCGTAACGAGAGTTGTCGCAGCCATTCTCCGATGGATTCTTCCTGTCCTTGTGCTCAACTGCACATGCTGGCTGACCCGACAAAGCTAAATAAAAATTAAAGGGACAAGAAACGATGTTTGAAGCAAAAACGCTCGATCACCGCAACGTGGGTCAAACCTTGATCTACCGCGGTGGGCAGTCCGTCGCCGTTATTCAGGCGATTCACCATTATCCAGACAAGGGCACCGTCGATGTCGTGACCCCCGAGGAGGTCGTGACGTATAAAGAAGACGATTGGGTCAATACGACCTTGTCGCCGGAGCTCAACATGATCCGTGTCGTATATAAATCGTGGATTGAACGCGACGCCACGCTGACCGAGTCAGATCTCAACGATTTGATGAATAAGTTTTCTCGCGGGGCTGGCAACGGGTTCTAAGCATTTTACCCAGTGCATGATTGAGCATGCATGCATTCGTTGTGCACGACGAAAGCCATACCGTGCTTGTGACACACGGTATGGCTTTGTAGTCTCTGCCACAGGTGACTAGTTGAGTGACCCTGCTGGGATAGCCGCTATCTTGTCGTTGGGATCATCGAATCGGGCCGCCACGGACTCAGCTTCCTGACGGGCCGGGATCTCGGCTCCTTCGGCAAGATGGTTGAACTGTGGTGGGATCTCGCGGCCGAGGGCGCGCATGGCTTCGACATAGAGTTTGCCGGAGCGGTATGACGATCGAACTAGTGGCCCTGACATGACGGCCTTGGCACCGTGTTCATATGCGAAGTCTCGTAAACGCAGGAATTCTGCGGGCTTGACCCACCGGTCGACCGGGTGGTGTAGCGGTGAGGGCCGTAGGTACTGGGTAATGGTAATAATGTGCGTTCCGGCGTTGATGAGATCAATGATGGTCGATTCGATCTCTTCGGTGGTCTCCCCCATACCTAAAATGAGGTTGGACTTGGTTACCAACCCGGCATCCCGAGCTTTGGTGATAGATGCCAACGATTTTTCGTACCGGAAGGCCGGCCGAATAATTTTCATAAGCCGGGGAACAGTTTCCAGGTTATGAGCAAATACTTCTGGTTTGGCGTCGAAGATTTTCTGCAGGGCACTATCTCCCCCACGAAAGTCATCCACGAGCAGTTCCACACCGGTGTGCGGTGTGCGCTCATGGATGGCACGAGCAGTTTCGGCATAGAGCCAGGAAGCCCCATCTTCGAGGTCATCACGGGCTACACCGGTGACCGTCACATAGTTCAGTCCGAGCTCATCGACTGATTCGGCGACACGGTAGGGCTCGTCGGTGTCGTAGTCTTCTGGTTTACCGGTAGCGATGTCACAGAATCCACACCGGCGAGTACAGATGGCACCGCCAATAAGGAATGATGCTTCGCGGTCTTCCCAGCATTCGTAAATATTGGGGCAATTGGCTTCAGCACACACGGTATTCAACGACGTGTTGGCGACCTGGGATTTCAGATTCTTATACTCCGGCCCAACGGTTGCGCGGGTTTTGAGCCACTCCGGGCGGGGTTCGCGTGGCACTGCGGCGTTACGTGCCTCAATGCGCAGCAGTTTGCGACCTTCAGCCTGCGGGATGGTAGACATGCACGTCTCCTTCACTCATTGTCGGTGCAAGTAGTGGTGCAAGGCGGTGTTCTAAGGCTGCCACCAGGGGTCTCGCAACGGCGCCCAGGGTGGTGTGGATACCTTCTTCAGCCATCGAGGTGACGGTTGCGTCAGTGATGCCGCACGGAACGATTCCCGAAAAGGCGGTGGCTGGGTCGGTATGAACGTTGAGCGAAATACCGTGCAGGGTGGCATCCTGGGAGATCTTCAGACCAATCGCTGAAATTTTACGGTTGCCAATCCACACCCCGGCGCGTCCTTCTATACGTCGGACATCAAGATTGAACGCTTCTTGCAGCGTGTCCAGGACAGCACCTTCCACGGCGCGGATATATTTGATGACATCAACCGGGGCTGCGAGTTTGACCAGCGGATAGCACACAAGCTGTCCGGGGCCGTGCCACGTAATGGAGCCGGCGCGATCCGTTTCAATGATCGGCAGGGAATGATCGATGATGTCATCAGACCGGGTGTGACGACCGGCCGTATACACTGATTCCGCTTCAAAAATCAGACACGAGTTGGGATGGTCACCGCTGGCAATCTGGGCGTGCAGCTCACGTTGCAGCTCGTCCATCGCAGTGTATGTTTTGAGACCGGTATCAAGTAAATCTATGACATGCACAACGTCCACTAAACCACAGTTCGTCAGGGCCTTAAAGGTTTCGTGAAATGTTTAGGACTTCTGACAGGCTGTACACCAGTACAGTTTTCGGGCTTCCAGTGGTTCAACGGTGATGGCATCTTGACCGCATACCAGACAAGGTTTGCCGTGGCGTTGATAGACATAATTCGCATGCTCAGGAAACGCCTCCGCCAACGGTATACCGGGGCGGTGTTGGGGCTCGGTTGTGATAATCCGACCGGTTTCCACGCCGATATTCAATAGGTGGACCTGGTCTTGCCAGATCGCTTCGTGGATGTCCCGAGGCAACGTGTTGGCGGGGGTATGCGGATTCAAATCGAGTCGGAACAGGCCTTCGGCACGGTAAATGTTGCCGATGCCGCCGATAGTTTTTTGATCCATTAAGATCGCTCCGATCCGTCGCCGCGTTTTGGCTGCGGCGTCGAAGAAGCGTTGCGGGTCAGCGTCTTCGCGCAGCGGATCAGGACCGATACTGTCAATGACTTCTTGGGCTTCGGCCATGGTGAGGGTGCGACACACCGAGGCACCCACCAAATCGGCCCAAGAATGTTCGCCAATGATCCGGACCCGGGTGGTGGGGCGCGGCTCGGTCAGCTCATGGGCAGCTTCTCGATGGTCCTCCTGCTCTCCAATTTTCCGGGGCGCTCCGATGGATGAACGTTGTTGTCCGCCAAAGGTCCAGGCACCATACATACCCAAATGGACATTGAGCACTAATTCATTATCGAAGTATAAGAACCAATGCTTGCCGTAAGCCTCGGAAGCCACGGCACGGTGCCCACTAAGGAGTTTGGCGCCCTGGCGAAATCGACCTTGGGGTGAGGTCAGTGTGAGGTGTTGATTGACGAAGACCTCATCGAAGTGCCTGGCAATCCGATGAATAGAGTGACCTTCAGGCATTAAGGTTTGGTGATCCCTTCGGTCCCCAGTTCAAACCCTGCAATAGCGCCTGTGGTTTCGTATTCAGCAATTTGGCCAATACGACGTGCGTGACGCTCCTCTTCAGACCACTGTGCAGTCAAGAACGCTTGAATGATCTCTAGTGCTTCTGCGGGCTCGTGCTGACGACCACCAACGGCTACAACTTGAGCGTTATTGTGTTCACGCGCTAACTGTGCGGTGGAAATATTCCAGGCCAGAGCCGCGCGAATACCTTTGACCTTATTGGCTGCCATTTGTTCCCCGTTGCCTGACCCGCCCAAGACGATACCCAGGGAATCCAAGCCGGCTTCTCTGTCGGCGGCTACTGCGAGCGCAGCGTTAATGCAGAACGATGGATAGTCATCAAGGGCATCATATTCTTGTGGGCCGTGGTCGATCATGTCGTAACCGGCTTTGGCCAAGTTTTCAATCAAATATTGGGATAGTTCCAGACCGGCATGGTCGGTGGCAATGTGAACGCGCACGTGGGCTCCTAGGGATCAAAGACAGTGCTGTCTCCAGCTTAGTCGGGGTTCCGAATCCAGACGAGTTGGTGAAACAATGGTGACATTGATCTGAAAGGACCGTTCGTGACCGCCACACTGACTACCACCATCACCCATGAGCAGGCGCTACTGCGTGCGGCCATGCTCGAGGTCGATTCCTATCAACTTCACTTTGATCTCACCGATGATCACATCTTTGGGGTGCGCACTGTGGTGAAGTTCTCAGTCTCGGCAGCAGCGATCGGCCATTCTACTGCGATCGACTTATTGGATCACCAAGTGCTCTCGGCAACGCTCAACGGTCGTGATGTGTCCTACGATGGCGCTCGCCTCGCCTTGAAGGATCTCCAAGAAGATAATGAGCTCATCGTCACCTCATTTGCGAGATACTCCACAACCGGTGAGGGCTTACATCGCTATCTGGATCCTTATGATGAGGCCGTCTACTTATATTCGCAGTGTGCCCCAGCCGATGCGCGACGAATTTTCCCGGTCTTTGACCAGCCCGATCTCAAAGCCGTGTACGAAATTGAAGTCACCGCACCGGCCCATTGGCAAGTGCTGTCCAATGAGCCTGGTGAATACACGCTCCAAGGCGACGAAGCACACTGGCGGTTTGCTCCAACTCCGGTCATGTCGTCCTATCTCTTTGCACTCATTGCCGGCGAATACATCCAAGTCGGCGAAGACGTGTGGGAATCTCACATGGACGACGTGCCCTTAGGGTTATGGTGCCGTCGATCGTTGGCCAGACACGTAGACGCCGAAGAGATCTTCCAGATCACCAAGGCCGGGTTTGAGTTCTATGAGCGCCACTTCGATCAACGCTACCCGTATACCAAATACGATCAGATCTTTGTGCCCGAGTTTAATGCCGGGGCCATGGAAAATATTGGGGCTGTGACGATCCTGGAAGACTACATTTTCCGTTCACCGGTCCCCCAGGCCACCATCCAACGCAGAGCGATCACGATCTTGCACGAACTGGCACACATGTGGTTCGGCAACCTGGTGACCATGAAATGGTGGGACGATTTATGGTTATCGGAATCCTTTGCGGAATTCGTTTCCCACATCGCGGCCATTGATGCCGGCTTTACTGACGCGTGGACGACATTCAACGCTACTGAAAAGACGTGGGCCTACCGGCAAGATCAGCTGACCACAACCCACCCGGTAGTCGCCGATATGGTCGATCTGGACGCGGTCGCCGGAAACTTCGACGGCATCACCTATGCCAAGGGGGCTTCAGTCCTACGCCAGTTGGTCGCCCTGGTCGGTCAGGAACAATTTATGGCCGGCATCCGGCAGTATTTCTCTGAGCACGCGTGGGACAATGCTGAATTCTCTGACCTCTTACGTCACCTAGAAGCCGCATCGGGCCGTGATCTGTCCGACTGGTCACGCCAATGGTTACAGTCCACCGGCATCAATACTCTGACCTGGGAACGAGACAATGGGCTCATCATCACCCAGACGCACCCCACCCGCCAGCATCACGTGGGTATCGGGTGTTATGACTTCACCGGTGACAAACTGACCCGAATCCACTACCTTGAAACGGATTTGAACGCTGAGATCACCACGATTGACGTACCAGATGCGCCACTGGTGCTGGTCAATGATGCCGACCTCACTTACGCCAAGCTACGTGCAGACTCCACGTCCGTAGAGACCTTCACGAATCATCTGGGCGCCATCGACGACTCTTTGACGAGATCCCTCGTCTGGGGTTCCGCTTGGGATCAGACTCGGGACGGTGAAGCCTCCGCTTCATGGTTCATAGAACTGGTCCTTGATCACGTCGCCACTGAGACAGACTCCTCGGTAGTGATGATGTTGATGCGTCAAGTTGCTGAAGCGCTCGAGCGCTATACTCCTCCCACTCAGATCTCCCAGTATCGCCAACATCTTGCATCGCGTTTATGGCAATTGGCTTTAGCTGCACCTGCCGGGTCTGATATGCAATTGCAACTCATACAGGCCTTCATTCGACATGCCCGAGATGGCGAGGTGACTCAAGTCCAAGCGCTCGCAAATAAGCAGGGGCCCGAAGGCTTTTCAGTCTCAACCGATATGGCGTGGAGTGCTTTACAACGTCTCGTGGCGATGGGCGCAGCTGGTGAATCAGACATTGCGGCCGCAGAGATCGAAGACGATACCTCCACGGGGCATTTAGCTGCCATGCAGGCTCGTGCGATGATTCCGACTGCAGAACATAAAGAAGCGACATGGCATCTCATAACGTCGCCTGACCCCACCAACTTGGAACTTCGCCGACTCGTCATGGGATTCATCGACGTACATGACCTGGAACTCCTGGCTCCTTATTCAGATAACTATTTCAATCGCATTGAGCTCTTGTGGGGTGCACGCAGTTTTGAAACTGCGGAGACTTTAGCGGTGGGGCTCTTTCCGATGTGGGCGATCACAGAGGACACAGCGAACAGTACAATATCGTTGGCTGAGTCGACCAGACATACCGGTTTAAGGCGCATTCTGACGGAGCTACATGACGATGTGCAACGGGCACGGACAGCGCGGAAGGCTTTTTAGCGTGGGTCTGCGGTCAGCTCACAACCCCAAGCGCTGGGGTCCTGAGTACAGGTTTGGTCCACATTGCGAGTGACAGCTCGCCAAATACGGATTTCTACGGGATCAGCTTGTTGCGTCACTGGAGCAGTCACGGATTGTGTTGGACCACCGTCAACTTGATAGGTTCCTTCAAAGACTGTTGTGAGAGTCACTGTGTATAGGCCGGGTTCGGTGTATTGATGACTCGTCTCGGTCTCGGTGTTGAATATTTCAACTGGGTGGCCGGGCGTTTGAGTGACGAGAGTATTCCCATCGCCATAGTCCCATCGATATTCAACGGGTGTGGCAACGATGGTGACGTCCTGACCGAACATTGATCGAGTAATGGTCTGTGCTTGATTGTCACTGGCGTAGAAGTTTGTGTGAGCATTCTTCAACCCGAACGGTCCCCGGTCCATCAAGATTTGTGGAGTCGAAGGAATCAGCTCAAGGAGATCCGAAGTCGTAATGATGATCTCAACAGGTTCTGTAATCACCGGGGTGCCCGCTTGTGGTGGAGTAGCCACATCTGCGGCTGGTACGGCCGGTGTCTCTGGTTCAGGCAAATTACAGCGATATGTCCCATGCATACGAGTCAGAATGTCGCCGTCACCCCGAAAGCAGACCGTAGATCTAGTTGGACCGGAACGCCCCGCACTCGATTCTTGACTTGTTTCAGAGAATGATCGAGGTACTTGTGTAGGACGTTCTGGCCGAGTAGATCGATTCGGATTGCGGTTCCTAGTGATAGTTCCACTAGAGGTAGAGGACCGTTGGTGAAATTCCACTCTAATACGATCTTCGTCGGTAAGATCTCTGATGTGGTTCGATGCAGACGCAATACTAGAATCTATACACAAAAATATCGCAGTTATAAATGCGAAAAGTAGACAGGACGCTGTCTTCTTTGCGACCATCAGTCCTCCCAGCTAACAAGCTCTTCAAGGCCTATCCAGTCGACATTCCATCGTTGCGATGTGGCGTCAAAAATTAAGAGAGCGAACCATTCAGTATCTTCTTTCGGATCAATATTCGCGGATTCAAGCTGCTGACCATCCGCATCGTAAACTACGACTAATGGCTCAGATACTGAGAAGAGCACATCCGCGCTATGTGCTCCAGTCTTTTCATCTTCACCTATCCAACTATCCGCCACAGATAAAGTAACTTCGCCCTCTGGCACAGCCCAGTAGCCTTCCTTATACGTAGTCTCCCAATCCTTAATAAATGCATTGCAGAAATCACAATCTTTGGACGAAATCTGGGCGAGAGGTTTTGTTTCACCCGTAAGCCGCACATATTGCGCGGCTTCCCAGAAATATTCGAGTGCAGCCTGAGCACCCTCCTCGGTGTTTTCCGTAGCGACCGCAGGAAGCCTGGGCTCGGGCACATTCTGCGCCGGCCCATCTGCGGATGCTGGGACGTAGTCAGTTGGTTCCGTCACCGAAGCATCGCTAGTCTTTTCTAACTTGGGGTTTTCTTCCTCAGTATTAGAACACCCTGCCAGCGTGAAGATCAGGGTAGACGCGATCGCGCTGCTGAGCAGCCACTTGGTGGCAGACTTCTTCGAGAGTGACTTCATGAGTGATGCTTTCAATCAGTTCGGAAAAGATTGTCCCCATAAAGTAACCGCATCCTGGCTTGTTATCTAGCCCTCATCAGCGGATTGTGGAAAATTCAAGTAACATTCGCATGCCTGACATTTCTTATCCACAGAACACTGAAGGACAGGTTGCAAGTTGCTTACGCATTCGGTACGGCGATGCCAAGACTTACTGGGCGGCTGCGACGTCGTCCGCGAGTGCTGCAGGTGGGACGACTCGCTCTTCTCCGGCGTAGATGACACATCGATTGCCGCGGGTAAAACCTACCAGCGTCATGTCAGATTCGCGGGCCAGTTCCACAGCCAACGAAGATGGGGCGGACACGGCAACGAGCATCGGAACTCCGGCCATTGCGGCTTTTTGTACGAGTTCAAAACTTGCTCTTGATGACGTGACCAGCACGTGACGGCTCAGCGGCAGTAGCCCTTCCATCAGCGCCCAACCCAGCACTTTATCGACCGCGTTGTGGCGACCGACGTCTTCGCGCACTACCAGAATGTCACCGGTCTCCACGTCGTAGAGCCCAGCTCCGTGAAGGCCACCGGTTTTAGCAAAGACCTTTTGATCTTCGCTCAGTCGATCGGGCAACCCCATGACCGTGTCTTCGTCCAGGGTAAAGTTCGAGCGGTCATCGAGGGGATAACAGCCGTTTTGGTGAACATCATCGAGGGATTGTCGGCCGCAGAGTCCGCACGAGGAGTTCACAACCAGTTGGCGTTGAGTGGCACTGGCCGGAGGTGGCACATGCGGTGCCAAGGTGATGTCGACAACGTTATCGGAGGTATCGTCGAGGGCACCCGAAAATGTACCAAGCGTCAACGGGGTGGCCAGTGCGGCAGCGGCTTCATTATCGGCGCTCAGTTGTCCAACCGGTTTGAGTCCCTTGGGCCCCTGATCCTTTTGGCAGTAGCGTACGCTGGCGACGTCGTCGGCGGAGTGAATGATGCCCTCGGACAGGGCAAATCCCACGGCGAGCGAGAAATCATGGACCGGAGTGCGCATGGTGACGGCCAGGCGTTCACCATTAACCCGGATTTCGAGGGGCTCTTCTACCGCCAGGGTGTCGGCACGGTGCGTTCTGGGGCCGTCTTTGGTGACGCGGGCGACCCGGACTCGAGCTTGTGAAGAACGCATGTTTCCATCCTAACGGTGCCAGTTACAGAATGGCAGCGGATTGTTAGGCTTGGAGCATGAACATTGGCCCAGATTTTATCCGTGCGAGAACGGCTCGACATCGTCGCTTACCTGAAATCGGTGACGGCGGTGCCCAGCGCCTGGCTGGTGCGCGTGTGGCGGTCGTGGGTGCTGGCGGATTAGGTTCTACCGTGATCCCCTATCTGGCGGCCGCCGGTGTGGGACGGATCGATGTCTTTGATGACGATGTGGTGGAGCTGTCGAATCTGAATCGGCAGATTCTGCACTCGGTCGAGCGAATCGGGCAACCCAAGATCGACTCTGCCATCGCGGCCGGGCAGCGCATCGCACCCGAGGTTGAGGTCGTGGGACACCAGGTGCGCTTAGATGAGAACTTTGCCGAGGTGGTGGGGGCTGTCGCACCGCACGTCGTCATTGATGGGTCAGACTCATTTGATACCCGATTCATTGTGGACGCCGGGGCCGCCGAGCTTGGGATTCCGGTGGTGTTTGGAGCGCTGATGCAGTGGTCAGCACAGCTGACCATTTTTGATGCGGCTGGAACCTATGGTCCGGCGATTCGGCTGACCGATATTTTCCCGGACACCCCGCAAGTGCGGGCTACCCCGGGGTGCGCCGAGATGGGGATTTTGGGCGCGGTGGCCGGCATGGTGGGCACTATCTTGGCCACGGAAGCCATCAAGTTATTGCTGGGCGTGGGCAAGCCCCTCTTGGGCCGGATGATGGTTTTGGATACCTTGGATATGACGACCACCGAGATCCCGTTGGCACCGGTCAAGGAAACACAACCCACGCGGGTTACCGCGGTGACCCCGGCGGTCCTGGATGCTTCCATCACGGTGGTTGATGTGCGTCGGGCAGAGGAAGTTGCCGAGGTACCGGCACCGTTTGCCACGGTGCATGTGCCCTTCGATCAACTCGACCGTCTGAAACCGGTTGCAGGGCAGCGTCTGGTGACATTGTGCCGCACGGGGCCTCGCTCGGTACGTGCCGCACAGGCCTTAGCCGCTGCTGGTCACGAGGTCGTGGGGTATCTTGATGGTGGTGTCCAAGCCCTGAACACCCCGGGAGTCACCAGTGAAACGAGTCTGACATGATCACCCAAGAAGCACACCTGGCGCGTATTTTGCATCTCGTGAGCCCCCTGCCCGTCACGCAGGTGCCATTAGCCGATGCCTTAGGCCAGACACTGGCCGCCAATGTGACCGCCAGTGTGGATCTACCACCCTGGGATGCCGCAGCCATGGATGGTTATGCCATCTCGCTGAAAGACTTCTCCCCCGGCACGCTGCCGGTCACCAAAATCATTCCAGCAGGCCACCGCGTGCCCGAGTCGATTGGTCCGGGTGAGGCCGCCGCCATTATGACGGGCGCCCCGGTTCCTGCCGGTGCCGACACGATCGTGCCGTTGGAAGTCTTCCACGAACCCACCCAAGATTTACCCACGGAAATTACCTTTGATCATGTGCCCGAGGCGCACAAACATATTCGCCGACGGGCCGAAGACACGACGGCAGGCTCGATTGTGGCGGCTGCTGGCACCTTTTTACGGCCAAACCATATAGGGGCGATTGCCGCCACGGGCACTGCCAGCGTGTACACGGCCCGCCGCCCCAAGGTGGCGATTATTTCCACGGGCGATGAGCTGGTGTCCCCCGGAACACCGCTGGGTCATGGCCAAATTCCCGACTCCAATGCCCCACTCGTGGCGGCCACCCTCGAAAAGCTCGGCGCCGAGGCCACGCATCAGGTGCGCGTGCGAGACTCGGAAGCCAGCCTGGAACACACGATTGCTCAACTCGAGCACTCAGTCGATGCGATCATCTTAACCGGCGGGGCTTCGGTTGGTGCCCACGATATATCCAACTACGTCTTGACAGCCTGGCAGCATGACGACCCCGATCAGGCCATCCGCTTTGCCGATGTGAATATCCGCCCCGGCAAGCCTCAAGGCTTTGGGCTCTCGCCGGCGGGCACTCCCGTCTGGTCGCTCCCGGGCAACCCGGTCGCCGTCTTCGTTTCGCTCCACGTCTTTGTGATCCCCGGCATCAAGAAAATGCAACGCCAAGCTCCACACCCACGGACCCATAAGGTCGTGACCACCCAAGAGTTATCGACGCCCAAAGACTTGCACTATTACGTTCTGGCCACGGTCGATGACTCCGACCGGGCCGTGCCCTTACCGTCCAATTCGCATTTAGCCGTCAAAATGGCCCAGGCCACCGGCTTTTTGCACGTGCCACCGGAAATCTCCGGGGTACCAGCCGAAGGAACCGTTGAATACATAGCGCTATGATTACCGTTCGTCTTTTTGCCGCAGCCGCCGACGTCGTCGGCACCAAACAACTCACCATGCACGCTGCCACAGTGGCAGATGTGGTCACCCAGTTATCCGATGCACGCACCACCGCCGAGGTCATTGCGCGGTGCTCATTTTTCGTTGATGGTGCCCGAGCCTCCGAACAGACCGCCCTGGCATCCGGGGCGGTCGTGGATGTCTTGCCTCCATTTGCTGGGGGTTAGATACCCACCCAGCTACTGCCCTCGGCACCAAATTGCAATTTCCAGATCGGCACGCGGGCTTTAATCTCCTCGACCACCTGACTGCACACCGTAAATGCTTCCTGACGATGCGCGGCCGACACTGCCACCACCAGAGCCGTATCCCCCACCTCCAGGTGCCCGATGCGGTGGGCAGCAACCACCCGCACCGGTAACGGGCCGTGGTCAAGCTCGTTGTGCACGTCGGTGTTCGCCTCGGCGATGATCTCACGTAAAAACTGTGTCGCATTCGGGTGAGCCGTGTACTCTAACCCGGTCACTTGACCGGCGGCTTCCGGATCATGATCACGCACCACGCCTTCAAATACGACGACCGCGCCGGCGTCTTTGGCGCTCACGGCTGCTCGCAGCGATGCGGTATCTAAAACGGTGTCGGTGACCTGGGAGAGTTCAACCAAATTCATGTCCCTCAGTCTAGGTGTTCGCCGCTTGGTGCAATACCGCACCGCGCCCGGGCGGCTGAACTAGACTGGGCCACGTGCAACACGAGTTTTCTTTACGCGCCGAATGGACCACCGACTCCGAGCGACCACACCCGGTGAGAGGGTTTTCCCGCGATGTGGTGATACAAGCCGACGGACCCGGTGAATTGCTGGGCTCCGCGGCGAAACCTTTTCACGGAGACGCCTCCCGCTGGAATCCCGAAGAGCTCTTGCTGGCAGCATTGGTCGAGTGCCACATCCTGTCGTATTTATATGTCGCAGGTCAGGCTGAGATCGAGGTCGAAAAGGTCACGGTGCGTGGCGAACTCACGTTAGAAGCCGGCGCCGAGGGCGGGCAGATCACCTCGGCCACACTGTATCCAGAAGTATGGGTTACCGATGCGATGTTGTTGCCGCGGGCCCGTGAACTCCACGATGAAGCACACCGTCAGTGTTTCATTGCCCGCAGCGTGAATTTCCCAATCACCATCGAGTTGCCCAATCAACAGCAAGCACCCCAGCTACCAAAATTCTCGTCACGCCTGGGCGCACCCATTGCTGTGCTGCAGCCACGGCGAGCAAAGAAACCAACGCAGGTCACCGGCAACGATGAGGCCCGATTGGCGGCCATTCGGGCCGAACGGGATGCCGAACAGCAGCGCCGCTCACAGCTTGCGACGCCACACGCGGAACAATCCGAAGAGCAGGAAGACCCGCAGGCGTCCCCGACCCAGGCTCAGGCAGCCGCTCACACAGCACAGCGTACCAATGCGCCAGCTGAGCAGACGTCCTTCTACGATCAAGTCGGTGGCGAGCCGACCTTCCGGAAATTGACAGCAGAATTTTATCAGCAAGTCGCCGAGGATGCAGAGTTCCGGGCTATGTATCCGGAGGAAGATCTCGGCCCGGCCGAAGAACGTCTGCGACTATTTCTGATCCAATATTGGGGTGGCCCCACCGATTATTCACAATTGCGCGGTCACCCACGGCTACGCGCCCGGCACATGCCCTTCCACATTGACGCCCAAGCGCGTGACACCTGGCTGAAATTTATGCGCAATGCCATGGATACGTTAGATCTGTCACCACTGCACGACAATGCGATGTGGGATTATTTCCAGCGCGCCGCTCGCGCGATGCAAAACCAGCTCTAAAGCGCCACCGCCGGGCGGGCCAAAATATGGCCGCCGGCACTGGTGAGCCGCACCCAATGTCCCGACGTCGATACGGTCGTCTCGCCGCGCGGTAATAAAAACCCCAGACTGTGCGCGCCCAATGTAGCACCCGCTGGGAATTCAACATGGCTGGGGTCGCCGATTTGTTCCCCCCACACGGCCGAGCGCACCTGGGCTAATAATGGTGCCCCCGGGTTGGTGGGTAAGCCTTCTGACACCTTTGAAACGCCGTTGCGCGCAACGTTGCGAATCTCGGCGTCATCGACCACCGCGGCCGTGGCCCAGCCGGTGCGTGGGGCATTCATCGCCGTCCAGGTCACCGCAATCTCACGGGGAGGCAGTGGGAATGCTGTTGAATTGGTCGAAATCATCCGATGCGTCCGATCGGTCACCGCATCCATTTCAAAAACAGAGTCCAGTTCGAAGCGCGGCTGGGACGCGAAATCTAATGCAAAAGTGCGCAGCCCAATGACGATCGGGACGCCATCGCCCAGCCCGGCCGGGTGCATCACCGACACCGAAGCGGCCAGGACATCGCCGCTGACCACAAATCGAACACCGGTCGTATCTAGGGCTTTTGCTCGGGTCACAAAACTTTGCAGATCCTTGACCGAGTTCAACGAGGCGAAGGGCAACACATGTTCCATGACCCCAATTATGCCCAGCGACCACACGGCGTCGCCAAGGTGTGCCCGCAATTGAGCTGACAGCACTAGAGTATGAACAAAACTCCATCTGAAAGGCACACATGGTAAATACTTCGTATCCGGATGACCCCACCGACATCCTGCGTGACGTGCTCAAACTCGAACGGGTGGACGACGACGAACACGCCAGTACGTTCATCGGCTCCACACCACCCCAAACCGGTGGTCGGGTCTTTGGTGGCCAAGTCATGGCCCAGTCATTGGTCGCGGCCAGTCACTCTGTGGATGCTGACCGGTTTTTACATTCGATGCATTGTTATTTCATCCGGCCGGGGGATGCGGCCCAGCCATTGCACATCAGCGTGGATCATCACCGTGATGGACGATCCTTTTCGGTGCGTCACGTTGAAGTCAGCCAACACGATAAAGTCATCCTGTCATTGACGTGTTCCTTTCAAACCGCATCCGGTGGTGTTGAACACGCTGAGCCGATGCCAGAAGGCATCCCGCACCCTGATCAGCTGCCGCCGATCTCGGCGCTGGTCGGGATGATCGATGACCCGGCAGCTCAAGAGCTGGCCTATAAGCGTCCCTTTGATATCCGATACGCCTATGAGCCGATGTTCTTGCGTCCGGCGGCAGAGAAGATCAACCGCAATATTGTGTGGATGAAGACGTTTACTCCGGTCAATGTGGCACCCAATATTGCGGCTGCAGGTCTGGCGTATGCTTCCGACTACACGATGCTGGAAGCGATTTTCCGAACGCACGGCCTGACCTGGGTGCAACCCAATAAATCCGTCGCGTCCCTGGATCATGCCATGTGGTTCCATCGACCGTTCAACCTAGACGACTGGTTATTGTTTGTTCAGGAATCTCCATCCGCTCAATCCGCACGCGGTTTGGGTCTGGGACGGATCTATACGATCGATGGCGACCTCGTGGCTACCGTCGCCCAAGAGGGTATGATCCGACTCCAAGAATATGACTGACCCAGCAAAAGCTCAGGTCACCGGATGTTCACCTTGCGGCCACTCCCCTATGGTTAGGATGCGATCATGTCTGAAGCCGTCACCACTTCTCGTCCCCCACAACACCCGCGGATTAAACGCTCCCATGTAACCGCATGGGCGATGTGGGACTGGGGTTCCGCTGCCTTCAATGCGGTCATGATCACTTTTGTCTTTGGCACCTATTTAGCATCCGATGCTTTCGGTCCCGATGATCGTGGCACCTCCTGGCTGGCCGCAGGCAACGCGATCGCCGGTGCAATCATCGCCCTGACCGCACCCATCATTGGCCAACGCGCCGATAATGACGGCCGCCGCACCCTGTGGCTGGGAGTCAACACCGGGTTGGTCGTTGCCACCATGGCTGCGTGTTTCTTTGTGCAACGACAAGAATCGTTCTTATTGCTCGGTGTCATTTTGCTCTCGGCAGGCAATGTCTTTTTCGAGTTCGCCGGCGTCCAGTACAACGCGATGTTGGTCAAAATTGCGACCCAATCGACGATCGGTCGGATCTCTGGTATCGGCTGGGGTGCCGGGTATCTCGGTGGAATTTTTCTCCTGCTGATTGTGTATGTCGGATTCATTAGCGGCGAGACGCATTGGTTTGGGATCACCAATGATGACGCCATGAATATTCGCGTCGTGGCGGTGTTTGCGGCGCTGTGGTTTTTAACGTTTGCGCTCCCAATTCTGGTAGTGATGCGGAACCGAGAAGCCACACCAGCAGCCCGTTCACAACGGGGGTCCATTGTGCAGTCGTATCGTCAGCTATTTAGCACCATCGCGGACCTGTGGAAGAACCGCCGCAACACGTTTTGGTTCTACGTTTCCTCGGCGGTATTTCGTGACGGCGTCGGAGCAGTTTTTGCTTACGGTGCCATTTTGGGAACGACGGTCTATGGTGTCGATCCGGGGCAAATTCTGTTCTTTGGTATCGCCGCAAATGTTGTCGCTGCAGCCGGAGCATTTATTGGCGGTTTCTTCGATGACCGCTTCGGACCCAAACGCATCATCGTGATTTCACTGTTGGGGCTGATCGTGTCAGCTGTGATAATTTTCGTGCAAAACGGCACCTTGGCTTTTTGGATCTGGGGCTTGTTCTTGTGCTTCTTCGTCGGCCCCGTCCAGTCGTCGTCTCGGGCTTTTTTGGGTCGACTCACGACTGCGCAAACGGCAGGTGAAATGTATGGGCTCTATGCCACTACCGGACGGTCCGTTTCATTTTTGACGCCGTTGCTCATTGCGATCTTTGTGGGCACGTTCGGGGAGTCTCGTATGATGGTACCGGCCATTGTGCTGGTGTTGGTCGCCGGGTTGGTGTTGTTATGGTTTGTCAGAGATCCCAAGACCTCTGATGAGGTCCCGGTTCTGACCGATGTGACCGAGCCACGAGGCTAGGTCCCCGCCGCGTTGAGACTTAACGATGCTGCCCCGCGCATCGAGTCAGGATGTGCGGGGCAGCATGGTTATCGTCGATTAGTTACGGGTCAAACGACGGTGCGTTGCCCGTGCTTCACGGATCGCATCGGGTCCGAGACGTTCCAGCTTATTGGCTTCATACGACTCGAAGTTTCCTTCGAACCAGTACCAGTTCGCTGGGTTTTCTTCGGTGCCTTCCCATGCCAGCATGTGGGTGGCCACACGGTCGAGGAACCACCGGTCGTGAGAGATGACCACGGCACAGCCTGGGAATTCCAGGAGCGCATTCTCTAACGAGGTCAGCGTTTCAACGTCTAAGTCGTTGGTCGGTTCGTCGAGCAGCAACAGGTTGCCGCCTTCTTTCAGCGTCAGCGCGAGGTTGAGGCGGTTGCGTTCACCACCGGATAACACGCCAGCCTTCTTCTGCTGATCGGGTCCTTTGAATCCAAAGGCCGACACGTAGGCGCGCGAGGGCATTTCAACGTTGCCAACCTGGATATAATCCAGTCCGTCCGAGACCACTTCCCACAGAGATTTCTCTGGATCAATGTTGGTACGGTTCTGATCAACGTAGGAGATCTTGACTGACTCACCGATCTTCAGATTTCCGGAGTCAATTTCTTCGAGTCCCACCAGGGTCTTGAATAAGGTGGTTTTTCCAACACCGTTCGGTCCGATAATGCCCACAATGCCGTTGGGTGGCAGCGAGAAGCTCAGGTTGTCGATCAGAGTACGACCGTCAAAGCCCTTGGAGATGTTCTCAGCTTCGATGACCTGGCTACCAAGGCGAGGACCGGGTGGGATCTGGATTTCTTCGAAGTCCAGGACGCGAGTTTTTTCGGCTTCGGCCGCCATCTCTTCGTAGCGTTCCAGACGAGCTTTCTGCTTCGCCTGGCGCCCTTTAGCGTTGGTGCGCACCCAGTCGAGTTCTTCTTTCAACCGGCGAGCAAGTTTGGCGTCCTTCTTGCCTTGAACATCTAAACGTTCGCGCTTCTTTTCCAGATAGGTCGTGTAGTTGCCCTCGTATGGGTACAGACGGCCACGGTCAACTTCAGCGATCCATTCGGCGACGTGATCCAAGAAGTACCGGTCGTGAGTAATGGCAATAACGGCACCTGGGTAATTTGCCAGGTGACCTTCCAACCACGCTACCGACTCGGCATCCAAGTGGTTGGTTGGTTCATCGAGCAGGAGCAGGTCTGGTTTTTCTAATAACAGTTTGACGAGTGCGACACGGCGACGCTCACCACCCGACAGGTGAGTGACGGGTTCATCGCCCGGTGGCAGCTGGAGGGCTTCCATGGCCTGGCCGATTTGAGAGTCAATATCCCAACCCTCGGCGGCGTCGATTGCTTCTTGGAGTTTGCCCATTTCGTCCATGAGGGCTTCGAAGTCTGCATCAGGTTCGGCCATCTCGGCGGAGATTTCGTTGAAACGCTGAAGCTGTTGGTAAACCTCACCAACACCCTCCTGCACGTTTTCCAACACGGTCTTGTCTTCGCTCAGCGGTGGTTCCTGCAACAGGATTCCCACCGAATAGCCCGGTGACAGCCAGGCTTCACCGTTTGAGGGCTCATCCAAGCCCGCCATGATTTTCAGGATGGTGGATTTACCGGCACCGTTGGGTCCGACCATACCGATCTTGGCGCCGGGGTAAAAGGACATGGTTACGTCATCGAGAATGACCTTGTCGCCCACTTTTTTGCGAGCTTTGATCATCTGGTAAATAAATTCGGCCATATGTTCTACAGTAGTCGGTTGCCGCGGCAGAACGTAATTCTTCTCAAGATGCGGCAACCGATCTACTTCCTAGCGAACATTAGGCCGAGAGTGCTTCTGGTTCCTCCCACCCGTGATCAACCAATGGCCCTTCTGATGGCTCCTCATCAACGAGTTGTGGCTTCGATTTCGTGATCCGTGTGAAATCGGTGAATCCTAGGCGCAGATCGTGACCGGCTGACTCGGCATTGATCTCGGGGGTCGTGCCAGTTTTGGTCTCATCTATTGAGGTCCAGAGTTTGATGGTCAGTTTGCCAGAGACAATCACCGGGTCGCCAACGGAAAATGATCGGAAAATATTTTCGGCCAAATGACGGAATGCGGAGACCGTGTACCAGGAGGTATTGCCGTCCTCCCATTCTTGTGTTTGTCGGTTGAAGTACCGCTCGGTTGCAGCCAGGCGGAATTCAACGATCACCACACCGGAGTCTGTCACGACCCGACGTGGTGCAGTAGCGACGTTTCCTCGGACAGTCAGTTGGGTCTTCATGGGCTGTTCCTTTCGCTCAACGAGTATTCGAATCAGGATTTCGAATACCTGTTCAGTCAAGGCGAGAACTTCCCCTTGAAGACCCTGCGAGCGCTAAACTGTGGAGAACACGACCGCAGAGTTCGAGTTGTGGACAACATTTTAGGTAGACTATCCTCTGTTGCCTCAGTAGCTCAGCTGGATAGAGCAACGGCCTTCTAATCCGTAGGTCGGGGGTTCGAGTCCCTCCTGGGGCGCCACGATCGGCACCTGGTGGCATTTGTCCATCAGGTGCCGTCCTCTTTTTTCAGCCTTCGGTGTGCTCCTGCACGCGTCGTGCCCGAACGACCACATCGTGCAAGGTTTGGCCATGAAATGGTCGTGTCGCTCGCCGGGCAGTAACAATCTGCCAGGCGGGTTGAGAAAATAACTCGACGATGGCAGTCTCCTGTGCGGTCGCTTCCACAGGGTGTTGATCACCGGATGCTTCAGGGTGGTCGTGGGCGATGATCAACAGGGTGCCGCCTGGTGCGACCCAACGAGACAGCCGGGTATAGAGCTCGAGTTGAGGCATGGAAGTGTGGGCGTAGCTGGTCACCACCAGATCCCACTGACTTGTTGGTTCCCAGGTGGTCAGATCCCCTTGGAGCCATTGGATCGATGGTTGTTCGGTGCCGTGTCGTTGTCGAGCAATCTCAAGTGCTCTTTCGGAAAGATCAATCCCGGTGACTTGCCAGCCATGTTCGGCCAGCCATCTGGCTTCTGCACCCGTGCCGCAACCGGCGTCCAATGCGGTGCCCACCGGTAGTTGAGCGGTTTCTTGTGCAATATATGGGTGAGGTGGCATATCGTGTACGGCATCGGCTCGCGCTTGCCAGTGGTCTTGCCAGAACACTGCATCAAAATCTGTGGAGTGGGGTGAGCTCATGAAGGCTTCTCCTGTGTAGCTGCTTCACGCGCGCTTTCGGCGTGGGAAAAGATCAGTCCGTTATTGAGTGTGATGGCAACGCGGGAGCCTTGGGATGCACATTCTGCCAATTGCAAGTCGGGATCGATCACGTTGCCCGCAGCCCATACGCCTGCGATGTTCGTCTCTCCGGTATCCGCAGCGTCTAAGAACACTCCTTGCGGGGTGGTCACGGTGTCGAGGCCAAGTGGCTCCAGGCTCTCAATATTTGCACGAAGACCACTGGCAATACCCACGGCTTGTGCCGGAAGTATGTGACCATCGTCCAGTTGGACGCCGGTGAGCTGGTCATCGCTGATGCGCAGCGCGCTCACGGGCGTTTCGATCACCGGGATCCCGACGGCGGCCAGGGTTTCTCGTGCTGTGGTGTCGAAGGCAATGCCCTGGCTCAGCAGGGTGATGTCGTTGCTCCATTGTTGAAATAACACGGCTTGATATGCCGAGGTCTCGCTGGTTGCAATGATGGCTAAGGGTTTGTCCCGAATTTCCCAGCCGTGACAATATGGACAGTGCACCACGTCTCGTCCCCATCGGGCGCGAAGCCCTTCGATATCTGGGAGAACATCACGGGCTCCAGAGGCAATGATGAGCTGTCGCGCTAAGATCCGCTCTCCGTCATGGAAAGTGACCTTGAAGTCACCGTCCTGGCCTTCGACGGTGTGCACGCTGGCTTCAATGAATTCGGCGCCGTAGCGTTGAATTTCGCGTCGACCCTGGGCCAGGAATTCAAAAGGGTTGATCCCTTCTCGACCTAATAACCCATGCGCGCCTGCTGCTGGCGCATTCCGGGGCTGTCCAGCATCGATAACGGTCACGGCGCGGCGTGCTCGCGACAGGGTGAGCGCCGCACTCAGGCCGGCTGCTCCCCCGCCGATGATGACCACGTCACGTTGGTCGGGGTTGTGTTCTGTGTTCATGGTCTAAGAATGCGGCCTGAACGCCTCCATGGCAATCTTTGTTGCCAAATGGAAAAATTGGAGGCATGGAACAGTCTTTCGCAGCCACGCTGCAGGGTGTCGGGCCACGACTCAAGCGCTTACGTGAGCGTGAAAACACCACGCTGGCACAATTGGCCGCCGTAACGGGGATCTCACTCAGCACACTGTCTCGGCTGGAGTCGGGATTGCGGCGTCCAACATTAGAACAGCTCCTGCCGCTCGCCAGGTTTTACGGATTGACGTTGGATGCTTTGGTCAATGCCCCGCGCAGTGCTGATCCTCGGGTGGACCTACGGCCGGTGTCCGCGTGGGATGGTGCTGTGATCATCCCGTTGACCCAACGGCCCGGTGGGATTCAGGCCTATAAATTCGTCCTCCCGGCCCGAGCCGATGAGACGGTACCGCGATTGCAGTCGCATGCGGGGTATGAATGGGCATATGTGCTCAATGGCAAGCTCCGCATTGTTCTTGGGGACCGAGACTTTGTGATGCGTGCCGGGGAGGCTGCCGAATTTGAGACCACGACGCCGCATTGGTTCGGTGCGACATCTACCGGTCCGGTGGAATTTTTGAGTTTATTTGGGCGCCAAGGTCAGCGCGCGCACATTCACAGTGTGTAATCGGTTCGCGTCGTCACAACATGGGGTCGACGCGGCTTAGGATACGCGTTGGCTGGCTTTTCTGGTTTGGGGAAACGCGCGGCGGGTCAGCGGATCAAAGACCACCAGCACAGCCAGACCGATGAAGCCGATGGCACCGGTCAACAGCCGCATCGGCAGCAGTGGTATCCACTGAGACACGGCGAGTTGGTCGACGACTCCCACCACGATGAGTACGGCCACCAACAGGTAGAGCAGGGATGAGGACCATCCGCGCCACTTCCCCGCAATCGCGAATAAGGGAAGCACCCACAGCACGTACCAGGGTTGAAAAACGGGCGCGACGAGGATTGCCGTGGTCAGAGCCAGCGCCGCAGCAAATATTGGATGTTTGGGTTTTGGCAGCAGTGCGAGCCAAGCGGTGAACGTCCCCAGTGCCAGGGTGCCAAGGCTGTAGAAGACTTGCGCTGCGGATTCGATGCCGGTGTGCCACACGACATCGACGAGCCAACCGATCCCCAGGCCCAATAAGCCAAAAGGCGCATAGGGGAAGGCTGCGGAACCCGAGGTCATCATGGCCGGGACCCAGCCGAACCACAGGCCGGTGATCGCGCCGAAGATGGTCAGCAGCAGTCCGACCACGACCACCGATTGTGCCCACACAACAATGCGGGAACGATAAGACATTCTGACACCGGGTTGCCACAGCAAGAGCATCCCGGCAAAGGGAAGTACTAAGACGGTCAGTGGTTTGATGGCGATGGAACAGCCCAACAGAATAAAACCGAACAACACTCGCCGACGTCGTTGAGTGCCGGGTTGCCATTGCGGGTTGATGAAGTACAGGCCAGTCAGGAGTAAGCCCAGCATCAGGGTGTCATTGTGTGCCCCGGCAATCATGTATAACCCGAACAGTGGGTTAGCAATGACCAGCCACTGCGCCCAGTCCCCTCGGGCACCGAAGCGACGGGCTAGGCGCGGGATGGCCCACACGCACATGGCCATGCCTCCCAAGAACAGGACTCGGAAGATGAGGATCGCCCACTCGGGTCCACCATTGGTTACAAACCACACGAATTGTGAGATGAGTAAAAAGGCCGGGCCGTAGGGTGACGGCGATTGCGCCCACAGCGCATCGGCGCCGATCATGAACCAACCGGGTAGGGACGAAACCCCTTCACCGTAGGGATCGAGTCCGGCGTGTAGCAGGCGGCCCTGGGCCAAATAGGAGTACACATCCCGAGACAGGATCGGGAAGGTGAAGACCAACGGAATGGTCCAATACACGATGGCCCGGTTAATGACGCTGAGCTTATGGTCATTGAGGCGAACGGTACTCGTGGATTCTCTGACGCTACCGACATTCGACTCACCGGTGGTATACGGCAGCTGGAGTGCCTGTCCGAGACGTAACCAGGAGCGTACGAGCAACAGTCCCCCGGTAACGAGCGCGACCGCGGAGACGGTCACCCCGGGCGTCCAGAAGCGCACAGGATTCAACACGGTGGTTCCAGCGAACCAGGAGTTTTGGGTTTGCGGTAACCAGCCAACACCCCACGAAGCGACCATGATGACGATCGCCGCCACCAGACCGACGCGAATGTGGTGGCCCGGGTCGGTGTCGATTCTGGACGGCACAAACCATTTGCCCATTACTGCCCAGCCTGTTGGCGGGACCGTTTCCAACGCTGGTAGGCCAGTACCAAGCGCCACCAGGACTGTCGGAGGTGCCACTCATTTTTGAACATCGGTGAGGTCCACGGATCGTAATACAACACCCAGATGGCCAGGAACACCGATAGTACCCAGGACAGGGTCTGCATCGCGTCACCCAGTTCCAGGAATTGCCAGACATAGAGCTGATCCCCGGCACCGTAGGCGGTGAAGAACACCACGGTGAAGATGACCCAACGCAACTGCCAGTTGGAGCGGATTCCCAGCATCACAAATAGTGGCAGCAGCCATAACAAATACCAGGGGTGAATGACCGGAGATAACACGACGATAGCAGCAAATGACCACGTCGCCCGGGCCAGAATTTGGTCATAGGTGCCCACAAACATCAACACCAACACGATGCCGACCGAGAGCAAACGCCCCGCCAGACGCACGGCGGGCATGACCCATTCGCCATCGCCGAGGCCCAGTTCGACCACCGCCACCCGTAAGAGCTCTCCTCCGGCGCCAACCGGTGACCAGAAACTCCAGATGGAGCCGGTACCGGCGATGACCTTGACCCAGTCCAGGCCATACCCGTTAAGCCAGCCCACCCCCAGCATAATGATGACCGTGAGACCTAAGGTGATACACCAATACCAAAAGATTTTCAGTTTCGAGGCATTGCGTCCGGCCCACCACAACCCGATAAAGGGCAACAGCACAATGGAAATGACTTTCATGCCGATCGAAACGCTCATCAGCAGCACGGCCAACACCCCGTGACCACGCCACACCGCATACATGGCGGCAACCATGAACCCGACCATGAGCGAGTCATTATGCCCCGAGGCCACAAACGAGATAATAAACAGCGGGTTTGCCGCCGAGATCCACTGGGCACGCGCCGGATCCCAGCCCTGCATTTCCGCCAGCTTGGGCACGTAGTACATGATCATGGCCACACCGGCCACGGAGGCCAGACGGAATAAGAAAATAGCGAAGTCGGGTTGGTGTACGCCGGTGATCCCCACGACGGCACCTTCGATCCACAAGAACATAGGCCCATAGGGTGTGGCGTCTTCTGCCCACATCGTGTCGGTGCCTAATTGGAACCAGTTGGGCAGATTTGAGATGCCGATTTCATATGGGTTTTGTCCGGCAAGTACCTGACGTCCCTGATTGAGGTAGGCCAGCATATCCCGAGAGAAGATGGTCAGCGCAAAAAGTTGTGGCACCGACCAGATGGCCACCGCCCAGTTGATAGTGCGCATACTGGTGGGTGGGAATTCGTATTTGCCCTTATATTCCCGCGCTGGGCGACGCAGAACACGTCCGAGGCGTAACCATCCCCACACCATGCCCCACGCACCAAGCGTGAGCAACACGGTACCGATGATAACCCCGAGCTCAGTCGTGCGGAAAGGTGCTAACCAGGTCGACGAGTTAATCCCGGAGTTGGGTGCCACCCACCCCACTGACCATGATCCAATCGAAAGGATTAAGGACCCGAGGAACCCGACGGCAATGGCAGGCCAGGCGTGTGTTGTTGTGCCCCGACGGGCGTTTTCCAAGGTGGTCATCAACAGCTTTCAATGGATCAGTTTGATATCAATGACGTTGGGAATAAATGTATCACCGGACATCGGTAGGCTAAACATCGACACCTGCAGCTAGGAGAAATATCTTGGATAACGCAACACCGCAGCCATTTCAACCGGCGTCTGAAGCCGCAAAGGACCGCGACCGGAACCTCGTGTGGTTGGACGCCGAAATGACCGGGCTGTATCCCGGCAAAGATGCATTAGTTGAAGTCGCCATCATTATTACCGATGCTGACCTGAACATCCTCGACGAAGGCATCGACATCATTATCAAACCGCCGGCTGCCGCAGTGGAACAGATGGATCCTGTGGTTGTCGAAATGCACGCCCAGAATGGTTTAGCTGAGCAATGGGAGCACGGCGTCAGCGCGCAGGAAGCCGAACAACAGCTGTTGGGATACGTCAAGAAGTTTTGCCCTGAACCTCGCACGGCACTTCTGGCCGGCAATACGGTCGGTCAAGATCAGCGTTTCCTGATGGCGGAAATGCCACAACTTGCAGCACATCTGCACTATCGGATTGTTGATGTATCTTCCATCAAAGAACTTGCCAAACGCTGGTACCCGCACGCTTATGAGAAGTCCCCAGAAAAGCTGGGCAATCACCGAGCACTGGGTGACATCACTGATTCCATCAACGAATTGCGTTACTACCGCGAAGCGATCATGGTGTCACCACCGGGGCCAACCGTCGAGGAAGCTCGAAAAATCCGGGACGAACTCGTGTTATACGTTGAGCCAGAACTCGTCCAGGACACGGATTAGGCAAAACAAAAAATCTGGGCTATAGTAAAACGCGTTGCCTGATGGCAATCACCTGACGAGTGAGCTCGTTATGGTGGGTGTAGCTCAGTCGGCAGAGCGTCTGGTTGTGGTCCAGAAGGTCGCGGGTTCAATCCCCGTCACTCACCCGGTTGAGACCGTTGCGCGTTACGCGCAACGGTCTCTTTTGTTTCTCCTCACTCTCTTTATTCGGTGTCTTCGGGTTCAATGAATTCTTCGATGATCCGTGGTGCCGGATGAATACATAACATGTGCAGGTTGGTCTGTCCGCGAGCGCGAAACCGGTGTATGGTTTCGGGCATCACTGTCACAATATCCCCCGGAGTTGCGACGAACTGTTCAATCTCACGTTGTTTGTTTTGCGTCTCGATCAATACCTGGCCGTCAAGCACCACCCAGGTTTCTGTGTAGGGATGCCAATGAAATGCGGGACCGCCTCCCGGGGTTTCATCAACCCAGAAGAACGAGACGTCGGCCTGGTGGTCGGCTCCAGTAAACAGTCCCGTCATCGAATCTGCCATGCGGATCGATGCACGGTGGGTCACGGTAATCATGAGGGCCTCCTTCTAGCCAGCACGGGCGCACCCATGGTCAGCACGGCTACACTGTCTCATTGGTGTCGCACAGTACTTTCTGACTACACAACGGTCAACAGCCACATGTGGATTTCCGTAACGCCCAGGTGCCGACCACGGTGAGACTCCACGATTGTTCAATGACACCTGGCTGGCGCAGTGGCCGCTCGTCAGGAGTCTGGGCCCAACGCGGCGACGCCCGGGAAGCGACGCTACGGGTTGGTCGTCCAGACGACTGGAGGTCACCGCCCAAGCTTCCGTCGGGTCTTCATCCGCAACATAGTCAAGATCGGTGTGCCTTGGCAGATCGGGCATGCGTCGGCCATTGGTGCAGCCTTTGGAGGCTTTGAGCATCGGGATCCGGTGACCCTTGGTGCCACCTCGGTGACGTATCCCCTACTTGCTGCGTTGATTGTCAACGTTGCGATCGGTGATGGATGGGCGCTACATGACCGCATCGCTGGCTCGAGCGTGACTTCAGCTAAGACAACCCGCAAGGTGTCGAGCCGACTCACAGAGCATCAGTGATTCAGGCTTGCGGCCAACACGTGTGCTGCATGTTCCTCCAAACTGGCCAGTTCGTCGAGCTGCTGTGCCATCTCTTCGAAAAGGACGATCCGCTCAGGTGCTGCGATCTCGGGGTCGATGGTATCCATGACACGATCCCACAGGGGCGCCAACTGACGATATATCGGTGCGGCGTCTTGCACACGACCTAGTCCTGGCAACGCCGACGCCTCGACCAGAAAATCTGCATACAGTCCGCGAAGTCCACCCGGTCCGCCCCACCGTGAACCAAATGCGGTATCTTGCACCATGCGTAGACCCGTCTGCAGACGCTGCTCGTTTGCAAACATTGCCGGCCAACCGCGCTTGGTTCGTTGATCGCGCAAGAGCTCGGCCCAGGTGCGCATCCCCTGGACACCGAATTTGGGCAACCATGAAGCAGGGATGCCTTCTAACGGCAATGTCCCCAGCAGCCTGCCGGTCGTTTCGGACATGGCTGACCGAACGTTTGTGGTCAGCTCATCGAGACTGATAGGGACTTGATCTAGGGTAATGTTCGCCGCCCAGTGTTTATCGGTCTTGCGTTGGCCCCGAGCTTTTGCAAGCTCTGCCGAAGTGATGCTGCGAAAGGCTTCGATGTCATCTTCGCCAAGGCTCGGTCCGCCACCATCAACTAAATAGTGCTCATCGTGACGCCCGACAATTGCCACATCGATGGAGTCTTGATACTCAGCAGCATCCGAATCCACCCACGGGAGTGTACCGTGTGTCACCCGAACCACGCTGACCTTGTCGGCTTCAAGTGTGGCATCGAGCTGCTGAGTGGCAATACGTGGACTCGTGGTAGAGGTTCGCTCCAGTGCGACCGCTGATCGCTGTAACATCCGCTCGGTATACGGCTCGGGATGTGCTCGGAGCACCACTGTCGCTGTTGTGACCTCTTCATAAGCAAACGTGGCAACCATGAATCCGATGCCCCCACCAAGTCCTGCCAGCATCGCTGTCGTGAATGCCTCATTGGTTGCGGGGTTCTTGATCCCTGCCTGAGCCAACACGCGTTGCCATAACGCTGCATCGTATTGTCCCGCTGCCGCTGTCGCTCCAAGCGCCGTCCGAGGATAGCCGGAAACCACCCCACTAGCAGTCGGGATGGGTGTTTGAGAGGCCAGCAACTGACGCCGTGCAGTAGTGTATCGCTCACCGGTTTTGGCCATGCGTTGACGAACCAGTGCTTTGAAATGTTTATTGTGAACCACGACGAATCCTTTCGCACAGACATTGTTTCGGTCCCACGCACCGCAGCAATATCTGCAAAAGGTGTCGTTCAAAGGTGACCCGGAGGCTAGAACCTCCTTTGCCCCATTTCTTCCGGTAGCGTGGGTGCCGGCGGTGGGGTTGAGCGTTGGGTCGCGCGGTTAAGAGTCTACCGAATTCTTACGTCCGAGGAAGAGCACACACAAAGATCGGCATGGCCTGTGAAAGCTTCATGCCGATCTTTATTGCTAGACGATGTCGTCTGAGGGGAAGACTAGGACGTACGAGGCATTAGGTGGCTCTGTTGCGCGTCACGAGCCCCCAAATGAGTAGGACGATGAGCGCTCCACCAATGGCCAGCAGCCAAGTTGACAGCGACCAGAATTCTTCAATGCCTACACCAAAAATAGCCGAGCCTATCCAGCCGCCAATGACTGCTCCGATCACGCCGAGCAGTAATGTCATCAGCCAGCCGCCGCCTTGTTTGCCGGGCATGATGGCCTTGGCGATGGCACCTGCGATAAGGCCTAAGACTATCCATCCAATGAAACCCATAGTTCCTCCTTAATCGGGGGACCTCAATCCATCAACATGGTCATGCTGATGCGATTAACTTTACCGCCGTCATCTGACAGAAATAAGGGTCTGACTGCACCAAATCCCAAAATCTAACGGAAAACAACAACACGTAGCCTCCAATTAGCCGTGACAACTCACTCACGGAGCCCTAGCAACTCAACCTGCAGCCCTTGTAATCACTGTGTGGTACGGCACATAAGTGGTCACGCATGTTGCTAGAGTGACATGAAGAACAACCTCAGATGACGACGGGCCACGTGACAGTGCGAATTGTTCTCCAACGTTCGATCTGCCATAAAATCCGAAGCTACATAGCTGGAAGCCAAAGTCCTAATAGTCCTACCGAAGGAGCCTTATGTCGATTGAATTGTCTGTGCGAAACGGGGTCGGGACCGCAACCTTCGCACGTCCGGAATCGATGAACTCCCTGACATCGAAAGTGCTGACCGAATGGAACACCGCGATACGAGAACTCGCCGACGATCCCGAAGTTCGAGCGATAGTGCTCACCGGTGGCGGTCGAGCCTTTTCAGCGGGAATGGATCTCAAAAACCGCTTCGACGAAGGCGATGATCAGCCCTGGAGTCCCGAAACGAATCCTGCTTGGCGGCTTTCGAAATCCCTGACCTATGCTATTGAGCTGATCCGCACCCTGGCTCGAGTCAACCAACCCACGATTGCCGCGGTCAATGGCCACACCGTTGGCGCTGGCATGTCGATAGCTGCGGCCTGCGATATCCGTCTGGCCTCTCCACAGGCCGTCTTCTCAGCCCCATTCGTCAAGCTCGGGCTATCCGGCGGGGATCTCGGGCTGTCCTGGTTCTTGCCACGCATCATTGGACTGCCCAGAGCCACCGACATGATGCTCAATGCTCGTCAGTACGATGCGCAACAGGCCTTAGACATTGGCTTGGTCACCGGTATTGAAGAGGATGTGGTTGAGGCAGCCCAACAGATGGGTGAACACATCGGACAATTTGAGTCCTATGGCGTGAGCATGACGAAAAAATTATTGGCGGCCTCTTCAACCGCCACCCTCGATGCTCAACTCGATGCTGAACTGACCACCCAGACGCTGGGATTCTTTACTGATACTGCCCAGCAACTGACCAAACAACAAGCTCAGTGAGCTATGGCTTTGATCTGAGCTAGCCAGCCGGAGACCGCAGAGACCCCGACGAGCACCGCAATGATGACCACCATCGGCAGGGCAGAGTGTTCACCAGCCAGACCCACCAGTGGTGAAGCCACCGACGCTAATAAAAACTGTCCTGCTCCCATTACGGCGGCACCAGCTCCACGCGTGGACGGTGTCGCCTCGGCAAGGCCCAGGGCATTGGCATTCGACATTGTCAGCCCCGCGCCGGCTGTCAAAAGAAAAGCGGTGGCCACAAATCCTGGGATCGACAGACTATTGGTAGTTTCCATGACCACAAAGGACGCGGCCGCCACGATAAGCAACATCAACCCGATGCCCAACATCCGTCTAACCCCGTACACCACTGCAAGCCGTGAGTTGACCAGGTTGGCCAGGATGATGGCAGAGGCAGAAGCGGCGAAACTCAGTGAATACGACAATTGCCCCATGCCAAGAATCGATTGGCCCACGAATGGGGATGCAGCAATATAAGACATCATCGCCCCGAACCCGAAGCTAAAGCTCACTGTGCACAGCACGAAGACCGGCTTCGCCAACATCGTGAAAATCGAACGATACGCTTTCAAGACCGAGCCTTGCGTTCGATCGGAACGAGCCAAGGATTCTGGGACAGCAAAGACCGCTAATAACCAGACGGTGATTGCAATAGTAGCTAACACTGCTAAGACACCACGCCAGTCGAGCAGTTCTGCAATGAGCCCACCAACAGGTGGAGCTAATAACGGGCCGAGACCAATGACCGTGGCAATCAAGCTCAGCGCACGCACCGCCGTGGAGCCCTCCGAGAGGTCCACAGCAATTGCCCGGGCTAATACGCCCCCAGCAGCTCCGGCAAGCCCTTGTACAAAACGCAAGGCAATGAAGAATTCGATATTCGGAGTAAATACCAGCGCTATAGAGCTCAGCGCAAAAACGCCCAGCGCTAATACCATGACTCGACGTCGACCATACTTATCCGAAGCTGGGCCCAACAGCAGTTGGCCGAAACCCATGCCGGTCAAAAAAGACGTCAGAGTGAGTTGTACCTGCGTTGGTGTGACGCCCAAGGATTCGGTAATGTCGGTGAAGGATGCCAAGTACATGTCGGTAGCAAACGCACCAATCGTTGCTATCACACCGAGAATCGTCAGCAACCCTGTTGACAACTGTGGTTTTTGCGTCATCTCATCTCTTTCATATCCTCGTTGAGGATATCCTGAAAGACGATGTGAACCTGTTGTTTGTATAAAGGAGACACCCGTGTCGATCGTGGTCATTAACGCACTGAGCGTTCCAGAAGGTCAAGGCGAAGAACTCGAAGCGCGCTTTGCGGCTCGTAAACATGCTGTCGATCAGGCCCCGGGTTTTGAGGGTTTCAACCTGTTACGCCCAACCGGAGACAACTCTCAATACTTCGTCTACACGCAGTGGGCATCGAGGAAAGACTACGAAAACTGGCGTGACTCTCGCGACAATACTGCCGCTCACGCCTCCGAAGATGGGAAACCACGCAAGCCTGTCGCGTCAGGATCCGAATTGCTGGAATTTGAAATTGTGGAGTTGTAATTGGCTGTCGTAGGAAAAGTTCTGCCGATCGTTATTCACGGCGATCCAGTGTTACACAATCGTGCCGCAGAAGTCGAAGAAATCAATGACGACATCCGTCAGCTGGTTGCCGATATGCACGTAACCCAAGAGGCAGCCCGAGGTGTTGGGCTAGCCGCTCCTCAAGTGGGTTCCGGACTGCGTATCTTTACCTGGGCGTTTGAACACACCGGGGATGCCCCACAACAGGGCGAGGTACTCAACCCGGTGTTGACGCTGTTAGGCAAAGTATCGCAAGAAGATCCAGATCCCGAGACGGAAACCGAAGGGTGTTTATCTGTCCCTGGGCTCGGGTATCCACTTAAGCGCTCGGATCATGTGCGTTTGCAAGGCTTTGATGTCGAGGGGAATGACATTGATTTCGAAGCCCACGGTTGGTTCGCGCGCATCCTGCAGCACGAGTTCGATCACCTCAACGCGACGCTGTATATCAATCGACTCAACCCCCGCTGGGCGAAACGCTGGAAAAAAGAGCTACGCAAGCAGGGTTGGACCACCGCCGGCAATACCTGGATGCCTGGTGAAGATACCGACCCGTTTGGGCACGACGAGGATACAGACACGGAAATTTAATACAACTGATTACGAGTTATACACACGGCGCTTGGGATTGCTCACATGTCCAAGCGCCGTGTGCTTTTCGTTCTATCTAGTTGAGATACTGCGGAAACACCTTGTGCATTTCACGTTCGAACGCCGGAGCCAACGTAGCGGCATACTGTGGTGTCAGATGTGAACCGTCGTACCACACAAGGATGTTGCCAATCGCCGCTTCACACCACGCGTCTGAGCCTTCGCTAAGAACCGGACATACATAGGGGTTCATATCAAACGTTTTGGTGCCCTGGGGTAAGTCCATGGAATCCAGTGGATTCGGCCCGGCGATATCTCCTGCGATAACACCGCAATCTTCCGGCGCATTGCCGTCTTGGAGACATCGTCCGCCGTTATCACCGGGCCGTGGAGTTCCGCGCAGCAGTAGAAGATCAACATCAAGATCGCGAATTTGTTGCCAGCGAGTAGGAGCTCCTTCGGTGACACTCTCGTTACTCTGTAACCCATTGACCCGTGTTCCTGGTGTGATCACCATATCCACGTCATTCTGTTCCAGCCATTGAATGAAGTTATCGTTCCAGGACTGGCAGACTGACCTATCTTCATCTTGACGGTCCTGGAGCACACACCCCGATTTCGTGACGATGAGCACTTCCCACCCGTGTTGTTTCCCCAGCGAACGGACGGTCGATTCCAAGTGCCCAGCATGCGACCCGGCAGCTAAGACGATGGTCGCTGTTGGATTCTGGGGTGCTTCTGGGTCATCACAGACGGAGATGGCATCTGTGCCTGGCTCTTCTCCCCCGGTTTGCTCACAATCACGGAACTTATAGGCAGGCAATTCTCGATGTAAATTGTCTAGTCCAGGAATTGGCTCTGTTTCAACGACCGGATAGTCGTGGGTAATACTCAGCGCCCCCGGATGCGTAGAGATATCAATCTCTAATGCGTTCGCCAAGCGATCACTATCGGTTGGCATCTGGATAAATGCAACGAGAGCCCCGATAGCCATGGCCGTGACTCCCGCACCCAGGGAAATCCAGTTCAGGCGACGCCCGCGGCGTTCTTTGCCGAGACGATCGAGGGGTTGCTCAACAAATCTGTGCATCAACATGCTCAACACGACGGTTGCGGCGAAGATGATCGCAGCACCACGAACCCCGACCGCTTCGCGATCTCGAATGGCCAGATAGAAAATTAACAAAGGCCAATGCCACAGGTATAAGCCATAGGCATGGTCACCTATCCAACTAAAGAAACGGCTCGACAAGAAACGTGGAGCCGATCCCGGCTCAGCGTGCGTGCCGTTGTCAGAGGCGGGTGCCGCAAGAAGAACGAAAACGAAACCTAGCAGTGGCCAGAGTGCCCAAGGGCCTGGAAAGAGCTGTGCACCATCCAAGACAAAACCAACGACGATGATCGAAGCCAACCCAACGTACCCCAAGACGAAACGAGTCTTCGGCGTCAAACGAATTCGATCGATCAGTAATCCAAGAATGCCACCAAAGGCGAATTGCCAGACACGGGTCATGGTCATCAGGTAAGCCTCATCTTGTGCATATGAGCCCACATACACGGCATATGTCAGGGATGCGACAAGAGCTGCGACCAGTATCCACCCCATGATGCGTGTGGAAGACGTCCTCAATTTGCGAGCTATCCAGTAGGCCGCAATGGCGACGAAGGGCATGACGAGGTAGAACTGCCCCTGTACTGACAGGGACCAAAAATGCTGAAATGCTGAGACATCCTGACTCGCCGCCTCATAGGATAAGTGCGACCGGATGAGTTCAATATTTTCGAAATACAGCAGCGAGGCGAAAGCCTCAGTCCAAACTTGGCCGTGCTGTGGCGTGGGAAAAATCAACAGGCCAGCGACGACAGTAAAGATGATGACGATTGCTGCGGGAACGAAGATCCGCCGGAACAGTCGCCCGAAGTACCGAGCGAGATCAATGGCTCCCCCACGTTCAGTCACCTCACGGATCAGCATGGCCGTGAATAAAAAGCCTGAGATCGTAAGAAAAATATCGATCCCACCGGAGACCCTGCCCTGTCCAAATAAATGGAATATCACCACCCCGAGGATGGCCAATCCTCGAACTCCGTGGAGCTCTGGACGATATCGCCTTTCGGGAAGGTTCTTCGTGATCTTGATGCTTGATCTACGACCAGGTACTTCTTTTAGCATGGAAATGTCTCTTCAACCCAAGGCTTGCTTAGGTTTAATCTCCTCTTGGTGTCGAGGTTATGGAGGGTGAGGGGTCACAAACACACAGCGCACCCACAAAAATGAGGCCGCCCACTGGACGGCCCCATTTTGAATAAAATTAGCGGGTTAGGCTTTCGCCGAAGCTGCTACCTGGCTTTTGGGGAAAACTGGGACGTTTTCGCCGGCCATTTTTTCTACGGCGCGAACAACCTGAGTTGAGTAACCGAATTCGTTGTCATACCAGACGTAGAGGATCAGGTTGGATCCACCGTTTGAACCCTCGTTGACGATGGTAGCTAGGCCGTCAACAACACCGGCGCGATCTGAGCCTACGAAGTCGGTGGAGACCGCGTCGTGGGAGTAGATGTAATCGATCTGTTTGCTCAGGTCACCGGTGAGGGATTCCTGACGCAAACGAGTGTTAATCTCTTCTTTGGAGGTTTTGCCATCAAGCTGCAAGTTGAGGATGGCCATCGAAACGTTCGGGGTCGGAACGCGAATTGCGTTACCCGAAAGCTTGCCGGAGAGCTCTGGAAGTGCCTTGGCAACGGCGGTAGCTGCACCAGTCTCAGTTAGGACCATGTTCAGTGCTGCGGCACGACCACGGCGAGAGCCCTTGTGGAAGTTGTCGATCAGGTTCTGGTCATTCGTGTAGGCGTGGACGGTCTCAACGTGACCGTGGTGAATACCGTACTCGTCGTTGATGACTTTCAGAACCGGGGTGATCGCGTTGGTGGTACACGAGGCAGCAGACAGGATGGTGTCTTCTGGGGTGATGTCTTCTGAGTTGACACCGTAGACGATGTTCTTCAGGTTGCCTTTACCTGGTGCGGTCAAGATGACCTTCGAGGTGCCTTTGGCTTGGAGGTGCTGACCCAGGCCTTCTTCGTCACGCCAGACACCGGTGTTGTCGATGACGATGGCGTTATTGATGCCGTATTCGGTGTAGTCAATCTCAGCTGGGTTGGATGCGTAGATGACCTGAATCTGTGTGCCATTAGCGGTGATGGTGTTGGCTTCATCGTCAACTTCGATGGTGCCGTTGAATGCACCGTGCACGGAGTCGCGACGCAACATGGATGCACGCTTGTGGATGTCATCTGCCGAGTTTCGGCGAACAACGATGGCGCGCAGACGCAGTTTGGTTCCGCCACCGGCGCCGTCAAGCAGAATGCGGGCGAGCAAGCGCCCGATGCGGCCGAAACCGTAGAGAACAACGTCGGTGGATTCTCCAAGACCTTCACCGTTTTTGTCCACAATGTCGGCAAGTTCGTTGCGCACGAACTCTTTGACGTCTCCGCCATTTTCGCGGAATTTGTTGACCATACGAGCAAGATCTACTGCACCGGCACCAAGGTTGAGTTCAGCCATAGCTTGCAGAATCGCAAAGGAATCTTCAACTGGAAGGATGGCTTCATCAACCTGACGGGCAAAACGGTGTGCTTTCAGGATTTCGACTACCGAGGTATGAACGAGGCTCCGACCGTAAATGGAAGTCACGACGTTGTTGTTGCGGTACAACGAACCAATGAGCGGAACCATTTGCTCAGCCAACTGTTCACGTTCGCTCCACTGTTGTAGAGTCTCCTGCGTGCTGGCGGTGATATCTGCCACGATGTGGTCCTTTTCTGCAGAGTGTGCGAATGGCGGAGAAGCCAATCTTATGGAAAACATTCCCATCTTAGCGTTTACAGGCCACAGGATACATGTTTAACGAAGCGGCCTACAGTTCTGCCGCTACGGGCGAAGCACCGGCAACTCGTCTGCCGTGGTGTAAACGGGTTGTGATGGACATTCATGTAACACCGATTGAATAGCGTCGTATTCCGCCTGGGTCACCCAGAGGTCATATTTGGCCTTGACTGCGGTTTGGATTGCGACGAATTCACAACGAAATGCCTTATTTGGTGGCAACCAGGTGGCCGCATCAGCGTCGGATTTCTGTTGATTCGCGGGCCCATCGACGGCCAACAAGTTCAGTGGGTCATTCGCAAAGCGTTGCCGTTGCTCGGCGGAGAGCTCTTGTGCACCCTTCTGCCAGGAATCCGAGAGCGCTACGACGTGATCGATTTGAACCTCGGAGGATGTTTCCGGGCCACGTAAGAAGTTAATCGTCTCACCGGTGAACTGATCATCCAGCACTCCGCTCAGCACCGTGCAACCATTGTCTGCCAGGGTGACGTTGTCTAGGTCGCGTTGCAGAATATCGTTGCGTCCGTCGCATCCGTTGCCATCTGGATCTAACCAGCCATGACCATACTCTTCACGGCTGTAGCCTGTTTTCGGTGCCCGCCCTTTGACTTCAAGCGTCTCAAGCTGTTCCAGCGCAGTGCCTTGTTGTGGCACATAGTCGTGTTCTGCCGGAAAAACATACGTCACCAGGAAATAGATACCGACGACCACGATGAGAATCGGTAAGGGCAATTTGGCTAACTTTGAGGCTGAATTTTGGCTCTGGGACACTGTTTTCTTTCACGCACAGGGGAAGTTTAACGGGATGGAGTGCGATAAGCCGGATTCTGTGCCCGAACGAAAACTCGAACGGGTGATGATCATCTATCTGGTCACCGCGTTGCCACGGGACTCAAGCGATCAACCCGAACACTGGGCGGGCCGCCTCATAACGTGTCCTGCTTGATCTTGCACCGGATGGGGTTTACCGAGCCGAACGCGTCACCACGCTCGCTGGTGGTCTCTTACTCCACCCTTTCACCCTTACCCATTGAAAATGGGCGGTCTACTTTCTGTGGCACTAGCCTGCGGATTGCTCCGAGTGGGTGTTACCCACCATCCTGCCCTGTGGTGTCCGGACTTTCCTCGACCGAAGTCGCGATCATCTGCAGCTCCATCCCGAATTTCTTATTTTAGCCAAGATTGGCCGGGCCGCGTAATCGGAGCTACTACACTCAAACTCATGCTGATTTTGTTGCCCCCGTCTGAAGGCAAGACTCCGCCTGACAGCGGGAAGCCTTTAGATTTTAACGATTTACTCTTCCCCGCGTTGTCTGGAGAACGCCGTACGGTCATTCAGGAGCTTCAGGCTGTTTCGAGCCTTGCCAATGCTCACGAAATGCTCAAGGTGGGTAAATCTCTGCAACACGAGGTTGCAGCCAATCAGCACATTTTGGATGCTCCAGCAGCGCCTGGGTGGCAGGTCTATACGGGTGTGTTATTCGATGCCTTAGATTATGCCTCTCTGGACAGTGTTGACCATGATCTGACCTTAGTGTTTTCTGCACTGTTTGGTGCCACCCGCTTGGCTGATGCCATCCCGGCCTACCGCTTTCCGGCGACAGCAAAGCTGCCCGATTTTGGCAGTATGGGAACCTGGTGGCGTGAACGGCTTACCGATCAATTGGCTGGGCTTGCTACTGGGCCAATTATTGATTGTCGCTCTTCGACGTATCGGTCGTTCTGGAAGGCTCCGCCCCTACGGACCGCTACTATTGACGTATTCCAGTGGGTGGATGGAGAACTCAAAGTGGTCTCCCATTGGGCGAAACAAGCCCGCGGATATGTTGCGCGTCGTTTATTGCAGGAACACACCCGCAGCCCGATTTCATCACTGGCCCAAGCGGTCGAGGCCATCAGCGGCCTATATCAGGTTGAATTCTTGCCCCCCACAACGCGAAAAGCGGCCTCGCTACGGATTATCTTAGACCCCTCAGCTGCGCACTAGGATAGCGCCAGTATCTGGACAGTAGGCCAGCTCATCGGCGGGGGTCTTGTGAATGGCAGCAAGTTCGGCAGGCGCAATCGGTACGCCTGCTCCTGACAGTCCTTGCTCGGTTAATTCGAGTGCTCCGATTCCTTGATTCCGGTCGCGCAGTTGTTCGTATTCAGCGACGAGTTCTTCTGGGATGTCCTTGACTAGGAGCGCACGCTCGGCGGAAAGTTCCTGCCCCTGTTTCGTCAATTGCTGCCCTTGTTCGTTGAGGGTGGTGATGCGAACGTTGACCGCCTGTTGCGCTTCAGCGATCTGCGCTTGCGCTAGCTCGTAGGTTTTTTGGGCATCTTGGAGGGTTTGCATGGCATCTAATTGAGCCTCTTCTAATCGTTCGATGCGTAGCGTTGTCTCGGCGATTTCTACCGTGACTGCTTGGACATCTCGTGAGGCAACCTGGTCAGCATCTAATTTCGATTGCAATCCATCGCGACGTTTCGTTGTTTCAGCGACAACGCGTTCTGCTTCTTGGGCTACTGATTCCTGTTCGGCGACCTCAGCTTGAGCTGTCTTGGCACGCTCTACGGCGGCAGCGCCGTCTTTGCGCAACGTATGTAACTGCTCATCATGGCGCAAGCTATCGATCTGGGTCCGCACCCGAGACAGCTGGCTATCCAGTGATTGCAGATCGAGTAGTTTTCGTTGCTGTTCAGGGGTTGCGCGAATTGCCATAACCATTATTCCGTTTCGCTTGTGATCGTCTTGGTATCGTCGCCCGAGGTGAGAATGAAATCCCATGGATCAGTATTGATTGCCGAAACCGCTGAGGTAACGCTGAAGCCTTCATCGGCGAGCGCTCGCTCGAGGGCATTAGCACCGGCAGGGAGCCATAACCACTCGGAAGCAAAGTGCGATACGTCGATGAGGTAGGGGCGGTCACCATGCATCATTGCTTGTTCACGAGCTTCAGAAGCTGGATGATGGCGCAAATCGGCCGTGATGTAGACATCGGCCTCATGCGCTCGCACCGCGTCGAAAAGACTGTCGCCCGCTCCCCCGGTAATAGCGACTCTTGAAATGATGCCGTCAGGATCCCCAGCGACTCTGACACCTCCGGCGACCGCCGGCATGGCACTGTATACGCGCGCGGAAAACTCTTCGAGACGCATCGCCTGCTGTAAGGTGCCGACGCGTCCAATTCCCTCTTCGGTGAGACCGTCATCGGCGGGAGCCAGTGGCACGATGTCTTCCAGGCCAAGGATCTCCGCAAGGACATCTGATACGCCGCCCACTGCGGAGTCCGCGTTCGTGTGCGCGGTTATAAGGGCACAGGAGTTTTCTACCAGTGTGTGTACTACTTTTCCCTTAAAGGTGGTGGCAGCCATGGAGTTGACAGGTTTAAGAAAGAGGGGGTGATGGGTAATCAACAGATCAGCGCCATAACTTACTGCTTCATCGGCAACCGCTTGCACTGGGTCGACCGCCCAATGGATGCGCTGGATACTTTGTTCTGGCCGTCCGGCGACGACTCCAGAAGCATCCCATCCTGCCTGCAAACTGAGTGGCCAGAGCGACTCCATCGCTGCAATAACCTGCGAAAGGGTGGGATGGACGGTTGCTTCTGATAGGTCCTGTTGAGATGCCATAGAGCCTATTCTGCCTGGTACCGACTCGAAAATCACGATCTAACTGGCCAAGTGCCAAGTCAACTCGAGAATCCCTAACGAATCCATGCTCTCTCGAAAATAACAATTA
>DATBUL010000017.1:0-4167 GCA_036516115.1 Enteractinococcus sp. | reverse complement strand
TGCGTGCTGGCGGTGTTATCTGCCACGATGTGGTCCTTTTCTGCAGGGTGCGATTGGCGAGCAAGCCAACCTTTGAGAATACTCTCATCTTAGCGTTTCACGCCATAGGATACCTGCGCAATGAAGCGCATGCACACTTGTGTGGCTATCGGCGAAGTACTGGAAGCTCATCCTCGGTGGTATAAACCGGTTGCGTTGGACATTCGCGCAAGATTTGTTGAATTGCATCGTATTCCGCTTGCGTGATCCAGAGCTCATATTTGGCTTTGACTGCCGTTTGAATAGCTACGAACTCACAGCGAAACGCAGTATTGGGTGGCAGCCAGGTCGCAGCGTCACCGTCAGATTTTTGTTGATTGGCTGGGCCATCGACAGCTAAGAGGTTCAGGGGGTCATTGGCGAAGCGCTCGCGTTGTTCGACTGAGAGCTGTTGTGCACCTTTTTGCCACGCGTCAGATAGCGCGACTACGTGATCGATTTGTACCTCCATGGAGGTTTCCGGACCGCGAATGAACTCGATGGTGGTGTTGGTGAATGGATCATCTAAGACCCCCGACAGAACGGTGCAGTCGTCATCACGAGTGACAACGTTATCGAGGTCGCGGGCCAAAATGTCGTTGCGAGCGTCGCAGCCATTGCCATCTGGGTCCAGCCAGCCATCGCCGAATTCATCGCGGCTGTACCCTGTTCGTGGGGCACGCCCCTTGATTTCTAAGGTTTCAAGTTGCTCAAGGGCGGTTCCCTCGGCTGGCGTATAGTCCTCTTCTGCTGGGAAGACGAACGTTGCGACCAAGTAGATACCAATAACCAGAAGTGCGATTGGGAGAGGAAGTTTGGCCAGCAGTGATTTCTGGTGTTGTTGTTTCGACAATGTTTTCTTTCAGGAATCGAACACGAGGGACGGGACGGAGCGCTATAAGCCGGATTCTGTCACCACCCGATAATCGGGTAGTGCATGATCATCTATCTAGTCTCTGCGTTGCCGCAGAGATCAAGCGATCAACCCGAACACTGGGCGGGCCGCCTCATGACGTGTTCTGCTTGATCTTGCACCGGATGGGGTTTACCGAGCCGAGCGTGTCACCACGCCCGCTGGTGGTCTCTTACTCCACCCTTTCACCCTTACCTCTTGTCCAGAGGCGGTCTACTTTCTGTGGCACTAGCCTGCGGATTACTCCGAGTGGGTGTTACCCACCATCATGCCCTGCGGTGTCCGGACTTTCCTCGACATACGTCGCGATCATTCGTCGCTCCATCCCGAACTTCTTATTTTAGCCAAGATTATCTTTTGGACGTAATCGTAACTACTAAGCTCAACACCATGATGATTTTGTTGCCGCCGTCTGAAACCAAGACTGCCCCCGAGCATGGTTCCCCGTTAGACTTCAACGAACTCCTTTTCCCAGGTCTCTCCGGAGAACGGCGCACAATCGTCCAAGAGTTGCAGGTGGTCTCCAGCCTGGCCGGTGCACACGAGACACTAAAAGTCGGTAAGTCTCTGACCAAAGAGATCGAAGCAAATCAGCACATCCTAGATGCCCCCACAGCTCCTGCGTGGCAGGTCTATACCGGTGTCCTCTACGACGCATTAGATTATGGATCACTCGAAAATATCGATGATGACGTCACGCTGGTGTTTTCCGCGCTGTTTGGGGTGACTCGACTCGCCGACCACATCCCAACGTATCGGTTCTCGGCGGCGGCGAAACTGCCCGGTGTCGGCAATATTGGCACATGGTGGCGTGAGCGATTAACCGATCAGATGGCCGACTTCGCCATCGGCCCAGTGATCGATTGTCGCTCCTCGACGTATAAGTCTTTTTGGAAGACCCCACCGTTGCGGACCGTGACGATCGATGTGTTTCAACGCGTCAATGGTGAACTCAAGGTCGTCTCGCATTGGGCTAAACAGGCGCGCGGGTTTGTAGCCCGACACCTCTTACAGGCTCAAGCCGAGAGCCCGATTGCGTCCATCGATCAAGTGGCCGAATCTGTCAGTGAGATCTATGAAGTTGACTTAGTCGCACCGACCACACGAAAAGCCGCCTCGCTTCGGGTTGTACTCGACTAATTCCGGACAATAATGGCCCCGGTGTCGGGGCAGTATGCCAGTTCGTTTTCGGGTGTTTTCTTGATCTCGGCTAGTTCAGCCGGAGCGATGGGCAGACCGGCTCCAGAGAGTCCATCGGGCTGAAGCTCGAACGCCCCGATCCCGTCATTTCGGTCGCGCAGCTGTTCGTATTCCTGGATGAGCTGGGCTGGGAGGGTGTCAGCTAGGGCTGCGCGTTCTGCCGTGAGTTCCTTGCCCTGGTTTGATAGCTGCTGGCCTTGTTCATTCAGCGTGTTGATTCGCACGTTGACGGCTTGCTGTGCCTCGGCCACTTTCTCCTGGGCGACTTTTAACGCCTTGCGCGAGTCTTCCAGTTCTTGCATTGCGGCTAGTTCGGCTTCCTCAAGACTTTCGATGCGAAGCGTTAGCTCAGCAATTTCCATGGTGACGGCCTGGACATCACGACTTGACACGTCATCGGCATCCAAGCGAGACTGCAAGCCGTTGCGACGTTTCGTCGTCTCTGCAATGACGCGTTCTGCTTCTTTTGCCGCAGCTTCTTTTTCTTCGACAGTCGCCTTGATGCGTTCGACGTGTTGCACCGCAACAGCGCCATCTCGTCGAAGCGCAGCGAGTAGTTCATCTTGTCGAATCTCGCTGAGTTGAGTTCGTAATCGCGCAAGCTGGCTATCGAGAGCTTGCACATCTAGCAGTTGGCGTTGTTGCTGCGGGGTGGCCTGAATGCTCATAAAATTATTCCGTTTCGCTGTTGAGAGTGGTCGTGTCATCGCCCGAAGTCATGACGAAGTCCCACGGATCCGTATTAATTGCCGACACCGCCGAGGTGACGGTGAATCCTTCGTCTCCGAGAGCGCGTTCCAATGCCTGCGCTCCAGCAGGCAACCACAACCATTCGGAAGCAAAATGGGATACATCAATAAGGTAAGGACGGTCTGACCCCATCATGGCTTGTTCTCGTGCCTCGGATGCGGGGTGGTGGCGTAAGTCAGCGGTAATGTACACGTCGGCTTCGTGTTGTCGGACATATTCAAAGAGGCTATCGCCCGCTCCCCCAGTGACGGCAACCTTTGAGACCATGCCGTCGGGATCTCCGGCAACTCTGACCCCACCGGCTACCGCAGGCATCGCGCTGTAGACGCGAGCAGCAAATTCTTCGAGCCGCATGGCTTTCTGAAGCGTTCCGACTCGGCCGATACCTTCTTCAGTGAGTCCATCATCGGCTGCAGCCAGTGGTGCAAGATTTTCAAGACCCAAGATTTCAGCTATGACATCTGAAACCCCGCCAACTGCAGAATCTGCGTTGGTATGCGCAGTGATCAGCGCACACGAGTTCTCCACCAGGGTATGAACAATTTTGCCTTTGAACGTCGTAGCCGCCATGGAGTTCACGGGTTTCAAAAACAATGGGTGATGCGTAATCAGAAGATCCGCACCATATTCGACAGCCTCATCGGCCACTGCTTGGACTGGGTCAACAGCCCAATGAATGCGACGAATACGTTGCTCGGGGCGACCAGCCACCACTCCTGAGGCATCCCAGCCAGCTTGTAGATCCAACGGCCAGAGCGACTCCATTGCCTCGATGACTTGGGACAGCGTGGGGTGAACGAGTGATTCTGTTGATTCCTGTGATGCCATATGGCCATTCTGCCCTGAGTGCCTATGGAAATCACGGTCTAAGACGCCAAACGCAAAAGGTTGAAAGGCGAGTTGAGCCGTGAGGCACGGCACCAATTTATAACAACCAGGTAACGCTTCGCTAAATCACAGTATTTCTTGAGGAAGGCCATACTTTCGCATCATTGCAGCGATTCCAAATTGGCGAGCTCAGAATTTCAGCAAATAAATGACACATCAAGTTGCAATTAGATAACGATAATGTCACCGTAGATAACGTTCTGATAACAACAGGTGGGTGCAGCCCAGTCCGGTTCAGAGACCAAAAACTTATACACCGTCGTTTTGAGAGAAAATTACATGACATATCCAACTCGCAGAGCACGTATCGAAGCCGAAAAAGCACAGCAGCTCGCGCTGCGTTCCCAACGAAATAAACGCTTTACCCTGGGCGTGGCAGGTCTTGCCACAGCCGCGAG
>DATBUL010000016.1:0-29412 GCA_036516115.1 Enteractinococcus sp. | reverse complement strand
AACGCAGAATAGGGATCATATCGTGACCTCACCCCAGAACTACCTGGCCGTCATCAAAGTTGTTGGTGTCGGCGGCGGCGGCGTGAACGCTGTCAACCGAATGATCGATGTCGGATTGCGCGGCGTTGAGTTTATCGCCATCAACACCGATGCTCAGGCACTGCTGATGTCCTCTGCCGAAGTGAAACTCGACGTGGGCCGTGAACTAACCCGCGGACTCGGTGCCGGCGCTGATCCTGAGGTTGGCCGTCAAGCCGCCGAAGACCACGTCGAAGAGATTGAAGCCGCGCTCAAGGGTGCGGATATGGTATTTGTTACCGCCGGCGAAGGTGGTGGCACAGGCACCGGCGCCGCTCCGGTCGTGGCACGAGTTGCCCGTTCGCTGGGCGCGCTCACTATCGGTGTCGTGACACGCCCCTTCACATTCGAGGGCCGTCGTCGCGCCACCAACGCCGAGTCCGGCATCGAAGCACTCCGTGACGAAGTCGACACGCTCATTGTCATTCCAAATGACCGGTTGCTATCGATCTCAGACCGCTCGATCTCCATTATGGAAGCCTTCGAGGAAGCCGATAAGGTGCTGCTATCCGGCGTCCAGGGTATTACCGACCTGATTACTACTGCCGGGCTGATCAACCTCGACTTCGCAGACGTGAAATCAGTGATGCAGGGCGCTGGCTCTGCTCTGATGGGATTGGGCGCCGCTCAAGGCGAAAACCGAGCGGTCGAAGCCACCGAAGCCGCGATCGCTTCACCCCTCTTGGAGGCCTCCATCGACGGTGCCCACGGCGTCCTGCTGTCCATTCAGGGCGGTACCGATATGGGACTCTTCGAAATCAACGAAGCCGCCCGCATGGTTCAAGAAGTTGCCCACCCCGAAGCCAACATCATCTTCGGTGCGGTCATTTCCGATAACCTCGGTGACGAGGTTCGAGTTACCGTTATTGCCGCCGGTTTTGATGATCCGGTTCCGTCCAACCAGGAATCGCCTCAAGCCCAGGTTGCATCACCCGTTGCTTCGGTCTCAGCGATCAGTCCTGTGACGACGCCAGAGTCCAACCACATTGGTCAGACCACTGAAGACGCCTCCAGCCCTCAGCAGGATGAGGAGAAATCCAACGTCGAACCACTGCCGACCGTTGTCGAATCATCGAGCCGCCGCAACGACGACCTGGATGTGCCAGATTTCCTCAAGTAAGTCGCTGATCTACCAGCACCGCACCGACTCTGGCCATCAGGTGGGATTCACTTCCACTGCGGCCGGCAATATGTCGATGACGGTGCTGGATCAGTTTAAAACCGTGGACGACACGATTCGCAACCGCCGTGAACTTGAAGACCAGCTCGGCATATCACCTGGGACTACGCGTTTCGTCTCGCAAACTCATTCCACCACGATTCTGGAAGCCGGTGAGCTTGGGTGGGCTGCTCAGGATACTGTTGGTGAAGGTGACGCACTCATTTCACCAGATGGCACTGATCCCATCGCCATTCTGGTGGCAGATTGCTTGCCAATAGCGTTCATTACAGACTTCGGGCCAACCGCTATCGTACATGCCGGACGAGTCGGGCTGCTTAATGGCATTTTGCAAGACACTGTGCAGCGCTTGCGCACCTACGATGATCAAGGCACCGGACTAATCCAGGCCTTTATTGGGCCAGGCATATGTGGACGATGCTATGAAGTGCCAACAACAATGCGTGAGGACGCCGTTGCACAACACCCAGAGATATACAGCGTGACCTCTTGGGGGACTCCGGCTTTGGATTTGCCGGCCGCAGCGGAAAGCATTCTGCACGCTGCGCAGGTTAATGTGCACCGCGTAGCCGAATGCACCTATACGAATGAGTCATTATTTTCACACCGGCGACGGCCTGGAGCAGGGCGCATCGCCGGATTCGTGTGGAAACCTTAAAATTCCCTTCGAATACTGTGCGACACACCGCTTTAACGTGCGTATTTCCCCAGAATCTCACTGTTTGTCTACTAGGGTCAATAGTGTCCTAGAACCATCAAGGATTTGAGGTGCGCATGGTTAGCGGATTCAAGAAGGCTATGATCCGAATGGGTTTGGCCGATAGTGACGAAGCCTATGAACAAGAGTTGCTCGATGAAGAACGCAAGACAGGTCCGGCCCTAGCGGACGTTTCGGAACAGGCACCGGCCCCCGAACCTGCACCTGAACCCGTCAAGCCGGTTGATTCAACACCGTCAGGCCCTCGAGCGGTCCCAGACGATAAAGATGACTACCGTGCGCCGGTCACACCGATAAAGCGTGTGGTCCAGTCCCGAGAGGAAAGCGCAGAAGTGCACAAATTGCGTACTATCCACCCGCGTTCTTACAATGACGCCAAACTCATCGGTGAAGCGATACGATCCGGTATCCCTGTCATTATCAACGTCACCGACATGGCTGAGTCAGAAGCGAAACGGCTGGTGGATTTCTCCGCAGGGCTGGCTTTTGGTCTCCACGGCGCCATCGAACGCGTCACGAATAAGGTTTTCTTGTTGACACCCACAAACGTGGAAAATGAGGTTGACGGCCATTCAGCCGCAAAGCAGGACGAAGATTTCTTCGACCAGGCGTAACCTAAGAGCCGACAACCTGACGCTATAACGAAGAAACTGAGGACTCGTGCAATTACTTTGGACCCTGCTGTATCTGGTCACTACCATTTACTTCTTTATCCTTGTGGTACGAGTCCTTTATTCCTTGGTGAACGTGTTCGTACGGGATTGGCGGCCACGCGGCATGAACTTGATTATCGCTGAACTTGTGATGACGCTAACCGATCCTCCACTGCGCTTCTTCCACCGTTTCATTCCGCCACTTCGCCTGGGACAAGTGGCTTTAGACTTATCTTTCATCGTAGTTTTCCTGATTGTGATGATTATCAGATTCGTCGCACTCCAAGGCGCTACAGCATGACAAAAATCAAGTAATATTGCTCAATACAATAGATATTTAGCCGTAATAGCCACGTCAAGTACTCGTTAAGCGATTTGCGGTGCTAATGTTATCTAACAGATACATAAGTAGACGTGAGTTACATACTCAAGCTACTCATCAGAAAACAAGACGTTTTCGTATTTTGTACATGACCAAGTAATTGGGGTGACCACATGGCTCTCACGCCGGAAGTTGTAGTCAATAAGAAATTCCAAGTCACGAAATTTCGCGAAGGCTACGACCAAGACGAAGTAGACGATTTTCTCGATGAGATCGTTGAGGAACTGCGCCGACTCAATCAAGAAAACGATGAACTGCGGCGTCAAGTGGCGGAGCTGGAGGCTCAAAGCGGTGGAGCAGCACCGGTGCCGTCTCCTGTACCTGCTGACGGTGTCGAGGACGAAGCGACAGCAGCAGACCTTCCAGTAGTCGAAGCCGAGCCAGTAGTTGAAGAGGCTGCTGTAGAACCAGAGCCTGAGATCGTGCAGCCGGCACCGGCAGCCCCGGCTGCTCCTGCTGAAGCCGGTCCCGAAACAACGGCCGAATCCGCAGCCGGTGTGTTGGCCATGGCACAACGACTGCACGATGAATACGTTGCTGAAGGCGAAAAGAAGCGCGACGAGATTATCTCCGAAGCCGAACGCGAAGCGACCCGGATGGTCACCGAAGCCCAAGAGACCTCCCGCAAGACCCTAGAAGAATTCGAGAAACGCAAATCTACCCTAGAACGCGAAGTCGAAGAACTCCGCGGTTTCGAACGCGACTACCGTTCTCGTCTGCGGGCATTCATCGAAAACCAATTACAAGATCTCGACTCCCAAGCCAGGGTCACTGACTAATTTTTGGCACAGCTTCGATAGCATAGCGTTATCGAAGCCAGCACAACCGGTCGGCTATTTCCTAGAAAATAGCCGACCATTGTGTTAATAGAACCCCAGTCCCTAGGAGTTGACGTGGCCAAAGCCACTAAGCAAGTGACCCATCGAGCCTGGTGGATCGCCCTGATCCCGATGGTCATCGCCTATATTGCGGACTTGTGGACCAAAGAAGCAGTCTTGGCCAACATGACTGAAGGCCAGCGAATCCCTGTCATCGAGCCCATCTTGACCTGGCATTTTATTCGAAACCCCGGTGCTGCGTTTTCTATTGGAACGGAGTACACCTGGATTTTCACCATCATCCAAGCTATTGGCTTCTTGGTCGTGGTGTACCTCATCGCTTTCCGCGCAAGGACTCTGCCCTGGCTCTTCACGCTTGGATGCCTCGGTGGCGGTATCGCAGGCAACCTCACCGATCGCCTCTTTCGCGAACCCGGATTCGGTATTGGTCACGTCATCGACTTCATTGCCTTACCGAATTTTGCGATATTCAATATCGCAGACTCATTTATCGTCGTTTCGATCATTGTCATAGTCATTCTGGTCCTGCTTGGCAAAACTATGGATGGACAACCGGCGACAGAGGATACTGCGCCAGACGCTTCGAATGAATCTCCAGCTCCTGGTGAAGCCCGATAGGGTAGTGGCATGACCACTTCCCAGCCCCACCAAATATATCTCGACGTCACCACGGGTGGTCGTGCCGATGCTGCAGTAGCGGATGCAGTAGATATCTCACGGACTAAAGCAGTGGACTGGATACAACGCGGATTAGTATTGGTAAACGGACAACCCGCTGTGAAGTCTACGAAACTCCGCGTTGGTGACAGCCTTGTCATAACCGTCCCCAATGACCCCGACCCGCTTGAGGTGAAAGCAGAACTCGTGCAGGATCTCATTGTTGTAGCCGATGAAGAACACTATGTTGTCATCGATAAGCCTGTGGGAGTAGCCGCACACCCATCCCAAGGTTGGCGAGGTGCCACTGTAGTAGGTGGTCTCGCAGCGCTTGGTATTGACGTTGCGACTTCTGGACCGCCAGAACGACAGGGGATCGTCCAACGGCTCGACGTGGGAACCTCAGGACTGATGGTTGTGGCCAAAACAGAAATCGCTTATAGCCGGTTAAAACAGGCATTTCATGATCGAACCCCAACACGGAATTATCATGCGCTCCTTGAAGGTCTCCCTGATCCGCTCAATGGCACCATCGACGCTCCGATCGATCGGATGCCGGGTCATGAATGGCGATTTGGAGTAGTCGAGGGAGGCAAACAAGCCGTCACAGATTACACAACCCTGGAGTCTTTCGGAACCGCAACGCTTATTGATGTACGCCTCCGAACCGGACGGACACACCAGATTAGAGTGCACTTTTCGGCCCTCCATCATCCACTCGTGGGAGACCTCACGTATGGAGCAGATGCTGGGCTAGCAGCGGAACTTGGCCTTACTCGCCAATGGCTTCACGCTGTCGGGCTTGGTTTCAATCACCCTGTCACCGGCCAGTATGTGAGTTTTACCTCGAAGTACCCAGTGGACCTGCAGTATGCCCTCGACCGGCTGAGAGATTAAGTCCAAAAACGGATAGACTAACTCACGCAATTCTTTTCATGTCATGGAGGTCGATCGCTAAATGGCCGGGGGCAGCGCCCAACGAGATGGTTTTGTTCACCTTCACACTCATACCGAATATTCGATGCTGGATGGTGCAGCAAAACTTGATGAGCTCTTTACTGAAGCCAATCGGATCGGACAAGAAGCCCTCGCGATAACTGACCACGGTTATCTCTTCGGTGCCTTTGATTTCTGGAACAAAGCCCAACGCTATGGCATCAAACCCATCATTGGTCTGGAAGCTTACCTGGCCCCAGGGCACCAACACCGCACGGATAAGACGCGCGTACGTTGGGGAGATCCGGATCAACGCGGTGATGATGTTTCCGGTAGTGGTGCTTATACCCACATGACGCTACTGTCGAAAAATAACACCGGAATGCATAACTTATTCCGGATGGGCTCGCATGCGTCTTTGGACTCTGTTTATGCCAAATGGCCACGGATCGACCGAGAGCTGTTAAACGACTACTCCGAAGGAATTATCGCCACTACCGGGTGTCCTTCTGGAGAAGTGCAAACACGGCTACGCCTAGGCCAATATCAAGAAGCCGTCCAAGCTGCAGCAGAATTTCGCGATATCTTTGGTAAAGAAAATTTCTATGTCGAAATAATGCAGCACGATCTGGAAATTGAACGTCGGATCTTTCGAGATCTCATTCAATTATCCAAAGATCTCAACCTGCCACTGGTCGCGACCAACGATCTGCACTACACCCACCAGCATGATGCGAAGCACCACGAAGCCCTGCTCGCCCTGCAGTCTGGTTCCAAACTCAGCGAACCCACCTATGACGAGGGCGGGTCACGGTTTGCTTTCAGCGGCAACGAATACTATCTGAAATCTGCGGCAGAAATGCGTGCCTTATTCTCAGAGTTTCCCGAGGCCCTGGACAACACGCTCGTCATCGCAGAGCAGTGCGACGTCAGTTTCAACACCGACGCAAACTACATGCCGAAGTTTCCTACGCCACCGGGTGAGGACGAAACCAGCTGGCTCATTAAAGAAGTCAACGAAGGGCTTCGTGGTCGATACCCCGACGGTGTGCCAGCACACGTCCAACAACAGGCTGACTACGAGTTGGACGTCATTATCAACATGGGCTTCCCTGGGTACTTCCTCGTCGTGGCTGACTTCATCAACTGGGCCAAAGAACAAGGGATTCGCGTTGGACCAGGGCGTGGCTCGGGAGCTGGGTCCATGGTTGCCTACGCGCTTCGGATTACTGAGCTTGATCCACTGAAACACGGACTCATTTTTGAGCGCTTCTTGAATCCGGACCGTGTGTCGATGCCGGACTTCGATGTGGACTTTGACGACCGGCGTCGCAACGAAGTCATCGAATATGTCACCGAGAAATACGGTGATGAACGTGTCGCGATGATCGTCACATACGGAACGATTAAGACCAAACAGGCGCTCAAAGACTCGGCCAGAGTGCTGGGCAAACCATTCTCGATGGGTGACCAACTCACCAAGGCTTTGCCACCAGCTGTGATGGCCAAAGACATCCCCCTGTCCGATATTGAAGACCCCAAAGCGCCGCGTTATTCTGAGGCCGGCGACTTCCGTGAGCTCTTGCAGACCGATCCGGAAGCGCAAGAGGTCTTTGAGACAGCGAAGGGCATTGAGGGGTTGATCCGTCAGTGGGGAGTTCACGCTGCCGGGGTCATTATGTCCTCAGACCCGATCATCGACATCATCCCAATCATGCGCCGACTCGTGGATGGACAAGTCATCACGCAGTTCGACTATCCCACCGCAGAAGCGCTGGGTTTGATCAAGATGGACTTTTTGGGATTACGGAACTTGACTGTGATCTCAGATGCTGTAGAAAATATTCAGCTCAACCGTGACTTCACCTTGGATCTGGAAAGTCTTGATCTTGATGATAAGGCGTCGTATGAACTCCTCGCGCGCGGAGATACCCTGGGAGTGTTTCAGCTTGACGGCGGTCCAATGCGAGCACTGTTGAAGTTGATGCGACCTGACAACTTCGAAGACATCTCGGCAACGCTTGCGCTATATCGTCCAGGGCCCATGGGCGCGAACTCGCACAACAACTATGCGCTTCGTAAAAATGGACTTCAAGAGGTTACCCCGATTCACCCGGAACTGGCTGAACCGCTCGAGGATATCCTGGGTGTTACCCACGGCTTGATCGTCTACCAGGAACAGGTCATGTCCATTGCACAGAAGGTGGCTGGATACTCCCTGGGCCAGGCCGATATTCTGCGTCGTGCCATGGGCAAAAAGAAAAAAGAAGAGCTTGATAAACAGTATGAGAGCTTCCAGCAAGGAATGCTCGACAACGGTTATTCTCAAGAAGCTATCACCGCGTTGTGGGATATCCTGTTACCGTTTTCGGATTACGCGTTTAACAAAGCACACTCAGCGGCCTACGGGCTGGTGTCGTACTGGACGGCCTATCTCAAGGCACACTATCCTGCCGAATATATGGCCGCGCTTTTGACGTCGGTTTCTCACGATAAAGATAAGTTGGCGATTTATCTTAACGAATGTCGCCGAATGGACATCAAGGTTTTGCCACCTGATGTCAATGAATCTGAGCAAAACTTCACACCTGTTGGCACCGATATTCGCTTCGGGATGGGTGCGGTGCGCAACGTTGGTGCACATGTCGTTGCCGGTATGGTGAAAGCTCGTGAGGAACAAGGCGCTTTTACGACGTTCCAAGACTTCTTCAAAAAAGTGCCCCAAGAAGTCTGTAATAAGCGCACAATCGAATCCATTATTAAAGCCGGTGGTTTCGACTCGTTGGGTTACACTCGCAGATCCCTATTGGCCGTGCACGAGGAGGCAGTCGATGCCTCCATGGTGCAGAAGCGACAAGAGGCGAATAACCAATTCGATTTCTTCTCGTTATTAGAAGATAGCGACGACGTTGGGATGGATAGAGGGTTTGGCATTACCGTACCTGACCTACCCGAATGGGATAAGAAAACGAAACTGTCTTTCGAACGTGAAATGATCGGGCTGTATGTATCTGATCACCCGCTTCAGGGCCTCGAGCAAGTATTAGATCAACACGCTGACTACACGGTCAGTCAGATTCTTGATGACGAGGGTCCCGCCGACGGTGCTTTTGTCACCATTTCAGGGCTGATCACCTCGTTGGAACGCCGCGTGGCAAAGACATCGGGGAACCCCTATGCCCGAGCCGAGGTTGAAGACCTCGCAGCGTCTATAGATGTGATGTTTTTCGGTCGTGTTTATGAGCCGATTTCTAGTGTCATCGCTGAAGACCTAGTCGTGTCTATTAAAGGCCGGGTACAACGTCGAGATGATGGCTCGGTCGTGATTTCCGCCCAAGAAATGACGATCATTGATACGACCGATCTTGGGGCGGATGGCCCGTTGAATCTGACGATCCCGGCGTTCAAAGCCACCGAACCATTGATCAGACAGCTCGGTGATATTTTACGTAGCCACTCCGGCACGACGGACGTCAATATCAAATTGGTGGGCAACTTGGCCATGGAAGTCATGCGAGTCGGCCCGCAATATAAGGTCAACCCCAATCCCGCTTTGTATGGGGATTTAAAGGTACTTCTTGGACCATCCTGTTTGGAATGATGTCACGAGAGCCTCTGGGTATACATGGCTAGACATCTCGCGTCACTATATGTAGTACCTCGATGGGTTGAAGTGCAACTACATGTAGGGATAGTATTTGTTTAGACCTAATATTTAGAGAGGTTTGCTTCCCCATGCACTGTCCTTTTTGTCGACATGAAGAATCACGAGTAGTAGACTCACGATCACTAGAGGACGGTTCGGCGATCCGTCGCCGACGCGAGTGCCGGTCCTGCGATAAACGTTTTACCACAATGGAAACCACCTCACTGAGCGTTATAAAACGCTCTGGGGTTGCCGAACCTTTCAACCGCGCTAAGGTCATCAACGGCGTGCGAAAGGCGTGTCAAGGCAGACCCGTTGATAATGATGACCTCGCCAAGCTCGCTCAGGAAGTTGAAGAAAAAATTCGAGCGACCGGGCATGCTGAAGTGGACGCTCACGAAGTGGGCCTGGCGATATTAGGGCCGCTGCGCCAGCTTGATCAGGTGGCGTATCTACGGTTTGCTTCGGTGTATCAGGATTTCGATAATCTCGATGACTTCGAAAAGGCCATCCAGGAATTACGGGAGCGCCCCGACGCACAAGAACCTTTACAAGCAAAACTGTTCACCCGTTAAAACCACCGTTGGGATCCGGGAAGGGGAAGCCCGGATCCCAACGGTTTCGCCTTAATTAGCAACAGTGAGAATTTCTGCGCCCTCGTCAGTGACAACGATTGTATGTTCGAACTGAGCGCTACGTTGTCGATCTTTCGTTACAACAGTCCAGCCGTCGTCCCACATCTGCCACGCAATATCGCCGAGCGTCAGCATGGGTTCAATGGTGAAAACCATCCCTGGTACCATGACTTCGTTATGTCGTGGGGCAGTGTCGTAGTGGGGCACAATGAGACCGGAGTGAAATTCACGCCCGACGCCGTGGCCGACGAAATCCTCGACGACTCCATAACCAAAACGCTTGGCATAGGTCTCAATGACACGGCCAATTACGTTGATTTCACGGCCTGGCTTGACCGCTTTAATAGCCCGCTCCAAAGCTTTCTCAGTACGCTCGACCAGTAAACGAGATTCTTCATCAACTGTTCCCACGAGGAACGTTTTATTGTGATCCCCGTGGTGACCATCCTTATACACAGTGATGTCGATATTAATGATGTCGCCATCTTCTAACACGGTGTCGTCAGGAATACCATGACAGATCACTTCGTTCAGCGAAGTCGTCATTGACTTGGGAAATTCTTTATATCCTAAGGTCGAAGGCCACGCATCCTGCGAGACAATAAACTCATGACCAATCTGATCCAACTCTGCAGTCATGATACCCGGCTGAATGTATTGCTCGACCAGGTTCATCGCCTGGGCCGCTAAACGCGACGCAGCGCGAATTTTGTCGATACCTGCGGCATCGTAAACGTCACCGTGGAGCCCCTCGATAGCGTCCTTTTTCCCGACATAATCTGGTCGTTCGATATGCTCCGGAACTGGTAATGCTGGCGGAACGTGCCCCGGCGTCAGGCGACCTTTCGGAGCCTTGGACCCAGGTTCACCTCGCGGTGGTGACACGACAGGATGGTTGTGAGAATCGGGCGAGCCGGGCTCTATTAAAGAACGGGACGCAAGGTTCGGTGGTGTAAAAGTCATGCCTATAAGTCTATCTGTCCGCGACCTCTTCTGGTATGAAAGAAGTATGACCGAAGAAAAACGCTACTGGTATAACGTCAAAACGGGCGAAGTTGAAGATGGGCCGCAATCTGTCTCCAAAGATCGCATTGGTCCTTTTGGCACCCGAGAAGAAGCTGAAAACGCATTAGCTACCTACGCCCAACGCAATCGCGCATGGGATGAAGAAGACGAAGAAGACGATAGCTGGGGTCTACTTTAGAAACTGTGGTTCTCGTCGGGGAAAGCTGACTTCAGTACTTCCTCGCGGTACTGCTGTGCTGCCTCTGAGAGCACTTGCCCGACGTCCGCATACTGCTTCACAAAGGATGGAACACGGCCACGATTGAGCCCAAAAGCATCCTGCCACACCAGGACTTGTCCGGTGGTTGCATGACCAGCGCCAATCCCCACCGTAGGAATCGTAAGTGCTTCATCGACGGCTGCAGCAACCTTAGCGGGCACCATTTCCATCAGCAGCATCATGGCACCGGCGTCTTGTAATGCCAAGGCCTCTTCCACCATGCGGGTCGTGGCATCTGCTTCGCGCCCCTGAACTCGGTAGCCGCCTAAAACGTGTTCGGATTGAGGAGTGAACCCGGTGTGGGCAATTACCGCGACCCCGGCAGCCGTCAGAGCCTGGATATGTGGAACGTACTCGATGCCACCTTCCATTTTTACGGCCGAAATGCCGGATTCTTTCACCAACCGAATCCCAGACTCGACCGCCTGTTCAACGGAGGCTTCATAAGATCCAAAGGGAAGATCCGCTAATACGAATGCGCGTTGTGTCCCGGACACCACGGCCTTTGCAAAGGTGATCATGTCCTCCATGGTCACCCCGAGTGTGGAGGATTGGCCCTGAACAACATTGCCCAACGAATCGCCAATCAATAAGGTCTCGATGCCAGAGTCATCAAAAATACGAGCCGTCATCGCGTCGTAACACGTCAGCATCGCAAACTTACCGCCGGCGTCTTTGATTTGCTGGAAGTGCACACTGCGGTAACGGCTAGGAGTCTGTTTCAGAACTGAGTATGGGGAATCAACCATGCCAATAGTCTAACGTCACATTGCTATTGTGGTAGTGAACGCCCAGTTTTCGTCGATCGGAAGGGATCTGACTGCGATGGATCGTCAGCAAGAGTATGTTTTACGCACCCTGGAAGATCGTGATGTCCGATTTATTCGGCTCTGGTTTACTGATGTGGTCGGGGCGTTGAAGTCCGTGGCGTTAGCTCCGGCGGAGGTCGAATACGCATTTACTGAAGGCCTGGGATTCGATGGTTCCTCCGTGGATGGTTTTACCCGGATCTTTGAATCAGACATGTTGTTACAACCGGATCCGACGACATTTCAAATTTTGCCGTGGCGAGGCGATGAAGAACAGACCTCACGGATGTTTTGTGATGTCAAGATGCCTGATGGTGAGCCATCCATGGCTGATCCTCGCCATGTTCTGCGCAGGACACTAGATCGCGCCGCTGATATGGGGTTTAGCTGCTATTTACACCCTGAAATTGAGTTCTATCTTTTCAAGGCCGGACAACGTGACAAACAGGGAGCTCCCGTACCTGTGGATCAAGCAGGATATTTCGATCACGTCCCGGGAGGCGTGGCCCAGGATTTCCGACGAGAAGCGGTTTCAATGCTCGAAGCAGTCGGTATCTCGGTGGAATTTTCTCATCATGAGGCGGGTTCCGGTCAAAACGAGATAGACCTGCGGGCCACTGACGCTTTATCCACGGCTGACAACATCATGACGGCACGCACCGTCATCAAAGAAGTCGCCACTTTGCAAGATTTACACGCGAGTTTCATGCCGAAGCCGCTGGGTGCTCAGCCCGGATCGGCGCTGCACACACACTTTTCACTCTTTGAATCCGACGCGAATGCTTTCCATGAGCCCGGCGCCGAATACCAGTTGTCCACCACAGCACGTCGATTCATCGCAGGAGTGCTTCGTCATTCTCCTGAAATTACTGCCGTGACGCATCAATTTGTGAACTCATATAAACGGTTGTGGGGCGGCAAAGAAGCCCCATCCTATGTATCGTGGGGACATAATAACCGTTCTGCTTTAGTTCGTATTCCCTTGCACAAACCCAATAAGGCCGGTTCTGCACGCATCGAGTACCGAGGCATTGATGCCGCTGCCAACCCCTATCTGGCATATGCGTTGATCATCTCGGCCGGTCTTAAGGGGATCGAAGAAGAATACGACCTACCAGAAGCAGCCGAGGACGATATTGGTTTACTGACTACCCGTGAGCGGATACTCATGGGCCACGGTTCTTTGCCCACCACGTTGCACGATGCTCTCGGGGTGTTTGAAGAATCGGAATTCGTTGCAGATGTTCTGGGAGAAACAGTCTTTGAATCGTTTCTACGGACCAAACGTGCTGAGTGGGATGAATACCGAGTGAATGTCTCACCCTTTGAGATTCGTCGCTACTTGGACGCCATATGAGTCAGTTGATCACTCAGCGGCAATTGCTTGCTGCGGGATTTCAAGATACTGGGCGCGCTCAGTCCCTGTTGGCCTCACAAGAACTGGAAAACGTCGACCACACATTATTGCTGGGACAGCTGTCGAGTGCCCCTGATCCCGATATGGCGCTGCTGTTGTTGATCCGGCTCATCGAGCGAGATCCCTCCGTTGCGCAATTGGTGACGCAGCAAGGAGCTGGCACCCTGCTGAGGCTACTGGGCGCTTCCGAGGCGCTAGGCGAGTTTCTTATACGCCGACCAGAACAGTTAGACATCTTCCGGGATCCCGATCCCGACTCAACGCCAGCCAGTGGTGGCCTTACTGATGACCACGACCAACCCAGAGACGCCGCTGATGTTCTGCGAGCGCGACTGCTGGCAGCAATCGGGGCGGATCCTGACGCTAAACAGCTCATTGCCACGGTCACCGGTAAGGATGCCGCGGTCGCGTTACGCATTGAGTATCGTCGTCAGCTCGTAGCTATCGCGGTGCAAGATCTTATTGCTAAAGATCCTGTGGCCCTGCAGCCGGTCGTTTCGACGTGGTTATCGGATCTCGCGACAGCCGTATTAGAAGCTGCTTTAGCGGTATCTCGGGCCGAGACATTGGCGCGTGATGATCGGACGGCCGACGTTGACCTGGCTGTTATTGCGATGGGCAAGTGCGGTGCCCGGGAACTCAACTACTTTTCCGATGTTGATGTGATTTTTGCCCATGAGGTCGCCCCAGACTCTGGATTGACCCAGCAAGCCGCGACAGAGCTGGCAGTTGACTTGGCCGCTGGTATTGCCACGGTTGTGAACCAACCAGCCCGTGAACCGGCCTTATGGGAAATTGACACCAATTTGCGCCCCGAGGGTCAAGATGGCGTGTTGTCGCGAACAGTTGCATCACATCTGGAGTATTACCAGCGTTGGGCGCATACATGGGAGTTCCAAGCCTTGCTGAAGGCCCGGCCAGTCGCAGGCAGTTTGGGACTGGGCCAACGATATCTTGATGCACTGCAGTCACTCATCTGGCAGGCTTCGACCCGTGAGGGGTTCGTGCGGCAGGTGCAGCGTATGCGGCACCGAGTCATTGACCACATCAGCCATGAGCAGCGACAACGTGAGATCAAACTTGGTCCCGGTGGGCTGCGAGATGTCGAGTTCCCGGCGCAACTCTTACAATTGGTCCACGGGAAGACTGATTCGGATTTACGCGTTCGAGCAACCGAAGACGCGCTGAAAGCGCTGCAAGCTGGAAGCTATATCGGCCCGAGTGATGCCCAGGTGATGACGAATAATTACCGATTTCTCAGGCTCATCGAACACCGGGTGCAGCTTGCACAATTGCGTCGCACGCACATGATGCCAGACAATGAACAAGACCTACGTGTACTGGCCCGCGGGGTTCGACCACCGGGCGGCAACTGGCCCAAGGACCATGACCAACTGGTCAAGGCCTGGAAGGCGACGGTACGGTCCAATCGCACCTTATTTGAACAAATTTTTTATCGTCCGCTGCTGCCATCGACCGCTGCTTTATCACCCGATGACGCCCGTCTGACCCCAGAGGCAGCCACTGCTAGACTTGCCGCCTTGGGGTATCAGGATCCCCGGGGCGCCGTCAGGCACATTGAGTCATTGACTTCCGGAGTCTCTCGGCAGGCGAAGTTACAACGGCAAATTCTTCCGGCCATGTTGGGCTGGTTGGCCTCCGGACCGGACCCCGATGGGGGGCTCTTGGGCTTTCGGAAACTCAGTGAGTCGGTGGGAGGATCGCATTGGTATCTCCACATGCTGCGCGACTCTTCAGCAGCTGGAGAACGCCTGGCACACGTGTTATCTTCATCCAGGTATATCGCGGACATGTTAGAACATACACCGCAGGCGGCGGCGTGGATGGACCGGGATCAAGATTTGATGCCACTGAGCCTGGAATCTATCGCCACGGAGATGACTGCACTCATTCAGCGACATCCCAATTTACCCGACGCCGCTCGGTATATCCGGGTGGTGCGCCGTCGAGAAATTTTGCGCATCAGCCTGGCCGATGCATGCGGTCTGGTAGACCAACGGGCGGTATCGAGAGCCCTTGCTGAGGCCGATCAGGCAGCAGTAGAGGCACTGCTGGGCTTAGTACACGACCACGTCAGCCAAAAATGGGGCGGCGATGGGCCCCGTGCAGCAGTCGCGGTTATAGCGATGGGCCGTCAAGGGGGTTACGAAGCGGGCTATGGATCTGATCTCGATGTCATGTTTGTGCATCAACCGGCCAAAGGAGTCGCTGCAGATGAGGCGACTCGCTTTGCCGTCGATGTCGCAAAAGCGTTGATCAGTTTCATGAAGATGCCCATGCGCCCGCCGATAGTGTTAGAGCACGTATTAGAGATTGATGCGGACCTGCGACCCGAGGGTCGACGGGGTCCGCTAGTGCGCTCGCTGGATTCTTACCAGGCGTATTACGAACAATGGGCCGACACTTGGGAGATTCAGGCATTGATGAAGGCCCGGGCTATTGCCGGACCCCAGCACCTCCAAGAGGCTTTCATTGCTTGGGCCGATTCGGTGCGCTACCACCACGGCCTGACTGTTGAACAGGCCCAAGATATTCAACGGATGAAGGCTCGAGTCGAAGCAGAACGACTGCCTCGTGGCGCTGACCCTGCTCGGCACTTGAAACTGGGTCGCGGCGGATTGACCGACGTGGAATGGCTGATTCAGACCATCCAACTTGAGCACGCACCAAATTATCCGGAGCTGCACACGACCAATACGCTAGAAGCATTAGAGGCAGCGCGCCACGCGGGACTCATCGACCCGCAGGATGCTGAAATTCTGATCGAAGCGTGGAGTTTGGCCACGAAGATTCGTTCTGGCATTGTGATCTCCACTGGGAAAGCCTCAGATGTGCTGCCTACCAACCGAGAGCTGCTCGAAGCACTCGCGCGTTGGACCGGTTACGAGGCAGGAGAGGTTGGAGCCTTCGAAGACGACTACCTGCGCATTACCCGACACGCTCGAACGGTCTTTGAACGCGTTTTTTATGGGGCGTCGAACCCGCGCACGTTTTAGATTCCTCAGCGATTGAGGATGTGCTCCGATATCAAGGCTAACGCCCGGCGACGATCCTCTAGCGGTCCCGCCATGTTCGTAATGATGACTTCATTGGCGTTGACGCGTGCAGCGAAATTATCCAACCAGTCACGTACGATGTCCGGGGTGCCTACGGCGGTCATTTCCAACATCTGGAGAACTTGTTGACCTGGAATAGAGTGCATGAGTTGTTCGACTTCGTCGTCGCTGAGTTTCCGACCCCGGCCCAGCATGGTTCGGATCCGGGCTCGTTGAGCACGCGCCCAGAGTTCTTCGGCACGTTGTTGGGTCTCAGCGACAATCACGTTGGCGGCCGCAATGAAGTACGGTTGGGCCATATCCTTAGAGGGTGTGAATTCGCTGCGATACAGGGCTGCCGCGGATTCCAGCATTTGGGGAGCAAAATGTGAGGCAAAACTATAGGCCAAGCCTAGTTGAGCTGCTAATTGTGCGCCGAAGTGTGAGGATCCCAAGATAATCAGTGGCACATTTGTACCGGAGCCAGGATACGCGTTGATCCCGGGAATGCGGGACTCGCCTTTGAGATAACTCTGCAATTCTAAGACATCAGATGGAAAACGATCCGCGGATTGGTTGGTGCGTCGTAACGCCATCAGGGTTTTCTGGTCGGTCCCCGGAGCCCGTCCCAAGCCGAGGTCTATGCGATCACCATAGAGTTCATGCAGCGTGCCAAACTGTTCGGCGATCACCAATGGGGCGTGGTTAGGCAACATGATGCCACCAGCTCCAAGTCGGATGTTTTTGGTGTGAGCCCCCATGTGTGCCAATAACACCGAGGTGGCCGATGATGCGATGGTTTCCATATTGTGGTGCTCTGCGAACCACAGCCGGTGGAAACCAAGCTCATCGGCCAATACGGCAAGTTCCGTGGATTCTTTCAGCGATTCGGCAATCGCTTGGCCGCGGCGAACCGTGGCCAAATCGAGAATAGACACGGGATACGGTGCAGTCAAAATACCTCCAGTAGAAAACGATCTCTGGGACGTACAGCACCAAGTGAGACCGGAATTATTCCGAGAGTCGCGTAACAGTCACCGCAAGTTGTAGAGCAGCCTCGGCAGCCTCTTGGCCTTTGGACTCGTTGGAGTCTGCTAAACCAGCGCGATCCAGCGCCTGGGCGTCGTCATCGACCGTCAGGATACCGAAACCAACCGGCTTGCTCGCATCCAATTGGACTCGAGTGAGCCCTGAGGTCACAGCATCGGCCACGAAATCAAAGTGCGGTGTTTCACCGCGGATTATGACCCCGAGACATACCACCGCATCGTAGCCGTTGGCCAGGGCAACCTGTGCGGCCAGTGGGATTTCAAACGATCCAGCTACCGTGATCAGATCATAGGAAGCACCTGCAGCTTCCAGGGTGGTTTTTGCGCCGTCGATGAGTCCATTCATGACGGTGGTGTGCCAGGATCCTGCGATGATGGCGACATTGAGTCCGGTGGCATCGACCGTCAGTTGTGGTGCGCCGTGTTTGGCCATGGTGTGGTGCTCCTTAGAAATTTTCGGTGGGGATAGCGTGGTCAAGTTTGGTGGCTTTAGTGGTGAGATATCCCAGATTTTCTGGGTGCTGCCCGACGACTAAGCCAATGCGCTCGGTCACAGTGATACCGTTGGCTTCCAACTGGGTGACCTTGTCTGGGTTATTCGTCATCAGTTTGATGTTGTGAATACCTAGGCTGTCGAGGATTTCAGCTGCCGCGGTGTAGCTTCGTGCATCGATAGGAAGTCCGAGGTGTTCATTGGCTTCGATGGTATCTAGGCCGGTGGATTGGAGCTGATAGGCGCGGATCTTATTGCCCAAGCCGATGCCGCGACCCTCTTGGCCTCGCAGGTAGATCACGATCCCTCCGTGGTGACCGATGTGTTCCAATGAGGCATGAAGTTGGGCACCGCATTCACATTTTTGTGAACCGAATGCTTCCCCGGTCAGACATTCTGAATGCACTCGGACCACGGTCGGCTCATCGGTGCCAAGGGTAGTATGCGGTCCGATCAACGCTAGGTGTTCTACTCCGGCCTTGCGGTCCCGGTAGACCTTCATGGTCAGTTGACCAAATTCGGTGGGGACGACTGCTTCAGCTCGCTGGGAGACGTGGCGGTGGATGACTTTTTCTGGTGCCGTCTGAGGGTGGTTCTCCTGCAGATAGGTAATCAGCGCTTCGATGGTGATCACGGGGATGTTGTGATGGGCACCCATTTCGATGAGACCGGGTAGTCGCATCATGTCGCCGTCGTCGGCGACGATTTCCGCGATCACACCCACTGGAGCTAGCCCGGCAAGCTTCATCAGTTCGACAGCGGCTTCGGTATGCCCGGGACGCTGGCGGACGCCCCCACCCACCGCACGCAGTGGCAGAATGTGTCCAGGTCGGTTCAAATCACTGGGTGCGGTGTCTCGTCCAGCCAGCAGGTTGACCGTGTGGGCACGGTCGGCAGCCGAGATACCAGTGGTGACACCCTGTGCGGCGTCGACGGTTACGGTGTAAGCGGTCTGACGTACATCCTGGTTGTGGGCGACCATCATCGGCAGTTCGAGTCGATCAGCGATTTCATCCGACATGGGTGCACATAACAGACCCGAAGAGTGTTCTACCATGAAGGCGATGGTTTCAGTGGTGGCCAATTGTGCAGATAAAATCAGGTCGCCTTCATTTTCGCGGTCTTCATCATCTGCAACGATGACGGGCTGTCCGGCGGCAATGGCCGCTATTGCGGAATCGATAGTATCGAGTGTCATTTTTCCTCATTCGTTTGGAATTGGATCATCCGTGCGACGTGTCGTGCTAATAGATCGGTTTCGAGGTTGACGACGGTGCCAGGCACAGCGGTGCCCAGCGTGGTCGCTTGGAGAGTTTCTGGAATTAGAAAGATGTCAAAGTAGTGGTCAGTTTCCGCTGGTTTTGAGACGGCAGCGACCGTCAGCGAGATACCATCGACCGTGATGGAACCTTGATCAATCAAATACGGCGCTAACCGTTCTGGCAGGCTGATGCGCATGCGCGTCCAGGTGTCATTGGGCTCGATTTCAATGATGGTGCCGGTCGCTTCAACATGTCCTTGAACGATGTGACCACCGAAACGGTCGGTCACTGCCATAGCCGGTTCCACGTTGACCGAATCTCCAGTGGATTTCTTGCCGAGCGAGGTGAGCTGGAGGGTCTGGACCATGACATCAGCGGTAAACGTTTCGTCGCTAAAATCGGTGACGGTTAGGCACACTCCGTCAATGGCAATGGAATCACCACGCGAAACGTCGGTAAGTACTTTCGGCGCACGGATGGTCATGGCCAAGGTCTGGGGTGACGTGTCGGTGATATTCGTGATGGTGCCGCGGGTCTGTATGATGCCGGTGAACACTAGTGATCCTTCCGCAAGGTAGTAACGAGGTCGGTGTCCAATCGGTGGACGCCGTAAAAGCTAAACTTCATTCGCTGTGCCAGCGTGGAGATTCCAAGTTCGCCTATCGCATGGTGTGGGCCACCCAGCAGCGTGGGAGCCGTATAGATCAGCAATTTGTCGACTAGTCGAGCGGCGAGGAGAGCCGTCAGGAATGTTGGCCCGACCTCGAGAAAAATTCTTGGGGGAGAGCCCACCAGTGCAGTCAGCTTGGCAAAATCTGCCGCCAGGTCGACTCCAGAAAATTGCGGAGCCCGCTCAAGACCACGAAGTGTTAAGGCCGGATGGTGATGAATCTTGGCATGTTCGCTGATTGCACCGGTACCAAAAACCACTGGTAATGGTTGATCGTGGGCCGGGACCAGTAGCTGTCCATTGCTATCACGTGCTGTGAGCGTCGGATCATCGGCGGCTACCGTTGCGGTGGTCGTGACGATGACATCGGCCAGGGCGCGTTGCACATGAACATGCCGTCGCGCGGTGGTTGAAGTAATCCACTGACTGGTGCCGTCGGCTGCAGCTAATCTGCCATCGAGCGATTGGGCCCATTTGGCAATAACCTGCCCTCGAGACTGGCCAGTGTGGTGATGCCACGGGGCGATCAGTTCAGCGGTGGCGGCTGACTCAATTCCACCGATTACTCGACGACCGGCAGCAAATAATGTGGTGGCTCCGCCACTCGATTGTGCACCGATATCTGGCTGACCGTATGCAATTGTGCCAATGCCTGCCGTGAGGAGCGCTTGCGCACACGGTGGGGTTTTGCCAGTGTGATTGCAGGGTTCTAAGGTGACCACCGCGGTGAGTTCCGCAGGGTCCAGGGCTGGATCGAGGGCCGTCAGCGCGACAATTTCAGCGTGGTCTGTTCCTGCTCCGTTATGGAAGCCTTCAGCCACAATGACGCCGTGCGCGTCAAGAATCACACACCCGACCTGCGGATTGGGGTCGTGTGCTGGGCCACGCCGCGCCAGCGAAATGGCACGTCGCATCGCGGTGGCGAGCTTCGTATGGGATACCATCCGGCGTCGAACTCCTAAACAATATAGGTGCGCCGGGAAATGCTGCCCATGTGTGGCAGCGCGTTCCTCTCATCCGGACTAAAGCATTTCGCTTATCACCGTCGGTACCAGAATTTCACTGGATCAGCCCCGCAGGCGCGGGGGTCGCGGACTTTCACCGCCGGTTCGGATTCTCACCGACCCCGGAACACATCGACTACTGTACACAATGTTCGTCACAATGGGGAGAGTTCACGACACCTATTCGTCATCCGGCGATATTTTTGTCATAGATAGGGTTTCGCTGGGACTCAAGACCGCCGCGGGGTACGGTCCAGCGGAGGCCAATCGGGAACGTAGTACTTCAAGCTCACGAAGATCTGTCGGAAGCCCAGGTCCTGTGGCTAACACCGCGTTACCAGCACTGTTCCGCTCTAGCGTCGAAGCATCTGCCAGGGTCCACGCGCCACCACACTGGGCAGCATGAGCTGTGTGATGAAGGAGCTGGGCCTGGTGTTTGAAGAATTCTAAGCCTTCATCATCACCGATGTTGACCAACAGGACACCGCATGCAGATAATCTTGCTAAAGCGTCTTGGTAGAACCCCGGTTCACTCAAGTGGGGCAGGGTGTCATGACCCGTGAAAATATCGACGATGACGACATCGAAGGTTTGATCCTTGAGGTCTTGGAGTGTGGCTCGTGCATCACCGATGATCACCTCTAGATGTGTCCCGGTGGGGAGCGGCAATTCAGAAGTCACGAAGTCTATCAAGTCAGGATCGAGTTCTATGACCGTTTGATGTGAGCCAGGACGACGAACTTGCACGTAACGCGCTAAGGTCAACGCCCCCGCGCCAAGGTGAAGACAGCGCAACGGGTCTGCTGGTGGCCAGCAGAAATCTATGACGTTACCGATGCGACGCAAGTACTCGAATCGAATAAGGCCAGGGTCGTGGAGGTCGACGTGCGATTGAATATCACCATCGATCTCTAACACCCACCCATCATCAAAGCTGGATGGCATAATGCGGGCGCGGTCCGATAACTGACTCATTGGTCCCAGCGTAGCGGTAGAGCCGTTGGAAAGGGAATTGCTCTTCTATAAATCGTGGATGAACGGACACTGAGTCCCGTCCAAAAGCCGGGCTAGGGCGATTGAACGAGACGCAGTGTAGCGCTTTCATACGCTGAGCGTTTCTACACGCTGTAGTAGAGTTCGAACTCTTTTGGTGAAACCATGGCTTCCATTGGAGCGATTTCAGTTTCGCGCTTCAATTGAATCCAGGTGTCAATGATGTCCTGGGTAAAGACGTCACCGGCCAAGAGGAAATCATGGTTTTCTTCGAGTGCGTCGATGGCTTCGGCTAGGGTACGGGGCGCTTGTTGGATATTTGCAGCTTCTTCGGGAGGTAGCTCATACAAGTCCTTGTCAACGGGCTCTGCCGGTTCAATACGGTTACGAATCCCGTCGAGACCGGCCATGAGCTGGGCCGCGAAGCCAAGATAGGGGTTGCCCGACGGGTCCGGTGCGCGGAACTCTAAACGCTTGGCTTTAGGATTCGAACCGGTCACCGGGATACGAATCGCAGCAGAACGGTTACCTTGCGAGTACAGCATATTGATTGGGGCTTCATACCCTTTGACCAAACGCTTATAGGAGTTTACAGTCGGGTTGGTAAACGCGAGCACTGACGAAGCGTGTTTGAGTAGACCGCCGATGTACCATCGCGCCGTATCGGACAGGTTGGCATAGCCACGTTCGTCATAGAACAGGGGTTCGCCATCCATCCACAGGGACTGGTGACAGTGCATTCCTGAGCCGCCATCACCAAAGATAGGTTTGGGCATAAACGTTGCAGTTTTCCCGGCCTGAGTAGCGGCACCCTTCACAATGTATTTGAACAGTTGCACATCGTCAGCAGCTCGTACCAGGGTATTAAATTTATAATTGATCTCCCCCTGACCCCCAGCTCCGACCTCGTGGTGAGAACGTTCAACTTCGAGGCCGACCTGAGCAAGCAGCAAGGAAATGTCATCGCGAAGGTCTGCGTGTTTATCAACGGGTGGAATAGGAAAATAACCACTCATTGAACGGTTGCGGTGGGCGAGGTTACCGCCCTCAATATCTTTATCGTCGTTCCAGTATGCCTCATCGGAGTCGATGGATACGAAGGTACGGTTCGGCTGATTCGCCTGGAACCGGACACTATCGAAAATATAGAACTCGGCTTCGGCAGCAAAAATAGCGGTATCCGCGATACCTGTGGCTGCGACATAATCCTCGGCACGTTGAGCTACAGACCGCGGGTCACGAACATAAGCTTCACCAGTGCGCGGTGACAGGATGGAAAATGACATGCATAAGGTTTTATGTTTCCGGAAAGGATCCACAAATGCCGTTCCCACGTCGGGAATGAGCTGCAAGTCGGAATCGGCGATCCCGGCAAAACCTGGAATGGAGGATCCATCAAAGAGTTGGCCGGTGGTGAAGAAGTCCTCGTCTACTGATTCAGCAGGAACGTTAAAGTGGTGTTGTCCGCCGAGTAGATCGGTGAAGCGAATATCGACGAAGACCACCTCCTCGTCCCGAATATAAGATAAAACTTCTTCTGGCGAGGTGAACATTGTCACTCCATTCATTGCGTACACGATGGTTCAAGCTTAACCACTTTGCCCTAGACAATGAAGTTCTCAACTCCAGACAAAGTCGAATGCGGTCTGGAACACAGTCCTCATGGGCCGACCCATGGCGCAGTCAACAAATGAACGCACTAAACTAGAGCTGATGAGTAACGCACGATCTTCTTCTCAAGAGCCCCGCTGGGCTGGCGAATTGTTAGGACTTCCAGAACGTGGTCCAGCTTCTGCCGCATCCTATCCACGACGCATTGGTGCAGTCTTCGTCGATTGGTTCATTGCCTCCGGAATCGGCATGATGCTAGCTGACAATAATCAGTGGGTGATTTTAGGTATTTTCGTTGTGCTGCACTTTGCCTTCTTGTGGCTTTTTGCTACCACGCTTGGCAAACTTCTATTCCGCATTCAAGTGGTCCAGGTCGGTGGCGCTCCGATCAAGCTGTATCAGGCTGCGATCCGTGCGGTGTTACTCGGCTTAGTGCTTCCAGTATTAATTATTGATCGAGACGGTCGGGGCTTACACGACAAACTAGCCGGCACCGTAGAGATCCACATGTAATCTCAACGGTACCGGCTAGTCGATAGGTATCGATAGCGGTGTTTATCTACCGCGCATAGCTTTTCGATCGGGACGCATGCGATAAGGGTCTACACCCTTAGGGATGCCCAGATGATTCTTCGGCAAAGATGAGATGCGCTGTCCCACAGCATGCACTTCGTGACGATTCAACGTCTTTTTCATGCGCTTGATGGTTGATTTCACTTCGTGTAGTGCGACTTCATTTGGCCCGTGTCCGACTTGTAACACACGTATTTCAACATTGGGCAAAAAACGTTCCATCTGTCGACGCTGCTTATCGGCCAGCCTCTTGGCCCGATGATAATCGCCATCGGCTACCAGGACGACCCCAGCCTTTCCGGTAGCGCGGAATACCGTCTCCTGAGTGCGCGGATTCACCGCGATGGGATCTTCCTCAACGATCCAGCCACGGCCCAATTGGGATAACGCAGCCCCAGCTGCACCGGGCCGGCCCTCAATCTGAGCAAATGCTGCTTTTTCAGCCTTCTTATTCATGATAATCACCGCAGCCAGCAAGCCAAGCGGAATGAACATCAACGTCCATAGCACAGGCGAACCGACCACCAGACCGATGATCAGGCCCACGACAAGGGCGGCAACAAATGCACCGATCATCCACCAAATGATTGATGGATCGAATTTTCGAGTCATCTTGAAGACGTCGCCGATTTGCTTAAAGAACCCACGCTTATTGGCCTTAGCAGCCTTCTTACGTTCTTTTGCTTCGAGCTTGTCAGCTTTGCGGCGGGCCTTCTGTTCCGCTTTAACGGTTTTAAGATCCTTTTTAGGCGCTTCAGCGGCGCCGGAAGATTTTTGTTCAGCCATGATAAACCTATTCTAGCCCTAACCCCTGTGGATAACTTAATCGTACCTATGCGCTGTCCGGCATGATAGACCATACTCGTCCTCGGAGGTGCGCCATGCCTGAGCCGTCTATTTTGCAACGAAGTTCGCTGATGAACAGGATTTCTTCACGGATGGTGCCATCCCAGCTGCAAATATTAGACGACTGGGTCGTGAAGAAGCACCTGGGTTCAGGGACTACTGCTGAGGTCTGGTTGCTTGAGCACACCGTGCTACGACGACACATCGCCTGCAAAACGCCTCGTCGCCCGGCTGACGCTGGGATTCTCTTGCAAGAGGCTGAACTTGCCTCGCAGCTATCACATGAGAATTTGATTCAACCGGTCAGCACAGAAATCGATACCCAACTAGCTGGTGGTGATCCCGGTCAGTTCACCTATTGGGAGTATTTAGCGGGTGGTTCCTTAGACGAGCTCGTAGCGGCAGGAGGTCAGCTCAGCCTCGCATCGACTGTAACCGTGGTGCTTCCCTTGGTACACGTCACTCAATACCTCCACGACCGACAAATTATCCACGGGGACATCTCTCCACAAAACATTATGTTCGACCTTACCGGTCGGCCGGTATTAGTCGACCTTGGCTCGTCCAGAGCGACAGCCCATCATGCCACCTATACTGGAACCCCAGGATTCATGGCACCGGAGATTCTTCCAAAACGACACCAGGTTGGCGGTCTTCAAGCCCCGGCAGACGTTTATTCGATCGCAGCGGTGGCATGGTATTGCTTGACCGGTTTGCCGCCAGGGTCAACTGAGCATCGAATGCCGTTATCTACTTTACGCCCGGATTTAGACCCTGATATTGCTGAAGTATTAGAAGCCGGTCTACATGCTGTAGCGGTCCAGCGACCGGATCTGAGTAGCCTCAGTACGGCGGTTTCACAGTGGGCTACCCCGGAACCTGTGGACTTGTATGCCTCGGTTGGACAGGAGTATGGATTAATACTTCCGACACGAGAACCACGACAAGAGTGTCCGTCAAGAGGGCTGGTTCGGAAACGCAAAATTCGATCGTCCAAGATCGACCAGGGTTCCAATCCGTCGCCCCTGACACAGCGAGCCTTTCAACACCGTAAACTGCTGCTATTCATAACGCTAGGAACCCTCATCATCGGCAGTGGTGCAACGCTCGCATTTCATGCGATAACCGATATTTCGCAGTCTCAATTGAGCGTTAGCGAACAGGATACGACTTCTATTGACTTCCAAGAGATCGTCAATGAGCTCGTACGTGCCCGGAGTGCTGCATGGTTGGCGTTAGAACCCAGCCAGGTGACGTCTTATGCAATAGAAGGCTCCTCCGTGTATGAAGACGACGTGGACTTGCTGGCGACGCTGGCTGATTCTGGATACCGTCTCGACGGTTTAGACATGGAGGCGGTGGTCGAACAAGTGGATCGGAAGTCGGACTCGACGGTAGTGCAGTTAGTTTGGCGCATAGAGGGCTTCACTCAACGAGATAGGGCTGGCACAGTCATTCAGACCGTTGAACCGAGTCAAGAAGTCATTGTGCTTGAGATCAAACAAACAGCTGAGGGTTGGCGAATGGTCAACAGACGTTGAGCACGAGCGCTGGGTAGAACAAAAGCCGCAGAGAGTTCACGTTGTCTCTGCGGCTTTTGTGTCTGAAGGTTCTATGGTGCTAGAAGCGCCATAAGGTTGCTACGAGTGCCGCGATAACGGCTGTACCACCGGTGGCGTGCGCGAGACCCGTTGAGATCTCTTCGCCTCGGTTGATTTTGCGGCGCCCTAATAAGGCGGTGACAAAGACCATAAGGCCCAAGATCAGTTTGATCGTGAGCTTCAGGCGCAGCGCTCCATCCGGATCTCCCAGCATCTCAGTAAGGCCAAACAGAACGATACCGGAGATAATCATAAAGATCGCTCCGTACCACTGCGATTTGGTCACGGTAGGATTTTTGAAGTTGGCGAGCCAGCCTCCAACAATGGCGGCCATTGACAGGATGTGAACTGCGATGAAGATTGTCTGAACAATTTCCATGTGGTTACAGTGGTTCCTTTCAGAGACCTAGTTGGCCGCCGAATTCACCGGCTTCCAGACGGTTCTTGAGTTGCGTCATAAAACGGCCAGCGTCAGCACCGTCCACAATACGGTGATCGTAAGTCAACGACAGATACATCATGTGACGGATCGCAATGACGTCATTGCCTTCTGCATCGGTGATGACGACCGGACGCTTGACGATGTTGCCTGGACCAAGGATGGCGACCTGTGGCTGGTTAATGACTGGTGTATCAAACAGCGCACCAAATGATCCTAGGTTGGTAATCGAGAAGGTACCACCGGATAGTTCATCAGGTTTGACCTGATTGTCACGAGTGCGCAACGCCAGATCGGAAATCGCGTTGGCGATGCCCGATAGGTTCAGATTGCCTGCTCCTTTGATGACAGGTACCAACAGACCTCGCTCGGTATCCACGGCAATGCCGATGTCTTCGCGATCATGGTAAGTGATTTCCTTGGTCTCAGCATTGTACTGAGCATTGAGCGCTGGATGAGCACGCAGTGCTTCTGTGGCAGCCTGGGTGATAAACGCGAGGAAGGTTAGGTTCACGCCGTTTTCAGCTTTGAATCTAGCCTTTACCTGGTTTCGCAGGTTGACGATGCGCGTCATGTCGATCTCGTGCACCTGGGTCAGCTGTGCTGAGGTTTCCAGGGATTCGACCATGCGGTCTGCAATGACCTGGCGAATGCGGGTCGCTTTTTCGGTGGTGCCACGCTTGGAAGGATCAATCGACGAGGCGGGATCCTTTGGCGCTGGACGAGAGGCTGCCGGTGCTGCGGCTGGTGTCGCTGTAGCGGCTGGAGCTTCTTGACGAGCCTCATATTCCTTGGCAGCAGCGGCAGCTAAGACATCCTGCTTCCGGATGCGGCCACCGACACCGGTACCGGTCACTTCTGCCAGATCTACACCCTGTTCGCGTGCCAAACGACGAACCAGGGGAGTGACGTATCCATCGCCTCGCGGCGTATCTTCTGGAGATGCTGTCGCTTTCTCTGCCACAGGCGCAGGTGCTGGGGTTGGTTCAGGAGTGGGTTCTGGAGCAGAAGATACTTCAGCTGGTTCCTCTGTAGCGGCTTCTTCCTCGGGAGCTTCTTCAACAGAAGGCTCCTCTTGGGCTGGTGCATCATCAGCGGCAGGCGCAGAGGTTTCGGCGGCACCATCAGCGGAGCCCACCAAAGCCAGAACCTGGCCTACCTCAACGTCTTCATCTTCTTGAACCTTGATCTCCAAGACGGTACCGGCCACAGGGGATGGGATTTCGGTGTCAACCTTATCCGTGGAGATTTCCACGATGGGTTCGTCAATCTCGACGTCATCCCCAACTTCTTTGAGCCAACGGGTAATGGTACCTTCGGTGACCGATTCTCCAAGCTCAGGCAGTTTTACTTCTTGCGCGTCACCGGAGCCACCGCTTGCGGAGGCTGACTCTTCCTGTGCAGGGGCTTCCTCAGCGGCAGGTTCATCCTCTTGGGATGTTTCGTCTTCCGCCGGAGCGTCTTCGGCGGCTGCATCGTCAGCAGGTGCGTCAGAGGCGGATTCGCCTTCATCGCCAATGACTGCTAGCGCTTGACCAACTTCAATGTCTTCGTCTTCCTGGACCAAGATTTCCAGGACAGTGCCGGCGACCGGTGATGGAATTTCGGTGTCGACTTTGTCCGTGGAGATCTCCACGATGGGTTCGTCGACCTCAATGGTATCGCCGACTTCTTTGAGCCAACGGGTAACGGTACCTTCGGTTACCGATTCGCCCAGTTCTGGCAGAGTAATGGTTTCAGACATTCCGTCCGGTTTCCTCTCTATTCCTCTTCGAATGCTCACACGTTCAGTGTTTTATGCGCTGGTGGTTGCGCGGGTGGCGCAACCGCCCTGGTGGACTAGGCGTGCAACGGGAAGCCGTTGAGCATCATGGCTGCTTCACCCAGGGACTCGTTCTGAGTTGGGTGGGCATGGATGAAGTGGGCGACATCTTCTGGGTATGCTTCCCAGTTGACAATCAGCTGTGCTTCACCAATTTGTTCAGAAATACGGTCGCCAATCCCGTGAACTCCCACAATGGGACCGTGTTTCTGGCGAACTAATTTGATAATACCGCTGGTACCGATAATGGATGATTTTCCATTCCCAGCGAGGTTGTATTCAACTGTTTCGACATTGTCTTTACCGAATTCTTCCTGCGCGACCGGTTCGGTCATCCCGACGGAGATGATTTCCGGGGTCGTGAAAGTCACGCCAGGGATATTGCGATCTTCGACTTTGAGTGGGTTGTTGCCCATGATTTCTTCGATCACGAAGTTACCGTGCTGGTAGCCACGGTGCGCGAGTTGCTTACCTTTGACGATGTCACCGATGGCGTAAATATTGCCCACTCCGGTGTGCAAGCGATCATTGACCTGGACGTGGGCTCGATCCATTGGAATGCCAACGTCTTCGTATCCCATGTTTTCGGTATTTGGCTTACGTCCAGTGGCGACTAAGCAAATTTCGGCTTCAAATTCCTTACCGTCGGCCAGTGTAACTTTCACGCCATTATCGGTTTCTTCGACCTTTTCGAAAAAGACACCGAGGTTGGACTTAATACCGGCCTTGCGGAAGTTTCGGGTCAATTGCTTAATGAT
>DATBUL010000015.1:0-15449 GCA_036516115.1 Enteractinococcus sp. | reverse complement strand
CATCATTCAATGATGCGTTGGCAGAAGCCCAGCGCTTGGGCTACGCAGAAGCCGATCCGACCGCCGACGTTGGGGGAGAAGATGCCGCTGCAAAAGCCGCAATTCTGGCGCATCTTGCTTTCCATGCACCCTTTACCTTGGATCAGGTCTATACCGAGGGCATAACCGAAATCACGGATCTGGACCACAAAGCAGCCGCGGATGCCGGTTATATCATCAAGTTGTTAGCCATCGCTGAACAGCTTGACGACCCCACCGGTGTGGTGTTGCGTGTTCACCCGACCCTGCTACCGCGCGAGCACCCGCTGGCCTCAGTCCGTGGCGCCTATAACGCCGTGTTTGTAGAAGCCGACAATGCCGGTGAATTGATGTTCTACGGTCCCGGCGCAGGCGGTGCCCCAACAGCCTCGGCCGTCATGGGGGACGTGATGTCGATTGCCAAGCGTAAATTGCGCGGTGGCCCAGGTCGTACGCACACAGCTCGGCGGGAACTTCAGAGTCTAGAAATCGGTGAAACGACCACACGATACATGATGGTGGTGCGAGCCGCCGATGCGCCAGGCGTTTTAGCCAAGGTCGCTGGCACATTCGCTGAACATAACGTCTCGATTAAATCCATGAACCAGACACCAGATCCGGCCACAACCGAGGAGCATAAGACCGCCCTGCTGTCGTTTATCACTCACCGTGCCAAAGAATCTCAACTGGCCCAGACGCTAGAGGCTACCAAAGCGCTGGACGTGGTGGATGAGGTCCTGTCCGTCATGCGGGTAGAAGGAAAATAATCGTGGCATCACCAGCCACCACGCCGCCAGCCAACCGGGTGCCCGGTGGCATTGTCGCTCAGATCAAGGTGCCGGCAACCTCGGCTAATCTTGGTCCAGGTTTCGACAGCGCGGGGATCGCCGTGGAATTATTTGATGAGCTCGAGATCCGAACCACTGATGCAGGGTTTAGTGCCAGCATCAAGGGAGAGGGGCAGAATTACCTACCCACCGATGCGCGACATCTCATCATTGCCCAAATCCGTGCCCGTTTGGAGCGGCTCGGCTGGCACCTACCGGGGCTCGAATTGCACGCGGTCAATAGGATCCCGCACTCACGGGGTTTAGGCTCCTCAGCAGCAGCACATATCGCCGCTGCCTTGGCCGTCAAGGCCCTATTACCGCCAGACTGTGCTATAAATCATGACGACGTCTTACAGTGGGCCTCCGAAGCCGAAGGCCATCCAGATAATGTCGCCCCGGCGGTCTATGGTGGCCTGACCTTTTCCTGGAGTGAGCCCGGTGAACATGGCAACAGTTATCGCAGTCTGCGGCTCCTACCGCACCCAGAGATCACTCCGGTTGTTGCCATTCCCGCTAAGCCGCTCTCCACTGCGGCGGCCAGAACGTTACTACCGACCAGCGTGCCGCATGGAGAAGCGGTGGCCAACGCGTCGCGAGCAGCATTATTGGCTCCGGCGATGACGACCCATCCTGAACTGTTATTGGCAGCGACCGAAGACTGGTTGCACCAGCACTATCGCGAACCATCGATGCCCGAAACCCTGCACCATATCAAGGCCCTACGCCAAGAAGGCCATGCGGCCGTCGTGTCCGGAGCAGGTCCGACACTGTGCGTTTTTGCTATGAATACCACTGAGGCAAACGTGGTGGCAGACAAGTTATCGCAGCGTGCAGCGAAATCTGAGCAACACTGGGACGTCCGGATTCTGCCTGTAGCGGCTCAAGGTGCTACCATGGAAGTATTCCGGCCCTAACGAGAACATTTTTATGGTGTGGAAACTTTCCAAACCAATCGTATTCGGCCTGGTCTTTACCGCAATTCTGCGGAGAGTCTTTGATAGCCCATCATCCTAGATGTCAGGTTATCCAACACGCTAGACACCTTAGTTGACACTGCCGTGCAACATGAGGTGCTCGCCATATTGCAATCACTCAAAACAATGTGACGTAACTCCAGTCGCGTCAAGATTGTTATCAAACCTGCGGGTATCTTAAGCCCGTACCGACGAGGGGGAAGGAACCTTCGTGACTGAACAAGACACATTGCAGGCCCCAATTGAAAACGGGACTGCTGGCCTGGGTAGCCTCAAACTTACCCAACTGCGTGACTTAGCCATACAGCTTGGTATCACCGGTACCTCTCGCATGCGCAAAGCGCAACTGGTTGAGGTCATCACCGACCACCAGCGCGGCGGCAGCAGCACCACCGAGCGCACCGTAAAAGAAGACACCAAAACCGCTGATGATAAGCCTCAACAATCTCGCAACGCACAGCGTGGCAAGAAATCCGCTGCCAAAAAAGCCGAAGCAGATCAGGGCGATCAACAGACCATGGTCGAAGTATCGACCGAGGGGCAAAAACAAGACGCAGCGTCCCAGGATACAAAACAAGATAGCCAGCAAGATGCAGCCCAAACTGAAGACGCGCCCAAGCAGCGCGACCAGCAATCGCGTGGCCGTCGCGGTCGCGGTCAGCAGCAAACTCGGGATGATAAAGGCGACAAGGCTGCCGACAACAAGGCTGTAGCGCAGGCCGAAGAATCCACCCAGGATAACGACGAGAAGTCAGGCGACCAAGAATCCAGCGGTCGTGGGCGCGGCCAGCGTACTCGCAATCAGCAGCGCCGTGAACAAGACCGTCAGCGTCGCGATCAGCGTGATGATCAAGATTCCACTGATGAGCAAGATTCCGATGAATCCGGCGACGATAAACACGATGGTTCACGTCGTCGTCGCGACGATGACCAGCGCAATCAGCGCCGTCAACGCCAACGTGATCGCAACCGTTCGCGGGATCGTCGTCGTGATCAGGACCAGGAGCAGGACTCTGATGATGACGATCAGCACCACGACGTCTCCGACGATGACACACTGATTCCAATTTCAGGCATTCTCGATGTGCTGGATAACTACGCTTTCGTGCGCACTTCCGGCTACTTGCCAGGCCCCAATGACGTCTACGTATCGATGGCCATGGTCAAACGTTACGGATTGCGCAAAGGTGATGCGATCCGCGGTCAGGTTCGTGCCCCACAAGAAGATGATGATGGCAACCAACAAGGCGGACGCGGCCGTGGTGGCCGTGGCGGACGCAACCGTCGCGGTGGCGGAGGTGGCGGTAGCAACCGTCAAAAATTCAACGCGCTCGTCAAACTGGATCTGGTCAATGGCCAAGAAGCCGTCGAGCACCCGAAACGCGTTGAATTTAACAAACTTACCCCGCTGTACCCACAAGAACGCCTGCGGTTAGAAAATAATCCCAAGGACATGGGTCCACGCCTGGTGGACCTGGTCGCACCGATTGGTAAGGGCCAGCGCGGTCTGATCGTTTCACCACCAAAAGCCGGTAAGACGATGATGCTGCAGTCGATCGCCAACGCGATCACCACCAATAACCCTGAGGTCAAACTCATGATGGTTCTGGTGGATGAACGCCCTGAAGAAGTTACCGACATGCAGCGCTCGGTACGCGGTGAAGTCATTGCCTCGACCTTCGACCGTCCAGCCGAAGACCACACTACGGTTGCCGAACTGTCGATCGAACGTGCCAAACGCATGGTGGAACTGGGCCACGACGTCGTCGTGCTGCTCGACTCGATGACCCGCCTGGGCCGTGCCTATAACTTGGCGACCCCGGCCTCCGGACGTATTCTATCCGGTGGTGTCGATTCGGCCGCGCTGTACCCACCAAAGAAATTCTTTGGCGCGGCACGCAATATCGAAGGTGGCGGCTCGCTGACCATCCTGGCAACCGCTTTGGTGGAGACCGGCTCCCGTATGGACGAAGTCATCTTCGAAGAGTTCAAGGGCACCGGCAACATGGAATTGCGCCTGTCCCGCGAACTGTCGGAACGTCGCATTTTCCCAGCCATCGACATCAACGCCTCAGGTACCCGACGCGAAGAAAACCTGTTGACCAAGGAAGAAATTGGCATCATGTGGCGCTTGCGCCGCGTGCTATCCGGTCTGGAGACTCAACAGGCCCTGGAATTGTTGACCTCGAAGCTCAAAGAAACCGAAACCAATGCGGAATTTTTGATGCTGGTCTCCAAGACCACCCTGCGAGGCCAAGCAGAATCTTAGCCAGCTGACAAAAAACCATCGCGCGATCTGACCGGTTGCGCGATGGTTTTTTCGATCCTGCACTAAGATTTCAACTACGAGGTACCAAATATGATCTTCGATTCCATCAATAACCTGCTAGAAGAACACGCCGAGCTCACCGAAAAAATGGGTGACCCTGCCGTCCACGCCGACCAGGCGATGGCGCGGAAAGTGGGCCGTCGCTTTGCTGAACTCGAAAAAATTGTCAAAGCTCACAAACGGTGGCAACAACTCGGCCAAGACTTAGAAGATGCCAAGGAACTGGCACAAGAAGACCCAGACTTCGCCGCCGAAATTCCTGAGCTGGAAGCAAGCTACGAAGAAGCCAGCGAACTTCTCCACCGATTGCTGATCCCGCGTGATCCTGACGACGCCCGAAACGTCATTTTGGAAATCAAGGGTGGCGAAGGTGGCGAAGAAGCTGCACTCTTTGCTTCTGACCTGGCGCGCATGTATCTGCGTTATGCCGAGAATAAAGGGTGGAAAACGGAAATTATTTCCGCCACCGAATCTGACCTCGGCGGCTATAAAGACGTTCACATCGGGATTTCAGCTAATACCAATGACCCGGCAGAAGGGGTTTTCGCCCACCTGAAATTCGAAGGCGGGGTGCATCGCGTTCAGCGCGTGCCCGTGACCGAATCACAGGGCCGAATTCATACCTCCGCTGCTGGGGTGTTGGTCTTTCCAGAAGTCGATGAACCTGAAGAGATCGCCATTAACCAGTCCGACCTGAAAATCGATGTGTATCGTTCATCGGGACCGGGTGGCCAGCACGTCAACACCACCGACTCCGCGGTGCGTATTACCCACCTGCCCACGGGCATCGTCGTCGCCATGCAAAATGAGAAGTCTCAGATCCAAAACCGTGAAGCGGCAATGCGTGTGCTGCGCTCCCGGCTGTTAGCTTGGCAACAAGAACAGCTCGATGCCGAAGCGGCCGAAACCAGGGCTTCTCAGGTACGGACCATGGACCGTTCCGAACGTATCCGTACTTACAACTTCCCTGAAAACCGCATAGCTGACCACCGAACGGGTTATAAGGCCAATAACCTCGACCGCGTACTAGAAGGCGAATTAGATCCTGTCATCGAGTCTTTGATCGAGATGGACGAAGCCGAACGATTAGCTGCCCTGGGCGAAAACTCGAAGGCCTCATGACCGATGTTCAGGAGGTGCTGCGTCTGGCTCAGCAACAACTGAGCCAGGCGGGCCTTGACTCACCCCAAGCTGAAGCAGCGATAATCGTCGCCCATGTGCTCGACATAACCCGAGGACGGCTCGGCGTACTGCAAGCTTTAGGGGAGCGGCTCGATGACGACGATGTCGCTGCAATAACCGAGCTCGTTAATGCTCGGGCGAGGCGGATCCCTCTGCAATATCTCACCGGTACCACGGGATTCTACGGCCTTGATCTGAAGATTGTCCCAGGTGTTTTCATCCCGCGGGTCGAAACCGAAGTGTTAGTGGAAACCACCCTGCAACACTTTGCTAAGCAATCGGGTCCGCTGAACATTCTCGAGTTATGTACAGGCTCCGGGGCCATCGCAGCAGCCCTGGCTGACCAACTCGACCAACGTGAGATCCCGGTGGAGCTTTGGGCCGTCGATATCTCACCCGAAGCCGTTCAACTGGCCGAGACGAACACCTCTGGCCACGATGTCACCGTGCTGTGTGCAGATGCCACAGACACAGCCAGCATCGTAGACGCCGAGCCGCTACTTGAAAGAATGCTCGGATCATTCGACGCTGTGGTCTCGAATCCGCCATATATCCCGACCACCACGCCTGTGACCCAGCACGAAGCCGAACAAGATCCACATCTAGCGCTCTACGGCGGCTCTCCAGACGGTACAGCGGTCCCACGACGGATCGCAGAACAAGCCGCTCAATGGTTAGCTCCACACGGATTTTTCATGATGGAACATGATCATTCCCATGCCGACGACCTCGCCGCGATGTTATCGGCACAGAGCGCGTGGGACAGTGTGACAACGATCAAAGATCTGACCGGCACAGACCGATTTGTAACTGCGATTCGCACACCACCAGCGAAACCAACACCGAAACCGTCCCCAACCCTGGCACAATGACTATCGTGACTCAGCTGTTCGACGCCCAAGAACCCGACCAACGCACCACTGCGATCTCCGCGGCAGTCAGTGCTATTGGCAAACGTGAACTCATCGTCTTACCTACCGACACCGTGTATGGGGTGGGCGCGGATGCGTTCAGTCCCCAAGCCGTAGCCGTGCTACTGGCTGCCAAAGGGCGGTCTCGTCAGTCCCCACCACCGGTACTGATCGGCAATGTACAGGTATTGGATGCACTAGCAGCAGACATCCCCGACACCGGGCGACAGCTTGCCGAGGCGTTCTGGCCGGGAGCCCTGACGTTAATCTTTCAAGCACAACCATCCTTATCCTGGGACCTGGGTGAAACTCACGGGACCGTGGCGTTGCGTCAACCCGCCGACGAGCTTGCCCAGCAGATACTGCAGCACACCGGTCCGTTGGCAGTCTCTTCAGCGAATCGTCACGGACAACCCGCGGCAACTACAACTCACGAGGCTCGTGACGCGCTCGGGGAGTCGGTCTCGGTGTACATTAACGACGGCACCCGCGGCGCACAACAAGCCTCCACAATTGTCGACTGCACCATCACCCCGCACCGCGTCCTTCGTTCCGGGGCTATCAGCATCGAAGAACTCCGCAGGGTCGTGCCTGAAATCCTTAATCTCGACGAGCCTGCTCCGACAGAGAACACTCCCTCGGAACCAGCGCCTGATCCGGAGGATTCTTCGTCCTCATGAAGGTCTACCTTGCCGTCGTGGCCATCACCGCGCTGATCAGCTTCGCACTCACACCGATGGCACGAATGTTGGGTGTTCGGGGTCGTGTCTATACACCCACGCGAAAACGCGACATGCACCGCGAACCCATCCCGAAACTCGGGGGAGCGGCGATGGCGCTGGCCGTCATCGTGGTCATTGGTGCCGCTTCGCTCATACCGTTTTTATCGGGTATTTACCAAGCACCCATCATTGGCATCCTGTTGGCAATTTTGGTCGTGCTTCTCATGGGCGTGGCTGACGACCTTTGGGACTTACACTGGATCATAAAATTTGCCGGTCAGGTACTGGCCGCAGGCATTGTAGCCGCCGCTGGAATCCGCGTCGAAGCGATGCCGGTCGGGTGGATTCACGTCCACAATGAGCTGGCCCAGATCGTCATCACGATTTTTGTGATCGTGTTGACGATCAATGCGTTCAACTTCATCGATGGATTGGATGGCCTGGCAGCTGGGGTAGCCATCATCGGTGGGTCGGCCTTCTTTTTGTATAGCTATCTGCTGACCAGAACGATTAACGCCTACGACTATTCGAACCTGTCCACCTTGCTGACCGCACTGTTGATCGGTGCATGTCTTGGTTTCCTGCCATTTAACTTCCACCCCGCACGCATCTTTATGGGAGAAGTGGGCGCCCAATTAATCGGGCTGCTCATGGCTACCGCGGCTGTTGCGGTCACCGCTGACTTGGGCGCGCTTGAAGGCTTCCGTTTCCGTAATATCCCCGCCTATATGCCTATTCTGTTGCCACTGGCAGTCATGATTTTGCCGCTGCTGGACTTATTTATGGCGGTCTTGCGCAGAACGGCTCGTCGCAGTTCTCCCTTCAGTGCCGATCGCGGTCATATTCACCACAAACTCGTCGATGGTGGGTACACCCATCGCCAAGCAGTTTTACTGCTGTACCTGTGGACGTTCGTGGTCGGATACGGTGCGGTGTCGTTGACCTACTTCCCGGCAGAAATCGTTATTGTAACGTCCTTCGTGGCGCTGGCATTACTCGTGCTGTTTACGCTCCGTCCCTGGATAGCCAGACGAGCATATTATCGCCGGCTCAACCAGCTCCGGGCTGCACGGGCCGCAGAACGAGCACTCAATTCCTCAGCAGAGCAAGGTGAAAATCATGGCAAAAAAGCTCGTGAATAGACGTGGTTGGTGGGGAATATTACTCCATGCGTCCTGGCCCACGTGGATTGCCCTAATTATCACCGCAGTGGTTTTTACATTTGCTGTACACGCCGAAGCCGGTCTCTCTGCGTTCGTGGCAGGCGTGATTGTCTGGATATTGTCGGCGATCAGTGTGTTGGTCATCGCGCTGGTTTGGCAACGCCAACGGAATTTGGCAATACCGTTGGCAATGGGCGCCTTCGTCGCCAAACTCGTCATCTTAGGATTCCTTTTGACAGTCATTCCGGCTCCAGCATGGTTGCATACCGTGGGGGCTGCAATTGGTGCTCTCGTGGCGATTATCGTCTGGCAAGTTTCAGAAGTCATTGTTTTTATCAATACCCGACGACTCATCTATTCGTAGACGCCGCAGTCGATGTGATAAAGACAACTTTTCGGCGCTGAGATACGATTGTGAGACGCGTCAAAACGCGAAGTGACAAGGTCTTTTGTTAGACTATTGACGGTCCTGTTGGGTCATATGTGAGTAACATCTCACTGCATTTGCTACATTGTACAAGCGACGTCGTTCAAAGCGAGCGACTCAATGCGACACGCGTTAGTGTTTTTGCTAGACTATCCAAGGGCAAAAAACGCGTTGAAAATCGCAACTGCCTACAACAACACTCCGGCAACATCCCCGAAGCAGGTTCAAACACCTAAACCTTCACGTGGGATTCTTAAGAGAGGATTTGCGTGCTTCCACTCGTGCTAAGTTATCTCCCCACGCAGGGATACGTGCCGCCCACGATCGACGATGCGCACCCACCAGACATTATTCCGTGGATGGCTGAGTACGGTACCGGATTTGGTAAGCAGATGGTGATGATCATCCTGTCTGTCATCCTGATCTGGGCATTTTTCGGCATTGCAATGCGCAAACCTTCACTCGTCCCAGGACGTCTACAGTGGATCGCTGAATCTGGCTACGCCTTTGTTCGCAATGGTATCGGCCGTGACATTCTTGGCGAAAAGCATTTCCGCCAATGGGTGCCACTACTGTTTGCGACATTTTTCTTCGTGCTGCTGAATAACTTATTTGGCGCCATTCCTATCTTGCAGCTGCCCTCGTTCTCCCACGCTGGTGCTGCATACGCCATCGCCATCATCATGTACATCATCTGGATCGGTGTTGGTCTGCGCCATCACGGGGTGAAGTACTTCAAACTCGCTGTCGTACCGAAGGGCGTACCAGGCTGGATTCTGCCACTGCTGGTCCCACTGGAAATCATATCCAACTTCATCGTGCGCCCGCTGACCCACTCGTTGCGTTTGATGGCCACCATGCTTGCTGGTCACATGATCGTTATGCTGGCCGGATCCGGTGCAGAATACCTCATCACCCAAACAGACAGCGTCCTCAACGCCGGGCTCGGCGTCGGCGTCATCATTGGTTCCGTTGCACTGTATTTCTTGGAACTATTGATCATGGTCTTGCAAGCGTTCGTCTTTACACTCTTGACCTCGCTGTACATTCAAGGCGCGATCGTAGCCCACGACTAGTCGGCTACGTACCTGACGATTTACCACAATTGAAAATTTCCCGGTTCAACACCTGAACCGGTCACGGTGAGATACACGCCGTGAGACAACTTCCTGGTACCGGTACCCATCGGATCCCCACCGGGAACCCTCCACAACCTGCCTGTTAGGCATCTTGAAAGGAATACAATGGAACTGCACGGTTCATTGAACATGATCGGTTACGGTCTGGCCGCAATTGGCTCCGCTATTGGTGTGGGTCTGATCTTCGCTGCATACATCAACGGTGTTGCACGTCAGCCTGAATCCCAGTCACAGCTGCAGCCAATCGCGCTGCTTGGTTTCGCCCTGGCAGAAGCGCTTGCCATTCTTGGCCTGGTCTTCGCCTTCGTTATTGGAGCCTAGGCACCATCCACGGTCGGGAACTCTCCGACCACCTATGTCAGTAATGAACACTTAAGGATGGTTTGAAATGATCAATAACATGATGATCATGGCGGCCGCCGCGGAACAGGAACAAGCGAACCCGCTGATCCCAAATATCTGGGAAATCGTGGTTACCTCGGTTGGTTTCCTTGTCCTCTTGTTCATCGTCATCAAATTCGTCGTCCCGGCCATGGAGAAATCCTACGTCGAGCGTCGAGATGCGATCGAAGGTGGACTTGAGCGCGCTCAGGCTGCACAAGCAGAAGCTGCCCAGTTAAAGAACAACTACGAACAGCTCCTGCAGGAAGCCCGTACTGAGGCCAGCCAGATTCGTGAGCAGGCTCGTACCGAAGCGGCACAGATTGTTGCAGAAGCACGTCAAAACGCTTCTGCTGAAGCTTCGCGCATCTCCGAACAGGCATCTGTTCAGATTGCGGCAGAACGTCAGCAGGCCGTTGCTGCCCTTCGTACCGAAGTCGGTACCCTGGCAACCTCGTTGGCTTCCAAAATTGTCGGCGAAGCCCTCAATGACGATGCTCGTTCGCAGCGCGTGGTTGACCGCTTCCTGGCTGATCTGGAGAAAGAACAGGCCTCAACCACGAGTGCAGGTGCAACTGAGTAATGTCACAAGCATCGCGTGATTCATTGGCACAACTGCACACCGAGCTGAAAGCCACTCTTTCAGCCGGAGGAGTCGAACTCGGCGCCGAACTGTTTGCGGCTTTGAAAGTGATCGACGATAACGGTGCACTACGCCGTTCGATCACCGACCCAACGGTTGAAGCCAACCGACGTCAAGAACTCATTCGCAAGATCTTTGGCAACAAAGTCTCCGCCCACGCGGTGACCGTGCTGCAAAGCCTTGCAGGCGCACGCTGGACTACCGAACGCGAATTCGGTGACGCAGTCGAAGAGATGGCAGCCACCGCTGCGATCTACAGCGCAGAACAGGGCGGCCTTGCCGGTCTGAAATCCCTGACCCAGCAATTGTTGGAATTCAACCGTGTTGTTGAATCGAACCATGAGCTGCAACGGGCTCTGACCGACCAGCAAGCCCCGACAGCCTCCCGAGGCGCCCTGGCGGACAACCTGATGTCCACCGGAGCACTGCCATCAGCAAAACTGCTGGTGCGTCAGGCCGTCGAGCACCCTCGCGGGAGTAAGCCTGTTAATCTTGTTCGTCGTTTCGCTGATCTGAGCGCACAGCAACAACGTCAGTGGATCGCCGATGTGACGGTGGCCCGTCCACTCCAGCAAGCTCAGCAAGAACGCTTGGCACAATCATTGTCGACCACTTTCGGTCGTCAGCTGCAGCTGAACGTTCACACTGACCCGCAGCTGATCGGCGGAATCCGGATCCAAGTTGGTGACGAAGTCATTGACTCCTCGGTCGCTTCACGACTGAACGATCTGAACACTAAACTGGCCGGATGAAACCGGCACTCGAAACCTATACAACTAGGCCCATCACCATCATGATGTGGCATTCAAAGAGAGCAGGGACTGCAGATGGCCGATTTGACCATCAACGCTGACGACGTCCGTGATGCCCTAAACGAGTTTGCGGAGTCGTACGAACCGGCCGACACCGAACGTGTCGAAGTTGGCTATGTCACGAGCGCAGCCGACGGGATCGCCCGCGTAGAAGGCCTACCTTCTGTCATGTCGAACGAATTGCTTCGCTTCGACAACGGCATCACCGGACTCGCACAGAACCTCGACCCACGCGAAATTGGTGTCGTTGTACTGGGTGACTTCCAGGGCATTCAAGAAGGCATGAAAGTTTACCGCACCGGGGACGTATTGTCCGTTCCAGTCGGTGATGCATTCATGGGTCGTGTCGTAAACCCACTGGGTGAACCAATCGACAACCTGGGTGCCATCGAGGATGAAGGCCGTCGTGCCTTGGAACTCCAGGCACCTGGTGTAACCCAACGTAAGTCGGTACACGAACCACTCCAGACCGGTATGAAAGCCATTGACGCCATGATCCCAATCGGTCGTGGCCAGCGTCAGCTGATCATTGGTGACCGTCAGACCGGTAAAACCGCGATCGGTATCGATGCGATTCTGAACCAGAAAGCCAACTGGGAATCGGGGGATCCGAATAAACAGGTACGTTGTATCTACGTTGCCGTTGGCCAGAAGGCTTCCACTATTGCATCGGTTCGTGCCACGCTGGAACGCGAAGGCGCACTGGAATACACCACAATCGTTGCTTCACCAGCATCTGACCCAGCAGGCTTCAAATACCTGGCACCATACGCCGGTTCAGCCATCGGTCAGCACTGGATGTACGGTGGCAAACACGTTCTGATCATTTTCGACGACCTGTCCAAACAGGCTGAAGCATACCGCGCCGTGTCGCTGTTGCTGCGTCGTCCACCAGGCCGTGAAGCCTACCCAGGTGACGTCTTCTACCTGCACTCCCGGTTGCTGGAACGTTGTGCGAAATTGTCTGACGAGATGGGTGCTGGTTCGATGACCGGTCTGCCAATCGTTGAGACCAAAGCAAACGACGTCTCGGCGTACATTCCAACCAACGTCATTTCGATTACCGACGGTCAGATCTTCTTGCAGTCCGACCTGTTCAACGCCAACCAGCGTCCAGCGGTTGACGTAGGTATCTCGGTATCGCGTGTTGGTGGTGCAGCCCAGACCAAGGCACTGAAATCCGTTTCCGGTACTCTGCGTATTGACCTTGCACAGTACCGTGACATGGAAGCTTTCGCGATGTTCGCTTCGGACCTTGACGCCTCAACCCGTCGTCAGCTGGACCGTGGGGCACGTCTGATGGAACTGCTCAAGCAGACTCAGTACACCCCCTACCCGGTTGAAGATCAGGTCGTTTCGATCTGGGCCGGTTCCCAAGGATATATGGACGATGTTCCAGTATCGGACGTGCTGCGCTTTGAATCCGAGTTCTTGCAGCACCTTCGCCTCAACAACATCGCCTTAGCAGACATTGCTGAATCCGGTCGTTTGAACGACGACGTCATCGCCGTTCTAGAACAAGAAGTGACCAGTTTCAAAAAGTCCTTCCTCGCTCAGGGTGGCGACGCCGTTCAGCCTGGCAACGAAGAATTCGATGCCATTGACGAAGACGCCGTCGAACAAGAACGCATCGTCCGCCAGAAACGCTGATCGACCCTAGCACAAGGTGCCGGGGTTGCCCGGCACCTGCTATAGGTCACAGAAAGGAAAAGCATGTCAGCATCCGATATTCGGGTCTATCGCAATAAGATCGATTCGACGACGTCGATGAAGAAGATCTTCAATGCGATGGAACTGATCGCTACCTCGCGAATCGGTAAGGCACGCCAGCGTGTGGCAGCATCGATGCCCTATGCAAATGCGATCACCCGGGCAGTTTCAGCCGTGGCGTCGCAACAAGACATTGAGCACGTGCTGACGTCGGAACCAGAAAATCCACGTCGTGCAGCCGTCCTTATCATGTCGAGCGACCGCGGCCTGGCCGGAGCATACTCCGCAAACATCCTGCGCCACGCAGAGACCTTGATTGAACGCCTTTCTGACGAAGGCAAATCCGCTGATCTCTACCTGATCGGTCGCAAGGCTCAGGCGTACTTTGACTTCCGTAATCGTCCGTATAAGAAGTTCTGGACCGGTTCAACAGATAACCCCGAATTCGATATCGCAAAAGACGTCGGCGAAACCCTCGTTGATGCGTTCTTGACCGACTACGAAGACGGCGGTGTCGATGAGATCCATATCGTCTACACCGAGTTCAAGACCATGGTCAAACAGGATCCAATGGTTGTTCGTCTGCTGCCACTCGAAGTAGTGGAAGAAGAAGTCACCGATGAGTCAGAGCTGTTCCCGCTCTATGACTATGAACCTGCACCAGAAGATGTCTTGGATGCACTGCTGCCCAAATACATTGAATCGAGAATTTTCTCCTCGATGTTGCAGGCTGCCGCATCAGAACTGGCGAACCGTCAACGAGCCATGAGTTCAGCGGGAGATAACGCCGAAGAACTCATCCGTGAATACACTTTGCTGATGAACAATGCCCGTCAGGCTTCCATTACTCAGGAGCTCACCGAACTCATCGCCGGTGCGGACGCACTGGCCGAATAGTTCATCACGGGCTGACACCACAGCCTCACTGACCCATATTCAACATCCACATTAGAAGTGAGTTACATGACTGCCACTATGAATGAATCCGGTAGCGGCGCTAAAACCGGCGCCGTGGGCCGTATTGCCCGCATTACCGGTCCGGTCATCGACGCTGAATTCCCAGCCGATGCCATGCCGGAAATTTACAACGCTCTGACCGTCGACCTCACCCTGGCCGGAAAGACCACCAAGATCACTTTCGAGGTTGCCCAGCACCTGGGTGAGAACCTGGTTCGCGCTATCGCGATGCAGGCAACCGACGGTCTGGTCCGTGGCCAGGAAGTCGTCGACACCGGTCAGCCTATCTCGGTACCTGTTGGCGACGTCGTCAAAGGTCACATCTTCAACGCACTGGGCGACTCCCTGGACGTTGATATCGCTGAACTCGATGTTCAGGAACGCTGGCCAATCCACCGCCAACCACCAAACTTCGCCGACCTTGAAGGCTCCACCCAGATGCTGGAGACCGGTATCAAGGTCATCGACCTGTTGACCCCCTATATTCAGGGTGGAAAGATCGGTCTGTTCGGTGGTGCCGGTGTTGGGAAAACCGTTCTGATTCAGGAAATGATTACCCGTGTTGCTCGTAACTTCGGTGGTACCTCGGTATTCGCCGGTGTTGGTGAGCGTACTCGTGAAGGTAATGACCTCTGGGTCGAAATGGACGAAGCCGATGTGCTCAAAGACACCGCCCTGGTGTTCGGCCAGATGGATGAGCCACCTGGTACCCGTCTGCGCGTCGCTCTGACCGGTCTGACGATGGCCGAGTACTTCCGCGACGTCCAGAAGCAGGACGTGTTGTTGTTCATTGACAACATTTTCCGTTTCTCCCAGGCCGGTATGGAAGTTTCGACCCTGCTGGGTCGTATGCCTTCCGCCGTGGGGTACCAGCCAAACTTGGCTGACGAAATGGGTATCCTGCAGGAACGCATTACTTCGACCCGCGGTCACTCCATTACCTCAATGCAGGCCGTCTACGTCCCAGCGGACGACTACACCGACCCTGCACCAGCCAACGTGTTCGCTCACCTCGATGCGACCACCAACTTGACACGTGACCTGGCCTCGCGTGGTCTCTACCCAGCGGTTGACCCACTGGCATCGACCTCGCGTCTGCTCGACCCACAGTATGTTGGTCAGGAACACTACGATGTCGCAACCCGCGTCAAGCAGATCCTGCAGAAGAACAAAGAACTCCAAGACATCATTGCCATTCTCGGTGTTGACGAACTGTCTGAAGAAGACCGCGTCGTTGTAGGCCGTGCACGC
>DATBUL010000014.1:0-2526 GCA_036516115.1 Enteractinococcus sp. | reverse complement strand
CGCACAAGATCAACGATGCGGTTCTTCAGGCGCTGCAGCATCGGTCCTCCTGCAGTGGGCGGTGTCGTGGGCGGGGGTTGTAGATACTCTAGTCGCTGTACCCTGGAAACTTACTGAAAAGCACCCGAATGTGGAAACCGCACTGAACAGCCCGGGCCGGGTCACGTGGTCTTGGCCGGATCGGTGGGATTTCGCTGCGGTGGATCGGCTTCGAGCGGTTCCAACAGTGCCATTCTGATGTCTTTGGCCATGAGTGTGGCCAAGAATAACAAGATGAACATCATGATGGTGTTCAGCAACACAGTAGTCAGCAAGACCAACGGGTCAGCGAAATTGCTTTGCGCCACAATCACGGCTGCAGCGGTGTTTCGTTGCGCTGTGCCGAGGGCGCCAATCTGAGAATCCGTCTCCTGTCCGATACCAGTGTTGTGCCCGACAAAAAACGCCACCATCAACGCTAGCACACCGGTGAAAATCGCAGACCACATCTGCGGGTCGCCCAGCGCATCGAGGTTGCCCAGGATGGTAGCGATCAACATCGCATACAACGCAATGTTCGAGATGCGGGCAATCCAGGGTTGCACCACAGCCGTGAGAGGTTCAGCGAATGTGAGCAGCACCATCCCCAGCGCCATGGGGAGAATCATTTGGATGAGTAGGCCAGAAGCAATAGTCCAGGAGTCAACGGTCACTCCGGCAAGAAGGAGCGGCAACACCAGGGGCAGAATAAACACGGTGCCAATCATCAACACCATTTGTACAGTCGCGCCGGCGGCGATTTCATTTTGACTCCGGGCGGTGAGTTTTATGAGCAAGGGAGCGCCAGCTGCGGCGGAGAAAATGACGAGCCCAATCGCATAGGGCGCCGCGATACCGAAAATATCGATCCAAAAGATCATGAGCGCTGGAACAACGACGAAGTTGACCAGTGCCATGCGCGCGAGATATTGCCAGTTCCGCAGGTGCCGAAAAATATTTTCAGGCTTTTGTGTCAATCCGACATTTAACATGGCTGACACGACAAACAGCGGCGTGAGCCATCCCACTGCGGCTTGAAAAAACTCTTGCATACCTGCCCTTTGCAACGCTGATCTCCGAGCTCACAGAAACCAGCGTAACGATCGACAGCCCCCAGACGCCATGGCTTGAGACCGTGACACGCCACGCGGGCCGAAAATCCAAGCTACTGTAGAAGGGTGAGTTTTCCAACAGTAGGTGTAGTAGGCGGCGGCCAGTTGGCCCGTATGATGGCCCCGGTCGCGATTAATTTGGGTCTGAAATTGCATGTCCTGGCCGAGGCCGAGGATGTCTCGGCGACCACGGCGGCGAACTATACGGTCGGCGATTACACGGACTATCCCACGCTTGAGGCGTTTGCCCGTCAGGTGGATGTGGTCACCTTTGATCACGAACACGTTCCGACCGAACATTTGCGGCGCTTAGAGGCTGCCGGAGTCGCGTTGGCACCAGGGCCCGATGCGCTGATCTATGCGCAAGATAAATTGGTCATGCGACGCAAAATGGCCGAACTGGGTCTGCCGCAACCAAAATGGGCCGCGGTGGCGTCCGTCGAAGCATTACTGACCGCTGCAGTTACGATCGGCTATCCGGTCGTGCTCAAGACCCCGCGCGGCGGGTACGACGGCAAAGGGGTGTGGGTCCTGGACTCCCCCGAGGAAGCACAGCAGACAGCCGAGTGGTTCAACGGCGACCACGAAGAGCTACTGGTTGAGGCCAAGGTAGATTTCCAATCGGAACTATCCGCCCAAATTGCCCGTTCCACAACTGGTCAAACCGCGACCTATCCCGTGGTGGAAACCATCCAAACCGACGGGGTGGCCGACATTGTCAAAGCACCCGCGCCCAACTTAGACGAAACAACGGATGCGGCAGCACGCCAAGCGGCCGAGACCATCGCCAATGCTGTCGGCGTGACCGGGATGCTGGCCGTCGAGCTGTTCCACACCCCCGGGGTGGGCCCCGGGTACATGATCAACGAATTAGCGATGCGTCCGCATAACACCGGCCACTGGACCCAGGATGGTGCTATCACCAGCCAGTTTGAACAACACCTGCGCGCGGTCCTTGGGCTTCCGCTGGGTGCAACCGATCCGATCGCGCCCTATACGGTTATGAAGAACTATCTTGGCGCAGACAACCATGATCTCTACGGCGCGTTTGGGACGGCGATGGCCAGATACCCGCACGCCAAGATCCACGCCTACGGCAAGTCGGTGCGTCCCGGTCGTAAGATTGGCCACGTCAATGTTTTGGCCACAGACGGCAACCTCGAGGCGGCACTGGATGCGGCCATCGAGACAGCCGACATCATCCGGCACGGACGAACCGAAAGCGACTAAGGAGTTTGGTGTGACAGATTCATCGGGTGCCCCTCGCGTTGGCGTCGTCATGGGCTCGGACTCAGACTGGCCGGTCATGCAGGACGCCGCCGCTGCCCTGGCCGAATTTGAGATCCCGCACGAAGTCCGCGTGGTCTCCGCTCACCGCATGCCGCACGAAATGATC
>DATBUL010000013.1:0-71399 GCA_036516115.1 Enteractinococcus sp. | reverse complement strand
TCCCATGCGTCGGCTTTTACCCGGTCAATGGCTGCCCTGAATTCGGCTATGAATAGTGAGTGATCTGGTGCTGGGCGGTGGTCACGGCAATACTCCTCAACCCGGTGATAAACCCATAAATCTTGTAGCGCTTCAGATGTCGGCACTCTCATCGTGTTGCCTCCTTAAAGAATTTATGCCCCTTGTGTTGGGGCTTACATGCTGCTCTGTGCTCGTAGTACGCGGTTTTCTGATCTGCCACCCGACCACCGTCTGCGATCACCTGCTGGCAGTACTCACATTTGAGGCGGATCATTGGAGTGTCCTTGCTATCGGCCCCCACACCTCAATAGGCGCGTCAGCCAGGTAGTGGTCTAATAGTGCGTCCGCTTTATCCAGCTGGGGTCGGATCGCGGCGTGGATTCTTTCCTCTATCACAGCGCGGTTCATTGCTGTCTCCTTTCGTAGTGTGCCCTTATTGCTCGGAACTGGTCGATGAACTCTAGGACTGCGGTTTGTTCGTCCCAGTCCATGTCAATAGCGAACTGCGGAACATCATCGTCATCGTCGTCGGGTTGGTGAACGGTGATCTGGTCGAGAATGTCCTGGTCACGATCCAACGCAGCAGACTGTTTACGTACGAGCTGCCACACGTCCCACAAGAACATCACTGCTAGAACAATGACCGCGACCCTCAAAACATCAACGATCATTGCCACCACCAAGCTCCTTATATTTGGCATGTAGGCGCTCATAATCACCGATCAAGTCACGGTACGCGGCACGATACTCAGCGGCTTTTCGATCCGATTCAGACTTCAGCACAGTATTCTCACGCTCTAAACGTTGCCGTTCCTGGTAGTTCAACCGGGCAGACCAAGCAAACACGACAGCGAGCAACGCAAAAGAAATAAGCCCAATCGTGGTCATGCGGCCTCCTCGTCAAGGCCCATCCGAGCTTTCATGTCATTCAACTTTTGCAACGTGACCGCGTGCGCGTACTTACTTTTGATCTCCTTGATCTGTTCTTCTAGCTTCCGCACCCGCTCATCATCACGCTCTTTCCGACGACGCAGGTTCGCTTCCTCAACCGGGATAAACTCGGAAACCTCAGCTTCCAGGATGCGAGCCTTACCACCCCAACGCTCAACAGCCTTCACCTTGTCGCGAGCTGATGAGCGCGAACGATACAGCTTGTTCTCGGACGGTAAGAAGAAGTTGTAATACGAATCTTTGGTACTAAAACCAGTGCCTTCCCACTCTTTGCGTAGAACAGGATCTGCCAAATGCACGGTGTGATAGTAAATATCGTCACCAGGGTGCGACTCAATAATCGTCTTAGGAAGCTGGGTAATCTCAAACTTGTATAAACGCATTAGAAAAGCTCCTTTGTGGTGGCGTTATTAGCAAGTAGACGGTCGCGTATGACCCCTAACCCTTTACCTGTGATACGCACCTGTGGTGCTGATGACTCCTTGACCTCACCCGTCGCCTGATCGGTGTAGGTGCGAGCCTTCACTGTGAACAAACCCTGCTTGATATACGGCTGATACACCTTTGGTCGACCCTTGTGGTCACGGTAGAAGTAGCCCCAATCAACCAGCTGCCGGACCAGGCGTTTCTCGCCAATCTCGATCTCACCGTCCTCACACAAGACTTTCGCAGCGTCGTTATAAGACCACGACCCGGCAGACGACACAATCGAATCCCAGGCGGCAACTTTCGGACGGGCTTCCTCCAGTTCGAGTTGCTGATCCTGGACGACCTGAGTGAGTTCACCAATGACTTCAAGCGAACGCTGTTCAAGTGTCTTAGGTGCTGAATATGAGCCGGTTGCACGAATCTGTGGAAGCACTTCGTGAGTGACCCACCGTTTGAACTTCTTCGCTTCCTTTTTCCTAGATCTCAGTACAAGCGAATACATTCCCGGCTCATTGACCACTCGCATTTGCTGTTGACCACCAGGGGTGTCGATAGTAGCTACACCCTTTTCATCAAGGTCTAAAGACGCGAGGGCATCACGTGAATTCTTTATATCGAGGATTTTGCAAAGGTCAGCTGCAACGAACCCAGGCTGACCATTGAGCAGCACGGTTCGGACTTGGTGACCTGAATACTCGAATAGTTGTAGACTGCTATTACTCAATGTTTTTCCTTTCTGGAATGACAAAGCCCGGTGTTGCTGCACCGGGCTTTACTTATTTCAATCAATATTTGGGTCGAATGATCTTTCATGGTCATGTTCATCCCATCCGCATATGCCACACCATCTGGAATTCGAGTACGGGTGAAACACCGGACAAACTTTCTCAGACGGCCACGCACAAGGACAATCAGCCAGACCGCACAACGTGCCAACAGGACGCCTCATAGCGCATCCCTTATCTGAGCAGCTTCGTCTTTTGCTCGTTGGATACTGCGCTGGAACGTGTCCTCGTATTCGGACATGCCAGGATCGTCTTTCGATGAGTGCCAGATGATCTCCAACACTTGCGCGTCTCGATACGCCCGCACATAATCACGGATAGTTGGTTTACCGCTCATGGTCGTGTTCCTCCCATAAGCATTCGCCGCACCATTGGCTGTCCATGTATTTGAATTCATCACACGGGCCACCTGGTGGCGGGATAGCACACGGACAATCAGGGTTGCTACATATCGGTCCAGGCGGACGCTGACTCATAATTTTTGATCCCTTTCGTCTTTTGCGTCTTGCATGATCTTGTCCTTCATCATTTCCCGTAGCATGCGTGCCATTGTGTAGTCGATTCGCCCACCTGCTCGCATAAAAACCCCGACCGGCGTATTCCAGACGTGGAGGTTGTCGGCAGTGGCTAAGATGCCGACATGTTCTAGCCGGTTATCGCCATCTTCGAGAAAACCCGCCCATTCGCCATATCTTCCTTTAGGCTTTCTGAGCTTGCGGGGGAGGAGGTCGGCTAGCTTGAGTAGCCCCGTCCAGATGCGTAGAGCCAGCCATATCGTGACGAAAGCTAATAGTGCGGCAGCAGGTAGAGCCAGCACCCCATACCAGAAATCAACACTCACGCTGCTTGCTCCTTATATGCTTCTACTGCGTCTTCGTATTCGGACGGCATTATCTCTTGCCACCCAAACTCGGTGGCATCTTTGACTTCACTGGTGGGCATGAAACCGAAACCTGAATAAGCGACACCGTTAAGAATGAACAGTGCCCCAACACCCCAGTACCCGCTGCCCATGATGAGGTTGTCTTGGTTTCGACCATCATTCCGACCAGGGATTGTTGGTGCTACATGCCGGAGACAGGAAAACCGCTCATACAGTGGATTGCTTTTCTTCGGACGAGTCACGCCACCACGATCAGGCTTCGTCCACGTAGAGTCATTGACGAACTTACTGGTCCGCAAGCCCTCCAGTCGCACGCATCGAAGTTTCCAGCCGTACGCCACAGCACAATCCACGTCGCCGGTAAATTCTTCAGCAAACCCTCGAACGTGCTTCACAAACTCGTCATAGGTTGCGTTATTCTCTTGAATCGCGTGTAAAACTTCATCGTGGGTTGTCTTCGCATACTGGGGGAACCTCATACTGCTACCTGCTCTTTCATGACGTTGTTGGTTGCTGTTTCGCCGGTCGGGTCTGGGTAGCCAATCACCTGGGCTAACTGTTCGGGCGACAGGCTGATGATGTACTGGTAGTTACGGCGAAAGAAACTCGGCGTCTGGTCTGGGTAGTTCGCTATGAAGATCGCCTCAGCCACTTTTGGTGACTCAGTACGCAAATCGTCTTGAACCTGGCCGATCTGGTCGAGTTGTTTTTGTTGCCGTTCACGACGGGTCAACTGATTTTGGGTACACATATCCTGTGAAATCCTCCGAATACAATCCAGTAGGGGCACACACCGGGATGCCTAGAATGCGGTGTTTTTGGGTGTCGTAAATTACGGGTGCTAAAAAGGGGTTTTGAAAAGGGTGCCTAGATTAGGCGATTTTGTCGAGTGCGTCGTCTAACCAGTCGAGGCTTGTGGCGCGGTTGCGTCCTGCTCGGATGATCTGGTCGATTTCGGCTTGTTGTTCGGGGGAGAAGCGGATCATGGCGCGTTTCCCGGTTTCTGAGGGGATACGTTCGGCTGGCCATTGACCAGACCTGACCTTATTCCTGACCGTGGACTGGCTCATCCGGTAGTAGACTGCCATGTCCTTTACGGTTGCGTAAGTGCGTGCCATACGATCACGCAGCCTTCTTGGTGTGTCGGATGTAGAGCTGGTTATCGCGGGTGACGGCGCGGTAGTTGCCGTTTGCGAATGAGCTGCGTTTCCCGTAGTTGATGCCCTTTGCGAGTTCGGTGTACTGCTTGTCTCCGAACTCGGCGATGGTGACTGGCACCCATTGGCCGTTGGCTTCTCGTGCGGCTTGGGCGATCCGGTCGTTACGGGTAGTTCGTGGATCGACTTTCGCGACGGCGAGTTGCTTTGGTAGTTGGGCGACTGGTTGACCGATACTGAGTCCTAGTTCATCGTCAGTGAATAGTGCGTCTTGGGTACCGGTCTTGAGTTGCTGAGCCATCTGGTAGAACGCTTTCACGAGCGCGATCTTGAACGCGACGACTTGTTCAGTGTTCCGCATAAACGTCATGAGCAGTGTGGACTGCGGCTCATTCAAGATTGCGGTGCGAACCGGGCGGCCACCAGACTTCCGCATTTCAAATGCGGAAGTTCCAAACTGCTCTAAATCATCTTTGTAAGTGTTGATTAGTTGCAGAACTGCTCGGTGCTCTACACCTGATCCTTGTGCAATAGTCTCGCTGGTCACGGCTAGACCTCTGTCAGTGGTCTCAATGGTTGGTACGATAGTGGTTGTCATTACGACTCCTCATTAGTTGTTTTTGACTAGCCCTCAGCTATTCCAGTAGCTGGGGGCTTTATGCTGCGGTGATGGATCCGCGCTGACGCTTGATGCGCGATTCATTTTTCACAATGAGCGCGTCAACGCGCTCTTCGTCGAACTTCTCAAATAATTCGCGTGGCCGACGTTCGAGCCATTGCGCTATGTGTGCTCCAAGGTCTTCGGAGATGGTCGTCAGCTTTCCGACCTCGATGGCGCTAATGGTCGCTTGGCTGCACTTGGCCAATGTCGCGAGTTGTCTCTGAGTTAGTCCGCGCTCTTGCCTCAACTCTTTGATGAGGTGCCGGTCGCGCACTTTCATGTATATGTCTCCTGCGATTCTTGCTTTGGGCCTGGACCACTTACGACGTGGGGCCTTAGTGACTGGTCCGGTGTACGTGTAAAACATTATGCCTACCTTTCGAAGTGCTGACAAGTACAGGATGCATCATTCATCATCTAGTTGTCAAGCGTGCAAGCCTTGTGAGCGCATGAACGCTACGATGTAGACTTTCTAGTTGTATTGGTAGTAATTGGTATTGCTAGTACAACTAGAACGACTGGTCGGAGAGTAGAGCCATGAACACGAGCCAACATGAATCGCTGCGAGACATAGCCCTCATTGCCCAAGAACGTCACGACGGCGTGGGCGGCAGGGAGATGGCTCGCATCGCTGAAAAGGCTGGCAAGGTCATCTCTTTCACGACATTCGACCGCATCGCTAACGGAACATACAGGTCACGTCCTCAGTCAAAGACATTGGATGCGCTTGCATACCTAGCAGGAGTTAGTGAAGAGCGAGTCTATAAAGCAGCTGGACGCGCTTATCACGCGACAAAATTTGTGGACGAACTCCCTGATGAAATAGATGAACTTACCAGCGATCAGCGTGAGTCATTGATTCGTACCGCTCGTGCCTTTCTCAAACAAAACGATGAGATGAAAAGGCTCGAAAATGAATTACAAAAACGGAAAGACTCTACTGAATCTAGCAATGTTGTTGAGGGTGACTTCAATACAGAAGATGCTGTCTCTGAACAGAAGATCGCAGCGTACGATCGTGAACTAGGCGACGGCATCCAACCAGGGCAACTACCGGAGGACACCTGAGCCTTGGTAGAGATTTTTGCGTATAGCGACGAAACTGGGGACCGCGGCCTCCATTCACGAACTAGTCCGATCTTTGGGATGGCAACAGTGACCGGACCAGAGACATCAATGGCTCGAGTCCGTGAAGCCGTAAAACAGCTCAGAAAAGATTTCAAGGTTCCAGACAACAAAGTCATGTCGTCTAAAAAGAGTGCAAAGCCCTATGAGAGAAAAGCCCATGCCGCAAACGTGTTGGCATCGGTTCAAGGAATATCCCTCACCTTTGTGGTGAGTAAGAAGTCAGAGCTGGCACCTGGATCTTTCCAAAGTGGGAAAAAGGACTACTTCGATTTCGTAAGCGAAAAAGCGTACATCTCTGCGCTCTGGGCAGCGAAAAGTTTCGGTGCTAGATCTGCGAGAATACGGTTCGGACATGTCATCGGAATGGATCAAGCTAAAACAAAGAAGCACATCCGAGATCAAACGGTGAATAACCCGAAGGTGCCAACCTACCTTGAGAAGGAGCTCAGTTGGGTTAGCGCTGATAAATACTTGGAAAGTCAGGCCGCGGACTTATATGCATCTTTCTTGAAGGACGCGTTTTGGCCCGATGAATTCGGAAACATTCATCCACAACATCTTTTCCGAGTATGGCATCAAATTCGGAAGGGGGACCATGGGTGCGTATCACCGTTAGGAGTTTTTGCGATGCCGCACTACGGTGTCTTGACTAGGCAGCCGTGGTTTAGGTGTAACTGCCCGAGTGGGCACTAAAAATTCGGACCGTCAGAAGCCCCTGGGGGCCGACCGACTGAACGGGTGAGATGGCAGCATCTCAGGCTTGTCCCAGCAAGCTTCTGACAGCCCGAATCATTTTTTCTCGAAGACTGAATTTTGTCTTCGGTGTTTCAATAGTGGCACATTTACGCCATATAAGTCAACGTAGGGCGGCATAGGACAGCATAGGTCAACGTAGGTAAACATAAGTCGGTTGCCGATCTTGGTTTATCGTGTCCTTGTCCCATGTCACAGTGGTGGGCATGGTGTTTGAAGCGTTTGCAAACCTGGTGGGATGCACAGTTGTACGGGAAGAACCGGTTGTCGGACAGTTGGGTGAATATGATGCCACCCGGCATGAGATCCGTCTGCACCCTGCGCTCGTTGGCATCCAGGCCAAGGCAGTATTAGCCCACGAGCTAGGGCACGCAGCGTACCGACATGAGTCGTCCAGCGCCCAGAATGAGCGTGAGGCTGACGAACTCGGGGACTGGCTGAGAATACCGTTCTGTGACTTTCTGAGGGCTATAAAAGCTCATGAGACTGTGCAGGCTGTGGCGCATGAATTGGATGTATTGCCGTCTGATGTTCGTCGGTATGCGACACGCTTGTACGGGGCACAAAATGTGCCCCCTGAGGGGGCACATAGGTGATATTTGGTGTTCTATATCCCCTATTTGCGTTCTGATGATCCGAGCAGTAATGCGCTTAGTTCGTTGCAATGCCGCCGATCTAGCCATTTTGGGGGAATTGTGAGAATAGAATTCGAATCCCCTTAGCTCCACCAAAAGTCCTTCACATCATAAGGATTCCAACGCCTCAGAGATTTTGCTCTGAGGCTTTTTTATTTCCCGCTTGTGCAGCACAATAGTCGAGCCCGCTGCCGTAGAGACATCTAACGGCTCGCGGCGTAGAATCTGTCATGCAAGTTGCAATACTCAGGCTAATTTACCCATGTGCTAGTTGACTCACAACATCTTTCTTCCACGTGCGAATAGAGGACACATGACGCCTACACCAACGGGTCGGCTCGTACCGACTGACCAGGGATACAACCTGACGATTACCAAAACGTTGCCGGTGGCCGTCGAACATGCCTGGGACTACCTCACCGAATCCCAATTCACAGAGGGCTGGATTGGTCCCTGGGAAGGCAACGGAGCCGTTGGCGAAACCATCAAACTCTACTTGGGCTTCGAAGAAGGAAAGCCGGGATTCCACGTTGAAATTCTCGAATGCCAAGCCCCGGTACGTCTTCGGGTGAAAACATTGGACGATAAACTACCGTGGGATTTAGCAGTCGATTTGAGCGGTAGCGAGGATCAAACTCAGTTGCATTTTACAATGTACGACGCGGATCCAACGACTATCGGTGAGATCGGACCCGGCTGGGAATACTACCTCGACCAGTTAGCCGCCGTGATCGCAGGGGATCCCGTGCCAGACTTCGACGACTACTATCCGACCCAGCGATCCTATTTCGAAAACCAGCGACCCTAGGAAGCTCTTCGGAGATCCAGTCGCACAGGCAGCGCCGTCAGGAGGTGCGTTATGAGAATTCTTCTGGCGATCGGGATCTTTGGCTTGGGTACGACGTTCTGGTGGATGACGTCATTCATGACTGGACAACCTGTGGCTCCACGGCACTCGGGTTGGCAGATGGTGGTGTGCAGATCAACATCTGGTTGCACGTTCTTGGGGGATTGGGCCTGATAGTTGTCGCGCTCGTGCCAGTGATACGTGACTGGGTGGTAGAAGGGTCATGACCCGGTGGGGCGGGGCACTGCGCATTGCAGCACTAGTGCGTCGCCATCCACTTGCTAGCTTTATCCTGCTGACCTTCGGACTGTCGTGGGCCTATTGGGCCAGTGCGACCCCTGCATCCGAGGGAATGCCAGCGATGCTAGTGTCCACCCTGGTGAAAGTCGGCGGTGGCCTTATCCTTCTACGCAACCCCATCCACGATCGAACACTGCGGAGTCATCGTGAGGGATGAGCATCGGATCCACCGACAGCATTCTCAGCCTGGAGCGTGGGCGACCGTCTTGGGACTCGTCGTCGCAGTGCTGTTGTTTGTTCCAGTAGTGTTGTTGCCACTGACCACTGCTGTCCCGGTGTGGGCGTGGTTGCCCCTGGTCTTCCTGAGCGGCCTGGCACTCTTTTGGTTCATACTGCGACGTCGTCGGCGACTGGTCAGACCGACTTCTGTAGGGATCGTGGCCATGGCTGCAGTAGCTGCGGTCGTGATCTCACAAACCCTCGCGGTAACACCACCAATCACCGGAGCGGATGGGCACCCAGTACCCAATAGTGTTGCGTCCATGGAGAAGGTCCAACTCAATGGCAGCGAACAATGGATTACGGTGCGCGGGCACGACCGTACGAATCCTGTGTTACTCAACCTCGGGATGGGTGGGTCCGGGGGCGGTGGTTTCTTTAACTCCATGGAATTGCGAGCGCTGGAAAAGGACTACACGGTCGTCAACTGGGATGAACCAGGTACCGGGAAATCCTATGGGGCAGTAGCATTTGATGAGCTCACTCCACAACGGTTCATTGCTGATGCGGTTGCCTTGACCCGGTTATTACAACAACGCTTCGGTCAAGAAAAGATCTACCTCTACGGGGTGTCCTGGTCGAGCATTCTCGGCATCTGGTTGGTGCAAGAACATCCTGAGCTGTTTTACGCGTTTGTGAGTAGTGGTCAGATGGTCAATACCACCGAAAATGACCGCATGGGGTATGACATGGCGGTACAGCATCTGCAGGAACAAGGTCAGACGCAGCGGGTGGAAAAGCTTCGGGATAATGGTCCACCGCCGTATCGTGGGGACCGTGAAGTGCGCCGTTACGTGGAGTATCTGGATGTTCTCAACGAGATGATGGGGACGCCACGCTATTCGACTATTGTCCCGCTCATCCCATTTTTCGTGCCAGAATATGGGTACATTGATAAAATCAATCACACCAGAGGGTTGATTCATTCCTTTAACGCTGTCTATCCACAATTAGAAGAGCTAGATTTCATTGCGCAAGCACCGGAACTCAAGGTGCCGGTCTTCTTTTTCGTGGGTCGCGATGATATCAATGCGATGGCATCACTCGTTGAAGAATATTATGAAGTGCTCACAGCGCCGCACAAGGAGTTGATCTGGTTAAAAGGCGGTCACGGGTTGGGAGCTGCCGAAAATCAAAGCGTTTTTACGATGTCATGGTCCACGACGTGTTGCCGCTATCCCACGGCACCTGAACCATCTCAACGCTCAAGATGTGCTCACACCGCATGTCAGTCCAGGTTGTTATACACCCATAATGCGATCGGGGCGAAGACCACCGTGATGATCGCCGAGACCACCAGGACCATTACGACACTGGTGCCATCGACGGTACCGCTCATGAGTCCTCGAACGGCGTCGGCTAGGAAGGTCCTCGGGTTGATATTGACGAAGGCCTGTAACCATTCGGGCATCGTCTCAGGTGGGGCATAGACGGAACTGACGAATGTCAGCGGGAACAGAATCACAAAGGAAATGCCCTGGACTGCGGTGGCGGTACGAACTTTTAAACCTACGACGAGCCACATCCAGCTTAAGGCAAAGCTGAACACTAATAATAATCCCATGGCGGTGATGACTCCCGCGACGCCACCTTCGGCACGATACCCAATGATAATCCCGACCACTAGGCACAACGCAGCGGCGATTCCATATCGCAGCCAGTCGGCCAAGAGCGCTCCGACGGGATGCGCGGGTCTCCACACGGGCATGGTACGAAACCGATCCAAAGCGCCCTTACTGATGTCGGTGTTGACGTTAATTGCCGTGTAGATTGTCAAAAAGACCACGGTCTGAGCAAGGATGCCTGGGAGCGTAAACTGCAAATAGTTTTCTGGTGACCCCGCTATGGCCCCACCAAATACAAAGGTGAACATCAAGGTGAATAGCACCGGGAACAGCACGGCGTCAATCAATTGTTCGGGGACATGTTTGATTTTCAACACCGAGCGCCAGGCAAAGGTGCGCATCGCCATCAACGGACTGATGGGTTTGACGGAGGATTGATCTTCTAAAACGTTTTCTAACCGGAAAATAATATCGCTGGTGGTTTTGGTATCACCGGTCATGGTGTTTCCTTTGAACTGGCCTGTTGAGCGGTCAACGCGAGAAAAACCTCATCAAGGCTGGGTTGTCCCAGGGAGAATTCTGCAACCGCGACGCCTTGACGTTGTAATTCGGCGATTGCTGGGGCAGTTGCTGAGATATCTGAGACGCGTAACTGGACCACAGACTTATCCGGGTGAGGCTCCACAGTGGCGCCCAGCAATGAGCTCAAGAGTTGTGCTGCTTGCGATTGTTGTTGCGGTTGCAGCAAACGCACCCGAACAATTCCGGTACCCACGATCGTCTTGAGTTCGGCTGGCGTTCCCTGGGCGACAATACGACCGGTGTCGATGACCGTGACCTGATCGGCAAGTTGATCGGCCTCATCCAGGTACTGGGTCGATAAGACAACCGTCGTCCCACTGGTGACCAGCATGCGGATGATATCCCACACTTGGTTGCGGCTGCGAGGATCCAGACCGGTGGTTGGTTCATCCAGGAATAAGACGTCGGGATGAACAAGTAATGATGCGGCAATGTCGAGTCGTCGGCGCATGCCACCCGAATATCGTTGCACCTGGCGTCCTGCGGCCTCGCTCAAACCGAAGGCCTCCAGCAACGCCTTGGCTCGGGTCTTCACCGCTCGGCCGCGATGCCCACGCAAACGGGCGAGCAGACTCAGATTTTCTAAACCGGTAAGATCCTCATCCAACGAAGTCGATTGACCCGTTGAAGCGATGCGAGAACGTACGCTCCTGGCTTCTGCCACCACATCATGCCCAAGGATGCTGGCGTGGCCGCTAGTAGCTTTCAATAATGTGGTCAGCATACGGATCAGTGTTGTCTTGCCGGCCCCATTTGGACCCAGGACAGCATGAATCTGTCCCTGAGGGATCTCCAGGTCAACATGATCCACCGCATGCTGGGCACCGAAAGTTTTCGTGAGCTGATGCGTCTCAACAGCAAATGGTGCGGTCTGTGAATGTGTGCTCATCATGTCCTCGGAAGATGCTCAGGTACCTCGTGATCTCCGCACGACCCTAGAACAAGAATAATTGCCAGCGACTTTCGATGCACTACCTTTTAGCGCATGACGATGATGATTCAATGCAAAGCGTCGCTAGGTCACGGTGCAACGCTCAACAACGGCTCTTTTCCAAAGAGCTGATTGACCAAGATTGCTCACCGACACCCAGCAGATGCCAAGTATCTGCACTGCAGACGAAGTAAGCAATGTTTTCGTGGCGGCTCTCCGACTCAACACCAGCGCACGGGGTTCCAGTCGAATCATCGTTCCAAGGACAGTTTGAGTCCTTCATGGCTGGCCACGTAGCCTAAAGACGTGTAGAAGCGTATCGCATCATCACGAGATTTATCGGTAGTTAACTGCACTAGGCTAGCCACATGGGCTCGACCGTAGTCATGAGCCCAGGTGATCATAGCCGTTCCCAAGCCTGTACCACGCGTTGACGAAGTGATCCGGACTGCCTCGATCTGTAACCGTGTTGAACCCCCGCGCGATAACCCAGGGATGAGGGTGAGCTGCATCGTACCAACGATACGAGCAGCCTCATCCTCGACAACAGCCAAAAAATGTCGTGGATCGCCATCGATATCGTAAAACGCTGATTCATACGTGGCCCACTGTGCTGATTCGCGATTCTGACCCAGTCGGTCGTCGCGGAGTAAGCCAACAATGTCCTGAACATCCGATAAGGTTGCGCGTCTGATGTGAAACGAGCCCTTATGCGTCTTGATATCATAGTGAGCCATGCCTCATGGTAGCACCGGCTAAGGAGTCGCTCTGAGCAGCGGCAGAGCAAGCCAGCAATTCACGAAGCGGGCCGTACGGCACACTTCGTTACTGCAACGCAAGGAACAGTGGGTCTTAGAGTGATTCATGAACAATGATGACGCGCCAGCGACTATCCGGTCGGTGACGAACGAAGAACGGCGAGCCAGATTAGCGATTCGCCACGCTCTCGCACCGTCTACTCACGTACGCTCACCAGAAGAAGCCGCACACGCGGTGGTCAGTTTGCATGCGACCGAAGCCTCAAGTGTCCACATATCGTGTTGGGCTCGGACCAAAGACCTCGACATCCACGGGGTAGAGCATGCTCTGTACGAGTCCCGGTCGTTAGTCAAACAACAAGCAATGCGAGAAACACTGTTTGTGTTTCCCCGGGAACTACTCCCCGCCGTGTGGTCAAGTGTTTCCGCCCGCTTTGCCAGGATCAACCGCACCCGCCTCATCAAAGATGTGGAACGGTGGGGATACGTACCTGAGGGGACTGGGCCAACCTGGTTAGACACCGCAGAAGCAGCCGTGCTTGAACACCTCTCGGATGGTGTGCCCCGTTCCGCTACCCAATTGCGACAACAAGTGCCTGAAGTGGCAGGCCACTTCATACAATCACCCCAGAAATCTTGGGGCGGGAAGGTCGCCATCGCACCCAAAGTGCTGACCGGACTCAGCCTGTCAGGCAAAGTAACACGGGCACAAAACGCTGGCGCCTGGTACACAAGTCGACCCACCTGGACCACCACCAATCGCTGGTGGAATAACCAGCTCCCACCCACCCTTGAAGCACGAGAGGGTTATCAGGAACTGATCAACCGGTGGCTGTGGTCATATGGGCCCGGCACCGTCGAGGACATCACCTGGTGGCTCGGCGCAACCAAAACCATCGTACGCACAGCACTAGAAGATCTCGGGGCACTACCCGTTGCACTTGATGACGGGTCGATCGGATGGCTGCGACACGACGACCTCGACGTCATCACGGCTCCCGAATCGTGGATCGCGCTGCTACCAATCCTTGATCCCACGGTGATGGGCTGGAAACACCGAGACTTCTTCCTTGGAACCAATGCACCAAAACTCTTCGACAGCGTCGGAAACGCCGGTACTACAGTGTGGATCAACGGCCAAGTCGTGGGCGCTTGGAATCAGGACCAGACAGGTAAAGTCCATCTCAAGCTGCTGGAACAGCTCACCCCCACGGCATCCGAAGCCCTAGAAGCCAAAGCACAACAGCTCACCGAGTGGTTAGCCGGACAACGCGTCTTCACCGTAAATCCCTCGGAAGCCATGAAATTTTAGACGCCTCCCCACCTGCGCTCGCGGAACACGAAACCGCCGGTGCGATTCCCTTAACGCGGCGGTCAGAACCCAGCAGAGCATTAGACTACGCACTATGACTCACTTCACTCACGCCACGTCCAATACCGAGTCAATCAAGCAAAGAGCCACTTATCGGTGGCATCGTTTCAGCCTTACCGCAGTCCTGGTCAGTGTCGCACTTGCCCTGAGTGCGTGCGGTACGAATATTCCAGATCCAACCGAAGCAGCCCAAGAGTTCAACAACGCTCTCGCCTCCGAAGACTTCACCTCACTCAACAATCTGGCACTGACCGATGATTCATTGACACCCCAAGCGCTCGCAGACCTCACGGAGCCGCTCCAGCCGTATCCTCGCAGCGTGGAATTGGATACCGCAGTCATCGACGACACCGACGACGAGGTCGTCACTGCGACCGCCACGTATACGGTCACCTGGGATCTGACGCCCGCGCAGAACGGTGCTCGTGAAACCTCCGAGACGACCTCGGACCACGATTGGTCGTATCAGGCACAAACCAAACTCATGTGGGATCAAGACAGCGAAGTCTGGCAACCCCACCTAACAGCCGAGGCCTTGATTCCAGGCTTGGCAGACGACGGACGTGTTGTGGTGAGCGTTGAGCCCGCCCAGCGTGGGAGCATCCGTGACGGAGACGGTAATGCCCTCGTCATGGATCGGGCAGTACAACGTATCGGCATTGATAAGTCACACGTCCTCCAGGCATTATCGAGCGGGGGTGCACAACCCACGGACGAAGAGATCGAAGCAGCTCTCACGGAATCAGCCAGCGCATTGGCCACCGCCCTCGACTTGGACTCAGAACCACTCGTTGAGCGAACCCTCGCGGCCGGGGAGCGAGCCTGGGTAGAGTTTATTGTCCTTCGCGATACCCCAGATACTGAGATTCCTATGGACACGATTGTAGAAATCCAAGGTGCGATGGCGATGGAAGACACCATGGTATTAGGTCCGTCTCGGACCTTCGCCCGTTCCATCTTAGGTACCTTCGGCGAACCCAACGCTGAACAGATTGAAGCATCCGAAGGGGCATTGACCGCCGGCGTTCCCACTGGACTGACTGGGCTGCAACGAATGTATAACGACCAGCTCGCCGGAATTGATGGTCTACAGATCACCGTCGACAATGACCAAGCCACCCAGTCGGCAGCTAGCGAAGCGGTATCCTTTCATCGTAAAACCATTGATGGCAAGCCGGTGACCACCACCCTTGAGCTCGATGTGCAAGAACTCGCCGAAGACATGATTGACGACGCAGATGTGCCCGCTGGGCTCGTGGTGCTCCGGCCATCCGATGGTCACATACTCGCAGCTGCCGACGGCCCGGCGGACACCAGTTGGCCGTTGGCCGTCACGGGCGCATACCCGCCCGGGTCCACCTTCAAAATTGTCACGACGCTGGCGATGCTACGCAACGGGATGACCCCAGACTCCACGGTCAGCTGCCCGCAGACCGTGACGATCGACGGCACCGAAATCTCGAATTTTGATGGGTACCCCGCCGGCTACCTCGGAGACATCACCCTGGCAGATGCGGTCGCCCAATCATGTAACACCAGTTTCGTCAGTCAATGGCAAGACCTCACGCCAGAGCAAGTGCATGATGCTGCCGTCGCATTAGGACTCGTCAGCGATCCAGTGACCGGATATGACGGCGCGTTTTTGGGATCCGTGCCGACCGATGTGCAAGGAACACAACACGCTGCCGGGCTCTTCGGGCAAGGACGTGTCCAAGCCTCGCCACTTGGTATGGCCACCGTCGCAGCCTCGATTGCGGCAGGTCAGACAGTCCAACCAGTCATCGTCGCCGAACCTGCGGTCGATGTGACACGTCATGAAGAGTTCCCAGCAAATGCGCCACTGACTGAAGACGAAGCAGCCACCTTGCAGCAGCTGATGGCCGGTCCTGTCGAGTACGGGACGGTGCCGATATTACAAGATGTGCCAGGAGCGCCGGTCTATGCCAAAACCGGCACAGCCCAATACGTTGACGACGGCGAGGAATTAGCTCACACCTGGATCATGGCGACACATGGCGATCTGGCGGTTGCACTGTTTTATTCGGAGGGTTTCGCCGGTGCACAGACCAACGGACCGGTGTTGCAAGAATTTCTCACCAAACTCGAAGCCATCATCCCATCAGAGCAATGACACGCTAGTGCTCACCGACAGCACGAGCATGACGCAGTGCTGTCGGCGTACCAAGTTGCCATGGCATCCCGTGGCCGGGCAGCAACGTCGTCGTGGGATACGCCTCGAGGACTTTGAGCGACTCTATGGCCTGGTTGGTGTCCTGCGTGGCGGCCGAGGCCACAATCTGTGGGCCGGTTTTGCCCGTATAGGGGTCAAGCGTCACCAGAGCATCTCCGGTGATCATGGTGTCTCGACCCGGCAACTCCAGCATGCAATGCCCGGCCGTATGACCAGGAGTGTGCCGGGGGATCGGCCCGCCTGGTACCTGCAACTGTTCGGAGTGGGCAAAGGACCGACTCGCTGTGCCACCGCGAACGTGCAGAGCCCCAGCGAGAGCCATCCGCCCTAAAACCGGTAAGGACGCAGGACGAAAGAGCGGATACAACAACCGATTGCGTTGCGGTGTATAACGATAAGGGTGGGCTGCCAACTCCACATCATGACCATGGACATATACGGGCACGTGGTGATCACGTCGCAGACGAGCTGCAATCCCGACGTGATCAAAATGTCCATGCGTGAGGACCATGGCCTCAAGGTCGTCGATGGGACGGCCAATGGTTTCCAACAGTTCAAGAAGTATGGGCCACATGCTGGGCAGTCCAGCATCGACTAACGTGAGGCCACCTTGGTCTTCAATGAGGTAACTATTGACATAGGCGTGGGTCATTACGTGGACGCCGTCGGATACGTTCAGCCGTAACATGAACCCTCCCGGTATTAAGCACTCATCGGTCTTGCTTGAGCGCTATGTTGATCATGACCTTACTGATCGCACAGGACAATGAACATCGCCTCATCCTGCTCGCTCGAGTGGTCATAACGAGCACTGGGAGAAGCACAGCGACCGAAGACGCCTCGAGGATTATCTAGCTGTTCAACGATGCACAGGGAAACGTATGCCGCATCTGACAGTGAAACGCGAGTGTGCGGCGGACGCTTCCGCAATGGGCAAGGCAAGGCTAGCCGACGCTATGACAGCGTCCCATAATGGATCACATAGGAAGGCCACCTTTCAATTCGGTGGCTGTGTAGACAGGATAAAGATGACTGGAAAAAAGCGTAACCGCAAAACCTGGGATGACCTGACCACGAAACAACAAGCTTCCGTGTTGACGTTTGTGTCGATTCAACTCGCGCTGGCAGCGACGGCTTGGACTGATCTCGCCTTGAGATCACCCGACGAGGTGCGGGGAAGGAAAGGCAAATGGGCTGCCATCATTGCGGTGAACTACATCGGTCCCGTGTTATATTTCACGCGCGGTATTCGTCGCAAGAAGTGATGTCCAAGGCGTTAGGATTCCTGGGAGTTCCGTAGCGCTCTGTTGGTCTTGGCAGTCGCCACGGCAGTTAATGGATCCTCAGGCCACGGATGCTTAACGTATCGGCCGCGGTTTTCAGCCCGCACCTGTGGGTAGACGTTGATCCAGAAGTTTGACAGGTCTCGAGTAATGGCAAGGGGACGCTGGGCGGGAGAGAGCAAATGCAAGACCACCGGTACCTTGCCCTGAACCACCGTGGGGCTGCCGGTCCAACCAAAGCATTCCTGTAACTTGACCGCAAGGATGGGGGAGGCCACTTCATCGTCAGTATGTTCTTCTGGTGCGGGCCAATCCAAACGTATGTGAGAACCGGACGGTACCTGGAGTTGTTCTGGTGTTAGGTCTTCGAAACGTGATGCTTCGGGCCATGGGAGAAGTCGCCGCAACGCGGACGTGAGATCGATATGTTTATGGGGTGTGCCACCAGCAAGCTGTTCAATTTCTGGTGCCAACCAATCATCAAGGCGCTTGGTAAGTGCTGTATCGGTCATCGCTGGCCAGGGTGGGCCAAGAACCCGGTGCAAGACACCGAGCCTTCCACGAAGCGCTTGAAAATTCGCAAATCGTTGAGCCTTGGTGTCCACCTCGAAGAAGGCCAAGATGCCACGATCCTGGATTTCTGCAGCCACTGCGGATCTTGTGTGGGCTGCGGTCGGTTTGATGGGTGTGGATGACAGCTCGATAGCACCCAATCGATGCACTGAGCGCGCCGAGACTTTTCCATCGACAAACTTCGCCTCGGTTCGTGTTGTGACTAAGGGACCTGCCGCAAGTTCGGCACGATCTTGATCCAATTCGGCGGCGCTGCGGATGATCGTGCGATCGCCCACCAGTGCCAACTCAGCGATAGCCAACCACTGACACCCCTGCAGTGAGGAATCGCGAGGGAGCGACGCAGCGGTTCCGGAAGCTAATAAATATTCTGATTCCTGTCCGGCTTCGGCACCTCTTCGACGCGCAATCTGGCCCGGATACGCCAAGGCAGTGATCAGGCCAACGTGCAGCAGGTCAGGTAAGGGGTCATCGGTCGCTGATGGCAGCACGCGTCGTAGCCGCGAGACATCATTTCTCCAACGCTGGGGCCGTTGGGAACGAAGCTGACGGTGCAAGACGGAAAGATCAGCGCCCGGGGCGCGCTGGTCAGAGGCGAGGGTAGCCACGATTTCTGCCACCAATTGTGCTCCTGCAAAATCAGCGCCGTCATAGAGTGCCCTGCCTAACCGTGGATCCACCGGAAGGTTGGCCAGCTTGCGCCCCAGTTCAGTAACGCTCACATCGTCATCAAGCGCTCCCAACTGCAGCAACGTTTCAACCGCGGTCTGATAGGAGCGGTGTGGCAATGCTTCGGGCAATGCCATGCCAGCTCCATCGGCGGAGCCCCAACAGGCCAGATCCAAGACTGCCTGGGTGAGATCGGTTGTCCGCACTTCTGCGGGACGATGTGCTGGTCGCGCGGCGAATTCAGCTTCTGACATGCACCGAACCACAAGGCCGGGAGCTTCTCGAGCAGCACGGCCACCTCGCTGAACCATGGAGGACTTGGCTGCGCCGACAGTAACGAGTCCGGCCACGCCACGAACCGTATCGAGTCGACTTTGCCGATCTAATCCAGTGTCGATCACAATGCGTACACCGGGCACTGTGAGCGCCGATTCAGCTACGTTCGTTGCCAGTACAATCCTTCGGGGTTGTTGAATTGTCGGGGGCTGGAGTATACGATCTTGTTCCTCCGCAGGGGTCGAGCCAAGCAGAGGTAATACCTCTACCGAGACAGCACTGAGTTGTTGAGCTAGTCGTTGCTGCATGCGCTGAATTTCTCGAGCGCCCGGTAAGAACACGAGAATATCTCCGTTGGGCTCGCGTTCCAGAGTCGCCACGACGGTGTGAGCGACATGAGTCAGGAACGTCTCAGTCACTCCTCGAGCATCGAGACTTCGCTGATGACCGGGTAACGGCGCCCACTGTTCACGAAGCGGATGTGTGACGGCGTCGACGCTGAGAATCTCCGCGGGCTTTTCCTGCTCGCTAGCCAAGAGGTCTGCCCACAGTTGTGCATCAAGCGTGGCTGACATGACCACAATGTCGAGTGGTTTATCGCGTAATTGACCCAGTTGCTGGACCATCGCGAACGTCAAATCAGTATCTAACTGACGCTCATGGACCTCATCTAAGATAATCGCGGCAATGCCGGTAGCTTCGGGATCCCGGATGAGCCGACGCAACAGCACACCGGTGGTAACAAACTCAACCAGCGTGGACTGTGAGGTTTGCTGGTCACCGCGCACCGTGTACCCGACGACATCGCCGACTCGGGTACCGGATAACTGTGCCAGTCGTCGGGCCGCGGCACGAGCCGCCATCCGGCGCGGCTGGGTCACAACCACTTTGCCACCCCGGCCCTGGGTCGCCACACGATTCGCTACCGTCGGCGGCACGATCGTGGTTTTCCCGGTCCCGGGAGGCGCTACCACAACGGTGCGGAGTGCAACGTCACCGTCTAATAAGGGCTCGGTGACTTCCGCTGCGGGTAGCCCGGAACCAATGAAGTTGAGACCAAAGGGTGCATTGGCACCGGAAGATTCTTGTTTCATTGCTTCCACTCTATGATGTTCATGACAAAACCGGACTCGTTTACCGCAGGTTTAGGATTCGTTGACCTGACAGGCCCTAGCCGTCAACCGACCGCTGTTAATCTCAACAGCTATGTCCATCAGACCACCGGCTACAAAGGCCGATCCCGAACAACGCACACCGGTTGTTCGCCACACTGCACAGCAGCATAAGCAAGCTCGTCGGGCACGTTCCAGGAAGAACTGGACCACGTTCCTACTATTTGCCGGGCCGAATATTGCCCTGATCCTGCTGTTCATTTACTACCCGTTAATCGCCAACGTTCGGTACTCGTTGCTCAACTGGCGTCTCGGGTCCGACACGGCCACGTTTATTGGCCTGGATAACTACATTCAATTCTTTACTTCGGAGACCGGATTAGAAGTCTGGCGTGTCACGATCATTTTCACCGTGGCCACCGTCGTCGGCTCCATGGTTCTGGGCCTGTTGTTAGCAGTGGTGTTAAATCGAAAACTACCGGGGCGTACCGTCGTGCGGACCGCGGTCTTTTCACCCTACGTGTTATCCGGTGTCGGCATCGGTTTGGTGTGGAGCTTTATATTCGACCCCAACCTCGGGGTACTCAGTCACGTCTTTGCCTATTTCGGGCAAAACTCTCCCGAGTGGTTCCTGGATCCTGACCTGGCCCTGCTGATGGTCATTATCGTTTATATCTGGAAAAACCTCGGCTATTGTGCCGTGATCTTCTTAGCGGGGCTCCAGTCCATCCCGAATGATCTGTTTGAAGCCGCTGCAATCGATCGTGCCGGTCCTGTCCGCACATTTTTCAAGGTGACGCTACCGCTGCTGAGCCCAACGATGTTCTTTATTTTGATCACCAGCATTCTGTCGTCGATGCAGGCATTCGACGTGTTGCGTATCATGACCCCCTCAGGGAACGGTACCAACACGATTTTATTTGAGGTCTACCTGCAATCCTTCGGCGCTTACCAACGCGCAGGGTACTCTGCGGCGATCTCGGTGGTGCTGTTCGTCGTGCTGTTCTTGGTCACCTTCATCCAAATCCGGTTTGTGGAAAAGAAGGTGCACTACGCATGAAACGCGCCCTGACACCACGTCATCTATGGTCGGCTATTGCCGGCGGTTACCTCCCCATGCTGCTGGCCTTGCTCATCGTCGTTTTGCCCTTGTTATGGATGGTCATTTCTTCTTTCAAACCAGTGGCTGAGATCGTCACCACGACGCCGACCTTCCTACCGCAGGATCCCACGATCGAAAACTACGACCAGGTCGCCCAACGGGTGCCCCTGGGGCAGGTGTTTTTAAACTCGATCATCACCACGGCAGTCGGCTCCTTCATCAAAGTGCTCTTAGCTATCACTACCGCCTACGCGCTGGTATTCATTAACGTGCGATTTAAAAACCTCATCTTTCTCGGCATTTTGGTCGCCCTGATGGTGCCACCGGAAGTGGCTATTCTGCCAAATTATCTGACCATCTCGGCTTTAGGCGGGCGCAATACCCTGTGGGGAATTATCCTGCCCGGCCTTGGCACGGCCTTTGGGACCTTCCTGTTGCGTCAACAGTTTAAAACCGTGCCCTATGCGCTGGTCGAAGCTGCTGAACTTGATGGTGCCGGGCACTGGAAACGGTTATGGACCGTCATTGTTCCGGTCTCGTTGCCTACGATTGCCACGGTATCCCTGGTGACGATCGTCAATGAGTGGAATAACTTCCTGTGGCCGTTGATCATCGTCGATTCAGCCGACAAAATGACCCTTCCCGTTGGCTTAAACCTGTTGAACTCCATCGAATCCGCTACCGGGTCCTACGGAGTGCTCATGGCCGGTGCCGTCTTAGTCATTGTCCCTGTTCTCGTCATATTTGCTGCATTGCAGCGCTACATTGTGGCCGGCCTAACTCAGGGCGCGGTCAAATAACCACACATCCAGGAAAGGAATCTCAAACATGTCAACCATGTTTACCGGCGGTAAACGCCGTCTTGCCACCGGAGCGGTGTTTGCCGCCGCTGCGCTGCTCTTCACCGCATGCGGTCCCAGCACCTCAGGAAACGCTGACGCCGAGGCCGACGCGGTAGCTGAGGACATCTCCGGCGTTGAACCAGCCGAGTCGATCACTTTCTGGTCGAACCACCCCGGTGGCTCGATCGACATCGAACGCGAGCTCATCGCAGACTTCGAAGAAGAAACCGGGATTAGCGTCGAATTGGTCACCGCTGGTGCCAACTACGAAGAAGTTTCCGAGCGCTTCCAAACGGCCCAAGCCTCCGGTGACGTCGGCGACGTCGTCGTATTATCTGACGCTACTTGGTTCCCGAACTACCTCAACGGTTCGCTGGCACCGCTGGATCCACTCTTTGAAGAAATCGGCGCCGATACCGGCACTTACCAAGAAGCCCTCTACGGGGACTACCTGTATGAAGGCTCCCACTACGGTGCCCCCTACGCCCGCTCGACCCCGTTGTTCTACTACAACGCTGAACACTACGAAGCAGCCGATCTAACAGAAGCTCCAGAAACCTGGGAAGAAGTGGTCTCGCACGCTGAGGCGCTTGAAGCAGCCGGTGTCGATGCCACCCCATTTGGTTTCCCACCGCAAGCCGAATACCCTGCCTGGACCATGTCGAACCTGGTGTGGAGCTACGGGGGTGCCTGGAGCAATGACTGGGATTTATCAGCCGTATCATCAGATGAAACCGTCGAGGCTCTGACCTTTGCCCAGGACGCCGTCAACGACGGGTGGGCCGAAGTCGTCTCCGGTGACCCAGCCACCGACTTCTCCGCAGGAGCCGTCAGCCAGGTTGTTGCCTCGACCGGATCCCTGTCGGGCATTCTCGATACCGCCGATTTCGAAGTCGGCGTCGGCTTCTTGCCACTGGGTCCTTCCGGTGACAACGCTGTGGTCCCCACCGGTGGTGCCGGCCTGAGCATCGCTGAGAAAGCCCCAGCCGAAAACAAGGTTGCCGCTGCGATGTTCATTGACTTTGTCACCAACGCTGAAAACACCGCAACCTTCTCCGAAGGCACCGGTTACCTGCCGGTCCGCACCGACGCCGACATGTCTGACGTCTACGCCGAGACCCCGGCCTTTGAAGTCGCCGTCAACCAGCTCGAAAACGCCCGCTCCCAAGACTTCGCGCGCGTCTTCCTGCCCGGTGGTGACCTCAACCTGTCTCAGACCCTGCAGTCCATTTTGACGACTGATACAGATGTTGAAGAAACCCTCACCGAGCTGGAATCCACGCTCCAGGGTCTTTATGACTCCGATATGGCATCGGAGCTCGAAAACTAATTCAATCCTCTAGCGCGGCGGGGGCACCACCAGCGCCCCCGCCGCATTGACCTCAAGGAGCACGCACACGATGCGCGTCACACTCTCAAACGTCGGCCTGCGCTACCCAGGCGCCGCACGCAACGCGGTCGAAAACATCAACCTGTCCATCGACGACGGCGAATTCCTCGTGTTGGTCGGCCCTTCTGGCTGCGGTAAATCCACCACCTTGCGCATGCTGGCCGGACTGGAACTGCCCACCGAAGGCACCGTGACATTTGATGACGATGACGTGACCACCGTACCGGCCGCTGAACGTGACATCGCCATGGTGTTCCAAAACTATGCACTATATCCCCACATGACCGTGGCCGGCAATATGGAATTTGCGCTCAAAAACGCCAAAATGCCCAAACAAGAGCGCACCGCACGCATCCAGAAGGCCGCCGAACTACTCGACATCGACCAATACCTTGATCGCAAACCCCGGCAACTTTCCGGTGGACAACGCCAACGTGTCGCCATGGGACGCGCGATTGTTCGCAACCCGCAGGTCTTTTTGATGGACGAGCCGCTGTCGAACCTCGACGCCAAACTCCGGGTCCAAACCCGTGGTCAAATCCTGCAGCTCCAACGCAGCCTGGGCGTGACCACCGTTTACGTGACCCACGATCAGACCGAGGCGATGACCATGGGCGACCGCGTCGTCGTCATGAACGATGGACACATCGAACAGGTTGGTCGACCCAAAGACCTCTACAACCGACCAGAAACACTGTTTGTAGCAAGCTTTATCGGCTCACCGACCATGAACCTGATGCCCGGGACCATGGAATCCAATGGCACGGGCCGTCACGTGCGCATCGGACGCAACGTCGTGCCGGTCCCAGCGGATTTGGAATTTGCTCACGACGACGTCGTCGTTGGTGTCCGACCAGAAGATCTCTTCGTACCCGAAGAGGCCATCCTGGATCCGGAGGGTGACACGGATCAAATCACCATGAACATCGAATTGGTGGAATCGGTAGGCTCCGACACCTACGTCTATGGTCCGGTGCACGGCAGCCCAGATGGTCCACGCCTGGTGGCCCGCATCGGCAAAGATCAAGACCCGCAGGTCGGCGAGCGCATCAGCCTGTTGGCCGATCCGCAACGCATCTTGTTCTTTGACGCCCAGACCGAGCGACTCATTGGCTCGGGGGCCTAACGGGGTTGGTGAATCGGTCACACAGTTGCTAAGAAAGAGGTCAGGAGGTAGAACATCTCCTGACCATTTGTATTGTCGAAAGGAGGCTGAGCAATATGGCCGAATCATCCACCACACTCGAAGTGATCGATATTCCCGAACACTGCGGCAACGCGCCCCGCAAAGCCATCATCCGAGATTTTCTCGTAGCCTTATACCAACGTGACACCCAACAAGTCCTGGAACACCTCCGCGACGACGTTGAATGGCACGTTGTGGGTACCGAGACCCTGCAGGGTAGCGACGCTGTCCAAACCTGGCTGGACCAACAGTCCGGGGTGAAATCGCTGAGCCTGACCACTGTCATCACCCATGGCACCGACTGCGGCGCCGACGGAACCTTGGAATTTCGAGACGGTACAGCGTTGGGCTTTAACCATGTGTTGATCTTTGCGGGTCACTCCAAGACCGCCAAGATCAAGACTATTCGCAGTTATCTGGTGCCCCTGGGCAGCATGACCTAGGACCGTGACGTCGGTTCTCAGCTATCACGCGGTGCAACGCCCCGTGAGCAGGCGTGGGGTGGGAACTGATACGATCCGCTATGGAACCACAACCGGACGATCTACGTGAGGTAACCCCAAGTGTCACGACTCGTATTCGAACCCATCACCCTACGCGGTATGACTGCTCGCAATAGGCTGTGGGTTCCTCCGATGTGCCAATATAGTGCCGAAGCTCAGGACGGCGTGGCAACCGATTGGCACATGGTTCACCTGGGCGGTTTAGCCCGTGGGGGAGCAGGCGCCGTCATCGTGGAAGCGACCGCTGTGACTCCCGAAGGTCGCATCTCGCCCTACGACCTGGGGCTATGGAACGACCACCAGCGTGACGCACTTGCCCCGATCGTGCGTTTTATGCAGTCCCAGGGCGCAAAAGCCGGTATCCAATTGGCTCATGCCGGTCGCAAAGCCAGCACGTATCGGCCATTTGACTACGACCATTCCGGCACGGTGCCACATACTGAGGGCGGTTGGCAGACCGTAGCACCCTCGGCGGTTGCCTACCCAGAGCTGGCTGTGCCAAAGGCGCTTGATCAAGCCGGTATCGATGAGCTCATCGCGACATTTCGAGCCGCTGCACGTCGCGCCGTCGACGCTGGCTTTGATTTCATCGAAATCCACGGGGCGCATGGTTATTTACTCCACGAATTCCTCTCACCGCTCAGCAATATTCGCGACGATGAATATGGCGGCTCACTGGAAAACCGTGCGCGCTTCTTACTGCAGGTTGTCGATGCGCTACGTGAAGACATCCCAACAGATATGCCCCTTGTGGTCCGGCTTTCCGCGGTCGATTGGGTGGAGGAGGGCCTCACGATTGACGACACAGTCCAACTCGTCCAGTGGCTTTCCGAACACGGCGTGGATCTGATCGATGTCTCATCCGGCTCCAACCTCCCCGCGAAAATTCCGGCTGGTCCGGGATACCAGGTACCCTTTGCCCAAGAGATCCGGCAGCGCACCGGTGTGCCAACCGCAGCGGTCGGGCTGATTACCCAACCGTTTCAAGCAGAGCACATTTTGGCCACCGACCAAGCGGATGTGGTGTTGGTTGGACGGGAATCATTGCGCAATGCAGACTTCCCAATCCACACGGCGCAAGTGCTTCGTCACAAGGAACTGCCAGTCCCGGCGCAATATCACCGCGCATACCGCTAGTGGGCGCCGGCCACTAAAGCTTCGAGTCCATCAGGGTCAACCAACGTCACGGTGCTGTCATCAATGCTGATGAGGTCTTTGGTTCGCAGCCGGGAAAGTGCACGACTCAAAGACTCCGGGGTGGTCCCCAACAGCGAGGCGATATCTTGTTTATTGAGCGGTAATTGCACCCGTAACGGTTGGGCACCTGGTGTGTTGCGCAGCATGGGCAACTGCAGCAGGTAATCGGCGAGCCGTACATCCACACTTTGGGTATTCAACGCCAACTGACGTTCGGTCTGGGCGAGTCGTTGCCCCAGGGTGCGCATCATGCGGTGCGCAATATCGGGGTAGCGTTGTATCAATTTCGTTAAATCGTCGTGTACGAAAACACATAACCGCGCACCGGCATGAGCTTCGGCCTCATCAAGTGTCGGACTCCCACTGAGAAACGTATGCTCTCCTATCGTTTCGCCGGGGTGTGCTACGCGTAATAATAATTTGCGACCACTGGGCAATATGCGACTGAGCTTGACCTGGCCTGAATGCGCCACAAACATTTTGCCCGTGCGTTCACCCACACCATGGACCAATTCGCCATCCTCCAGGATCTGCGGGTGGGCCATCGTAGCCACAGTGTCTTGTTGTTCTGGGGTCAGTCCAGCAAAGATGGGGACTCTTCGAACACAATTATCGTCGTGGCCGGTGATATCTCGAATTGGTAATTCCCGCATGCTGTCAGGGTACAACAGCCCAGCACATCCGGCTTGACGTTCGTCAAGGCTCTTTGATCAGCCACTGGATAATCTAAAGATAAATCCTCAGAAGTTGAGGAGAAGAATTCGAAAGTATATGGAAAGGAACACACCATGACCACCCCAAACACTCACACTCTGCTTCGTGCCGAAGGCTTCTCCTGCCCATCATGTGTCACCAAGATCGAAAAGCGCGTCATCAAACTCCCCGGCGTCAACGACGTCACCGTGCATTTCGCCAGCTCGCGCATCGAAGTTGACCATGACGAGGCGCAATCCTCGGTGGATGATCTGGTCGATGCGGTAGCCAAAGCGGGCTACACCGCGAAACCATCAGCGTTCTAACAACCAATCTCGGGTGGCTTGCTCAACCAGCTAGCCACCCGATTTCTGACTACATACTGTTGACTTACTACGAAAGGGGCGAGGAACTTGCACAAGCTTCAAGCATGGTTGCGCGGGAAATGGGCCATCCCGGCCATCTCAGGGTTGTTGATCATCGCATCATTTGCGGTTGAGCACCTGGCCGACGGCGCATTCAACGTTATCTTTGGACCACGCTGGTGGGTAGATGCCGGCGCTCACGCACACCATGGCCTAGATGAATTCACCTTGGCAAACCTCTTCATGCTCATTGCAGCTGTGGTAGCCGGCTATCAAATTCTTATCTCGGCAGTTCGAGCGCTCAGCACCAAGATGATCAGTATTGACCTGCTCGTTTCCGTCGCTGCCATCGGTGCGATTATCATCGGGAACTTCTGGGAAGCCGCCGCCGTCACCTTCTTATTCTCGATTGGTCATGCTCTTGAGGCTGGCACCATGAATAAGACTCGTTCCGCCCTGGCCGAATTGGTCGCGGTCGCTCCAGATACCGCGGTAGTACTACGTGAGGGAACGCAATATGAAATCCCTGCACACGAGGTAGCAAGCGGCGAAACCGTGTTAGTCAAAAACGGTGCCAAAGTACCGGTCGATGGCGTAGTGCTTGCCGGAACCGGTTCGATCGATGAAGCCTCGATCACCGGCGAATCCATTCCTGTTGAAAAATCCCAAGGGGACTTAGTGTATGCGGGGACCATTTCAAACGGAGGGTTTCTCCAGGTTGAGGCCACCGGCATTGGTGCCGATACCACCTTGGCACGCATCATTCACCGGGTCGAAGAAGCCCAAGACGCGAAGGCAAAGACCCAAGCGTTTATTGACCGGTTTTCTACGTGGTACACCCCGGCGGTCATGATTCTGGCACTACTTGCCGGACTGATCACCCAGGACGTCGTGTTGGCACTGACCTTATTAGTGATTGGTTGCCCGGGTGCCCTCGTCATTTCGATTCCCGTCGCGATCGTGGCCGGTATCGGTCGAGCCGCACGCAACGGCATCCTGATCAAGGGTGGCGAGTATCTGGAGACCTCCGGGAAGATCTCTGCGGTCGCTGTAGATAAGACCGGTACGCTGACCGAAGGAAAGCCCAAACTCACTGATGTGTTCGTGCTGAGCCCCACTATGACGAAGGACGAGGTCTTGGCGTGGGCTGCCGCCGCCGAAGCGGGTTCTGAGCACCCGCTGGCAACCCCGATTCTGCAGGCCGCAGCCGAACGCGGTGTAGCACCAGTAAACCTACCGGAAGATGTCACACCAGTGGTCGGTAAAGGTGTTGTCGCTGACGTTGACGGTCACCAGATTCTGATCGGAAACCCAGCCCTTATGGCTGACCATGAGGTCGAGGGACTGCTCGAAGCGACAGCTGCGGCAGATTCTTTTGCAAGCGCGGGGAAGACTCCGATGATCGTCGCCGTCGATGCTCACATCATTGGCGTCGTCGCCGTGGCAGATCAAATCCGGGCAGACGCTCCGGCGATGATCAAACAGCTCCATGACACCGGCGTCTCGAAAGTCGTCATGCTCACCGGTGACACCCACCTAGTGGCCGAAGCCATTGGGAAAGCGACCGGCATCGACGAAATTCACGCGTCGCTGCTGCCAGAAGACAAACTCGACGCAGTGACCAAGCTGCAACGGCAGGGTCACACCGTGGCGATGGTAGGCGACGGCGTCAATGACGCCCCGGCTCTGGCAACAGCAGATATTGGGGTTGCCATGGGAGCCGCCGGTTCAGCCGTGGCCATTGAAACGGCTGACATTGCCTTGATGGGGGATAACCTGCTGAAACTGCCCGAAGCCATCAGCCTGGCCAAACGCACCAACCTCGTGATGAAACAAAACATCGTCATCGCACTGGCCACGGTGGTCGCGCTGCTGGTGGGAGTATTTGCTGGCAACGTCACCATGGCACTGGGCATGTTGGTCCACGAAGGATCGGTGTTGATCGTCATCCTCAACGCCATGCGGCTTCTGCGAAAGCATCGCAACACCACGACGTTACTGTCCGAACCCAGCACGGAACCGCGTTTCGAACATCGGACACAGCAGACTTCCAAAACTGTATAAGACAGCCTGTGTTGACGAAGAATTCAGCAATTCTTCGCCGTGAACTGAGACAATGAGACCTGAGCATGGTCACATCTCAATGCAACGTACCATTCATAACGAGAGCAACAGCACTATACAGGAGTTCAGCATGAAAGCTTGGTATTTCCACGGAACCGGTAAACCCTTTGAACGCGTTGACATCGACGAACCAAAAGCCTCAGCGGGCAAGGTTGTCATCGAGGTGCAGGCCGCAGGTCTTTGCCACTCCGACGTCGGTATTCTCGAAGACGAAGGCTGGATGGGCCTGATGAAAGAAATGCCGGTCGTTCCAGGCCACGAAACCTCTGGCATCGTTTCCGAAGTTGGCGACGGTGTCACCGACTGGAAAGTCGGTGACAAAGTCGCTGTCTGGCCCATGATCGGCCCATTCGGCTACGGCGTCAACGGTGGCTGGGAAGCTAAAGCCGAAGTCGACCCAGATCAGCTGGTCGCCATGCCAGAAGGCATTTCCTTTGAACAAGCCGCCGCTGCCACCGACGCCGGTATGACCTCCGCCGGAGCAGTCTTCGGCAAGGGCCGCGTCAAAGCCGGCATGAAGGTCGGCATCATCGGATTTGGTGGACTCGGCCAGATCGGTGCCCGTTTGGCGCACCTCGAAGGCGCCGAAGTCTATGTTGCCGAAATCAAAGAAGACGTCTGGGACCAGGCCAAAGCTGGCGGTGCGGTCAAAGTCGCCAAATCGATCTCCGAATTCAAAGACGATGAACTCGATGTCATCATCGACTTCGCCGGATTCGGTACCACCACCAATGAAGCCGTTCAGACCGTAAAATTCCAGGGCCGCGTTGTGCTGGTCGGCATGGGCAAACTTGAAGCCAACATCGACACCAACGCCATGATTCTCGGCCAGGTCGAACTGGTCGGATCCAACGGTGGCTCCAAAGATGACATCGCTTCCGTCATGAAATGGATCGCATCCGGTGATCTAGAGCCAACGTTGACGCTGATTGATTTTGAAGAAATCGCCGACGGCGTTGATCGCCTCAAGCGCGGCGAAGTGACCGGCCGACTCGTCGCAAAGGTCGCCGAGTAAGTCTGTAACCCACTGTGGCTTCAGCGCCATTACCGACGGTCGGCTTCGGTAGTGGCGCTGAATGCATTGTTCATCTGCCAGTGATCTCCTAGGATAAACACCATCTGCGGTGCATAGAAGTGTTTGCTTTGGTGGGAGGAACCAACCATGCGAGTCGCGGTCGTTGGTGGAGGAATATCAGGCAAGGCCATCAAACAAGCCCTGCTCGATCGTGGAGCAACAGCCGAATTATTATCACGTTCTACCGGATTCGACGTGCTCCAGGACAACGCCACCCTGCGTCTGGCGGGATTCGACGTCGTTATTGAAGCCACTGGGCGATTTACCACGAGCAGGAAAACTGCTACCGAGTTCTTCACTCGTTCGACACGGGCCCTAGCCGCGGCAGCACAACATCATGGGGCTCACCATATTTTGCTGTCCATCGTCAATTGCGAGCGACCAGAGGTTCAAGGATACGGATACTTCGCGGGCAAAGCCGCCCAGGAACGCGTCGCTCGAAGCGAAAGCGACAAGCTGACCATTATTCGCAGCACGCAGTGGTTTGAATTTGCCGCACAAAATCTCGTCCGACTCAAAGTCGGCCCAGTTTCATTGGTGCCACAGATGACCATCCAACCGGTGGCCCTGGAGGCGGTCGCCGAGGTGATCGCTGACGTTGCTGTTGGCGGGCGGATCGGCGACTCAGTAGAGCTGGCGGGTCCAGAAACCATGACGCTTTGGGATATGACGAAACAATTACCCACCAGACGCCAAGTTATCTTGCCGTTACCGATGCCTGGGAAACTAGGACGGGCGTTCCGTAAAGGTATTTGTGTTCCCGGGCCGCAGGCACAACGGATCGGACCGCTGTATAGCCGGTGGCTGGCCGAGCATGCGCCGCCTACAGCGTAACTGCGTCAGCAGCCTCAGCAATCGTGGGGTACTTGAAGTGATATCCAGAGTCTTCCAGTACTTCCGATCGTGCCCGCGTGCTGCCCATCAACATGCCGGGCTCCATCCGAATGATATTCATCCCAATGGACAACACTTTGGCCGGAACCGGGACGCTGCGTGTGCCAAGACCGGGGGCCAACGCTGTAATAACTTCTGATAGACGCGTTTGTTGGGGTGCAACGGCCACTATGACCTTGGGTGGACGAGGCATCGTCAATAAATGCTCGATAATTCCAACCCAGTCATCCTCGTGGATCCAGGGCAGGAACCCGTCAATATTAGGTCGCGTCTTGGACATCGCCATAGCGGCCAGTCCCATGATGATTTCGGTTTGCGGTCCTAAGACAACCCCGCTCCGTACGATGATTGCGCCCTTTGGTGCGGCTGCTTCCCAATCAGCCACCAGCTGTCCCATACCGTCTGGTCCATCTTGTGCCGCGGTGGGAGAGGTTTCCTCTGTGAATTCGGCGGTGGATTTAGGATCCCACATTGGCACAGCGCTGCCCTGGATCCACCGATGGAGTTTGCCTCCCTGATGCTCTGCGGTCCTGACCGCTCTGCTTAATGTTTCTGTGGGCGGGATACGTGAGGCGGCTAGGGCGTCGACTTCTTGGGCAGTGAATTTTGCGCCGATCCGGCGGCCGACCAGGTTGATGATATTAAATCCTGCGTCATCCATGAGCAATTCATGCAGTGGGACGAGATCGTCTTCCGCCCAGCGAGTCTGTGGATAGGCGACGCCGGATTGTGGCCTTCGAGTCAACACCATCACCCGTTTTCCGGACGCTAGCAGACGCGTTGCCAACCGGGAACCCAGATATCCAGAGCCTCCGGCAATAATGTTCAGGGGCTGCTCCCGATCGGGGGTGCCGGCCATCTTGAACATGCGCGCCCCAACGGCGCCGATATCTCCTGCGAGAGGATCGGCGAGGGCAGCCCCGAGAGGAGCCGACAGGGGTCCGACGACTTCTGTGTGGCGAGTGAGGTTTGTCCCGCCGTCGTCGGTGGAGTGAATCGTCCAGCGCTGTTGGGTGTGTCCGCCCGGTTGGTCCTGGCGCCACGCGATCTCGTGGCCTTTTCGCGCGGTGACAATCCTGGCCGGTGGTGCGGTCACTGCGTGGATAAAGCCTCGGATCAGTGCTTTCGGGACCACCTTGACCGTATCGCCAACTTGCAGTCGATCACCAGCCATCTTCACGGGGGTGAATTTCTGTAACTGGTCATCAAACTGCAGCCATGCGCTGGGAGACGATAAAAGCTCCCATACGGTTTCGGTTGGCAGCGCCACATCAATACTTTGTGTCCGAGAAAAGCCCATGTCACTATCGTAGACCCCGCAAAGGACGGGTGGGCCATGATTCATTGAAGAATCATGGCCCACCCGGACACAGAATTGTCATGGACTATTTTGTCGCGACAGTCTCCTGCATCTGTTCGAATTCGGCGGCCACTTCAGCATCAGGCTTTTTCGTCAACAATGACACGATGATTGCCACAACGAAGTGCGCGATGACACCGGGAACGATCTCGTACAGGTTGATGGCTTCCTTGATCGCAGGCACCGTGCCCCACACATACGACACCACTGCCCCTGCAACCATGCCAGCTAAAGCTCCCATGCCGGTGACCCGCTTCCAGTACAGGGCCAGCAGGATCATTGGACCAAAGGCTGCGCCGAAGCCAGCCCAGGCGAAACCGACTAAGTCCAACACGGTGGAATCTGGGTCGCGAGCGATGATGATCGCGATGATACTGATCGCAACAACCGCGAGTCGTCCCAACCACAGCTGTTGTTTTTCACCAGGATTGTGTTTAAACAACCCGTAAATATCTTCCACGAGTGCCGAAGCTGACACGAGCAGCTGCGAAGACATGGTCGACATGATTGCAGCCAACACAGCGGCCAAGACGAGTCCTGCGACAAACGGGTGGAATAGGATCTGCGATAGGAGTAAGAAGACGGTTTCTGGGTTATCTAGTGGCTGACCCGCATCTTGGAACCAGGCGACACCGATCAAACCTGTCAACACTGCACCGCCCATGCACAGGATGACCCAACCCGTTCCGATACGGCGAGCGGTTTTGACGTGAGAGTGGCTACGAATCGCAAAGAAGCGCGCCAGAATGTGGGGCTGTCCGAAATATCCCAATCCCCACGCCAAACCGGAGATAATGACCAAAATGCTGGCACCCGATAGACCGCCTCCGGTGAAGGAAAGATGATCTAACCCACCCTGGACGTCGGCCTCATTGATCAGACTCACAACCTGACCAGGCCCACCCAACTGGACGGTGGCGATGATCGGCACGGAGACCAGTGCCGCGAGCATTAATAATCCCTGGGCGACGTCGGTGAGCGAAGCGCCTAGGAACCCGCCGAAGGCAGTATAGAGCAAGGTGATCCCACCGACCACGAGCACCCCGGTCATGTAATTCCAGCCGAATGTGGATTCGAAGAACGCACCTGAGGCGACCATCATCGAGGCCACGTAGAACACAAAGAAGACGAGAATGATGACCGCGGAAACCGAACGCAGTAGACGTGTACGGTCTCTGAAGCGAAACTCAAAGAAGGCGGGCATCGTGATCGAATCTCTGGTGATCTCGGAGTACACGCGTAAACGTGGGGCGACGATCATCCAGTTCAACCAGGTTCCCAGTGTCAGACCGATCGCGATCCAAGCTTCGATGAGACCGGTTGCATAAAGCGCGCCGGGTAGCCCCATCAGCAACCATCCAGACATATCGGAGGCACCCGCTGACAGTGCTGCGACGCGTGGGGAGAGGTCACGACCGGCTAATAAGAAATCGCGGCCGGTCTTGGTACGACGATAGGCATAATAGCCGATCGCGAGCATCCCGAGGACATAGATAATAATGGCAGCCAATTGATAGGCGTGTTCTTCACTCATGCCAAGCAATTATTCTTCACCGTTAGCCAAATCACCAACCCTTCGATCACGGCCCCCACGAAATCTCATGGAATCGTAACCTGAATAAAGACTGCGTAAACCCTGGTCAGAAGCTGAAAGTTGTCATCCGGACGGCGCTTGAGATCAGTTTTCAGGTGGCGGCGTGTCTGGCGTGTCGTTTGAGAGCGGAAGCAACCGCCGACACGGCAGGATGGGCAGCTGAGGCGCGTCGCATGGTCAAAAACACCTGTCGCTTCGGATGGTTTTCTAACTCGACCCAATGCACATCTGGGGCACGATATCCTCCCAACATTCCGGGCAGTATCGCGACCCCCTCCCCGGCTTCGACTAACTGCACATGTGTTTGTAAATCTGCTGACGAATATCGAATATCAGGTTCAAAACCAGCAACGCGACATTGTTGTAACGCCCAATGTCGTGAGGCAGCAGGGGCTGGCTCCATAATCCACGGTAAAACTGTAGCCTGGTGAATGCTTGTGATTGACTCTGCCAAGTGTTGGGGCACCGCAAGGCGCAACGGGTCCTCAACGAGGGGAGTGGAAACCATCTCTGGAAGTTGTGGGACGGCATGATGGGGGTATTGTTCGGCAACGACAATGTCGAAATCACCCGCCCAGGTGTCATGTAATGCCTGTTCTGGTTCGCGTTGGGTCATCTCAATTCGAATATCAGGGTATTCGTGACTCAACAACCGTAAAGTGCCTGGCAACAACGCCAACACGGAGGTCTGAAACATCGACAGCCGAACGGTTCCAGCGGTCTTCTCATCGGCAGCCGCCAGCTCAGCGGTCGCTTCCTCCATGATTCCCAGCATCTTGTTGGCATGTTCAACTAACCCAAGCGCGGCAGTCGTGAGCATCAGACGCCGTCCCGAGGAGACAAGTAACGTCGTGCCGACCTCTTGTTCCAAGCGTGTTAGTTGTGCTGAGACTGTTGACGGCGCAAAATTTAGTGCGGCCGCGACTTCCGTGATGGTACCGCGGACTGATAGCTCTCGTAGCAAGCTCAGCCGATGAAGATCCAGCATGCAAACCTTTCGATTATTCCGAACAGTATTTTTCGTTATTATTCGCTATACCCGAATGCAGAGTCCAGCGTAGGCTGTGTGACACACCACAGTGTTGTTAGTCAAGGCGGGATTCAAATGCAAAACCCAGCACATGCCACCTCCGAAATCACTCCCTGGCAACTCGGCGAACAGGCCATTGCTCAGGTTCGTACATGGCTGGCAGCGGCAGCCAACATCACACCAGATGCCTCTGCTCAACAACTCGCGGGGGTGTTGAAAGACCCTCAGGGATTAGATTTCACGGTCGGATTTGTTGATCGAGTAGTCCGCCCCGAAGATCATCACGCTGCCGCTGCGGCGCTGAACCATATCGCCGATGACGTTCCGAGCTTTTTGCCGTGGTATCTTCAAACAGCTGTTCGAACCGGAGGCAAACTTGCCGAGGTTGCTCCTGGAGTCGTCGTCCCCGCGGCTCAAGCCGCCCTGCGCTCCATGGTGGGCCACCTCATCATCGATGCACGAGACAAACACCTGGGCAAAGCCATTCGACGGTTACGCACCGAGGGGATCAACCTCAACATCAATTTATTGGGGGAGGCTATTCTCGGCCAGGGCGAAGCCGATAATCGTGTTGCAGCCACCCTTGCACTGATCAAACGCCACGACGTCGATTATGTTTCGATCAAAGTGTCAGCAACGGTCGCCCCGCATAATCACTGGGCTCACGATGAAGCCGTTGAGAATATTGTCCAACAGTTAAGACCGCTATATCGCGCCGCGATGACCTCCGATCCGGTCACGTTCATCAACCTCGACATGGAAGAATATAAGGATCTTGACCTGACGATCGATGTGTACCGGCGTTTGATTTCTGAACCAGAATTTCACAACTTCCGCTCAGGCATCGTCTTGCAGGCGTATCTTCCAGACGCGTATCAAGCCATGGTCGACCTGCAGCATTTCGCCGCCCAGCGAGTTGCCGCCGGGGGAGCTCCCATCAAGGTTCGCGTGGTCAAAGGCGCGAACCTCCCGATGGAAAAGGTCAAAGCTGTTCTGCATCATTGGCCACAAACGGTGTGGCCAACAAAACAAGATACGGATACGAATTACAAACGCATCCTCAATTACGCCCTCACACCTGAGCATCTAGGTCATGTAGAGATTGGCGTAGCCGGTCAGAATTTATTCGATATCGCGTTGGCGTATTTATTGCTGCAGCACCGCAATATTCCCCTCGACGGTCCGGTAGATTTCGAGATGCTCCTCGGGATGGCAACCGCCCAGGCGGAAGCGGTCCGAGCCGATGTTGGCCGATTGTTGCTATATACGCCCGTGGTGCACCCGGATGAATTCGATGTCGCCATCTCGTATTTGGTTCGCAGACTCGAAGAGGGCGCATCAGATGAGAATTTCATGTCAGCGGTCTTTGATCTTGATGACCCTGCAATGTTTGAACGCGAGGCGCAGCGGTTCCAAAATTCCCTTGCCCAATTAGAGGCTGAAGCCGATCTGGTGCCACAGCCTCGACGCCAACAAAACCGGGCGACCGAATCGTTGAGCCAAACATCATCGTCGGGATTTCAAAACGCCGCAGACACGGACCCCGATCTGCCACAAAACCGTGTGTGGGCTCGTGAAATCATCCACCGCATGGCACACTCTACTCTTGGCGATCACCTTGTACATTCGCATCGCATCGACTCCGAAGAGCAGCTCGAGGAGGCCATCGACGGTGCCATTCAAGCAGGCAAAACCTGGCAGCAGCTCCCCCTAGCTGAACGATCCCAGGTGCTGGTCCGCATCGGAGACCACCTCGCCGGATCTCGAGGAAAACTCCTCGAAGTCATGGGCTCAGAAACCGGTAAAACCATCGATCAATCTGACCCAGAAGTTTCCGAAGGTATCGATTTCGCACGCTACTATGGCGAACAATGCCTGCAACTCGACCAGATCGTTGGCGCACAACCACAGCCAGTGGGCCTCACGGTGGTCACACCGCCCTGGAACTTCCCGATGGCGATTCCCACCGGTTCAGTCACCTCAGCATTAGCCGCAGGTTCGCCCGTCATCATTAAACCTGCTCCTCAAGCACAACGCACCGCGGCTGTGATCGTGGAGGCCATCTGGTCCGCGCTCGATGAATTTGACCTGCCCCATGAGCTCGTGACATTCGTCATTGCTGAAGAACATACCATCGGTTCGAAACTGGTCACGGATCCGCGAGCCGAACGGGTCATACTCACCGGCGGCTACGAAACCGCCAAACTCTTTACCGAGTTGCGACCCGAGATACCGCTCTATGGCGAGACCTCTGGCAAGAACGCAATTATTGTCACTCCATCGGCCGACCTGGATTTGGCCGTGGCTGACGTCGTCAACTCGGCGTTTGGTCATGCTGGGCAAAAATGCTCCGCGGCGTCCTTGGTCATTTTGGTGGGTCAGACGGCCCGCAGTCAGCGCTTCCACCGACAATTGCTTGATGCCGTTGAGTCACTGGTCGTGGATTATCCCTCGAATCCCGAAGCCCAAATGGGACCCGTGATTGAAGTACCCGGTGACAAACTGGCCAAAGGCCTCACCACACTCGAGGAAGGTCAACGATGGCATTTGACCCCGCGGCAGCTTGATGATTCCGGACGGTTGTATTCTCCCGGTGTGCGTTCAGGAGTCAAGCCCGGATCCGAATACCACCTCACCGAATATTTCGGGCCGATCTTAGGTGTCATGTCGGCCGACACACTGGATGAGGCCATCAATATCGTCAACGCCGTACCCTACGGTCTGACCTCAGGGATTCATTCATTAGACCCAGAAGAAATTGCTGAGTGGACAGAACGGGTAGCCGCCGGGAATCTATACATCAACCGAGGGATCACCGGCGCCATCGTGCGTCGACAACCCTTTGGCGGATGGAAACGCTCCTCGATTGGCCCCGGGGCCAAAGTTGGCGGACCAAACTATCTCTTGGCTCTGACCAACTGGAACGACCAGTCCGACCAAGTGCCAGCAGTCCACGATGCACTGGCCGATGGTCTCGCCGAGTCGGTGGCTTCTCATATAGCGAGTGAGGATCGCACCTGGCTCCACCGTGCCGTGGCCTTCGATTCCCAAGCTGTGGAGACGTATCTGGGGCAACGTGATGTGTCCAATCTGCAAGTCGAGATCAATGCTCTGCGCTATCGCCCAGTGCCGGTGACGATTCGAGTCAGTCAACTGGATTCTGCGAGCCTGACTCAGGGGCTGCGGGTGGCCACGGCTGGAATTCGCGTCCAGCAGGCGATCGCTACCGGTCGAGGCACTGGGGTGTTGCCCCATAACACCCTGTCTTTGCCACAAGCAGCGCCACGGGCGTTGGTGGAGGCGTTCACCGGCTCAAACGTGCGGGTCGTTTTTGAAGAAGACAGTGTGTGGTTGCATCGAGCAGCCCAACTTGCCGCAACAGATCCCACTGAAGGCGCACAACGTATTCGCTACATCGGGACTCAAGGTCTTCAGGACACTATCGAAGCGACCGCACACAGCCCGGAAACTGCGATTTACGCTCAGCCGGTGACTTCAGCGGGACGACTCGAAATGTTGCCGTTCATTCGCGAGCAGGCAGTCACCATGACCGCCCACCGGTTCGGTACCCTCAGTGATCTGCCGCAAAGGGCACTGGGCGAAATACATTTCGGCTAACCAGCCGAATGGTACCGATCGGGACGATTCTGGTCGGTACCATCGCCATCCTTTTGGTTGAGTTTGCGATCGTAGGCACGCATCTGACTCCAAGCAAAGAGCACGACGGCGAAGACCAAAATAAGCCAGGATCGATCGGAACTGAAAAACCCTTCATCGTTGATCAGCATGGCCAGTACTTCGACGATCACCACAACGATCGCGCCGACTGCGCCACCTACCAGGCCAGCCTTGATTTTGCCGTGCATTGTGTTCTGCCACTCCTTGGGTCCTATAAGTGATCTGCATCGCTCAGGGAATCTTGCCAGGCTTGATGCAGCTGTGCGAACTGGCCTCCGCCATCAATAAGTTTCTGTGGCGGACCGTCTTCGATAATCTGTCCATCTTCTACCACGAGGACTCGATCGGCAATCATCACCGTCGAGAGCCTGTGAGCGATAATAAACGAGGTACGTTGCCCCAAGAGTTCCTTGAGGCCATGTTGGACGAGTGCCTCAGTGGGGGCATCTAAAGACGATGTCGCTTCATCCAAAATCAGGACTGTGGGATCTGCTAGAAACGCGCGAGCAAATGACACTAATTGTCGCTGACCGGCTGACATCCGTCCCCCTTTGGCTCGCACATCGGTGTCAAAACCGTCGGGTAGTTGGTCAATAAAAGTGTCTGCACCGATGATTGCCGCGGCAGAGCGGATCTCATCCATACTGGCGGTTGGTTTTCCGATCGCAATATTTTTCGCCACCGAACCGGAAAACAAATAGGACTCTTGGGTGACCATAACAATATGTCTTGTCAGCGTTTCCAGGTTCAGATCCTGGAGCCTGACACCATCCAGCGTGATCGTTCCATGAGTCACGTCATAGAAACGCGCCAGGAGTTTGGCGATGGTTGATTTGCCAGCACCCGTCGACCCAACGATGGCCACCGTTTGTCCTGCCGGAATATGTAACGAGGTGGGCTGTAAGGCTAGCGGCAGATCATCACGATACCGAAACGAAACATTCTCGAACACAATCTCACCAGAAGCTTCCGGGAGTGCGACCGGGTTTTGTGGATCAGTGACCGAGGGTTTCTCAGCAAGCAATCCAGAAATCTTTTCCAGGGCGGCAACAGCTGATTGGAACGTGTTGTAGAAGTTGGCGATTTCGTCAATCGGTTGGAAGAAACGCCGTGCATAGAGAACCAGCGCAATCAAAACGCCCACTTGAAGGTTGTCACTGAGCACCCGGAAACCACCAACCATCAGGACCGCTGCAATCGTAATGGATGAAAGCCAGCGAAGCGTGGGTTGATAAATACCAAAAAGCTGGATTGATCGGAGCGCCGATTGTCGATGATCTTCAGCGAGCTCTTCATACCGCACGCCGTTTTCCTGCTGGCGACGATAGGTCTTCACCGCACGAATTCCGGATACGGTTTCAACAAAGTGTGAGATAAGTCGTGCTGAATTCGTCTGAATCTGCCGGTACGTCACCGAGGAGCGTTTCTGAAACCACGTTGTGAGCATCGTCGCGGGGACGAGGAGCCCAGCCATGACGAGCCCCGAGGGTAAATCCATGGTCAGAATGAGCACCATCGTGAAAACCATTTGCAGCACCGAACCAACCATGATGTCCAGCCCGGAGTTGAGTAGCTGGGCTAATGCATCCATGTCGGAGGTTTGTCGAGCTACGGTGCGGCCGGAGGCATACGATTCATGAAATTTCATGTCCAATCGTTGACTGTGTAAAAACAGTCGTCGGCGCAAGCCATACAGCATGGTCTGACCGATCGTCATGTTCCACCGAATGAAAACATACATCAGACCGCCGGCTGTGACGGCAGCGATAATGTGGGCTGCCGAAGCGACCGCAGCCGGGGTGGCGTCGCCTTCCAATAGCGCTGGGATCCCGCGATCAATGCCCCAAGCTATAATCGCAGGCCCGGCAACAGAAGCGAGTTGGGCAATTACCACAATGGTTGAAAGCCCCACCAGCTGCCAGGTATATGGTTTCAGCAGGCTGCCAAGTAACCGAAGCGATGCTCGTCGCTCGGCGCGTGTCATGCGTTGGTAATCTGCTGAGCCGGCACCTCGGGTGCGTCCGGGTGCGCTCATGAGCGCACCTCCCATGCATCTTCGGGTTGGCTGGCCATCAGGTACCGGTAGCGCGCTGATGATCGCAATAACTCGTGATGCGTCCCCACCGCTGCAATCTTGCCGTGGTCCAGGAGTGCCACGCGGTCAGCCAAGGCAACCGTTGAAGACCGATGCGCGATAAGAAACGTTGTGGTGTTGTCTAAGACGTCGCGCAGTTGAGCGATCACTCGTTCTTCGGTTTTTGTATCGAGCGCTGAGAGCGGATCATCAAGTAACAACAGTGCTGGACGTGAAGCGATCGCACGGGCCAGTGCGATACGTTGCCGCTGCCCACCGGATAATGAAAAACCCTGTTCACCGATATGCGTTTCAAGCCCGTGCGCCAAACTCGCTACGAAGCCGGCATCAGCTGCATATAGCGCCTCCCACGCTCTGGCTTCCTTGACTGTTTCAGGAAGCTCAGGATCAACACCGAGTAACACGTTCTCGCGTACCGAATAGGAAAACAGCGTGGTATCTTCAAACGCAACGGCCGTAAGCCGACGGAGATCGTCTAACGACATATCATGAACCGATACGTCATCAATGGTGATGCGCCCACCGGTGATATCAAAAATACGTGGCACCAATTGGAGCAGGGTTGATTTGCCATCGCCGGTCACACCGACCAAAGCCATGGTTTCCCCCGGTCGAATATGCAGGTTCACGCCACGAAAGAGATCTGGCGTGTCTTCGGGTGCGTCATGGAATCGAAAATGGACGTCTTCCATGACCAATTCACCGGTCGCGTCCGTCACGTCAACCGGTACCGGATGAGCGGGGGAGACGATGGTATTTTCGGTGTCCATGACTTCGAAATAGCGTTCCAGCGCTGTTGTGGTTTGGACCGCTTGACCAAATAACATGCCCAGCATCCGAGTGGGTCCAACAACCAGTGTTGCCGTGGCGAAAAAGCTTGCGAGTTGGCCTACGTTCATCGCACCGGCGTTGACTTGCAATAAGCCTATGAAAAGACAGACCCCTAACATGGTTTCGGGTAGGGCCAGCATGAACATATCGAAGCGAGCCAACGTGCTGGCTTTCCGAATTTCATTATTGCGCAGTGAGACGGCATCTGTTGAAAAATTCGCCAACGCTTGGTCATTGCGTCCGAAGGCTTTGAGAACGCGGATACCTTGAACCGATTGTTCCACTGTGGTGGAGATTTCACCGTTGAGATCTTGCGAGCGGCGTGTGAGGACCGAAAAGTCGCGTTGAAACCGGTAGGTCAACACCACGATGGGGAGGACGATCATGAGAAAAATCATCGCCAAGAGCATTGAAGAGCGCGACATCATGACGATCCCCACCACGACCGTGGCGGCGGAGGATACCGTCATGATCATGCCAAACGCTATCCAACGACGAATCTGTGTCACGTCTTGTTGAGAGCGGGACAAGAGCTGCCCGGAACCCCAGTCATTATGAAACGCCACCGGCATATCGAGAATCCGGGTATAGAACCGCACTCGCATCTGTCGTTCGGTTTCAGTCGAGGGTCCAACAGCGAAGATGCGTCGCAACCAGAGCAACACCGCTTCCACTAACCCCAAGGCAATCACGATACCGCCGGCAAACCAGACGGTTGTGGCCGTGGGGGAGGCATTCAACTGATTGACCAGAACTTCGAGCACCTGGGGGATCATCAGACCCACGATAGAAGCGGCAATCGTGACAACCAGTCCCATATAGAGGCGAGGCCGGATCGGCTGAATGATGCGCCATAAGCGAGCCATGGCTGCTTTCATGAACCCTGCCTCCTACGACTGATCGGCGAAAAGCGTCATCGTGCTTATCGTACGACCAGACGGTAAAGGAATGAACCGATCACGCCACAAGACGACATTGTTGGCCGTCGGATGCTGTCTAACTGCGGTGATACAGCGCTTTTCGCCAATACACCGGTTCCGCAGTGATCAACATGCCCAATTGTCGGAACATCGACTCATCAACCGAGCCCAAAATGGTGGTCGTATGCACATCGCAGCCACGCAACTGTTGCAGCTCAGCAATGGCCTTGCGCGCATCATCGGATTCAGCAGCCGAGACTGATAATGCGATTAATACCTCATCGGTGTGAAGTCGCGGATTGATCGATCCCAGGTGCCGGGTCTTGAGAGTCTGGATTGGTTCAATGGCTTGAGGACGAAGTAAGTGGACGTCTTCGTCAATACCAGCCATGTATTTTAAAGCGTTGAGTAACATAGCCGCAGAACATCCCAGCAGATCCGAGGTTTTGCCGGTCAGGATGGTTCCGTCGGGAAGCTGCACAGCACTGGCAGGCTGCCCCGTCCGCTCCGCCAGTTCCAGTGCCGGGGTCACCACTGGACGATCCTCTTTGGTAATGCCGATGCGTTTCATAATGACTTCGATCCGAGCAGAAACCGTGTGATCGGTGGTGTCAGCTCGCCGCTCTTCCACGCGAGCTTTATACCAGCGTCGAATGACTTCTTGCCGTGCGGCTTCAGCGCAAACCTCATCATCGCTGATGCAATAGCCGGCCATATTGACCCCCATATCTGTGGGGGATTGATACGGAGTCTCTCCGTAGAGTTTTTCTAACATAGCCTTCAATAAAGGAAAGGCTTCGACATCCCTGTTATAACTGACCGCTTGTTCCTGATAGGCCGCCAAATGGTACGGGTCGATGATGTTATTGTCATCTAGATCTGCGGTGGCTGCCTCATATGCCTGGTTGACCGGGTGTTGTAGCGGAAGGTTCCAGATGGGAAAGGTTTCAAATTTTGCATAACCGGAGCGAATGCCGTTTTGGTAATCGTGGTAGATCTGTGACAGGGACGCGGACAGTTTGCCAGACCCCGGGCCTGGACCAGTCACAACTACGAGGGAGCGGGTGGTCTGAGCGTACTGGTTTTGTCCGAAGCCTTCGGCAGAAATAATTTTCTCAGTGTCTGTGGGATACCCAGCAGTGGGGTATTGGTGCGTGACATGAAGTCCTGCGCGTTGCATACGATCGCTAAACGCCAGCGCATTGGAATAGTCGGCTGAAAGCTGGGTAATCACGAGGTGTTCTATCATGAAGCCCTCGTCCCGAAAGATATCAATCAGGCGCATTGCCTCGTCCTGATACGTAATCCCTAGATCTGCACGGACTTTCTCATTTTCAAGATCTTTGGCATTGAGCACCATCATGATCTCTAGCTCGTCCTTGAGCTGCTGCAGCATGGAAATCTTATTATTGGGAGTAAACCCTGGTAGGACGCGTGAGGCGTGCAAATCATCGAAAAGTTTGCCACCCATTTCGAGATACAGTTTGTTGCCGATCTCCTGACGTCGCTGAGATATAAATTGCGACTGCAACGTGATGTATTTTTGCGAGTCGAAACCGTTGTTCGTGCGAAATGATGGTGTTTGGGTCATAGTCTCAGCGTCCACAGGACACCATTGTTCCATGGACCACCAGCAGTTCCCAGTTATGGGTCGAACCGAGTGCGGCACAAGAGCCACCTACAGCTCGTAAAGAGCACCTTTAAGGCTCGTCAAGAGCACCTTTAAGGCTCGTCGACATTTATTCTTGAGATGGGCTACACCACAATTTGTTGTGGTGGTCATGGTTGTGCAACACAATCACTGGTAATTTGGGGCGCAACACGCCGTGACGAAAATTTATTTTTCTGTGGATTGTCGCGCCCTGAATATGCTGTGGGGATGTGGAGAACTTTTCAACGACTGCACTAGACCCGCGTCAGGACGCCGAAGTCGTAATAGGGGTGCATGTGGAGTTCTCGTGTCAAGGGTGTGGAGAACCCTGTGTGTTGAAAGCAAAACGGCAAGCACAACATCTAGTTGCGTCTTGCGTTCTCAATCCCTAGATGTAGTATTAAAACAGTGGTTGAGGCCGATGCGGCATTCACCAAGAATTCAACAGGAAAGCCGTGAGCCCCTTTCAATATTTTGAGGTTGGCGGCATGGACCGGCACCGAAGCAGCGATTTATGGGAGAGATCATGACCGTAACTGTCTACAGCAAACCAGCATGCGTACAGTGCAACGCCACCGTACGTGCACTCGATAAAAAAGGCATTGAATACAGCGTCATCGATATGTCTCAAGATCTCGACGCTTTAGAGCGCGTTCGTGCTCTGGGCTACATGCAGGCTCCTGTCGTCATGGCAGGTTCGGATCACTGGTCAGGTTTCCGCCCAGATAAGATCGCCAGCCTGGAGGAAAACGCTGCAGCAGCCTCTACTGTTGCCTAAACTGTTTTCGCTCCCGAATTTTTTGAAAGCAGGGATGTCATGACTGCCCAGGTGCAAGATAGATCCTTCGTTCGGTCTCCTGAGTCGCAAGACATGGTGGAGACCGACGCGAAATTGATCTATTTCTCCTCGGTATCTGGTTACACTCATCGTTTTGTGGAAAAACTCGGGTTAGGCGAAGGTGATGCAGCAAGATTGCCTGTCATTACTCGCGACCCCACGCTGTATGCATTAGAACCTTTTGTCCTAATGCTGCCGACCTATGGTGCTGGAAAAGGTCCTGGGGTCGTCCCAAAACAAGTCATTAAATTCCTGAATGTCAAAAACAACAGAGAGCTGATTCAAGGCGTCATCGCCTCTGGGAACACCAACTTTTATGACGCTTACTGTCTTGCCGGGGATATCGTATCGGCCAAGACCAACGTACCGGTTATGTATAGATTCGAACTCATGGGCGCACCAACCGATGTGACTAAAGTTCGTGAAGGATTGGATGCATTTTGGCAACAACACTCACTGAAGAAGAACTGATTCAGTCAGCTAAGAAGCTTCCTGAGGCCTGGAAAGGTCTTGGATACCACGAACTGAACGCCATCCTGAACCTCTATGGTGAAAACGGAGAAATCCAGTTCGAAGCTGACCACGCTGCTGCACGCCAATACTTCTTGCAGCACGTGAACAAAAACACTGTTTTCTTTCACAGTCGCCGTGAACAGATCGACTACTTAATTGAAAACGACTACTACGAGCCAGAAACGTTCGAGCAATACCCAGAGCAGTTCGTTTTCGACCTATACGATCAGGCCTACGCACATAAATTCCGCTTCCCATCATTTTTAGGTGCATTCAAGTTCTATACGTCATATGCCCTCAAAACTTTTGATGGCGAACGCTACCTCGAGCGGTATGAAGATCGTGTTGTGATGAATGCGCTGTATCTGGCGCGCGGTGATCAGGACATGGCGAAACGTCTCGTGGATGAAATCATTCTCGGACGATTTCAGCCTGCCACCCCGACATTCCTCAATGCCGGCAAGAAGCAACGCGGTGAACTCGTTTCCTGTTTCTTGCTGCGAGTTGAAGACAACATGGAATCGATCGCTCGTGGCATTAACTCTTCTTTGCAGCTGTCGAAGCGCGGTGGTGGCGTTGCGCTAAACCTCACGAACCTGCGCGAACAGGGCGCTCCAATTAAGAAGATTGAAAACCAGTCTTCAGGAGTTGTGCCCGTCATGAAGCTGCTAGAAGACTCCTTCTCCTATGCCAATCAGCTGGGCGCACGTCAGGGGGCTGGTGCAGTGTATCTCAATGCTCACCACCCAGACATCGCGACTTTCCTCGATACGAAACGTGAAAACGCTGACGAAAAGATTCGTATCAAGACGCTCTCCTTGGGTGTTGTCATCCCAGACATCACGTTTGATCTGGCGAAAAAGAACGAACCGATGTACCTGTTTAGCCCTTACGATGTAGAACGGGTTTACGGCGTACCATTCAGCGAAATCTCGGTTTCCGAGAAGTACTACGAAATGGTCGATGATCCACGGATCAAGAAATCCAAGATCAAACCACGTGAATTCTTCCAGACACTGGCAGAGCTGCAATTTGAATCCGGCTACCCATACATCGTGTTCGAAGATCACGTGAATCGTGCCAACCCCATCAAGGGTCGTATTTCGATGTCGAACCTGTGCTCAGAAATTCTGCAGGTTTCGGATCCATCGACCTACAACGCCGATCTATCCTATGACCACGTTGGAAAAGATATTTCGTGCAATCTGGGATCGATGAACATTGCCAAGACCATGGACTCGGAAGACTTCGGTGCTTCTATCGAAACCGCGGTGCGCGCTCTGACTGCAGTATCGGATCTTTCCGATATTTCTTCGGTGCCTTCCATCGCGAAAGGTAACGCCTCATCCCACGCAATTGGTTTGGGGCAGATGAACCTGCACGGCTACTTGGCCCGTGAAGAAGTGCATTACGGTTCTGAAGAAGGTATTGACTTTACCAATATGTACTTCTACACCGTGGTTTATCACGCTCTTCGCGCCTCGAATAAGATCGCCATGGAACGTGGAGAAACCTTCGGCGGCTTCGAAGACTCTCAATACGCTTCAGGAGAGTTCTTCGATAAGTACACTGATCAGGAATGGAAGCCAGCAACCGAAAAAGTTGCCCAACTCTTCGCCGATGCCAACGTCGAGATTCCAACCCAGCAGGACTGGCAGGAACTCAAAGCTTCCGTCATGGAGCACGGTATCTACAACCAGAACCTGCAAGCAGTACCGCCCACCGGATCGATCTCCTACATTAATAACTCCACCTCCTCGATCCACCCGGTTGCTTCAAAGATCGAGATTCGTAAAGAAGGTCGTCTGGGTCGTGTGTACTACCCGGCACCATATTTGAATAACGACAACCTCGAATACTTCGAAGACGCCTACGAAGTTGGGTATGAGAAGATCATCGACACGTATGCTGCGGCGACCCAGCACGTTGACCAGGGTCTGTCCCTGACCCTCTTTTTCAAAGACACCGCGACAACCCGTGACATTAACAAGGCCCAAATCTATGCCTGGACCAAGGGCATCAAAACCTTGTACTATGTCCGCGTTCGCCAGCTGGCACTTGAGGGAACTGAAATCGAAGGCTGCGTATCCTGCATGCTCTAAGACACCACAATGGTGTGCCGTTTGACCGACGACGCGTCAAACGGCACACTTTGTCTTGTACCCCTTCAAGCGACGCCCCACGAAACCGTAGAAAGAAAGTTGCATGACTCCTGAAGAAGTAGCGCAGCGCATCCCCACGTACCAGGCGATCAACTGGAACAGAATCGAAGACGAGAAAGACCTGGAAGTCTGGAACCGTCTGACCACCAACTTCTGGTTGCCTGAAAAAGTTCCGCTCGCCAATGACTTACAATCCTGGGCGAATATGACCGAAGATGAGCGCGAAGTTTCGATGAAAGTCTTCGCCGGTCTAACCCTGCTCGACACCATCCAGGGCACCATGGGTGCGCTGTCATTGATCCCAGATGCGCTCACACTGCACGAAGAAGCGGTGTTGTCGAATATCGTCTTCATGGAAGCCGTGCACGCCAAGTCCTACTCATCGATCTTCTCGACCCTGGCCTCAACCGAAGCCATCGATAATATTTTCCGTTGGACTCGTGAAGAACCAACACTGCAGTATAAAACCCACGAGATTATCAAACACTATGAAGGTGATGACCCGCAGAAACGCAAAATTGCGTCGGTCATTCTCGAGTCCTTCCTGTTTTACTCAGGGTTCTACTGGCCAATGTACCTGTCGTCCCAGGCGCGTTTGACCAACACCGCAGATCTGATCCGTTTGATCATCCGTGACGAAGCAATCCACGGGTACTACATCGGATACAAGTACCAGCGCAACATGGAAAACGAATCGCCAGAACGCGCAGCGGAACTCAAAGAATTTGCTTTTGATATGCTCCTGGATCTCTATGACAATGAAGTGGCATACACCCACGACATCTATGATCCTCTTGGTTTGTCGGAAGACGTCAAAAAGTTCCTCCACTACAACGCCAATAAAGCGTTGATGAACATGGGATATGAAGCCATGTTCCCGGATTCGGTGACTGACGTGAACCCAGCCATCCTGTCAGCTTTGAGCCCGAACTCCGATGAGAACCATGACTTCTTCTCGGGCTCCGGTTCCTCATATGTCATTGGCGCTACTGAAGAGACCGAAGATAGCGACTGGGACTTCTAACGCTACTTGACAGACGGTGATTCAAAGGGCTCGGACTAACCTGAAATGGTCAGATCGAGCCCTTACGCTTATCCTGTCCGATGCCGGGTTAGGAACGTGCAAGGGCAAGCATATTTTTTCGTGCTTTCGGCAGATTTGTGACATACCGTTCAACCGCAGCACGTACACGTGGATCATTCATATGGGCGCTCAGCCCCCGAGTGAGATTCAAGCGACTATGGGATATCCACTCTTTGACATCCGGGACACCACGCCAACGCTCGGCTGCATCCCAGGTGTGGATTAACATCATAAGGATATCTGCGGGTTTGCTCGTATACCCATTTGGAGGTGCTAGCCAGTTTCGCTCATCATCGGTGTCTCGGTGCGCTTCCAGAAAAGCGATCAAGGCGGCATTAAAAGTGGGGGAAGCATGCCTGATCTGCTGCAGTATGATGGCATCCTGACGAAAGATCGGCACTGGCGGGGCAGGTGCGAGCCCGTAAGCAGAGCAATCAACCATCAATTCCTTGGTGCCAATGCTCAGGTGGCCGTCATCGAATGCCAGGTATTTCGGTTCCACGGCACGGACATGACCCCGGCGAATGACACCGGTAATTTTCTTCAGGTCGGCGAGTTCTCTACGGCTGAGCATCGTCACCCGATACATGGTTGGCTCGAGGTCTTCATTCAGGCGCATGACGCGCCCGGCCTTTTCTAAACGATGAAACAGGTCAGGTACGTCTGTAGCGTTGGCACCCGCCTCGGCCTCATGGGCGGCACCTTCCATCAAAGCGCCCACCTGTTCAAATGGCTGCAACTGGGCTCGGTCAAGAAACCAGGCTTCGCGAGGTCGAACCCAACGGATTTGTTCAGGTGCCATGCCCGCATCAAGGAGCTACAGACAAGCATCCACTGAGGTTTTACCTGCCCCAATGACGATAAAACTGTCATAGTCTCCGGCTCGTGTGGAGAGCTGTCCGATCGGGATGAACGCTGCGTGGTCATCCACCGAAAATGAGGGCGTATGGGTCGCCGGTACCGAAGCCTGCTGATAGCGTGCATCCACGACTTTCTGTCGCACAGTGATCTCATGAGCAGTGTCGGTATTGAGATCGCGCAGCTTCGCGATGCCGTGGCTGCTCCCAAGGTAGTCATGGTGTGGTAAAAACGTGACTTGCTGTGAGGGTAGCAGTCGCTCTTGTAGGACTCTACGAAAGTATGCCTGAAGTTCAGGGCCGGTTGCTTGTTCATAGAACCCAGCGTTCCGACCGGATTCCTGAAGACGGTCTTCGCCTAACGGTATGGAGTTGACCCCGTAATACGCTGAAGGGGTGTGGAGCTGAACAAAGGGATAGGTGTCGCACCAATGGCCACCGACATCATCACGACGATCTACTACAACGATGCTCGCATCTGATTCCGTGATCAAAGAGTCCACGAAGGCTAACCCGCTCGCTCCAGCACCAACCACCAGATAGTCAGTTGCATGATTCATGGGCGTCATCCAATCGTGTTCTTCCATTTTCCCATCGGAAACACGTCAGCTCAAGACGCCTACGATCAAGGGCGGTATGAAGCGACCAGCCAGTCATCCCATTGTTCAGCAAGGCTTTGTTCAGGCTCAAGTTGAGATTGTGTACCAAAGGCCGTGGCGTTGCAGCACAATGTCAGCCCGTGAAGTGAACTGGGGTCAGGCAAACGAGAGGAACAGTTTTTCCAATTGTGCGATATCCTCATCCAGCGTGTCATCATCGGCAAGGCATTCCTGCAAGGCCGAAGAAATGACTAAGAATCCAGCCCGATCGACCGCTTTCGATACTGCCGAGAGTTGCTGGACGATCTCTGAACAATGTGCATCATCTTCTACGGCTTGAATGACGGCCGCTAATTGACCATGCGCCCGACGCAAGCGATTCACGATCTTCTTTTTCGCTGCTGGGTCTTTTTCCAGACCGGTGGATTGCACCATGAATTCCTCCTAGAACGTTCTTGAGATTTGCACCCATCATACCCTATGGGGTATATTCCTCTATACCCCTGGGGGTATATGAAATAACCGTCGATGATGGATGGAGAAAAATATGTGTCGACCAGCGAAATGCAATGTGTGCGGAAAAACGACGTGGGCTGGCTGTGGCCAACATATTGATGCGGTCAAAGCATCTGTACCAACCGCACAATGGTGCAACGGAAAGCATTCTCAGCAAGAAATTGCTGCGGCTCGAGCCGCAGCTCCGGGCATTATGGCTCGTCTTTTCGGGCGTTAACCCGCAACACCAACGGAGGAAACGACATGCTACTTGAACATATTTATGACCCTGATTTAGCACAGGGAAGCTATTTGATTGGCTGCCAAGTCGACAACACTGCCGTTGTGGTCGATCCACGTCGAGACATCCAGGTCTACCTTGATATCGCAGCACGTGAAGGCATGGAAATTGTGGCCGTCACCGAAACCCATATTCATGCTGACTATCTCTCAGGAACATTGGAATTAGCCAATGCCACCGGTGCACAAGTATATGTTTCAGATGAAGGTGGACCCGATTGGACCTACGGTGCAGGCTTTAACGACGCCGTCCGGATGAAGCACGGCTATCAGATCACTATCGGCAACATCACCATTGAAGCGATCCATACTCCGGGCCATACCCCAGAACACCTGGCATTTCTGGTGACCGATGGAGCCCAAACCTCAGAACCTGGCTTCATGCTCAGCGGCGACTTTGTCTTTGTGGGCGATCTGGGTAGACCAGACTTGCTTGATGCTGCTGCAGGGGGAATCGACACCCGATTCGGTGGTGCCCGAGACCTCTTTGCATCGCTGCGGGACCATTTCCTCACCTTGCCTGATTATGTGCAAGTCTTGCCGGCTCATGGATCCGGCTCAGCCTGTGGCAAGGCATTAGGAGCGGTTCCAACGACCACCATTGGGTATGAACGTAATTTCTCCTGGTGGGGGAAATATCTGGAAAATGACGACATGGACGGCTTTGTAGAAGAGCTCCTGAGTTCTCAGCCCGACGCGCATTCCTATTTCGGTCGGATGAAAGTTCAAAACCGGCAAGGCCCAGCCATCCTGGGAGAGTTACCAGAACTGATTGAATACTCTCCGGATGATTTGAAACCGTTGCTCGATCGACAAGAGAAGATCTTTGTTGATACCCGGCACCATACTGAACGCTATGATGCCGCTGTTGACGGGGCCCTGTCGATTCCAGACGCCTCCAAGGCTGCCACACATATTGCGTGGGCTTATAACCCCGAGGAAGAAGAACGAGAACTCGTAATCTTTGCACAGAACCAGGAGGAAGCCGCAAGCTATCGCGATCACTTCATTCGGGTCGGCGTTGATGTCCTGACCGGATACGTCCCCACACTGGATGGGTTATTGGGTGACGGCGTGCCAGTCATGACACTTGAGGAACTCGCCAGCGGGACGTCCAACCATCTGCTTGATATGCGCAATATCACCGAGTATGCGGCAGGATTCATTCCCGGAGCACAACAACTGGCTGCAAGTCGCGTATTGTGGAATCAAGATCAACTGCCTCAGGACACCCCAATCGTCGTCTATTGTGCCTCAGGTCGACGCGCGGCGGTTGGTGCCTCAGCACTTCGTCGCGCAGGCCATCACGTCATAGAGCTCGACGGGAACTTTGGAACGTGGGCAGCCATACCCGGCAATAATCCAACCCTCGTTGACGTCTAAGCCGTCATGGTGGTTCTTGGTTATGTGCTAGCCCTACTTGTTGGGCTTTCGCTTGGCCTGCTGGGAGGCGGTGGATCAATCTTGACCGTGCCCATACTGCATTACATTATGGGCATGCCGACGCAAGAAGCCATCGCTTCCTCGTTGGTCATTGTGGCAATCACATCGTTGATAGCGCTGCTGCCGCACTGGCGTAGTCAACAGGTGTCCTGGAGTATCGGTCTACCCTTTGGCTTGGCTTCTATGGCCGGGGCATTTCTTGGCGGCTGGGTCGCACAATTTATCCCGGACTTCGTACTGATGTCCCTGTTTGCGGTCATTATGATTGTCACCTCGCTCAACATGATTCGTGGAAAACGTCCCACCGATAACGGTGAGCCTCAGCGGCCGAAAATCTGGCTTTCGCTTCTGATCGGAGCGGGTGTTGGCGCAGTGACCGGGCTCGTGGGTGCAGGCGGTGGCTTTCTCATCGTGCCAGCGCTGGTTATATTCGCTGGGTTATCGATGCATCTTGCTATCGGAACCTCACTGCTGACCATTGTGTTAAAAAACATGGCAGCACTCGGTGGACATATTGTTGCGGTGAGTATCAACTGGCCGGTCACCCTGGCCTTTACTATCTTGGCGATCCTCGGTTCGGTCTTCGGCGCTCGTCTGGCCGCAAAAATTTCTGCTCAGCGGCTCCAGACCGGTTTTGGATGGTTTGTTCTCGGGATGGGCGTCTTTGTGATCACCGGTGAACTCGCTCCGATGTTTCTTTAAGTTTCTCGTCAATCACTGAACACCTTTAAGAAACATTGCAGTGCCACACCTCACAGGGGTAGGCGGTATCTGGCAGGATAGGCACATGACCTCATCACAGGAAGCAACTCAACGAAATAACCCGGCGTATTTTCGGCGTACAAAACCCATCGAAATCACCGAAGACGTGCGCACCTCATTTTTCGTCTCAACCCCTCATGCCCAAGGTGCCTGGCAAGACGACGAATTGCATATGGCACCGGTTTCGGGTCTGGTAGCAGCCGAACTGGAAGCGTATCATCCGAGAAAAGATTTTCTCACCAGTCGAATCAGCTTCGACATTTTAGGGAAATTGCATGCGGGAGAAGTCAAAGTGGTCACTGAGACGGTGCGCCCGGGTCGAACCATCGAGTTAATTCAATCAACCGTCTATGCTCAAGGGCGTGCGGTATTGGTTGGCAGAACCTGGAAAATCATTACCTCTGATACCTCTCGGGTCGCGAATATATGCGACCCAATCTTGCCACCTGTGGAAGAGGCCGAACCGTGGGACGAGATGTCCAAGCGCTGGCCAGGCGGTTTCATTCGTTCGATTCAGGCCCGAAAATTCGCCGATCATGCACCTGGACACGGACGCGTTTGGATTACCACCGACTTAGACGTCATCGAAGGTGAAAACACCACCCCGTTCGTGAAACTGGTTGGACTGGCTGACACCGCAAATGGGCTGGCACCGCTTGCCGAACCATCCGAGGAAAATGTCTTTTTCGCCAATGTGGATCTCACGATCCACTTCCTGCGCCAACCGGTCGGGGACTGGCTAGGTTTTGCAATTTCAGCCAACATCGGTCAAACCGGTGGCGGTATTACTTCCGCCATACTGTATGACGCCGACGGCGTTTTTGGCCGCAGTGAACAGTCACAGACGGTGCGTCTCACCGAAAACTAAGCTCTGCATTAAAAAATTCGGGGGCTTCACAATCTGTTGTGATTGTGGAGCCCCCGAATGGTGCTAGCACGATTTAGTAACCGCGGGCAATCCATTCATCCAGGTGTGGTTTTTCTTCACCAATCACCGTGGAGTCACCGTGACCGGTCAACACCTTGGTGTGGTCCGGTAGGGTGAAGATCTTATTTTTGATGGATTCGATGATGGTGTCGAAATCCGAGTAGGACCGTCCGGTTGCTCCAGGACCACCGTTGAACAGGGTGTCGCCGGAGAAGAGGACGCCACCTTCGAGTTCTGGTGCGTGGAAGACGACACAACCGGGGGAGTGGCCCGGGGTGTGGATCGCAGTCAGAGTGACACCAGCAATGGTGAATTCATCGCCGTCGTTGATATAACCATCTGGCTGTTGGTCTGGGTGGGTGGCATCCCACAGCATCTGGTCATCTTTATGAATCAAAACCGGCGCATCCACCATCTCGCGAAGTTTGATGACTTCGGAAATGTGGTCGTCGTGGCCGTGAGTCAGCAAAATAGCTGAGACAGTCCGACCACCGATGGCGTCACGAACTTTATCGACTTCGTGAGCCGGATCAATCACGATGACCGAGGTGTCATCACCCACGAGGTAGACGTTGTTGTCTACATCCCAGGTGCCCCCATCCAGCGAGAAGGTGCCCGAGGTGACAATGTTTTCAATCTTGGCCATGAATATTACAACTCCACTACTGAGCGCAGGACTTTGCCGGCGTTCATCTTGTCGAAAGCTTCATTAATGTCATTGATTGAGATGCGCTCGGTGACAAACGCATCCAGATCCAACCGGCCCAGCAGGTATTGTTCAACCAGCATGGGGAAGTCCCGCGATGGCAGGGTATCGCCGTACCATGAGGACTTCAGTGAACCACCGCGACTGAAGACATCTTGGAAAGGTAGTTCCAGTTTCATATCAGGGTGGGGTACACCAACCAGCACCACGCGGCCAGCAAGGTCGCGCGCGTAGAATGCCTGCTTATAGGTTTCTGGGTGGCCCACGGCTTCTACCACCAGGTCTGCACCGAAGCCGTCGGTTAATTCGCGAATGGTCTCGACCGCATCGACCTGTTTGGAGTTCACGGTGTGGGTCGCGCCCAGGGTTTTTGCCTGTTCCAGCTTGGCATCGTCAATATCGACGGCGATGATCTTGGTTGCTCCTGCCAGTTTGGCGCCCTGAATGGCGGCCATCCCGACGCCACCACAGCCGATGACGGCCATGGATTCACCACGCTGGAGTTCACCGGTGTTAATGGCTGCACCAATACCGGCCATGACACCACAGCCCAGGAGCCCAACGGCGGCATCCTGGTGCTCTTCCAGATCGGCTTCAATCTTGGTGCATTGCCCGGCGGCGACCAGGGTCTTTTCAGCAAAGGAGCCAATGCCCAAGGCTGCTTCCAGTTCGGTGCCATCTTCAAGGGTCATTTTTTGTTTCGCGTTATGGGTGGCAAAGCAGTATTGCAGCTGGCCTTTCTTACAGGCCCGGCATTCGCCACACACGGCACGCCAGTTCAAAATGACTTTGTCACCCACGGCAACGTTGGTGACACCTTCACCGATTTCAGCGACGACCGCGGTGGATTCGTGACCCAGCAGATACGGGTAGTTATCCCCGACCCCGCCTTCGACATACAGGTAGTCGGTGTGGCAGACACCGCAGGTCGATACATCAACAACCACTTCACCGGGACCGGGTTTTGGCACGATGATTGTTTCGATGGTCACTGGTGCATCTTTGGCCCGCACAACGGCGGCCTGAACCTTATACGCCATTATCTCTCCTTGAAATCACAGTTTCGCCCACGAGTTATCATGGGCGGGTCACACACTATCTGACCATATCCGTCCCGGAATGACCATGGTTGACAACACGCTGATATATAAGATTCGCCCGTGCGTTGATGCTGGACAGCCCCATCGTTTTCATCTCTGACACCTGGCATACTGGAACTATGTGCGGACGATATGTAATGGCCCGAGCAATCGGTGATCTCATGGCAGCCACGGGTGCCGATGCAGTGCATTTTGAAGAGCTACATCCCGACTATAACGTGGCACCCACCAAAGATGTGCCCGTGGTCGTGGAACATTATCAAGATCCCAAAGATCCCACCACTCCGTGGCAACGAAACCTGTATATGGCGCGCTGGGGCCTGGTCCCGGTGTGGGCCAAAGATTTGTCTTTTGGTCAGCGCACTTTTAATGCCCGCTCCGAGTCCGTTATTGAGAAACCGTCGTTCCGTTCGGCCGTCAAAACACGCCGAGCTGCGGTTCCCGTAGATGGTTACTACGAATGGTTGGCCCCGGAAACTAAGGGCGAGCGCAAACAACCATATTTTGTCCGGCCTAAAGACGGCTCACCCATCTTTTTTGCCGGTCTCTATGAATGGTGGAAAGATCCGGCCGCCGAGGAGGACGCCCCGTGGGTGCTCTCGACGACGATCCTGACCGGTGCTTCCCCACAACCAGACGGTGACCAACCCGAGATCCTCCAGGACCTGTCAGCCCTGCACGACCGGCTGCCGTTACCAATGAGTCGGAACATGATGGATCAGTGGCTGGGCTCAGGAGAGGTTTCCAAGGAGGAAGCATCGCAGCTGGTCGATGCCGTGGTCAGCCAGGCTTATGATGTAGCCAGCCAGTGGGAGATGTATCCGGTGGATCCGGCGGTTGGGTCGGTGCGCAACAACGGTCCAGAACTCATCGAACCGTTTGATCCAACCGGTGGCCAGGACACCCTGGTCTAGTCACGTTGCGGGTCTAGCCGAGTTGTGGCGGTAGCTGCTCGGAAGCACCATGTACGTGGACATCCAAGAAGTTATAAAACACCCGGTACCAAGCTTCAGCATTGCCCCGGGACAGAATCCAGTGGCCTTCATCTGGGAAGTAGAGGTAGCGGTGCGCGGTGTGGCCGTCATCGTCGGTAATGGGCGGGGTCACCGTATGCAGAGCATGCCAGAGCTGCTGAGCCTGGCCGATGGGGACTCGATAGTCCTTATCCCCGTGAATCACCAGCATAGGGACGGCAATGTCGCCGGCGTGTAGGTGGGGTGAGTACTGGGACTGCGGGGCCATAGCCCGGTCCCAGACGGCATTATCGGTGGTCTGACCCATCGCGGTGGTATCCCACAGTGACGCGTGGCTAATAATGCACCGGAATCGATCGCCGGTGTGCCCGGCAACCCAATTGGCCAGATACCCACCGTAGGAACCACCGGACATGGCGGTTTTCGTATCGTCAATATCCTGGCGCGCTTCGGCTGCATCAATCAGCGCCAGCAGATCGGAAAATGGGGTGCCACCGAGCTGTTGATTACCGCGGTCGATCATGTGCTGGCCGTAGCCGGTGGATACCGCCGGGTCGGGCAGTAATACCGCGTAACCGGCTGCCACGAATGGATCAGGGTTCCAACGGTAGGTCCAGGCATTCCACGATCCCCAGGGTCCACCATGCACCATCACCAACATCGGGAAGGGGCCTTCACCCTCGGGTAGGCGCAACCAGGAGCGCACCCTCGTGCCGTCGGGGGCAGTGGTGCTCAGTGTCTCGAGTCGGCCGGGGGAGTCGAGGGCTGGCGCGGCGGTGTCGACGACCACCGGATCGGTCACGACGGGTGCTGCCGGGCTGAACGAAAACCGGACCAACTGTGGGCTGGCGGTAATACCCGAAGCGATGGCATAGACGGTTGCTTCGTCGGCGGTATTGACTTGGGCATCCGTGGTCACGGCGTCATAGGCCCGGGCGGCATCCAAGTCGTCGTGGGACTGCCAGGTATCCACCGGGGCGGTCAGACGGGTCGGCAGCTGTTCCTCGCTGTGGCCCACATAGATCGCGCCGGCGCCCTCGTCATCACACGCGGTCACCAAATGCGCGTTGGTCAACCAGGCAGGAGAAACCCAGCGATCCAGGTGTGGCCACAATGGTCGCACCAGCCCCGAGGGCAGCTCCAGCAGGCCAGCGGTAACCGCCAGATTGGTGCCCTCTCGCCACGGGGTGCTGATGCTGACGACGGCGCGCGTACCATCCGGGCTGATGGCCCCGGCACTGTATTCGTGCTGCGGGGTGGAAACCAACAGCTCGACGGTCTGTCCGGTGATGAAATCCACCCGATAGATCACCTGGGTTTCTACCTCATCGGGGGTGTTGCCGCGATGCTGGGACATGGTGACCAGTGCAAAGCTTCCCGCTGTATCCAGATGCCAGTTCACCAGGCGTCCGGGTGGCAGATTCACGCGAATAAACTCGACTTGCTGCCCAGGTTCCGGGATTGGTGCGATACCAAAGACCGTACGCCCAGCCGGTAAGTCTTGATCCCAGTATCGGGTCGGAAACTTCGAATGGACGACGCCGGTGACCTTGGCGTTGTCGCGCGTGGTGGCCAATTCCTCGTGTTGGTCATGAGTGGTCGCGGCACTGTGCCACTGCATTGTGACCACCAGCTTATTTGCCGCAACTTTCAGGCCGGAAAAACCCCAGGTGCGTTGCGCCACGATTCGAGGCTCGCCCACGGGTGGTAATACCCACAGTTTTGCTCCGGCCTCGGCGGGAGCATCGGGGTCTTTGGCCACTGAGGGCCGCGAAGATAAAAAGTAGACCTGGCCGTCGTCAGCTTGTTCAACAGCCGTGACGGAATCATCGGCGTATGTCAGCTGCACTGGTGTGTCGGTCACATCCCATAGTTGACTGACATAGCCGGTGCCGTCTTGTTTTAATTGCTGCACGGTCGTGAGGATTCGGCCCGATTTCGTGGATATTGCAGTGATCCGGGGCGAATCCAGCAGCTTGGTCAATACGGCATCAAAAGCGGTGTTGGTCATCTTCCCCATTATGAATGTTGCGGCGCATTGGCAACAGAGTCGCTTATCGTGTCCGCCCAGATTTTTATGCTGAGAGCGCGAACCACCGTTAGGCTCTGAGGCCACTGATCAGAAGGGGAATTTCATGGGTACACTCACACAATCCATCCGCGTGACCTGCACGACCGCAGGTATTCCGTTACACCTGAATTACGGGGGCCGGTCGTATACCGTCAAGGCTCAACCGCAACGCTGGTATGTTCGCCGTCGCTGGTGGGCCGAAGAATACCGGGCAGCCCTTGGGCAAGGCCCCGGGTTGGTGGACTATCAGGTCTGGCGAGTCCAAGTCAGTCTCACCCGGGCCGCGAATGCTCCCGTCTTGACCTTAGATATTTCCCACCACATCGAATCTGGTCGCTGGCGCCTCGTACAAGTACACGATGCGTTGCGGTTGGAGGAAGCCGCCTAGACATGGCGCCTTTTGCTCATCTCAATGTCACCACCGCGTACTCGGCGCACTTCGGAGTCTCCTGGCCCGAAGAACTCGTCGAGGTCGCGGCGGCCGATGGCGCCCAGATCCTGGCGTGCACGGATCGTGATGGGCTCTATGGGATGGCCAAACATCTCAAGGCCTGCAGGGCCCACAATATTGCCCCGGTGATCGGAGTAAATCTTGCGGTGAAATGGGATCCGAAATATACCGTCGACGGGCAAGAACTGTCCGCGGGGCGAGTCACGATTCTTGCGGCCAGTGCTGCTCATGTCGGCTTTGGAACCGCCCAGAATTTGGGGGCCGGTTACCAGGCTTTAGTGCGTCTTATTTCGTGCGCGCACACGCAGCTGACTCGAGAACAACAACCCTATGTCTTGATTTCTCAGCTCGCGGAGGCCACAGGCCAGGGACTACATGTGTTAATAGGACCAGAATCAGACGTGGGCCTGTTGATGCGCAAACGAAAATATGTAGCAGGCCGGAGCCGACTAAAGCTCTGGAAACACGTTTTGCCACAAGACAGCGCACACGTGGAAATCGTCTCGCATTTAGCGTTGCCCACCGAACGGTTATCCACGGCGCAGGCCGTGCGCATGTTGCGTGCCAGCCATGATGTGCGGCTTTCAGCAGTCTTAACCAATGCGGTGCGGTATGCCACACCGGATGGAGCTGCTACCGCCGACGTCGTGGACGCCGCTCGAGCGCTGTCGAGTCTTGATAATCTCACGGATCTCCAACCCAACGGACAAGGGTGGCTGAAATCGTCTAGCACGATGCACGCGCTGGCACGCGAAATCACGCACGAAGCAGGGCTGGGAGTGGCGGCAGCACAACAACTCTTGGCACACACCCAGCAGCTTGCCGAACGCTGCGCTCTGGACCCAGCCCAGGATATTGGTTGGGGGCAACCTCGTGTTCCGGAATTTGACGTTATCGGCATCAACGGCGATCCCGCGACGGTCCTTGCGCAACGTGCCCGAGCGGGTGTGGAGCAGCGTTTTGGGAACCTGGATCCCGCTTCAGCGCATTATAATCGCGTGTTGCAGCGGTTAGATCACGAACTCAACATCATCCAGAATCTGGGGTTTTCCAGCTACTTCCTCACCGTGGCTGAAGTTGTCGAGATGATTGAAGACCGCAACGTCCGGGTTTCAGCCAGGGGCTCTGGGGCGTCGTCGTTGGTGAATTATGCCCTGCGGATTTCACACGTCAATCCCATCGAACACAATCTGATTTTTGAACGGTTCCTCTCCCAGGATCGTTCCACCCTGCCAGATATTGATATCGATGTGGAATCCGCTCGTCGTCACGAAATCTATCATGCAATATTCGATCGCTTTGGCGCCGAACGTACCACGCTGATGAGCATGCAAAACGGTTATCGCGTCCGCGGTGCGGTGCGTGACGCTGGCAGAGCACTTGGATTAGAGCGCGACCACGTCGATCAGCTGGCGAAAAAATTGTGGCGATTCTCGGCCGCAGATTTTCGTCAGGCCCTTGAACACATGCCCGAATTGCAAAACTTTGCCACCCAATTGCACAACAGTCGCAAATCTGGCAACCAACAACTGGACCTTCTGGTGGATCTCACGGAACGGCTCGATCGATTACCACGCCATATTTCCATGCATCCCTGTGGGGTCATCCTCGGCGATAAAACCCTCTTAGACCGAACCCCCGTTGAGGCTTCCGGAATGGGACTGGCCATGAGTCAGTTTGATAAACACGATATGGATCCCATGGGCATGCTGAAACTTGATGTGCTCGGAGTGCGTATGCAATCCACGATTGCTTATGCGCTCGAAGAAATTGCTCGCACCACCGGAGAAACCATCAATCTTGAAGACATCCCGCATGATGATCCCGAGACCTTCGCGATGATCAAAACCACCCATACACTGGGATGTTTTCAAATCGAATCCCCCGGACAGCGGGAACTGATCGGCAAACTTGAACCCGAATCCATTACCGACCTAATTATTGACATTTCACTGTTTCGACCCGGACCCATGAAATCCGATATGGTCCGGCCATTTTTGGACTACCGGCATCAACTGGCACCAGCGCATTACCCGCACCCAGCGTTAAAACCGATTCTGGAAGAAACCCACGGGGTGACAGTCTTTCACGAACAATTACTGCGCACCTTGGATGCGATGACTGGTTGTGGGCTGGCCGCCGCCGACGAATTCCGCCGCCGGTTAGGGTCCGATAGCCAAGACGACGTCGAAAAATACTTTCGCGCCAAGGCCATGGAAAATAATTGGGATATCGAGGTGATCGACGAAGTCTGGGAGACCTTGGCTGCATTCGGGTCGTTTGGCTTTTGCAAAGCCCACGGTGCGGCCTTTGCCATCCCGACGTTTGAGTCCGCTTGGCTCAAAACCCATTACCCCGCAGCGTTTATGGCCGCAGTTCTTGAACATGACCCTGGGATGTATCCACAACGGCTCATGGTGGCAGAGGCCCGCCGCATGGGTATCGAAATCCTACCGGTCGATATCAACGCTTCCACCACCCAGATGCGCTTAGAACCGTTGCCCGCATCGTCACAAACTTCGGAACATCCGTGGGGGATCCGGCTGTCGCTCAACACGGTATTAGGACTCACGCACAAAGAAAAACGCCGAATCGAGCACGCGCAACCCTTCGATAGCCTGGCCGATGTTCGCGATCGGGCCCGGTTGAGTAAGAAAAGTTTTGAAAACCTTGCGCAGCTCGGAGCGCTTGACAGTATCTTCCCGGCAACCGGCATCAATCGCACCGACGTCGTCCACCACCTGGAATTATTACATTCACCTACCCGCAGCGATCGCACCGGCCGCACCTTCCGCACCGGTGCGCCCCAGATCGAAGGCCAACAAGCCTTCGCCCTGGGAGATACCGAACTCGACACGTTGCCAGCACTCTTCCCAGAACCCACAGAAGACCAAAAAATCCGAACCGAATTAGATCTGACCGCAATCGATACCACCGGGCATCTGATGCAATCCCACAAGCCCTATTTGAATGCTCTAGGGGTCACCACCGCAGAGCAATTATTACGCCTTCGAAACCACACTCGGGTGCTCGTAGCAGGAGTGCGAGTGGCTACCCAAACACCCCCGATGCGCTCGGGGAACCGGGTGGTGTTTATCTCTATAGACGACGGCACCGGTGTGGTTGATACGTCCTTTTTCTCTCAGGCCCAACACGCGACCGGTGACATATTATTTTCCTCCCGATTGTTATTGATCGAAGGGACGACCCGGCGCACCGGCACCCGCGGGATCACCGTACAGGCCATCCGAGCCTGGGACATGCATAACCCTGCGGCGCTACCTGATCCCGACTACTTCGACACCGAACGTGATCACTGGGCAAACTGGTTTACTCGCAACGCTGCACTGCCGCCTGTCCGACATCAAAGTCACCTCCGAAAACATCACCACCCCAGCTCAGACATGCCGGTCCTGGGATATCATGAAGACATAACTCAACAGGCTTGAACAAGGTGGTCCCGAAATGAAACCGCAACGTCCCGCTCTGACATTACGCATGGTCAGCACCGCTTTTATCATCGGTTTGGTCACCACTGGTTGTAGTTCGGATCAAGATTCAGGCTATAACGCTGCTCCACCATCACAAGCCCCCACTGTCAGCGCCACTCCACAGGATGAGCCCAGCCCCTCTCAGCAAGAACCCAGCACCCAGCCGGTGGGAGAATTTAGTACCGCCCGATACGAGTCCGAAACCTGGCCAGAATACGGCCAAACCCAGGGCATCTATCCGGTCGCCATGCGCTCCGCAACGCATGATGGATTCGAACCTATCGTCATCGAACATGCCGGTACCGGCACCCCAAGCATGCTCGTCCAATACACCGATGATCCGGTGGCCCCCGGCTCGGGTGAACCCCTGGACCTCGACCAAAACACCGCGCTTGAAATCATTTGGTCTGGTACCGCAAGCATTGACGACGTTGATGTCGACCAGCTGATGCAAGTCAATGACCCCATCACGGATCTCGACACCACCGAAGCACAAAGTGTGGTGGTGTTCGCCCCCTGGGAGGCAACCTCAAGTTACTTCATTGGTCTCGATGAACAACGGCCCTATGCGGTGACCATTCTGGATGATCCGGTCCGTCTTGTCGTCGATATTCAGACCGACTAAGCACCCCGCCGTGAGTCCCCTGCAAACAGGCTGCCAACCAGATAGAATGACGGGTGGCTTATCGGTGGTCCAGTATGCCACCGAATTTTCAGCCTGACACAAGGAGGAATTGGCACGTGGCCGAACCCAAAGAAATGACCATTACCGTAGACGACCAAACCATGCAGGTCGCTGAAGGAACCACAGGCAATGACCTGTTCGCAGAAGAAAAAACTACGGTAGTGATGAAGGTCGATGGCGTCCTTCAGGATCTCTTCCGTGTCATCCCAGCCGGTGCCACCGTTGAGCGCGTCGACATCACAGATCAAGAAGGCCTTGAAGTCCTGCGCCACTCCACCGCCCACGTTCTGGCTCAAGCCGTCCAGGAACTGCACCCCGACGCCAAACTCGGCATCGGACCATTCATTGAAGACGGTTTTTACTACGACTTTGACGTCGATGAACCCTTCACCCCCGACGATCTCAAAGAGATCCAAAAGCGTATGATGCGCATCGTGAAAGCCGGCCAAACGTTCGACCGTCGTGCCGTCGATGAAGCTCAGGCAAGAAAAGAACTCGCCAACGAGCCTTATAAATTGGAACTGCTCGATCGTCAGCATGATGAGGAAGCCGCAGCCGAAGGTGCCGCAGTCGAAATCGGTGCTGGTGAAATTACCATCTACGACAACCAGGACCGTAAAGGCCAAGTCGTCTGGTACGACCTCTGCCGCGGGCCACACATCCCGTCGACCAAACTTATCGCGAACGGTTTCGCTCTGACTCGTGCCGCCGGCGCCTACTGGTTGGGATCCGAAAACAACCCGCAGCTCCAGCGTATTTACGGTACCGCGTGGGCGTCGAAAGACGATCTGGTGGCCTATCAAGAACGCATCGCTGAAGCGGAACGCCGTGACCACCGCAAACTCGGTGCCGAAATGGATCTGTTCTCCTTCCCCGATGAACTGGGCTCGGGTCTGCCGGTCTTCCACCCCAAGGGTGGTATCATCCGCAAGGAAATGGAAGACTACTCCCGTCGTCGACACGAAGAAGCCGGCTACGAGTTCGTCTACACTCCACACATCACTAAGCAAAACCTCTACGAAACCTCCGGACACCTGGAATGGTATGCCGAGGGCATGTTCCCGCCGATGCACATCGACGAGATTCGTGACGAAGAAACCGGGGAGGTCACCCGGGCCGGGGCAGATTATTATTTGAAACCCATGAACTGCCCGATGCACAACCTGATCTTTGCCTCGCGCGGCCGCTCTTATCGAGAGCTGCCACTTCGACTCTTCGAATTTGGGTCGGTCTATCGCTACGAGAAATCCGGGGTCGTACACGGTTTGACACGTGTCCGCGGCATGACTCAAGACGACGCGCACATCTATTGCACTGAAGACCAGATGAAAGATGAGCTCACCAACACCTTGAACTTCGTGTTGGACCTGCTCAAAGACTATGGTTTAGACGACTTTTACCTCGAGCTGTCAACCAAAGACCCAGAAAAATATGTCGGTAGCGACGACGTCTGGGATAACGCTACTCGCGTGCTCGCCGAAGTGGCGGAAGCCTCCGGCCTGCAACTTGTTGATGATCCAGGCGGTGCGGCATTCTATGGTCCAAAGATCTCGGTTCAGGCTCGGGATGCCCTGGGTCGTACCTGGCAAATGTCGACCATCCAGTTGGACTTCAATCTGCCCGAACGATTCGATCTGGAATACCAGGCCGCCGATGGCACCCGCAAACGCCCGGTCATGATACACCGTGCGTTATTTGGCTCCATCGAACGCTTCATGGGGGTCCTGACGGAGCATTATGCAGGCGCATTCCCAGCCTGGCTGGCACCCGAACAGGTCATCGCCATCCCAGTGGCTGAGGCATTCAATGATTACCTGTTCGACATCGTGGAGCAACTCAAAGCCCGAGGCATCCGCGCGCGTGTCGATGACTCATCGGATCGGTTCCCGAAGAAGATTCGCACCGCAGCCAAACACAAGGCACCATTTGTGCTCATCGCCGGGGGAGAAGACGCCGAAGCCAATGCGGTCTCGTTCCGTTTCCGCGACGGCTCCCAAGATAATGGCGTCCCGGTTGATGAAGCGATCGAACGGATCGTCACGGCTGTCGAGCAGCGTCAGCAGGTGTAGGACACGATGGCGCACCGCAATGCAGATCGTGATGCAGAATTCACCGATGATTTTGCATTAGCTGGAACGCCAGACGCCTTCGAACGGTTATGGACTCCTCATCGGTTGGCCTATGTCTCCAAAGGTCAAAGTCAGGTCACCGATAAGGAGTCCTGCCCGTTTTGTGCTGCACCTCAGCGCGACGACGAATCGTCACTGATCGTGGCAAGAGGCACCACCTGCTACGTTGTGATGAATCTGTATCCCTATAATCCCGGGCACCTGTTAGTGTGTCCCTACCGGCACATCCCGGACTACACTGACCTGACGCTTACCGAAACCGCCGAATTTGCTCAGCTGACCCAAATTGGCATGCAAGTGTTGCGACAGGTGTCAAAAGCCGCCGGTTTTAACCTTGGCATGAATCAAGGCAAAGTCGGTGGAGCAGGCATCGCCGCGCATTTACATCAACACATCGTGCCACGCTGGGGTGGCGATGGAAACTTCCTACCCATCATTGCTCAAACCAAAAATGTCACCGGCACTATCGGCGATATGCGCAAGATCATCGCTGATGCTTGGCCGACAACAGCTCAACACTTCATCCAGCAACAGGCTGAATCCACTGAAGAGCGTTAGATCGGACACACCCGGTACGTCTTGCGAAGTTCCCACGGATTGAACCAAAACTCGAGACAATAGAATCATGATGTCGGAACCCCAGGATGCAAAAAAACGGCCATTGAATCTCGCTGAGTACTACCTGCTGACGTGCCTCGACCAGCACGGAAAATACTTAACGCAGCCGCATACCATTCGTGTGGGATTAGCCGGAGCAGTGCTCACGGACTTGGCGCGCCGAGGATATCTTTATGTCACCCGAGATGTGGTCATCATCAAATCCGGGGTGTCCACGAACCTCGAAGAACCGCTAGCGTCCCTCCTGCAGATTATGAAAGATGCTCCTGAGAACCAGGATGCTGAGCAGTGGATTAATAGGTTTTCACGTCCGGGCCTGAAGAATTCCATTCTCCAGGCTCTCGTGGTCCGGGGTGATATCACGGTGATGACCAAACGACTCTTCGGACTCGTACCACGGACGCGATATGTGCCGGAAGAATCCTATGGGCGCATGGATATGTATGTGCGACTTCGTGCCACATTACTTGGCCGAGAGACCGCCTTAGACGCCAGCACGTGGCCACTCGTTCAATTGCTGTACTCAACCGACGTTCTTACACGGCTCTTCCCAGGACTTCAGAATAAGACGGTCAAAGATCGTCTCGATGCATTTCATGCCGAAGCCGCTCAGAAAGAGCCCGCGATCGCTGAAGCTCTCCAAGCCGTTGAGAATGCGATTGCGGAATCATTGACGGCAACCAGGGGACAAGCAACCGGTATGCGCGGCTAAACCATCTGGAGTCATCGACGAATCTCTGCGACGGTAGCGTCGGTGAGCAGCAGGAAATCTTGGACACGAACTTCCACAGACATACCGCGACGACCTGCCGAAACCCACATGGTCTCGTGGTTGTATACCGAAGTATCTGCAACGAGTCGAGCCCTAAGTTTTTGCCCCAGCGGAGAGATACCGCCCAAAACATAGCCTGTTTTGTGTTGCGCGACCCGAGGATCGGCCATCTCTACCTGCTTGGTCTTCAGTGCCGCTGCGAGGCGTTTAGTATGCAGCATATCGGCTACCGCGATCACGGCATTAACGAAGTGACCGGTTTCGGTCACGACACACAACGTTTTATAAATACGCTCGGGCTCAATGCCAAGTTGCGTTGCCGCTTGTTGACCGAAGCCCGCGTCTGAACCGAGATGATCGTAGGTTGAAACCTGATGCCACACGTTGGCATCAGCTAATACTTTCAATGCCGGTGTTGCACCGCGTGCAATGGCATTCATCCCAGATGCGTTGTGATGTTTCGCTTAATGCGACCTAAAAGTGCGCTCATCCCGCGCAGACGCAACGGCGTCAGGGCGTTAGTCAGTCCCAACTGATTTGGGACATCATCGGGAACGCTGAGGATGACCGAGGCAGGTTGACCCGAGAGGCCTTCTACGAGCACACCGGCGAAGCCTCGTGTGGTCGGAGCTTCCGGGGGAGCGGAAATAATGATCCTGACCTCGGGATCTGACGCCTCAGAGTACTCTAACGCCAGGAACAGGGGAGTTTGGCATTCAATGACCTGTTCCATTTCGTCTTCATGACCGGCGTAGCGTGCCGGTGGTTCCGGAAGGTTATCCGAAAACTCTAATAATAATTCGAGACGCTCTGGTTCATGCAGGTCCTGAAAATCATCAATGATTTCCTGCAGAAGCTGTGGAGTTCTAACAGTCAATGAGAGCCTTTCTATGCAAGAAGTTCCGCCGTCTAAGTCTAACGTGTCTCGGGCCCAAAATATTTCGCCGGTATCGGAAGGCTTCCGATACCGGCGAGATCTACAGTTCGTACTTAGTGAGGAGCTTGCCCCGGTTCTGCGCCGACGACGATTGGGACGCCGACGCTGTTGCCCCATTCGGTCCATGAGCCGTCATAGTTACGTACAGACTCATAACCCAGCAGGTAGCGTAATACGAACCAGGTGTGAGCCGAGCGTTCTCCGATACGGCAGTAGGCAATCACCTGGTCGGTCTTGCCGAGGTTGGCTTCTTCGGTATACAGCTTGACGAGCTCTTCACGAGCTTTGAAGGTGCCGTCCTCATTGGCCGCAGTTGCCCACGGTACCGATGCAGCAGTTGGAATGTGACCACCGCGTAGGGTTCCTTCCTGGGGATAGCCGGCCATGTGGGTTGTTTCGCCGGTGTATTCAGGATTCGAACGCACATCGATGAGTGGGATTTGCCCGATGCTTTCTAATACCTGAGCTTTATTGGCTCGTTCCGTGGCGTCGTCTCGCTCCACAACGGGATAGGTCCCTTCAGTGACCTGTGGGACGTCACGGGTGATTTCGCGACCTTCGGCGATCCATTTATCGCGACCACCATTCATCAACCGAACGTCTTGGTGCCCATAGAGTGTAAAAACCCACAGCGCATAGGCAGCCCACCAGTTGGATTTATCACCATAGAAGATGACGGTGGTGTCACGGCTAATGCCCTTGGAAGCCGCCATTTTCGCGAAAGCTTCTGGTCCGATAAAATCACGGGTTACGGGGTCGTTGAGTTCGGTATGCCAATCGATTTTCACTGCACCAGGAATATGACCGGTGGAATACAGGAGGGTATCCTCATTCGACTCGAGCACCACGACATTAGGGTGATCTTTGTGCTCAGCAACCCACTCGGTTGAAACGAGTTTTTCCGGGTGCGCGTAGTCAGAGTGTTCCACGGGGACTGTTGTAGTCATCTAGAGGTGTGCCTTTCGTCTGGTTGGCCGTTAGCGGGGGACACGGATAGACATTAAGGATACAAGGCTGTGTGTTAATTGCCACGATCGGCGTCACACTAGTACTTGTGAGCCATGCTGTGAAAGTAATAGTGCGAACGATCATCTCGTGCGTTTTAGGATGGAAAGGTTGGCCGACCTTAGTTGTGCCGGCCAGCGTGTCGAAAATCAAGTGATGGGAAATAGGCGTGACTGAAATCGTAGCTCTATCGGAACGAAACCCCCAGGTTTCCTCCGAAGAACTCTTAGCCGGGTTTCACCCGTCATATCGCTTTGGTGAGGTGTCTTTCGATACCTATATTCCAGACCCGGCACATCCTTCGCAGGCCGGAGCTGTTGAGCGGCTCAAGGACTTTGCCACGTCGATGCAGGCCCCGAAAAAATCAGGTGGCATATTTTCGATCTTCCGACGCGAATCAAAGAAGGCCAGTGGAAAAAATGGCAACGGCCAACCCAATGGTCTCTATCTCGATGGTGGTTTCGGTGTCGGCAAGACCCACCTGCTGGCCTCTTTATGGCATGCGGCTCCGGGGCGCAAAGCGTTTGGAACCTTCGTAGAATATACCAACTTGGTCGGCGCTCTGAGCTTCACCACGACCGTCGAGGTGCTCAAAGAATACACGTTGGTATGTATCGATGAATTTGAGCTCGATGACCCCGGCGACACGGTACTGATGTCTCGATTGATGCGTGAACTATCCGATGCCGGTGTGAAATTAGCAGCCACGTCGAATACGTTGCCAGGAGCGTTGGGGGAGGGCCGATTCGCAGCCCAAGACTTCAAACGTGAAATCCAAGTCTTAGCCGATCAATTTGAAACCATACGAGTCGATGGTCAAGACTTCCGACACCGTGGACTGGAACGCGCCCCAGACCCGGTTCCGGTTGGCAACGAGATTGAAGTGGCCAAGCAGAACTTCCCGGACGAAACAGTCTTTGCCGTAGATGATTGGGCCGCATTGACGAAAAATCTTTCGCGGGTGCATCCTTCGCGGTACCGTGAACTGGTCAAAGATATTGATGTGTTGGTCCTGAGTAATGTCACCACAATTACCGAACAGGCAATGGCGTTACGGTTCGTGGTGCTAGCCGACCGACTCTACGATAAAGATGTACCGGTCGTCGCCTCGGGTGTGCCATTCGAGCAACTCTTTACTGAAGACATGATGGCTGGTGGTTACATGAAAAAATACTTCCGCACAGTCTCACGCATGACGGCGCTGGCCCGTGAAGGCCAACTCGGCGAAAAGGCGCTCTAGCAGCGCGTTCTGAACCTTTCCCACAGGGCCCGCGGCAATCCTGCGTGGGCCCTTTTTGGTGCTCGACTCGTGCTTGCCGACGGGCTGAGTGATGCCTGTCTGAATTGATTCCAATAATTGAGGCTGGACCTAGTGCCGATGAGAGTCTTATAGCTTAGCAGTCCTATCGTGGTCACAGCGAGGGTGCGAGCGTCATTCAATAGCTTGAGAAACAAAAAGACCCCGGTTGTATGACCGGGGTCTTGCTGTATTATCTGAGCGGATGACGGGATTCGAACCCGCGACCCCCACCTTGGCAAGGTGGTGCTCTAGCCAGCTGAGCTACATCCGCGTGAATTACTAGGAAAGTAATCCTGTGCGCGATACTGGATTCGAACCAGTGACCTCTTCCGTGTCGGGGAAGCGCGCTAACCAACTGCGCCAATCGCGCTTGTGTTTCACCAAGTGAAACTCAAGTTCTTGCAGATTCCTACGATAGCATCTTTCGTGCCATCTCGGAAATCCGATCGAGGTGGGGACGGGAATCGAACCCGCGTACGCGGCTTTGCAGGCCGCTGCCTCACCACTCGGCCACCCCACCCTGAGGGTGTTGCGAGCGGATGACGGGATTCGAACCCGCGACCCCCAC
>DATBUL010000012.1:0-2248 GCA_036516115.1 Enteractinococcus sp. | reverse complement strand
TGGGATGATAACTCGCCGCCACGTGCGGCCCTGGGGCAGCGATAACGCTGTGGAAGCCTCCCACTGCCCTCGGGGTACTGAGTCAATCCCGGCGCGGTAGACCTCCGACATATAGGTGGAGTAGTGCACCCCGTACACGATAAGAGCAATGGTCATAGGCTCCATCCACACAAAGCCGTAGAAGACGATGAGCAGCTGCACCACGATGGGAGTCATTCGGATAAAGTTTGCAATCCACGTCACCAACCAGGCCAGGGGACGAGGCAACAGGCGAATCATGATCGCTATGACTAATCCCAGTATCGCTGCGATCACGGTTCCGACCACGGTCACCACAAGGGTGACTTTGAAAAATGAGCTGAGCATGGTGGGCAGGACTTCCCAGGCGAAGTCCCAGCGCCAGAAACTGGTGCTGTCGTCGATGTCTGGAGCGTCCACGGTGGTTGCCAAGCCAGCGGTGAGTAACTTGATGTTCGTCATCGGACACCACCAGCCGTCGGGGTCGGTTCAGAAGATGTGTGCTGTGTTTTCGGAACCGGCGACAGGATTTCTTTGAGACTTGGTCCCAGGCCAAGTTTGTGTTTGGCCCGTGCTTCAAGCAGTCGCATCAGTTGGGTGAGCACGAGCGCGATGAGGAAGTACACAATCAGTCCGACAACGGCGAGAGCGAAGAACCAGTCGGTCGTGCGGCGCAGCTGGAGGAGTTCGAACGTAAATTCGCTCATTCCGATGATGTAGACAATCGAGCTGCCTTTCAGTAAGTGGACCCAGAGATTGGTCAGGGACGGTAACATCAAGGCCCATGCTTGTGGAAAGATCACACGACGGATTTTGTGGGGCCACGACATTGACAGGGCGACGGTGGCTTCCCACTGGCCCTGAGGCACCGATGTCAGGGATGCACGCACTGCTTCTGCCCCGTAGGCTCCATAGTTGAGAGTCAGTGCAAAGACCGCCACGAGCATAGCCCCGAGGCTCGGCCCGAACAGGGGCAAAACATAGAACAACCACATAAGTTGAACCAACAATGAGGTGCCGCGGAAGAACTCGATAATGATGCGGGCAGGAATACGCACGAGTAACTTGGTGCTGCCCGCCATGAGACCGAGTACCACGGACACCACGAAGGCTAAAATCCCGCTGATGAGTGTGAGTTGTACGGTCAGCAGGAAGCCGTCCCAAAGTCTGGGTCCATGCATGGACAGCGCGTCGAGGTAGTTCATACGAGCTCGCTTTCCAAGGTTATGGTCGCCTCATGCTGACAGGGCCAGCATGAGGCGTGCGGAACCGGTTCGTCGATGAACTTACTGCTCGATGTCCTGGAGTGCCTCCAGGTCGTTTGCACATAGTGCTTCGGTGGTCATATCTTCTGGTGGGACCTCTGCATCGGTGAAGCCGAATTCGCTTAAGATCTCACCGAGTTCGCCACTGGATTTCAGCTCGGCGAGGTGTTCGTTGTACTCGTCGAGCGTTTCCGTATCGTTTTGCCGGAACACGGTTGAGCCGGCACCGTATTGGAGTACGCCGTCAATTTCTTGCACAAATCCCTCGGTGACTTCCACACCATCGAGCTCGGATGCCATCTGATTCAATGAGATGGCTGTCATCGCGAAGACGTCGGCGCGGCCACCTTGGACCATTTCAATACCTTCGTCAGCACTGCCAACACCGTCGTAATCTAGCCCTAAGTCGGTGGCGTAACCGGCCTCAATGCCCGCGGTCAATGTGGCCAGGGTGATATCCTCACCGGCTTCTTGCGCTTCGAGGACGTCGTCAAGGTCTTGTACCCCAAATGGGTTGCCTTCTTCGACGACGAGGGCAGTGGTGTACATGATTTCTGGTTCGGCGAATGCGGCTTCTTCGCAGCGTTCCGGCGTAATAGACATTCCTGCGGAGATCGCATCGAAGCGCTCAGCATTAAGACCGGGGATCAAGTTGTCCCAGTCCACGAGTTCGGCTTCGACTTCGTAGCCCATGTCTCCGAAGATTTTTTCTGCAAGGGCAACCGTGGCACCAGTTGGGTTCCCGTCATCATCCAGGTAAGAGTAGGGGACTTCGCCGGCGATCCCGACCGTGATGACATCACCATCAGCAGCTTCGGTGTCTTCACCGCCGTTACCTCCGCCGTCGCCACAGGCTGTGAAAGCCAGCAGGGCAGCAGCTGATAGGGCCGCAAGTTTCTTAGGGTGGGAGAGCTTGCCAATCATACGAATAACCATCCTTCACTGCACCGACTATGGAGCGGGCG
>DATBUL010000011.1:0-3259 GCA_036516115.1 Enteractinococcus sp. | reverse complement strand
TACGTTCCCTGCTCGTAGTGTTCAGCATCGGTGTGCTGGGGCTGACGGGATGTGCCTCGGCCCAGCAGGACCATTCGAGCACCTCACCAGACAAAACTGTCCAGGTGCTTGCTGCTGCTTCTTTACAGCAAGCATTTGATGACATCGCTACAGAATTTGCTGCCGAGCATCCCGAAATCGACATTGACCTCAGCTATGCAGGATCATCGACCCTGATCCACAACCTAGATGCGGGAGCACCGGCGGACGTGCTCGCTACCGCCGATGAGGCCAGTATGGATACCGCTGAAGAGGCCGGCCTTATTGACACAACTACACGGACTGTCGTTGCCACCAATACGCTCGTCGGAATCGTTCCTGCGGATAACCCAGCCGGTGTCGACTCGCTCGATGATCTCGCCCAACCCGAGGTGAACACCGTGATATGCGCCCCACAAGTACCCTGTGGCACCTTGGCGAGAACGATTGCAGACCAAGCGGGCATCACTTTGAATCCGGTTTCAGAGGAACATCAAGTCGTAGATGTCTTGGGCAAAGTGCGCTCTGGTCAGGCTGATGCCGGGCTGGTTTACGCCACCGATGCGGCCGGCGCCTCAGGCGAGGTCCACGATTTCTCGTTAGAGGGGGCCGCCGACTTCCCGAATTTCTACCCGATTGCCCGGACCGCAGAAGCTCGCGATCGCCCAAGTGCCGATGCGTTCATTGACTTTGTACAAAGCGATCGCGGGCAGGCGATTTTGGAAGCGCACGGGTTCGGTCTCGCGGAGGTTGAAAGCGGATGATGACCCGGATTCAGCGTTCGGCTCGGAAGCAAAACGAACTGACGCCCCGCATTCCTGTGGCAACCGTGGTAATCGCGACGGTCACGATCGGCTTTTTGCTCTTACCGTTTCTTGCGCTGTTCACGGGTCTCAGCTGGTCTGAATTGCCAGCGCTACTGATGAGTCAGTCTGCTCTGGACGCACTGTGGTTATCACTTCGCACCGCCTTCACAGCCACGCTCATCTGTATTGTGCTCGGAGTGCCGCTGGCCCTGGTGTTGGCCCGCACAGATTTTCCCGGTCGGAATTTCGTCCGAGTGATCGTCCTCGTGCCGTTAGTCATCCCACCGGTTGTGGCCGGTATTTTGCTCACCGAAGCGTTTGGCCGACGCGGCTTGATCGGAGAGCATCTGTCAGCAATGGGGATTGATATTGCCTTTAGCTCCACTGCTGTCGTGCTTGCCCAAACATTTGTGGCGTTGCCCTTTATGGTCACCACATTGGAATCGCATCTGGCCTCAGCTGGGTCCGGGTATGAACGGATCGCGCAGTCGCTCGGGGCGTCGCGATGGCGCACTTTTACTACCATCACGCTGCCGTTGTTATGGCCCGGGCTGCTCTCAGGTGTGGTGTTGACCTTCGCGAGAGCGCTGGGGGAATTCGGGGCAACCATTACGTTCGCCGGCTCACTGCAGGGCACCACGCGAACCATGCCATTAGAAATCTATCTCACCCGTGAAACTGACCCCGACGCGGCCGTAGCCCTATCCCTAATACTCATCGTGGTGGCCGTCGTCGTGATTGCAATAGCCTATTTCCGCCCAAGCAGCCAGCGGAGCTGAGCCCATGCAAACAGCACATACTCAAGACCCGCCCACCGGCCTGGAGGTATCGCTCACCGTTGCGGACCGCGACGTTGAGATAGCGTTTTCGGTGCCCCGCGGTCAGACCCTGGCGTTAGTCGGCCCAAATGGGGCAGGTAAAACCACGACCCTGCAGATACTAGCTGGCTGGCTCATTCCAGATACCGGATATGCGCGTCTCAACCAGAGCGTCTTGTTTGATTGTCCGTCGGTCCATGAGCCACCGCACGTGTGGCTCCCGGCACCAGAGCGCGGCATCGGGTACCTGGCCCAAGATCCGCAGCTGTTTCCGCACATGACAGTACGGGACAATATTGCCTACGGAATGAAGCGGGCCGGGGTTCAAGGTCGGAAAGCTCGTCGCCAAGCAGCCGACACGTGGCTCGCCAGCGTGGGTTTAGCCGGACTTGGGCACCGAAGACCCGCCCAGTTATCTGGTGGTCAAGCTCAGCGGGTCGCCATCGCTCGTGTCCTTGCCTCTGGGCCAGCATTGATCCTGCTCGATGAGCCCCTGGCTGCCTTGGACCGTCAGGCGGCACCGGCCATCCGCGAGCTATTAGCTGATGTTCTGCAACACCGGACCGTGGTACTCGTATCTCACGGCCAAGCCGATGTGGATGCGCTCGCCGACATTGTGCAGCCCATTGGCATCTCGCCTTGGGAATAATTGTGGCGAATCCATCATTAACATTGATGGCGGTAGACTTATACTTTGGCTACTGTGCCAGCAACCACTTTTTATCCATGCTGAGAGGCTGAAATTATGTTGCGAACCATGTTCCACGCCAAGATCCATCGCGCCACCGTCACTGAAGCGAACCTCCACTACGTTGGTTCTGTGACCGTGGACCAGGATCTTCTCGATGCTGCCGACATCCTTCCAGGCGAGCGCGTATCAATTGTGGACATCACCAATGGTGCCCGGCTGGAAACCTACACCATTGCCGGTGAACGCAACTCAGGTGTGATCGGCATCAACGGCGCTGCGGCACATTTGGTCAACCCGGGCGACCTCGTCATTCTGATTGCTTATGCTCAAATGGATGACGCTGAGGCTCGTACGTATGAACCAAGAGTCGTCCATGTCGATGAACACAATCGCATCATCAGTCTAGGCAATGAACCTGCAGAGTCCATCCAAGAGGGCACTCAACGTCCACCACATGCCCGGACGCTTCCCGACGCACGCACCGACTAGCGGTTCTACTGACGGGTAATATCCCCGATATTGTTCAGTAATCCTTCATCCTCGCTCTCACGAACTCTGGCTGCTGCTCGGTGCTCGAGTGCCAGGTTATTTCTAGGGTTCTCTCGCGCTGCTGAGATCTCAGCTGCATAAAGAATCAAAAAATCCTGAAAAATTGGTGTGTGAGCTGTTGAGCCTCAAGTGACGGCTGCGTATGGTAGGCCACATCCTGCCCCAGCTGACTGGGGCTCGTCACTCGAAGAGGAACAATGCACCAACGGTGCGAACTCCGGGCCTAGTGATACGTACGCCCGCTCCATAGTCGGTGCAGTGAAGGATGGTTATTCGTATGATTGGCAAGCTCTCCCACCCTAAGAAACTTGCGGCCCTATCAGCTGCTGCCCTGCTGGCTTTCACAGCCTGTGGCGACGGCGGAGGTAACGGCGGTG
>DATBUL010000010.1:0-3279 GCA_036516115.1 Enteractinococcus sp. | reverse complement strand
CCCACGGTGTCTACGAAGTTCGCATGAAGGTACTCACCGATGCCGGGTGATCCAGGCCCGGCAGCGGATGGCCGGAGGTGTGTCCAAAATGGAGGTGCCCCGCCGTCTTGAGATCGGGCAGGCCCCTATATAAATGTCCCGCCAGTGGGTTTGAATAACTCCCAAGCTGGTATGAACCGAGAACAGTGGCCGAAAAAGGGGGAGCGGGTCAAGCTTGACGGTGCCTTACGTGTGCTAGGGGCCGGTATACTTCAGTGGGGGAGAGCATATCGTTCTCTATGACTCTGTGATCTTCAAGGAGATGGGTATGGCTGTTTTCTATTCTTTCCATTACGAACGAGATGTTCACCGGGTGCAGCTCATTGAAAATATGGGGGCCCTCGAAGGTCAGGCCATCTTGAACCATCAGGAATGGGAGAAAATAAAGAACGCCGGTGAACGTGCAATCCAGAACTGGATTTCCGACCAAATGAAGTGGAAGTCCGCTGTTGTAGTGCTCATTGGTAATGAAACAGCGTCACGAGACTGGGTGCAATACGAAATCCAAAAAGCGTGGAATGAGAGGAAACCTTTACTCGGTATTCGGATTCATGGGTTGTCGTCGATGGGGGATGTCGACTCGCCTGGCAATAATCCCTTCACCGGGGTATCCGGCCTTTCGCAGGTGCCGGTTTTTGATCCAACGCAAAAAGACTGGAACGGAAATATTGATTCTAAGGCTACCTATAACTACCTTAGTGACCATTTGAAAGAATGGGCAGACCAGGGTATTACCGCGGATGAGAGGGTGTCCGATTCTTTGTGTGCGGGGGCTTGGTTTACAAGTAGTCCGCGAATCGGTCGGGGTATGCCACGGCTAGTTGGTTGATGGCTTGTTTCCACCCGGTGGCTTTCGCTCCTTCAATATAGCCGCTGCATTCGATGGCGCGCTTCGCTTTCTTCGCCCGCTGGGCAGCGCGCTTGTCCTCGATGTTGCAGATCATCAGCCACAGCGTTTTCAGCGCCGCGGTATCGTTCGGGAACTGGCCGCGGTTGCGGGTGGCTTTCCGCAGTTCAGCATTCAGCGATTCGATGGAGTTCGTGGTGTAGAGCACCCTGCGGGCCGCCGGCGGGAACTGCAGAAACGGCACGAACCGATCCCACGCATCACGCCACACCTTGACCGATTGCGGATACTTCCGTCCCAGCTCGGACGCCTCGAACGCGTCCAGGGCGGCACGCGCGGTGTCCTCATTCGGCGCGGTGTAGACCTCCCGTAGCGCACTCGATACGGGTTTGCGGTCCTGGTAGGACACCCACCTATTTGCCGCCCGGATCAGATGCACGATACAGGTCTGCACCATGGAATTCGGCCAGGTTGCCTCCACGGCTTCCGGCAGGCCTTTAAGCCCGTCGCAGCAGACGATGAACACGTCTTGGACCCCGCGGTTGGCAAGGTCAGCGCACACGGATGCCCAAAAACTGGCGCCTTCATTGTCTGCGATCCACAAGCCCAGGATGTGTTTGATGCCGTCCATGTCGACGCCTACCGCCATGTAGCAAGACTTGTTGACCACGCGGTGGCCATCGCGGATCTTCGCTCGCAGCGCGTCAAGGAAGATCACCGGGTAGAACTCGTCCAACTGGCGGTTCTGCCACAGCATCACCTCATCAAGCACCGCGTCAGTAATCGTGCTGATGGTATCCGGGCTCATGTCCACCCCGAGGGTGGTGGCGAGGTGGTGCTGAATATCGCGCACGGTCATCCCACCGGCGTACAGCGAGATGATCATGTCGTCGAGCTCTGTCAGCCGACGGGAGCCTTTGGGCACCATCTTTGGAGCAAACGTGCCGGCACGATCCCTGGGCACGGTCACTTCCACTGCGCCGTAGCCAGAATTGACGGTCTTGGTGTACGACCCATTGCGGTGATTGCCGCCGTGTGTGGGTTCAACCTGGGCTTTGGTTTTACGGTCGGAGTGGCTATAGCCCAAATGTGAAGTGTCCTGGGTTTAGTTCCGATCGTTTCTAGAGGAGGATTGGACCATGCCTAGGAAGTTCAGTGACGAGTTCAAGGACAAGGCGGTGCGGTTAGCCGAGGAGCTCGTTGAGCTTGAGGGGTGCTCGAAGTGGGCGGCGGCGGAGGAGATCGGCGAGAAGCTCGGCGTCTCGGCGCACACGCTCAACAACTGGTTGAAACCTGTCAAAGCGTCCCCCGACGTTCAGCGGAGCACTGGCGAGTCGGTCGACGACGAACTGAAGCGTCTGCGGCAAGAGAACAAAGAGCTGCGCAGGGCAAACGAGATCTTGAAGACCGCTTCAGCTTTTTTCGCAGCGGAACTCGACCGTCCCACGAGAAGATGATCGAATACATCGACACGTATCGCGATCGCTTGGGGGTCGAGGCCATCTGTCGCACGTTAAGGCAGACAGAATGTGGGTTTATCACCTCTCGTGGCTACCGAGCAGCGAAAACACGAGCCCCGTCGGCCAGGAGCTTGTCAGACGCGCTGCTTATCCCCGAATTGGTGAAAGTCTTCGAGGACAACTTCAGCGTGTACGGGGTACGCAAGATGTGGAAGGCCATGCAGCGCGCCGGCTGGGACATCGGTCGTGATCAGACGGCACGGTTGATGAAACTCGCCGGCATCCAAGGCCGCAGAAGGGGCCGCACTCCGATCACAACGCTTCGGGCTGATGTCCCGGATTGTCGTCCTGATCTGGTCAATCGTGACTTCACCGCGTCAGCGCCGCACCGGCTGTGGGTCGCTGACATCACCTACGTGCGTACCCTGTCGGGGTTTGCGTACACCGCGTTCATCACCGATGCGTACTCCCGCAAGATTGTCGGGGTTGCCACCAGGGCGAGCATGCGCACCGATGAGCTGCCTCTTGAGGCTTTTGAGCATGCTCTTTATCACGCAGGTGATCTCCGTGCTGAAGGACTTGTCCATCACAGCGATCGCGGCTCGCAGTACGTGTCCATTCGTTACAGTGAGGCGCTTGCTCAAGCTGGGATTGATCCGTCCGTTGGCACCGTCGGCGATTCCTACGACAATGCGTTGGCGGAAACGGTCAACGGTCTATACAAGACCGAGCTGATCTATCCCCACCGGCCGTGGGCGTCGGTTGGGGAAGTCGAGATCGCGACCCTTCGCTGGGTGTACTGGTGGAATAACCATCGCCTGCACGAGTCATTGGGATACATCACTCCACAAGAGATGGAAGACGCCTACTATCAACAATCACACGCCCACCCGTTGGGCGTTCAATAAGCGGAACGAAAACCAGGACGCTTCA
>DATBUL010000009.1:0-6613 GCA_036516115.1 Enteractinococcus sp. | reverse complement strand
CAGGATCTGCTCTGCTCGGCGCACCAGGCGCGGATCATTGGCGATCTTTTTGATGATTTCGTTGGTTTTGTGCACTTCGAAAATTGAGCGTACTTCATTGGATTTCGCTTCAACAACGGTGCGCTCATCCGCTTTGACATCTGCGTTAGCGGCCAGGCGTTTGAGCTCTGCCTGCAGTTCAGCCAGTTCTTCTTTCGTGATGATTTGTTCGATGTGCAAGTAGCCTTTTTCATCGAACTGTTTCAACAATTCGGCGTCCATGGGACCGTCTTCGGCGCTTCCGTGAACGACTGGCCCTTGCCGGTCGAACACACGGGTTTCTTTGACGGAGCGGGTGGGGTAGAGATCTTGGATGGTCGAATCTTGCGTAGTAGTCAACGTTTCTCCCTTCTTGCACATGACTGTGTCGAGAACCTCTGGGGGTCCGTTGATTTGTTTGACAGCTGATAGAAAACCAGCCGGTGGCCCCGACGCTACCCAGCGAATTTTCTGTCTGCAACAGTTGATGTTCCAAAGTTTCCGGCGGCGGGCGCTATCGCCGCCAGAGAAGTGGAACAAGTGCGTTATCATACGGTCGCGCACTGTGAGACAATATGGCAGATGGCACAGAAGTATATCCCTCGTGAACCCGGCACTCGCCCAATGAAGCCTCAGAAAGACCGTTCCGGTCGACTGAAGCTGAACCCACCGCGCAAACAATTCCTGGATCCCGAGGTAGAACAGCTTGCCGACGAACGTGCCCGACTGGCCGAAAACGGGGTGCGACCAGCCATGGAACGGCCTCGCCCGCAGGTCAACCCGCGCACTGAAGGTTGGACGCAACAAACCGACAGCTCCGGTCGCCCGCTGCTGCAATTCAAACAGCCTCGCGTGACCCAGCCTGCCCAGCATCTGGCTGACATGTCGATGGAAGACCGAGAAGCAAAAGTCAAAGAGCTTGGTCTGCCTGCTTTCCGGGCCCGGCAACTTTCGACGCACTACTTCAGCCATTACACGACCGATCCAGCTCACATGACCGATTTGCCAGCCGACAAGCGTGAAGAACTGGTGGAAACCTTCTTCCCGACCTTGCTAACGGAAGTACGTCGGATTGAGACCGAAGATCGACAGACCATCAAATTCCTCTGGAAACTTTTTGATGGCGTGCTCGTGGAGTCGGTGTTGATGCGCTACCAGAACCGCGTCACGCTGTGTGTATCGTCGCAGGCCGGCTGTGGCATGAACTGCCCCTTCTGCGCCACCGGACAGGCAGGACTCACACGAAACCTATCGACGGCCGAGATCGTAGATCAAATCATCGCCGCCAACCAGGTCATCGCGCAGGGACAACTGGGGGTGCCTGAAGGTGGCCGAGACATCGAACGGGTCACCAACGTCGTCTTTATGGGGATGGGCGAACCGCTTGCCAACTATCGCCGGGTCATCAACGCCGTTCACCGAATGGTCGACGATGCGCCGGCCGGGTTGGGCATGTCAGCTCGCAACATCACAGTCTCGACCGTTGGTCTGGTACCAGCCATCAATCGGCTGGCTGCTGAAGGCATCCCTGTGACGTTCGCGCTCTCTTTACACGCGCCCGATAATGAATTGCGTGATCAAATGATCCCGGTCAACTCTCGCTGGGACGCCGACGAAGCACTCGATGCCGCATTCAATTACTATCTTGAAACGGGCCGTCGCGTTTCCATTGAATACGCACTCATCAAAGATATGAATGACCACGCCTGGCGTGCCGATCTGCTGGCCAAGAAGATTAACGCTCGCGGCCGCGGATGGGCTCACGTCAATCCGATCCCACTGAACCCGACCCCCGGATCGGTGTGGACCGCATCAGAACCAGGCGTCACTCAGGAGTTCATCGACCGTCTCAACGAAGCTGGCGTCCCAACGACTCTGCGCGATACGCGAGGAAAAGAAATCGACGGTGCCTGCGGGCAGCTCGCTGCTGAAGACGACTAATGCATAAGCAGGCACCCGGCATCAAAGTCCTGTGGGTTTTCACCCTCATCGTGGGACTCCTCTTAGCCGGGGCAGCATCCATCAGTATGGTGGCCGGTGATGGAGACCTGGCCCAACAGCACTGGCTGATGCTCGGGCTAGGGTCCGTCAAAATTGTGGGTGCGGTTATCGGACTCTGGATGTTCAACCGCTCAGAATAAAGCCGTGTTAGTGTCGTAGCGACATCACAGAAGGGGACTCCATGACCGATCCGGCACGCTTACAGGCGATGTATGCCGAATATGAATCATCCAAAAAGTCTCAGGTCGTCGCCTGGATCTTATGGATTTTCACCGGTGGGATCGGGGGACACCGATACTATCTCGGAGACATCGGTTATGCCATCGCGATGACCTTACTGGCCTGGGCAACCTTCGGTATCTGGTGGATCATCGAAGCGTTCTTCATCAATCGTCGCATCCGACAGAAAAATCGGACGCTATATAATCAGCTCGCGTACCGCTACGGTGTTCCACTACAACCGAAATACCAGCCGTACCCTAGCTAGCTGGTGCCTCCCATTTAGTCGTCACTGAAAGAAGCCGTTCATGACCTCAGCCCTGCCCGGTAACAAACAATCCGACTACGACCTCACCAACGCGTTAGACATCGACTATTACGAAGTCTTTGCAGACATCCCGGAAGGTGACCGTGCCATTTGGCAGCGCACCAGAGACTTCGCCGAAACGCACGTGGAGACGATGCGTCAGGGCTGGAACGAACACCATTACCCGCTTGAGGTGGCAGAGGCGATGGGTAAAGCAGGACTCATTAACGATGGTGTCGACCATCCTGATCTGGAGAGGTTCTCCCCACTGGCTGCCGGACTGGTCAACATGGAACTGTCTCGAGTCGACGGCTCGATGGGCACAATTCTTGCCGTCCAGGGCGGCCTGGCACTTCGAACCCTTGCAATGTTTGGATCGCAAGCACAACAGGACCGCTACATTCGACCCGTTGCACGCATGGAGATCCCTGCGGCCTTTGCCCTAACCGAGCCAGACCACGGTTCCGACTCGGCCGGCTTGTCGACGACTGCTACTCGTCAACCAGATGGTAGCTACGTCATCCGTGGTTCAAAACGGTGGATTGGCAATGGCGCAGCCGGCGGTATCACGCTGACTTTTGCTCGAGTGCACGACGAAGGGGCTGAAGACCACGGGAAAGTCCGCGGCTTTCTTGTTCCGCAGGACAGTGTAGGTTATACCGGTACCCCGATTCGGCATAAGGGTGCGTTGCGCGCCATCGACCAGGCAGATATTTTCTATGACGATGTCTACGTAGCTGCTGACGCGCTGCTACCCGGGGTGAAGTCATTCCGCAATGTGTCAGAAGTCTTGTACTCCACTCGCACTGGGGTGGCCTGGTCAGCTTTGGGCCATGCAACAGCGGTGTTTGAATCGGCACTCTCCTATGCAACCCAGCGTCAGCAGTTCGGAAAGTATTTGGCCGAGCATCAAATAATCCAAGAACGTCTGACCCGTATGCTCTCGGATCTTGTGGCAATGCAGTTATACATGGTGCAGATTGCTGGCTTAGAGACAGCTGGCACGTTGCAGCCGACCCAGGCCGCGTTGGCCAAATATCACAACACACGGGTGGCTCGTCGTATCGCTGCTGATGCTCGAGACATGCTCGGTGGTAATGGCATCTTGCTCGAGCACGGTGTCATCCAACACATGGCTGATATCGAAGGCATCCACACTTACGAAGGGACGGAATCTGTCCAGGCCTTGCTGGTCGGCCGAGATATTACCGGCTACGGTGCATTCGCCTAAGTTTTAAACACTAGTGCCACGGAGATCTACTCCGTGGCACTAGGATCACAGTCGGGACGTTGCCATAGGCTAGCCCGCCCTGACGCTACGAACAATCCACAGGATGACTGAGATGGCCGCCAAGATGACGCCAAGCCAGATCAACACCTGAGCTGCCTCTACGAGCACGCCGAAGAGGATCATTGCTAGGCCAACTAGGATTAGGATGAGCCACATAGGTTTCTCCTTTCGTTGCGCAGTGTTGTCTGCGATGTATCTAGCCTAAGAGACTGAAACTCATTTGCACACAACGAATCAACGCTTAAGTCTCGAGTTTTCGCCTACGCCCGCTTTAACGCAACATCGGCGGGAGGAAACGTGCCTACCGCCGATGGGAATTTTGTTCTTCAGTCAGGCATGTCGCACTCTAGGAGTTGCGGCCACCTTTAGCTTTATCTTCTTTTGATTGTGCGTCGGCACCCTTGCGGCCAGCTGCAGCTGGGTCCGCGCCTTCACTGGCACCGAACTGGCCTGGGCTTTGTTCGCCACCTTTTTGGCCAGCCTGTGATGGGTCGGCACCTTGCGAACTATCGAAGCGGCCGGGGCTTTCCTGCCCGCCCTGCTGGCCAGCACGTGACGGGTCTGTGCCCTCACTGGCACCGAATTGTCCTGGGCTCTGTTGCCCACCTTTGCGTGCTTGTTCCTCAGTATCGTTTCGATTTCCGAATTGTCCTGGGTTCTGATTGTCAGCCATTACGGTCTCCTTTCGTTGTTGACCGAATGTGCTTGAAGCACACGGTGAAGCGTTTGCTTCCAGGGACTACGGTATGAATTATTTGGTCAAACTTTCAAGGGACGCTAGCCAAACAATTTGGAAATTTTTTTCCTGAGCAAAGCCTGAACGCTACCAGAAAGCTGTATCGCATAATCATGCCGATTCGTTTGTATTTTCAGGGTTTTCTCAGCACTTAACATTGTTGAACGTGGATCGAATAAGCCGAATATCTCTCATTCGGCGACTTACTTGGAGACAGGTGAGCGTCGTCAATGAATTTCCTGGGGGTCAGTAATGAGCTCTTTGCGAGGCTTACGAGCCTTGTTAGCGTAGGGGTTGAAATGGTCGCTTCGCGAAAGGAGCTGGCTGTCATGCCGAAGACCTCGAAATCTGGCGATGCAAAGAAATCTGAACTGCCTGATACGCTGAAACGCTCGAATGAGAAAGCCCAACGTACCTTTGCCAAAGCATACGATTCGGCAATGGAGCAGTATAACGATGAAGAGCGAGCCCACCGCACTGCCTACGACGCGCTAAAGCAAACTCACGAGAAAGTGGGCGATCGATGGAAACCAAAACCCGGTGAATCTGGTCCATCTGAGTCAGAAGAAGACAAACAAGGTGATGAAGAACGCGACACTGCCGGTGGCGTAGACACGAATGCCACGAAGGAGCACCTGTACAAGCGGGCTCAGGAACTTGATATCTCCGGTCGGTCAGATATGACCAAAGATGAGCTCATTGAAGCGCTCGAGAAAGAGAGTAAGCGCCGCACATCGAAGAATTCGTAGTACTCCACCTATCGCAGGTAAGGGAGGTTATACATGTCCGACCAGTTGACGTTTCAGAATCCAGTAGATCGTTATCGCGAGATCAGCCCACCAAAACAAGATCAGCCCGAACCTGGTTTTGATACGGAGATTGTACCGAAAGCTGATCACGGCGAAGAATCCTACCGAGGGACCGGACGGCTTGAAGGCCGCAAAGCGCTTATTACCGGAGCGGATTCCGGCATTGGTGCGGCGGTGGCGATCGCGTTTGCGCGTGAAGGTGCAGATGTGGCACTGAACTATCTTGAAGTCGAGGAAGAAGACGCGCAGCACATTATCGATTCGATTCGTGACACCGGCCGCAAAGTCGTCGCGTTGCCCGGTGATATTCGGGACAAGGAATTTTGCACCCAGCTGGTCGAAGACGCTGTCGGCGAGCTGGGCGGTCTCGATGCGCTGGTCAATAACGCAGGCAAGCAGGTCATTTCCGAGGATCTCACCGAACTGCCCGATGACCAGTGGGAAGCCACCTACACCACGAATATTCAGGCGATGTTCTGGATTACGAAAGCCGCACTGAAACATCTACCGGCAGGATCCACCATCGTGAACACGACATCGATTCAGGGCTATAACCCCAATCCGATGCTCATCGACTATGCTTCCACAAAGGCGGCGATCAACAACTTCAGTAAAGGCCTTGGTCAACAGTTGGCCTCGAAAGGCATCCGTGTGAATGCGGTAGCACCTGGCCCCATCTGGACACCTATACAACCATCTAGTGGCCAACCGAAAGAAAAACTGCCGCATTTCGGGCAGAACACCCCGCTAGGCCGCGCTGGTCAGCCCACTGAAGTCGCCCCGGCGTTCGTCTTTTTGACTTCACCGGAGTCCAGCTACGTGATTGGTGAGACGTTGCACGTCAACGGCGGTATTCCGACGCCATAGCGTTCATTGCAGCAAAAACACTCGAAAACGCCCATCCCAGTTGTTTGGGGTAGGCGTTTTGGTGTCTTTGAACGAGTTTAGTCCCCCGGCCAGGCTCGCGCTGGATCTAACGGGGCAGCTGGCACCGTCCGAAACGATTTTGTCAGAAAGAGGATCAGCAACACTCCGGCGGTGACTAACCATCCAGTAGTGCCGGCAATGCCAACGTGCGCAGTGTCATAGGTTGTGTCCGCGGAGAATAGCAGCGGTAGTGCCGCGGTTGCGTTGATCGTTGAATGGCCCAGTGCAGCCGGCCAGACAGAATTGGTTCGAATGGTCAACCAAGCCAACACTCCGCCAATCACCGTGCAGAAAATGACCATGGC
>DATBUL010000008.1:0-41982 GCA_036516115.1 Enteractinococcus sp. | reverse complement strand
GTCACCGAAGCTTTGGATAAAGGGCAGCCGGGGGAAACCTTTAGTGTTGCAGAAATTTCACGAGCAGCAGGAGTGAGCCGACCAACCCTGTATCAGCACTTTGGGGACCTGCCAAGCCTGATGCGCGCAGCGGCACTGGTGCGACTCGAATCGCTATTTGATACGGTTCCATCACTGCAACCGCCTCACACGGTGTCGTGGGCGACGGCTGCCACCAAAGTGTTGCAAGCTTTACTTCAAGAGCTGGAGCATCGCCGCGCCTTTTACCTGGCGATCTTAGACTCGACCGCAGGGCGAGATGTGCGAGAAGATGTGATCGAGTTTTTAGCTTCGCGGATTATTAACGTACCCACGCTTGGATCTGTCATCAAGAAAGCTGAGTCCACTGATGCAGGGCTGCGCGAACACGCCATGTTTCTAGGTGCGGGCGCACTCTGGCGAACAGAGCGTTGGCTCCGAGATAACGACCCAGAGCCTGACTCCCAGCTTGCCCACCGGTTGAGCCACATACTAGCAACCGCCGGTGGAATGCAAGACGTTTAAGCGCGGGCCGATAATGTAAGCGGTGCACCTCTAGCCCTTGTAACCGTGCGGATGAGGGCACCCAAGATGCCGTGTTAAGCCGAGCCAAAGCCTATTCTCGACTCGTTTTCGAGCCTCCTGGGTTCAGCGGTTGCTATGGTCCTCTTGTGGGTTCACCTTCGAGTACTCAATGCCGGTGAGTCGGCGTCTGATCGTTAATGGTCGGTGCGAATCATGCACCATGCTTGATCGAACTGGCCGGTTTGAAGGTCGCTAGCACGCATCCAGACTTCAAAGTTTCCGGCGTCGCCGAACCACCCGCCAAAGTGTGTCCAGCTTTCCACACTGAGGACCAGTACATACGCATCTTCGGATCCCGACAAGGGACGCACCTGGTGGAGAATGTCGTGGGCGTATCCGGTGCCCGCATCGCTGTGACCATACAGATGTGATGTGGGGATGACCGGGACGGTCACGGTATCTACACCGCGTCGCCATGCCATCCAGGTCGCGTAGAGTTCTTCCTGCACGCGTTCGGCCGAAGCAAACCTCGTCTCATCTGCATCGACAAAATCTACACTTCGCGGCAGACTCACCCCAGCTCCCAGCAGCACAGGTTGGCACACCTCGTGCGGCAGCTCGAGATCCTTAGGAGCGCTGATGAGGGGCGGGAATTTCTCCCCCGGAAATGGGACATGGCGCACCAGCCAGCCGGCAGTGTCTGCATCTTCGGGGTTGCCGTAGGTGCCCAGGTGTTGAAACACCTCCAGGTAACCGGATTCGGGCAATCGCGCACCGGGCTCTGGCCAGTCAGCTTCGGTGAAATCATCCGATTCCAGCAAGGCTTGGGCTTCACTGAGGTGAATCGTAGCGATATGTGCCAAGGGTTCACCGTCGACAGTGCGGGGCCACTGTTCCAGCGGCCCCAGGGCCGGCCCTCCAAGCCAGGATAGCTCGCCGAGCTCAGCACGTTCGGCAAGAATCCGATCCACCCCGGGCTCATACTGATCCAGCACCACCAGCGAGAACTTTAGGTCCTCAAAAAGAAACTCAGCATCAATCTCTTCAGCCGCCAACCACTGACGAATGCGCACACGCGAGGTTGCGGGCACGTGGGTGCGAGGTAACTTGATCAACATGGGATCCTTCCGGTCAACGGCCTCCACCGCAGCTTAGAACGTCACTCTGACTTGCAGAAGGTTCAACGCGGATATACCCAGTATGACGCGGTCAATGGTACTCTACTCCAAAAAGCGACTCCCTTCGTGGTTGTCCTGAAGATGGTACGCAGTGGTGATTCACTTGACCAGTAGGGTGCCGAATAGCTGGATAGCTCACCTGCAGCCTCGCATATGGTGCAGTTTCTGCTGGCTGGTCCGTGCGGTCGGAGTGTCTTATTGGAGTATGCGCTGATGTCTGAGCTGCAGCACAATCCGGTGCACAGCGGCCGAAAATACTGGAGCCCCTTGAGTCAACACCGTGGCGACTGCGGCACGTCTTAGGAAATATTTCCTCACCTGCACCGCGTTGCTGCCCATATTGCACTTCGTCTTGGGTCACGTGCTAGCACCTACGGGGCGGAGGGTCTTGGAGGTTGAAGATGCTGCTGACGAGGTAAACCTGTGTGCACGGTTTCCCATCGAGGTCACGGCACAAAATCGTCACGAATGGTACCTGACGACACGGCACCGCCAGTGTGTCATCGGACGGTTCAGTGATAGGCGGACTACGGCGACTAGAACCGAGGGCAGCCCAAGATAGTCAGCATTTTGCCAGACTTTTCACCTGTGAATTTGAGCCAAATACAAGCTCGTGAACAGGTCGGGTTCTTAGAGTAGGTACTACCTCTTCAAGGTGTGAGTGATGAATTGAGGCCCCGGGTTCCAGTCCCGGGGCCTCATTTTTAATTCAAGGGTCTAGGAGACGCTGGTGCGCTGCTGAGCAAGTTCAACGAATACTTCCAGTGCTGCGGGATTCGCGATCGCATCCTGATTCACCGCATCCGCCGTGCCACGAATAAAGAGTTTCTTCAACGGCACTTCGATTCGTTTGCCGCTGTGGGTCACCGGAATATCGGGAACCCGAATGACTTCATCGGGCACGTGACGCACGGAGGCTTTCGCCCGGATGACGGTCGCAATACGGTCGCGCAGGGTATCGGTCAATTCGATGCCATCAGCCAGCTGCACGAATAACGGCATCCAGTAGCCGCCCCCGGACTGCTCGACCCCAATCACCGTGGATTCGACGATTTCCGGGATGTCACTTAGCGCCGCATATATTTCGGCGGTACCGAGTCGAACCCCCTGACGGTTTAGCGTGGCATCCGAACGCCCCTCGACGATAAAGCTGCCGCGGGAGGTATTGATCACCCAATCGCCCTGCGCCCACACCCCGTGGGGATACTGGTCGGTGGTAGAAAACCGATCGAAGTAGGTCTCCCGGTAGCGCTCGCGGTGGGGATCATTCCACAGTGTGACCGGCATGGAGGGCATGGGCTGGGTGATGACCAGTTCCCCGACGTCGTCGAAAATCTGGTTGCCGTCATCATCAAAGGATTTCGCGGCGACCCCGAGCATCGGGCCCTGGAGTTCGCCCAGACGGATGGGTTCGAGGGGGTTGGTGCCGATGAATCCGGAACAGATGTCGGTGCCACCGGAATCGGAACCGAGCCGCACGGCGGGGTTGACGTGTTCGTGCACCCAGCGCCAGGTGGATTCGGGCAGGGGAGCGGCGGTGGACAAAATGGACTTCAACCCGGTCAGATCCCAGCGTTGGGCCGGGGTGATGCCGGAGCGTTCGACCATGGTCAGGTATGGGGCACCCACGGCGAATCGGGTGGTGCCGGTCAGGGAGATGACTTCGAATTGGCGGGCCGGGCCGTTGATTTTTGGTGAGCCCCCGTAGACGACGACCGAGGCTCCGACGGCGAGTGCTTGGCTCAGGGTGTTCCACACCATCCACGAGGTATTGGCGGCGACATAGTAGCGGTCGGCTGCGGTCATATCCTGGTGGAGGCTTTGACCTTTGAGGGATTCCAACAGCATGCCGCCGTGGCCGTGGACGATGCCCTTCGGGTCGCCCGTGGTACCGGAGGAAAACAGGATCCAGAGCGGGTGGTCGAAGGCCACGCGCAGGTAATCGATAGAGCCCTGGGTTGGCGCTTGGCGGTAGTCGGTGATGTCCAGGTGGTGTCGGATATCGGGCAGACCGGCGACGAGTTCGAGGTTGTAGGCCGTCAGGTCGATGTCTTTGCCGTTGAAGGTGTAGCCGGTGGTGGTGATGAGCACCGTGGGATCCAGCTGGCGCAGCCGGGCCAGCGTGGCGGTGGGGGTGAGGTCGGGGGAGTTGATGGTCCAGACCGCACCGATCGTGGCACTGGCTAACAGCCCGATGATGGCTTCAGCATTATTGGGCAGGACGGCAGCGACTCGGTCACCGGGTGCCACCCCGAGGTCGCGCAGTTGCTCAGCCAACCCGTGCACCCGGGTGCGCAGTTGTTCCCACGTAACAGCGTCAATGGCATTGGCCTCGTCGATGTTGACCAGGGCGGTGTCGTCAGCGGCGACGATGCTGCGGGTGCGCTCCAGGATGTTTTCGGCAAAATTGACTCGGGCATTCGGGTACCAGACCGCGCCCGGCATGGACGCATCCGTGAGCGCTGGCGTATCGAAACCATCCCCGAGGACCCCAAAGTAGTCGCGCACCGCTTCCCAGAACGCCGACAACTCGGTGATCGACCAGGCGTGCAGGCGCCGAAACAGTCCGGGCGCCGCATCACCGTTGGCGGTCAGTGGGCCCAAGTCCACCCCGCGGGTTTCGGTGAGCCACTGGGCGAAGCGGAACATTTGGGTGGTGGTCGGATCGGTGGGTTGCCAGGTGATCGGTGGCGTCACGGTTTGCGTCATCGATGGGATCCTTTGTCCAGGTGCCTGCGGTTATTTGATGAAGGTATTGCGGATCGAACCGATGCCTTCAATCGTCGAGGTCAATACGTTACCGGGTTGCAGTGCGATCCCGTGAGCTTTGCCAACCCCGGCCGGCGTACCGGTAAAGATCAGATCGCCCGGGTACAGGGTCACGATCTGGGACAGTTCGGTGATGATCTTGGCCACCGGGAAGATCATGGCTGCGGTTGTGCCGTCTTGAACGGTCCACGACCCGCCGTGGTCTTCGGTGTGTGGGCCTTCGAGAACCGCAGAGATGGTCAAGGCGTTGGGGTCTTCGAATTCATCAAGACTGACGACGCAGGGTCCGAAGGGGCTGAAGTTCGGAAACGATTTACCTAATGAGAATTGTGGGACCGGTGGGCGTAACTGGACGCTGCGTTCCGATAAGTCCTGGCCAACGGAGTAGCCTGCGACGTAGTCCAGGGCATTGGTTTCGGAGATTTTATGGGCCTCACGCCCGATCGTGACGACGAGTTCGGTTTCGTAGTCGAGCTCGCCGTGTTCGACATCGGGGATCACCACGTCGACGTCGGCACCGGCCAGTGACGACTGGAACTTGGTGAACACGATGAGGTTGTCGGGATATGGAATGTTGGCTTCATCGGCGTGGTCGCGATAGTTGACGCCGATGGCAAAGATCTGCCGGGGCATTGGCACCGGTGGCAGTACGTCGACGGATTTGGCTTTGAATCCGGTGGAGATTTCACGAGTCGTGATGGTTGCGGCCCAAGTGGAGAAGTCCGCCCAGCGTTGGTAAATGTTCATCGGGTCAGGACCGAAAGCGCCCTCGGAGGCGACGTGAATATCGAGATAGCGATCCTCGTGGTTTAAGGTCGCGCGATGATTAATATTGGCGATACGCATGGGGAGTCTTTTCACGGAAAATGCAATGGGTTTTGCAAAACATCCTGTTGTTGAGAAAATCGGTTCAGATTTTCTCAACAACAGGCCTACTCTTTGTTTATCTCCTGTTGTGGCCAAAGAAGCAACAGGGTCAGGCTGATCAACCCTGTTGTGCCCGCTGGGCGGTCGATGGGTGCGTGTCCGATTCGTTGAGCAATCGCAGCACCGGGGCGAAATCTGTAAAGGATTCCGGCACCACAGTGCCCATGATCATAAACCCGTCGGTTGCTTGCCTCGCGACCAGGTCCACCATTTGCTGAGCCACTGATGCTGGGGTGCCGACGAGCACGGGTTTGAATTGTGCAATCGCCCCGGTGACGGCCAACTCACCGATCGTGGTGGCGCCTTTAGCCACGATCTCGGCGACGATGTTTTCAAAGCCTTCGGCCCCGGTTGCACCGCGTTGGACCCGCAGGAACTCCTCAGCTGAATCGTTTAGTGCCCAGTGGTTGGGGTCTGCTCGAAAGAGTGTGGCCAAATCCCGCCAGGCGGTGGTTGGGTCAATGAGGTCCTTGAGGCGCTGCAATTTGTCTTGGGCGGCAGTCTCGGTTTCGGCGACTACAGGTTGGATACCCATGAGCGTCGTAATACTGTTTGGATCGCGACCGGCGCGCGTGGCACGGTCGCGAAGGTCGGCACGAATTTGCTGAGCCTGGGCTCCGTTGGCGGCCACCATGAACGTGGCATCGGCCCACTGTGCAGCAAAATCCATACCGGTCGGGGAGGCGCCCGCTTGTAACAACATGGGGCGGTGGCCCGCGACATCACCGGGCAGTGTGAGCGGACCGATGCCAGCTTCGGTGGGTTGGATGACCGAGGCATCGGCAAAGAGACCCGTTTCGGTGTCCTGCCAGAGTGCTTCGTCGGGGAAGGTCTGCCAGATATCCACGACCTGTTGGGTGATCTGATGCGCTATCCGATACCGCTCTTCTTTGGGAGCAAGCCTGGGTAAACCCATATTCTGGGCTTCGTAGTCATAGGCAGAGGTCACGATATTCCAGGCTGCCCGCCCGCCGGAGAGCTGATGCAAGGTCGCGATGCGACGAGCAATATCGTAGGCGGGCACAAATGACGTCGACAGGGTGCACCCCAAGCGCATGTGTTCGGTGACGGCAGCCACCGCGGCCATGACCGTGATGGGGTCCAAGTAAATACCGCCTTTGGCGCCGGAGGCAATAACCGCATCGGTGGTGCCATCGTGACCACGCGCCATGGCCATCGCATCCGGTATGAACAGCATGTCGTAACCGTCAGCGTCTAATTGGCGCCCGAGATCGGTCCAGAAACTGGTGCGAAGCCAGTCGGTTCGGTTGCCGGGGTGTCGCCAGGCACCGGCGAATTGGAACAGCGGCGGAAAGATCATCGCCGCACAAGGTATTGAAGATGCGAAAGGTTTCGCGCTGGATTGCGATTGGTACACGTGTGAGGTCATCTAGCCCTTCCTCCGCCGGCATGATCCGGATCAGGTGTTCGGGTCTGCGCGTTGCGCACTCTCAGCCCATCTGGGGCTCCCCGGGGAACACGACCTACTGTAGACCACTTCTGGCAACCGACGTCATGTGTTGAGAAGGCAGGCATGACGACGACCTCTCGCGCGCGGCAAGAGGTCCTGTGCTGGCTGCTTAGCGCCACTGACGCAATGATGACATATTTGCCCGCAGCTGGGCGTGCTCTTCAAGTGCATCAATTAATGCGGATTGGTGGTCGTCTTGAAGTTTGCGTAACAGCTCCTTGTGCCAGGTGTGATCCACGGTCTTATCAAAGGAATCTGTTTCGTCGATATTGCGCAGAACGCTATATAAAACTGCTTTCCGTTCGTCATCATTGAGCGCAAGCAGTGCTCGTTCGATTTCGACGGCACTCCATTTCATGCACCCAGTCTAGGGCAGAGATGGTTTCGACAACAGGGATTTCCCCAAATTCTGAACTCCTTCAAGCGAATGCTTTCTGAGGGTTCCTGAAGGCTAGGAAGTGTTCAGAAACGGCGTGTAGTCTGCCGAATATGAAAGCAGTTGCATTCCAGACCCCAGGTGGCCCAGAAGTACTTGAAGTCGTTGAGCTTCCAGATCCAGAAGTCGGTGAAGGCGAAGTCCTCATCCGAGTTCAAACCGCAGCGGTGAGTCCCACGGACACGGTGCGCCGTGCCGGTGCCCGCATTGACGGCCAAGAAGGCCCCTTTGTGCCGGGCATGGATGTTGCCGGCATCGTCGAGGCTATTGACGAAAATGCCGACACCGACCTGACCGTTGGCGACCACGTCATGGCGATTGTGGTGCCCAATGGGACGCACGGAGCCTACGCCCAGCGCGTGGTCCTTCCCGTGGAATCCGTGGTGCGAATGCCCAAGGACGCGACCTTTGCTGAAGCTTGCACTCTGCCGATGAACGGGCTGACCGCACGCCTGGCACTTGACACCCTGAACCTGCCCGAAGGTTCCACCCTCGTGGTGACCGGTGCGGCCGGGATCCTGGGTGGTTATGTGGTTCAGTTGGCCAAGGCTGATGGCCTGGTGGTCATGGCTGATACCTCGGATGAAGACGATGATCTGGTGCAGGCCCTCGGCGCAGATATTGTGAAACTGCGGGGTGAAACCTTCCCCGATGCCGTGAGAACCGAATTTCCAAAGGGCGTCGATGCGGTCATCGATGCCGCGGTCATGGAAGATGAGATCGTGCCAGCCGTCAAAGACGGCGGCACCGTCGTCACCATTCGCGGGGCCAAAGGCGAACGCGACCGCGGAGTGACCATGCAACCCGTTTGGGTCGTCAATTACGCCAAAGAACACGCCAAACTCGATCAATTGCGTCAGCAAGTCGAAGACGAAGTCCTCACCCTGCGCGTGGCCGAAGTGCTCCAAATGGATCAGGCCCCTGAAGCGCACCGAAAGATGGAAGCCGGGGGAGTGCGTGGGCGTATCGTCTTAGAATTTGGTGATATCCCGTGGGCCTAAACGGTCACCGGAGCAACGCGCTCTAACGCCCAGGCAGGGTTGTCGACCGTGACCTGTTGGATCCCCAGGGTGCGGGCGGTTTCTAACTGTCGATCGGTTGCCACCGTCCACATCCGCACGGTCCTCCCGGAGGCAGTCCACGAGCGCAAGATACTGGTGTGATGTGCCAACCAACCTGTTGACGGGCCCAGCAATTGTGCTGGGCCCGGAGCAATGTGGGACGAGCCAATTTGTAGGGCGTGGGCGTCAAAGGAATCGAAGAGGGGACACAATCGTTGTACAGGAACCGCCTCGGCAACCCGCTGCAGGGCATTGAGTGAAAAACTCATGATCGACACGCTCACCTGGCTTGCGACCCCGCCCGGATTCAGTGTTGCTGTCTGTGCATCCCAGCCCCAGCGTTCCAGCCACGCCAGCACGGCAGCTTCCACCAGGCCCGCTGTGGCCGAATTGATCTTCATTTCCACGGCCAACTCCACCGGACGGCCGGCCTCGAGCAGCAGTTCGGTGAGCTCATCGAGGGTGAGCAATTGGTTGGTGGTTTTGCCGTATTCTGACGGCAGCGCTTGGCCGTTGGCCTTCCACGAATGCACGTTCAACGCTCGCAGCTCGGCCAGTCGGTGGGACTGTACCGCACCTTGACCATCGGAGGTCCGGTTGACGGTGAAATCGTGCCAGCACACCAGCTGGCCATCAGCGGTGATCTGCACATCGGTCTCGACACCATCGGCCCCGACTGCTAGGGCATGCAGGTAGGCGGCGCGAGTGTGTTCGGCGTATTGGGTACTGGCACCACGGTGCGCAAAAACTTTCACAAGCCCCGACCGTAACGACGCAGCGTAACACTCTTGCAACCAGATCATGAACAGCAGCCAACAAGTACCTCAATGCTTCGTTCACTGGCTGTCGGTTCGCAGTGCTATCGTGTGAGCATGCACGTCCCGCAACCATGCCCGCCGGAGCTTGTGGACTCGTGGCTGCGCCTGGCGGCAACGGTCGAGGACCTCTTCGGACCGATGCCCGATCTGAGACGACACGTTCACAAGGCAATCACACGCGGAACGGCACAGGTCGTGATCAAAGACGACACCGTGGTCGGTGGGATGCTGTTGAGCGGACCGAGCAAGCCGCAGTATATACACTGGCTTGCTGTGCACCCAGCTTTTCGAGGCCAGGGCGTCGGCTCAGCCCTGCTGGAAGCAGCTTTGGCACACTGGCCGTCCGGCGAGATTGCGGTGGTGACATTTCCTGCAAGCCGTGTAGGTGGCCAAGCAGCTCGGTACCTGTATCAGCGCCACGGTTTTATATCCCAAGGTGCCACCGATCCTGCACCGGATGGCAGCCCGCGAGAGCTGTTCGTCTTGACCCGCTGAGATTATTCGGGATCAATTGTGCTTGTCAGGTCGCGTTCGAAACTCACCAGCTCCAAGGTCGCTCCTGAAGGAGTCGTCCCGGTGCTGCGGGTGGTCTCTTGGAAACCGGCTTTCAGTAATACCTGCTGGGACGCGACGTTTTCGACGGCGGTGCGAGCGACAAGCCGATTGAGTCCGCTGCGTGTGGCCAGTTGCGCGGCAAGTTCGACCGCAATACCTGAGATCCCGGCACCACGGAAATCTGGGTGTAACCAGAAACCCACTTCGGCAGCCTCGTCCGTGACGTTGAATAGGACGAGGCTGCCGGCGAAGGTGTCCTGTGAGTCCGCTATAGCCAAGACGGCCAAATCGCCGCGGGCAAGACCGGGCTCCACTTGCTCGCGACGCATCGTGCGCACCGAATCAGCGGTGTAGTTCGGTTCGGGCAGATGCCCATATTCCTGAACCAGCGGATCGGTCGTACCCTGGGCGAAGGCTTCAGCGTCGCGATCTTCCAACGGACGAAGCGTGACGTGATTGGTCTTCAGTGGGAGCAGTGTGCAGTCGATCATGCGCGCAGCCTAACAGAGTTTGGTTGGGTTACCGCCACCGAAATGTTCGGTAGGCCAGATAGGCGCAGGGAACAGCCCAGGCAACCAAGACCAGGACTTGCGCCATCGGAAAGGGTTGCCCATACCAGGTGGCAGATAATGCCTGCGATGCAGCGCCAAGCGGCGTGAATCCGGCGATCTGTTGCAACGGTTCGCTCATCAAAGGTCCGGGCGTCCAAACCCCAGCGGTGAATAGCGAGCCGATAAAAACCAACATTCCCAGACCGTTGGCATTCTGAGCGGTGGCTGCGCGGGCGGCAATAATCGACCCGATCGACAACATGGTGATCGAGGCCAGCCCGAAGGTCGCCGTCACTAAAATCGCCGAGTGGGGCGCGTGTGCCCCGAGTAGTCCCATCGCCGCTGCTGTGGCCACACCAGCACCCGCGGTGAGGGACACTGCCGACACAATGAGTTGAGCGGCCAAGACCCGGTGGGGTCCAATCGGTGTGCTGCCCAGCCGTCGTAAGACGCCTTGTTCTCGATAACCGCCGATCGCCGAAGGAAAGTTCGTCAGCGTAACACTTCCCAGGGCAACGGTCAGGGCTATTGGAACAAAGAGATCGATCACGCGTAGGTGATCAAACACCGGGTCGGTGAGACCGGTGATAGGTTCACGCGTCCCGGGGATAACGAAACCCTGCATCAGCAGTAAGAGTGCGGGGAATCCTATCGCCATAAAGATGGCGTTCGGGTTGCGTAAGAGCAGGATGGTTTCCATCCGAGTCAGAGTGACTAAAGCATTCATGATACGTTTCCTTCACGAGTCGCGGTGGACGACGGAGCCGGCGGTGTTGATCATCGTGAGATAGGCTTCCTCCAAGCTAGAAACCGTCGAATTGTGCATTGTTGCTTGGCTGGTCAGTCGATCCGGTGTGCCCACAAAGATCGATCGGCCGGTGGTGATCAGAGCGACTCGGTCGCATAAGCGTTCGACTTCATCGAGAAAGTGACTTACTAACACCACGGTGATCCCGGCATCGCGAATCTCTTCGACCAGCTCCCAGATGTCGTGGCGACCCTGTGGATCGAGCCCGGTGGTCAGTTCGTCAAGAATCGCGATGCGTGGTTTGCCCACCAGCGCCAGCGCGATGGACAGTCGTTGGCGCTCGCCGCCGGAAAGCCCCTCGAAGGCTGTCTTGCGGCGGTGGGTGAGCCCGACGGTCTCAAGGAGTTCGGCCACGGATGCCGGTTGCGAGTAGAAGGAGGCAAATAAGGTTAGCGCCTCGGCGACGTGCATTTTTGCTGGCAATGTGCTGGATTGCATTTGGTAACCGACCTGGGATCGCAGCCCTGGACCGCCCGTAGCGGGCTCACGCCCGAGCACGCGGATGGTTCCCGAGTCGGCTTCAAGCATGCCGCTGAGGCACTCGACGGTTGTGGTTTTGCCGGCACCGTTGGGGCCGAGGAGACCGAAGACTTCGCCGGCCTCGACGGTAAAGCTCACATTGTCGACGGCGACATTAGCACCGAACGTTTTGTGGAGATCGTTGATCGAAATAATCGACATGACGGGATCCTTTCTGGCAGGCTGCAGCCCCCGAGGGTGCTCGGATGGCACTCGGTGACAGAAGAAATAGACGCCTGCGGGTATGAAGCTGCGCATTCCGCAGCAACAGGTCGGTGCGGGTAGACGGTATGAACGCTAGCTAGTGCGTATCAAAGAGCTCAGCACGACCCAGAGCAGATGAACCGCGAGTATGATTGCCACGCCGATGATCGTGAGTCGCAAGTCTGCTGACCACGGCAGGGCAATACTGGCATAGAGCAGGGTTGCCATGGTGATGATCAGGCTGACGTACTGGGCTGACCGTGGGGTCGAAGCATCCCGCGAGGACCGAGGATGCATCAGGTTCCAGACCAAATGGCCTGCCATGATCAGCACGATACCGATGCCCATCCCGATCGCATATGATCTGACCTCTACAGGAAAGTCTTGGGCGATCATCCATCCCAGCAGCAGGAGCAGCCCGATGCATAGCAACATAGTGCGGGCAACATCGTGGGCCGCGGACCAGGCCGGTGGCACACATCGTTGGTGGTCATGACGTTTCCGGGGAATATAGGCCCATGCTTCCCCGGATTGATAATGACTAGCAAAATATGCGCAGACCATGATGATCAGCGGGGCCACGATGGGTGTGATGAAGTTATTACTCGTCGCCCACAGTGCGGATGCGACGGCGAAAAAGATCGCCGGGCTGGCGAGCCGCTCAAGCCACCAGGAGGCGGCAAATGTGCGACGCGCTGCTGGCACATCGAGTGGATGGACGAGCGGTTGGACGGCCGGGTCTGGCAGTTCAACTTCTTCTTCGATCGGATTCATGATGACTCCACGGAACATGGTCAAGGTGCGGCCCGCGCATGCCGCTTCTGGCAATCTCGTAGACCTTCTGTCGAGAGACCCCGAGTTCGCGTGCTACGGAGACGGCGCTGAGGTCGTCCAATAACGTGTCGACGGCGACCGCTCGCACCCCCGAAGCTCGCGTATTCAAATGAGACGCAAAGGCACTTACTTCGGCTGCCAAGAGTGCAACAGCCAATGGTCCGCCGAACTGCTCTGCCCAGCCGGGTTCAGCGTTGACGGCGGCTTGGTAGAGGGCGTCTCCGCCATCCATCAGCACCGCGTTCACATCCTGGGGTGTCAGACCGCAGGCAGTAAACCGGGTAATCAGTTCCTCGATGTCCACACCTGCAACGACACGGTGGGCGAGAACTCCCGCCCAGTCTGCTGATTGAGTGGTTACGGTCATCGAGTTGTCACCCCGGGGTTTACTTGTCATGAGTCAAGAATAAAGGCGAGTGGATCACATTGTCAACCCCGGGGCGACAACTAGGTGGAAGACCATTGCACTCCCATGCGCCCGGTGGTTGGATGGCACCATGGATCTCCCAATACAAGCACCTGCATCCAACCCGACCTGGACGCCACGGCCACCGGACAACCGCGTGCTGATCACCGGTGCTGCCGGAACCGTGGCCAGTCTGATCACGCGCAAACTGGCCAAATCCTATGAACTCGTCGGCCTGGATGCCGCGCGCATCGAGAGCGATGACTTTGTTGAAACCCACCAAGCCGATTTGAGTGACACCGCACTGCTGGATCGGCTCATTCAGGACGCTAACTACGTGGTGCATCTGGCAACCGGTGCATCACAAGGCAAAGAAGGGCTCTATGCCATCGATGTTGATGCAACAAACCGAATCCTGGCCTCTGCTATCACCCACGGCACCAGGCGGGTCGTGTTGGCCTCCAGTAATCATGTTGCGGGCTGGCACGAACGCGAACACCTTGCCGGACGCGGCGACGGCCACGTGAAACCCTCCGATCCACCGCGCCCCGATGGAGTGTACGGGGCGGCAAAAGCCTATATGGAAGCACTCGGGAGATTCGCCAGCGACTCCTCTGGCCTACCCGTGAGCGTGTTACGCATTGGCACGATGCGCGCCAATATGACGCTTGCCGAGCTTATCGACTCTGACGAACTGGCTTACCTCGGTTTCGGTGAATTCAGGACCCGGCGCCTCAAGCGTTCCTGGCTCACGGGTGATGCCCTCGTGGAACTGCTGTTAAGCGAGTTTGGCGCAGCCGAGCCATTTCGACTCCGCTACGCCACCTCGTCACCCGAGCAGTACGAATGGGATCACACGGTATTTACCGGCTGATCGCCTCAGCATGAACCTTCTCGAGAGTTTCCGCTTCGGCCGCTTGAAGCAATTGAGCCTGACGAGCGTTGCTGGCGCGTTCGAATCGGCGAGCTGAAGCCAGCGCGATGCCGCCCAAAACACCAACGATGGCGAAAGCAAAGAAGCCCCACGGATATGCCAGGCCCGCGGTGAGCAGTCCACCGCCGATGATGGGTCCACTGATAGCGCCCAACCGACCAACGCCCAAGCTCATGCCGATCGCGGCACCACGAGCTTCCGGCGGGTAGTGCGTTGCAGCGAATGCGGTCACCAGGTTCTGAGCGGAGAAAACAAAGATACCGGTCAAAAAGACGAAGAGGTAGAGGCCACCCATCGGCAACCGGACGGTAAGCAACATGAGCATGACGGCGGCACCGATGAACCAGATGGTTGCAGCGCGACGCGGGGAAATACGGTCGCCGACCTTGCCCGCGAACATCAGCCCGATCACGGCACCGGCGTTGAGTACCACGAGGAAGCCAAGGGAGTTGCCCAGGTCGTAGTCTGCGGCGACCATAATCTGCGGCAACCAGGTGTTCAGACCGTAGACCAACAGCAAGCCCATGAAGGCACCCACCCAGATCAGCACGGTAATCCACCGGTACTGCGGGGTGAACAGCATCGACAGGGCACGGTTCTGAGATTGCTCGGAGACTGGTTCAGCATCAGCTTTGGCCTGGGCGGCCAGGGCATCGGTGAGATCCACACCGTAGGCATCGGCAATGCGCTGGGCTTCTTCAGTGCGACCCTTGAGCAGTAAGTATTGCGGGGATTCGGGCAGATATTTCCACATGACCGGCAGCAGGGCGATGATCGGCAGCCCGCCGATGAGGAACATGACCTTCCAGCCAAAGTCGAATGACGTCATAATGCCCACTGCAAGCAGTGCAGTGATCACGGCCCCCACATGGTAGCCGGTCATAAGCATGGTGGTGGCATTGGCCCCGCGACGTACACCGGCGAATTCGGTGACCATCGAAATAGCGGTGGGTAGACAGCCACCCAGGCCGATTCCGGCCAAGAAGCGCAACAGGCCAATCGTGACGGCACCCGGGGCGAAAGCCGTCAGCGCGGTGAGCAGTGAGAAGGCTAAGACCGAGCCGAGCAGGAGGTTGCGGCGACCAAAGCGGTTGGTCAAATTTCCTGAGGCCAAGGCGCCGATCATCATCCCGACAAGCCCGATTGATGCAATCCACGTGCCGGAGGCTGCGGTAACGTTCATCGTCGGATCTTCAATAAGGGACGGCAGCACGGTGCCTAACACCACCGCATCAAAACCGTCGAAGACGACGGCAAGCCAACAAAGCACCGGTACCCACAGCCGCGAACGGGTCGGGGTCACCCGGGGGTGATGATTCTTCGAGGTGGTGTGTGTAGTAGCCATAATTCTTTCTCACGTACGACGGGCGAATACAGGGAAGCTTTCTAGCTTTGCGCCGGTGCAAGCTGTGCCCTAGCTTCCCAGTGGATGAGTGGCAGCCACCACGGGGTGGTGAGGCTGTTCACTGACCTGCCTCACGAGTCTGCATGACCCAGCGCACAAAAGCATGGTCAATGTTCACTGTGCGGCCATTTTTGCTTTCGCTGGGAGCAAGAACCACCGATGCCCACGTGAGACGGGGAGCATTTCGAGGTGCGAAAGCTAAAATGGTGAGACGGCGCTTCAAGCGAGCAAAGGAGCCAATCATGCATGCTGAACCACCACGCAGCATGTTGGCGAAGGCCTCAGATATTCTGGGTGCTTTTACGGTCGAACATCCCGTGTTATCGCAGGCCGAAATCACCCGGCGCGCGAACCTCCCACACAGTACGACGAGGCGACTCATCGCCGAAATGGTCGACCACGGCCTGTTAGAAAAAACCGCCGACGGCGAGTTCGTGCTCGGGCTGCGGTTATGGGAACTCGGCTCGATATCGCATCGGGTCCTGTCGCTGCGAGACACCGCGATGCCATTTATGACCGTGCTGAATCAAGCCCTGGGCCAACACGTCCAACTCGCCGTTCGAGAAGGCAATGAAGCGGCCATTGTCGAACGCGTCTCCGCAACCAACGCCGTGGCGCTACAACTGAAACTTCGCAACCGAGTACCCCTGCACGCCTCGGGGGCGGGCAAAGCCCTGCTCGCTTTCGCCACCGCAACCGAAATTGATGCCTTCCTCGCCCAACCGCTGAGTGAGCTGACAGCCAAGACGATCACTGACCCAACGCAGCTGCGCCAAGATCTTGACCAGATCCGACAACGCGGTTACGCCATCGTGCGCGAAGAAACTCAGCTCGGGGTCGCTGCGGTGGCAGCGCCCATCATCAACCGACGCAGACACGTCGTGGCATCGTTGTCGGTGGTGGTACCACACCAGCTGACCGATCCCGAAAAGCTCGTCCAAGGGGTCCGGGCTGCCGCAAAAGCTATTTCAGCAGCCCTGTAGTGAGATTCGCGGCTTAAGGAAGGCTGATCGACCCATGAGGTGGAGGGTGCTTACATTCGGAGGCATTCATCACTTCGTGTTGCCCATACGACAATCTCGTGACATGACATTTTAACACGCTCCGTCTCTGAGCGCAGCTTCTCTATATAGAATTCTTGTGAATTCCTCACTAACTAATTCGTCGAGGCTGAAGACCTCGATGTCTCCTGAAGCTGTTCGCGTTTTATAAGATTACTGCTCGAGAACCTGATGAATTAGTGTCTCAGCTCCCTTGAACGTGTGGTATGTCACAAGATTGGCGAGACTGGGGTCGTGTTCTTGGATGATGGTACGTACTTTTAGCGAAGCTAAGTCGCCAAGGGTGTCGTAGAGTTGAGCGCAAGTTTCGGCAGCAGTTTGAATCGCAGCGGGGCTTGGCATCATTTCAGCCGGCAATTTGGGATTGTCACGGATTAGAGCCCTCCACTCAGACATGACACGAGTGCGTAGTCTCAACGCTTCATCCTCACTGGGAGAGGCCCCTAGGACCGCTCTGGCTTGTTCATTCCAAAAGTTAGTAAACTCATGACATCTGAGATCAAAACTTTCAGCATCAAATGCTTGTCGTAGTCTCGATAGGGGAGTGGACGACGATAATGTCGCATTCTCAAAGTAAGTGACACCCTCAGCCAGATCCGGGGGTAGATTTTGAAGGGATTTGGCAATCTGATTGTTATGGTGGCCCGGCTTTATCCATAGAGAGTCATTCAACCGCCCAAATGCTAACTCCTTTAATTCTTCTCTAATGAGCCTTGCATCCCCTATAGGAAGCTCCGAAGTGCCGTAAGTCAAGATAGTCCATGTTCCGTCCCAGTCTTGTGGCAGATGAGATTGAAAGAGGCGTTGAATCAGAAACGCAAGGTTCTTTTTTCCTGAAGTATGCACTGCATATGCTGTTCGGCGGCCCTCTCGGTGTGAAACCAGAAATTTCCGTTGTGCTAAGCGTTGAATCGCAGCACGCGCTCCGTTCTCACTGATCCCAAATATGTCGAGCATGTCTACTAGAGCAGCGGAGGGTATAGGTTCCGGCCGACCAAACCAATAGTCACCGAATAGAACTGCGATAATGCTTTGGGGCGCAATTCCACGCTGGTGACGGGGAATAGGCTTCATAGTTCGTCTCATGGGTTCTTCCATATAGTTTTCGACGATTCGCTATTCAGCGAGGTGAGCCTGATAGGAACAGATCGAGGCCCATATTCTAACCAATTCATCATTTCTATTTCACCGGCTAGCTCGAAGCTATCGGTTCGAGCTAGAAGCCGTTCTAATGCAATATAAAGTTCCACCCGTCCTAACGCCGCGGCAGGACAACGATGCGAACCTCTTCCGAATGCTAAATGAGAGTTACCTTTCCTTCGAAGAATGAAACTGTCCGGATCCTTAAACTTGGAGGCATCTCGATTTGCGGACGGGTATATCAGGGCTATTGGCTCGCCCTTTCTTACTGTTCTTCCATGAAACGTGAGCTCTTCATTAGCAGTACGAGCAAATACCCGATATGGGGAATACAACCGTAGAAATTCTTCAATTGCTGCAGGAAGATCATCGGGCGTGTTTCTTAAATGCTGTTGGAGCTTAAGATCTTTTGCTAGATGCACAATGCAGCTCCCGAGAGCTGCTTGAGGGGCTCCCATTCCGGCGACAATAAGTTGCCTGACCGTAGCAATAGCGGTGGTATGTGTAATGCCATTACTTGGGTCTATAGCTGCTTGGTGCAAGCTGGCAAGGAGATTCGTATCGGGGTCGACGTCGCTCTCTCGTGCTTGTTCATACATTTCAGTTGCAATCTGGTACAACCGGGCGCTTGACTCAGCGATCACCTCATTGTCCATATCCTGAATAGCAAAAGAATATCGAACTCCAATTTCCCGAATTTCTTGGGTCAGTTCACGCGATACTCCCAGGAATGTCGCGAAGCATTCCAACACAAATGGTGCTGCGAAGTCTCTAATTGCATCGGGAGAATTAGCGGCGAACAGTTGATCAACGAGATCATCAGCATTAGCTTCGTAATCCTCACGGTGACTATTGACTATAGTGCGGCGAAAAACAGGATCGAGAGCTTTTCTGTACTCGGTGTGTTCTGGTGGATCAAAGTGAAGGGGAGGGCGGCGCGAGGATCGAGGTACGTGAGGTACCACGTTCTGGGTAGCAGTACTGAATAGTTCATCGTTTTGAGTGACTGCTAGTACATCTTCATACGTTGTAGCAGCCCAAAAACCGCCAAAAGAGTTGCTCCATGGAAAAGGAATATTTTCACGAAGGTAGGCGTAATCTTTATGGGCGGAGTCAAAGGTTTCTTCAATACTTGGCGTCCAATCAGATTCCCGAACGGAACCTGAGAATGGACATCGGTTAACTGACTCAGTGGTCATGTTTTCCTTTCATGTTCAATCAGTGTAGAACTAAATGATTTTCTTGCGCGCCCAACGTGCCAGTTGTTCTAGCGCGACTACTAGGATCGTCAAGCCGATCAAGATGCCTGCAGTCGTTTGATAATTCAGTGTCGCCACGGATTCCTGCATGAGGAATCCAATGCCGCCGGCCCCAACTATTCCAAGCACCGCTGACTCACGGAGTGCTAGGTCGGAGGTGAAGAGGCTATTACCTATAAACGAGGGAACGAATTGAGGCCATGCTCCTCCTATGAAAGCTTGAACTTGATTAGCACCGATCTCTCGGAGGGCTCGTACAGGGGTGGGGTCTATGTTATTTAGAGCATCCGTGAAGAACTTGGCGCCTAGTGCGGTGCACGAAATCGTCAAAGCGAGAAAGCCTGGAAAAGGGCCGAGTCCGAGCGCTGCTACGAATATCAGGGCATATACTATCTCGGGAATCCCTCGAATAATGACAATGAGTGCTCTTAATATCCCTGAAAGCACCGGGATATGAAACAGATGCGGAGTCGAAAGCAAAGCGATTGCTAAGCCAATGATGACGCCGAAGGTTGTGGCACTGATCGCCATGACCAGGCTCTCGAGAAGTCCATAGGCGATGTCTAAGTCGAATGTTGGCGGGATAAATCCCGACAACATCACTATCGTGTTACTCCAAGCGTCTGCCAGTCGATCCCAAGCAGGGTGAACCCTGAACAGGGCTGCACAAAAAATCAGAACAGTAATGCTAAGAGCCAGAACCTTCCCGACTCGAGATACGGACCACCCTGGGCTTATTGCAACCTTGCCGTGAGGGTACAACTGCGCTTTTGTAGAGTCGACTGAATGCTCAACGAAAGCCTTCTGAACCCCATATGAAATGAACTCTAGTAGGAGTAATAGCACAATGATAACGGCAATGATTCCAGCTGCACGCGGATAGTTCAACGAGCCGATTGCAGTTTGTAAAGCCGCTCCAATACCACCGGCTCCTACTAGACCCAGAATAGCGGAAGCTCTGATATTGATGTCCAGACGGTAGAGCACAAATGAAGATATCTGCGGGAGAGCCTGAGTGAATGTTGTTGAAATGAAAGTTTGTAAACGATTAGCACCCGTGGCCGCGATGGCCTCACGAGGTCGCACCGATAATTCCTCAAAAGTGTCGGTCATCATCTTTGCAATCATGCCAATTGAATGAACCGCCACGGCTAACGCGCCTGCGAAGGGTCCTAGCCCAAAGATTCGAACAAAAATGATCGCGAATACTAAGGTTGGGATTGCTCGAGTGATCATAATGAGCAGGCGGGCTCCACTTTGTATGAGCCGAGATCCGGTGTAGTGGCGTGATGCGACTGCGGCCAGCGGAATAGAGGCTAGTGCAGCTGCTCCTGTCCCTGCAATCGCAATGAGAAGAGTTTCCCCAATTAGGGTAGCAAGCACGCCAATGGGACCGACCTCTGCCGGTAACATCCTTGCCAACAGTCGGGATATGTCACTAAAACCTGCAACCACAGCGGTGGGACGGATATCAATCCACCACACCCCGAACATGGTAATGAGGATAAAAATTAGTGGAACGATCCAGGTGGCTACTGCGGCTTTGGGCGGTTTGGGTGCCGTTTTGTTAGATTCTTCTCCTCGTTGGAGTGGGGCTTGACTCAATGTGGTCATGAGTCGCTCCTGTGTGCTGCGTATATCGAACGTATCTCATCCTCGTTGGTCTGAGAAGTGGGAGTGTCTAGGATGAAATTTCCATCTCGTACCGCCACTATTCGATCCGATATTTTCAGGGCTAAATCGATCTGGTGCAAGGAACAAATAACGGTAATGCCGTCTTGTGAACTTACCTCTTTCAACGTTTCAAGCACTGAGATACTTGCCGCTGGATCAAGTGAGGCCACAGGCTCATCCGCCAAGACAACCTGCGCATCTTGCATCAGCATTCGAGCGATTGCTACACGCTGTTGTTGACCGCCAGAAAGTGTGTCACACCTTTGAAACCGCATCTCTGCTAATCCCACACGCTCTAGATTTTCAAGAGCACGCTCGCGTAGGGTTTTTGGATATGTAGTGATTCCGTAACGAGGAAGCTTGAGTATTCCTAGGGCGCCCATAAGTACGTTTTCCATTGCAGTGAGTCTTCCGACTAGACCGAATTGTTGGAAAACGAACCCGACTCGAGATCTTAGAGTCCTCAACTGCGCACGATTGCATGATCCCGGGATGGTACCTAGAATCTCGACAGTTCCGCTCGTGGGAGTATGTGCTCCATTGAGGAGCCGGAGAAGAGTGGATTTACCTGCCCCTGAGGGGCCTACCAGAGCTACAAATTCACCGGGATCAACTCGAAGATCTAGGTCGTGCAGGACTGTATTGCTCCCAAAGCGTTTCGTGAGGCCTGTTATGTTGATGCTTGGTGTTATTGAGCTGTCGGGGGTTTGTCGTCTCAATAGAGGCTGGGGAGCTTCGTTCTTGTAGGACGAGTTAACTGTCATTACGGCACACCTCTGCTTGTGTGGTGTCGCAAATCTGACGAATCACGTCGTAGTCCGCATCGGATGCCTCTTCGAAGGCGAATGCACCGGTGCCGCCCCAAAGGCAAGCGGTGGTTGCTTCGTATTCAGCTCCCCAGACCTCGGGCGCTTCACGTTGATTACCGTCTTCGCTGCAGAAGCCATTTTCAGCAGCAGTAACAGCGTTGTACTTGCTCATGGCGCGCTGGACTCCTTCCTTGATATCTTGAGGCAGCCAGTTGCCCATGACCATCGGAGTTCCGGGAATGCCGTCAGAAGTCCAGAAGGTTTCAGTGTCACCGTCTTGAATCACACCTCTAGCTGGCAGGATTTCTTCGACGAATGTCGCAGCTACAAATGCCACTTCACAATCTCCTGCGAGCATTTGTGTGACCGCAATATCGTGTGATCCCGTAAAAATGGGGGTGATGTCATTTTCGGGGTCGATGCCAGCCTCGGTCAGGCCAGCAGCTGCTGCGAGATAGCCCGTGGTTGACGCTGGATCTGTGAAACAAACGTCTTTGGCTTGAAGATCTTCCAACGAAGTAACGTCACTGCCGGGTGTAGTTACACCAAGAGACGCTACTGTCCCGGATCCAGACTGTGGAGTTAACTGATCTTTAGCAAAAGGTGTAACGTCTGCCACGCCCTCGGCTAGGTAATAGGAGAACGCCCCATAAACTGCAATGTCTACCCGTTCGGCAACCTGAGCTTCAATGACTCCGGCATTATTACTGACGGTTTGGATCGTTACAGGAATATTCACTTCGTTTTCAATTGCGGCAGCGATCGGTTCAAATGACCGGGTTAACTCTTCACTGTCATCTGTTGGCACTACTGCAAAAACCAACTCGGTTGGAGCTTCTTGGTTCTGGGGACTAGAGCTTGCGTTGGGACTCGTGCCGCAGGCAGACATGGCGAGAGCCGATATCGCAACCAATGCACCTAATCGAGATTTCTTAAGCATGCGATCTTCCTCTTCTATCAAAATAATAGACTTCAGTTTTATATTCTGTGGAGACGATAAGTGTGGCCTAATGATCAAAAAAATAAGCGTGGCTTGGCTCACATTCAATCACCAATTATGGAGATAGTCAACGATAAGTGTAGTGGTCACTGTTCGGGGCTGTGAGGTTGCATCTGAAACGATGGATTGGTTTCTGCGGTGCTTTCGAATACACCGAAAACCCGGTCCTGTGCTCGCCTGGTGATCGGCGGTGCACTGGGCTTGGCCATCACCTACGGTGTGGGCTCACTGTTTGGCTAGGGACGCGTCGATGATTCCTGGTCGGTGGTCCACTGCCAGTTGCTGATCTCGGGCATGTCTTCGCCGTGTTCACGAATGTAGTAGTGATGTTTGATGAGCGCGCGTTGGAATGCTTCGCGGGCTGGTGCCGAAACATTTTTGAATCGTGGGACTCGGTCAATGGCTGCGATTGCTAAATGAAAGCGGTCGAGTCGGTTGAGCACACACATATCGAACGGGGTGGTCGTGGTGCCTTCTTCCAGGTAGCCGTGGACATGAAAATTGTCATGATTGGTTCGTCGGTAGGTCAGTCGGTGAATCAGCCACGGGTAACCGTGATAGGCGAAGATCACTGGTTTATCCGTGGTGAAGAGGGCATCAAAGTCCGTATCTGACAGTCCGTGGGGACCGACGGAGTCATGTTGTAACCGCAGCAGGTCGACCACGTTGATGACGCGGATTGCAATATCAGGGAAGTGCGTGCGTAACAGGTCGACTGCGGCCAGCGTCTCCATGGTGGGCACATCGCCAGCACACGCCATGACTACATCCGGTTCAGCCGTTACGTTCGTACTGGCCCACTCCCAGATGCCAATGCCACGGGTGCAATGCACAATCGCATCTTCCATATTCAAATACTGCAGTTGCGGCTGTTTACCGGCCACAATCACATTGACATATTGGCGACTCCTAAAGCAGTGATCAGCCACCGACAACAGCGTGTTGGCATCAGGTGGCAGATACACTCGGACGACTTCGGGTTTCTTATTGAGCACATGGTCGATGAAGCCGGGATCCTGATGAGAAAACCCATTATGGTCTTGCCGCCAGACGTGGGAGGTCAGCAGATAGTTCAACGATGCGATCGGTCTGCGCCAGGGGATCTCATTGGTGGTATCTAACCATTTGGCGTGCTGGTTAAACATTGACCCCACGATATGGATAAACGCCTCATAGCAAGAAAAGAAGCCGTGTCGACCTGTCAGAAGGTATCCTTCGAGCCAGCCTTGGCAGGTATGTTCCGACAGGATTTCCATGACCCGCCCGTCCGGGGCGAGGTGCTCATCACCGGGGAGGATATCGGCATTCCAGGTCCGATCGGTGGTCTCGAAGACTGCGTCGAGACGATTGGAATTATTCTCATCCGGAGAAAAGACTCGAAAATTCTGGGTATTCGCGGCGATCATGTCACGCAGCAGCTGACCGAGCACGCGAGTCGACTCGACTTGGCCGGTGCCGGGTTGATCGACTGGAACCGCGTAGTCACGGAAGTCGGGCAACAGTAAGTCTCGCAGCAAGATCCCACCATTGGCGTGTGGGTTAGCGCTCATCCGCCGATCACCGTCTGGGTGGAAGGTTCGGAGCTCTTCGACCGGTGTTCCGTTCTCATGGAAGAGTTCCTCGGGCCGATAACTTCGTAACCAGTCCTCTAAGATCTGCCGGTGCTCCTCGTCTTCCCGGGCACCGCTGAAGGGTACTTGGTGCGATCGCCAGGATCCTTCAACCTGGTGTCCATCCACTTCAACAGGGCCGGTCCAGCCTTTTGGAGATCGCAACACGATCATCGGCCAACGGGGCCGTGTGGTCGCGCCATCTTCACGGGCACGACGTTGAATTGCTCGGATCTCATCCAGGCACTGATCTAAGGTGCGGGCGAAATCCTGGTGCATCTGGTGTGGATCTCGGCCCTCTACAACGTAGGGCTGGTACCCATAACCACTAAGAAGGGCATCGAGTTCGTCATGCTTGATGCGTGCCAGCAGTGTGGGATTGGCGATCTTGTACCCATTGAGATGCAGGATGGGTAGGACGGCTCCGTCGCGGGCGGGGTTGATGAATTTATTGGAATGCCAGCTGGTGGCCAGGGCTCCGGTTTCGGCTTCACCATCGCCGACAATGGCGGTGACCACCAGATCTGGGTTATCGAACGCGGCACCATAAGCGTGGGAGAGGGCGTAGCCCAGTTCTCCGCCTTCATGGATGGAACCGGGGGTTTCCGGGGCGACATGGCTGGGAATGCCGCCCGGGAAGGAGAACTGCCGGAAGAGCTTTCGCATGCCCTCAATGTCCTGGCTGATTTCGGGATAGGTTTCACTGTAGGTGCCCTCGAGCCATCCGGCGGCGACCGGCCCGGGGCCGCCGTGGCCCGGGCCCATCACGTAGATCATGTTCAGGTCACGCTGCATGATCGCCCGGTTGAGGTGGGCATAGATGAAGTTGAGCCCGGGGGTGGTGCCCCAGTGCCCTAATAATCGGGGCTTGATGTGTTCGGGCCGCAATGGCTCGTGGAGCAGGGGATTGTCCAATAGGTAGATTTGTCCGACGGACAGGTAATTTGCTGCACGCCACCAAGCGTGAATGCGACGAAGTTCAGCCGAGGTCAAGACCTCTGGGTGCTGGCCTGGAGTCGGAGTGCTCATAGCAAACTGTTCCTCTGATCAGACGGGAAGAATCATGCAGTACCGGATTGACTTAGGTGGTCTTGCGGCGATCTTGTAACAGGCGCCCGAGTTCTCGGCCCCACTCGTGAGCACGATCGTGTTCACCGGGCGATAATGGACCCTCATAGTCTTCGACGTCGAAACTTTCTGGGTCAACAAAGAGGGTACAGCCGAGTTTCTTGAGCTTTTTGGTGGCCTTCTTGCTCGCGTGCCCGGGTAATTTTGGGTGACGAATATGGGTATCGAAAGTGGTGACGGTCAAAGAGTCCGGCTCGGCATCGAGCCACTCGCGAACACCAGTGGTGATGAGATCGCCTCCGCGTTGACGGGCGTCGTTGCGCGTGGCTTCGCGACTCAAGCCAAAAGCATGGGTCGGGGCGCCGACGATGAGAAGATCTGCGTGTATCTGGTCCAGCGGTGGGGCATCTTGCACGGCGCTGATCTGCGGTGCAATACCCTCATCGGCCAAGCCTTCACCGATGGCGGCGGCTACTTCACTGGTGTTGCCCCACGCTGATTCGTGGACAATAAGCACCTGCATGGTGACCTCCTGTTCCACCGCGCTGCAACGCGCGATTGGAGAAGCATTTCAGGAGGTGCCGCTTGCCGGTCTCAGGGTGACAGAGTTGCACCCCTGCCCTCGAGTATAACGCTCACACCCGAAGCAACAGAGGTGTGGAGGATTGAAATTTAGAGCCAACGCTGATGCTTGAACACGATGTACAGGGTGACCGAGGAAACCAGCATGGCAACAAGGGAAGCTGCAAAGCCGTACCACTCGGTAAGGCCCGGCATGTAGCGGAAGTTCATGCCATAGATGCCCGCAATCACCGTGGGGGTGAATAAAATCGCAGCCCATGCTGAGACTTTCTTGGCTTGTTCGCCTTGGTCATAGGCGGCCTCAGACATTCTGGCCATTTGTTCATTTTGTCGCTCACCGAGCAGTGCTGCGTGAAGCTGCAAACCAGCGGTCAGCGCATCGCGGTAGCCATCGACCTGGCCCGACAGCCGTAGGGCACGATCCTCCAGATTGCGCAACAGCGTATTGAGCTCCCCGGACAGTCCCTCACGGAAATCGTTGACAATATCCGGAAACGGATGAGCACTGCGTTGCAGCTTCATGATGTCGCGCAATAATTCATAGACCCGATGCGGGGCTGCCTCGTCGCCCAAAATGATGTCTTCTTCGACATCGTCGATGGCATCACGCAGAAAGACCAGCACGGGTTTATAGCTGTGACAAATGGCATCCAGGATGACCTGCGCAAGATGTTCGGGACTCTCGGCCAGGTGCGGATGCTCGGCAAGTCGGCGGCTGACCGGGTCAAGATCGGGGAAGTGCTCGTGCCGTGCGCTGATCACAAAATTTGCGCCAACAAAAAGAAAAAACTCCACGGTGTGGAGCCGATTGTCTACAATGCGTGCCGGGCGCAGCACCAGAAAGCGCGTTGTGCCATAGGTTTCGATCTTTGGCCGTTGCCGACCCTGCAAGACATCGCGGAGCGCCAGATCATGTAGCTGGAAGGTCACTTTGAGCTGATCAAGTTCGGCCTCGGTGGGCGCCACGAAATCCAACCAGGCCACCTCAGCATTCACGCCTTGTGCCAGGGCCTCGGCCAAGGACGAGGGATAGGTCGCGACCTGATTGGAATACACCACGCTTCGATGCAACACGATGTCATCCCGTCGACAGTGATCTCACCTGCCTCCCATGGTACTGGTCATACTGCCGCGTTAGAGCACGTAATTACCGATTAATTGCGCCAGACCACGAATATCCACTTGTCCCTTGAATTCGAATCGGATGGTTCCGAGCCCACTGAACGTGAGATCCAGTTCCGCATCCACATCGAACGTGCCAGCGGTTTCGACAGAGAATGCTTGGATCTTGGAATACGGCAGAGACGTATAATCGCGTTTCTTGCCGGTCATCCCCTGAACGTTAATCGCGATGACGCGTTTATTCGTGAACACCACGGAGTCGCGAATCCCTTTGAATGCTGAGAGGACTTCTTCACCGGTGACCAGTAGCGGTGAGACCTCCGCGATCAATATGTTTGGGTCTATTGGGCTGAGTTTGAAAAATGAGCCATTTTGAAAGTCAATCATGGACTCAAATGTAGGACTGGTCTCTCCCTGTCCACCGTGTGTGACGTGGCAACTACAACACCACGCCTGCATGACTGCGATTGACGACGTGTAGCAACAACTTTCAAGTAATTAGTGATACGTTCGAATGTCGAAGAGGTCGCAGCTTCCCTTGCCTCGCGCGAGGGGTCGTCGCCCCGATCATCACTACGCACCGAAGTACTGGAGAGAACATGAAGCGTATTTCACGAAACCTACTGGCAGTCACCGCCACAGCGTCATTGGTTACACTGACCGGTTGTGCTGGCGGGTCAAGCATTGAAGAACCACCGCTGCTGTCCGAAATTGATGAGCTGATGTGGGACACCATGCTGGCCGAAGAATCCGTGACCATCAACGCCGACATTGAAATGCTCAATGAGGGTCAAAGCGATGAGATGTTCAGCGAAGTCTTCGGCGGGGAGTCCATGGGTGCCACCATTTACGGTCCGCTGGATGGTTCGGCCACCGCAGTCGGCTTCGGCGACACCGACCTGCTCCGGGCCTTCGGTAATGAAGAAGCCTACATGTCCGGCGATGGCCTGCTGGCGCTCTTCGGTAGCCAAGGACTGGGCGAAGAAGAACAAGAGCAGCTAGATGCGGTAGCTGAAGAATTCGCCGACCCCTGGATCGACATGAGCGAAGACTTCGCTGATGAAGGCGAAGAATTCAAGATCAGTGAAATCTTCGAAACCATTCAAGACGGCTGGAACGGCGAGGACGACGATACGCCCATCGATCGCGCCGAAATCTCCGACGAAGGGACCCACGAAGTCCGCGACGACATCGACGTGTGGGTCTATGCAGGGGAGTCCGAAGGTCAAGAACTCGTATTGGTTGCCGATCACGATGCACCGAAATTCTATGAGATCTCCGACGGCGATAACTCCATGAAATTTAGCGACTGGAGCGAAACCGCCTCCCCAGAACGCCCTGAGGAAGCAAACATCATCACCCAGGATGAGGCTCAGCAGCTCATTATGGAAGCGATTATGAGCAGCGCCTTCAGCCAGTAGTCCTGCCCTCACTCGAGAAAGCAGCCATCAGCCCCGGTCGGGACCAAAGGTATATCGGACCCGGCCGGGGTTGCGTGTTGCCTCGAAGTTAAGACCGAATTGACGAAGCATACGGTGGAGCGACTATGGTAGGGACCGATACAGACCCCGGGGTGCACTGAAACTGGTGCTGAGAGTGCGGAGATGCCGCAGACCCGTTCTACCTGATCCAGATCATACTGGCGTAGGGAGAGGTCCGAAGCTTTCGAGGAATTGAGAGCCCGGTGGTCGGAAAGGAGACCACCGTGAGTGGTCAATCTCTATCGCCCCAAAGCGCTGCAACAGCGCTGACTCCCGAACAAATCGGGATCGGCATGCGCATTAGCGTTCACCCGCACGCCGATGATTTCGAACGCATTATCCTCAACGCCATCAAACACACGCATGACGTTTTCGACGTAGATGGCCAAGATTCTGCGCTGGAAGTCTCCACCGGAGAAGTCTCCACGTATGTCGGTGTGAAGGCCGGGGAGCCAGCCCAGCAGCTCGCAGACTATGCCGCAACGTTGATTAGCACCGCATCACGCGAATCCAACCGGCAGCACCTGAGCAGTCACATCCTGTTTTCTCGTGGATGCCCAGGAGAAGCCACGTGTGAACTGGTCCCAGGCGAAGTTCCAGCCGAAAAGCGTGTGCACCTAGCAAAAACTGGGATTGAAGTCGCCGCGGCGTGGTCCCTGTACCCACTGGCTGATGACGGCATCCCACACATGACCCCGATCTACTCGGCCATTGATCAAGCCAAAGCCTCCGGGGTCGAGGTCACAAGTGAGCATTTCGCGACCATTCTTCGCGGCGACCTCGCCGACGTGCTGACGGTGATCCTCAACGCCTGGGCTCAGATCGGCATCGATGTGCCACACGTCGTATCCCACGTGTCCATTTCCGTTGATTCCCCATCTGCCAAGAAGTCCGGTGATGCAGCATGACCGCGACCGCACAACAACACTCCACCTACCGCAACCCCTATGACAGCCCGTTCAAATGGCAGCTCAAAGACCTCGTCCTCGTCGTCGTCTTGGGGGTAGTCTTCGGTTTCGTGTACTGGGCACTGGTTCAAGCCTGGAATGGTTTGTCCATCGCGATGGGTCCAGCAGGTGACCTTGCCCAACACTTCCTCCAGGGCGGATGGCTACTCGTGGCCCCACTGGCCGTGGCCATTACTCGCAAGGCTGGCTCCGGGATACTAGCCGAGCTCTTAGCAGCGACCATGGAATTCGTCTTCCTCGGTTCACCGGTCGGCCCGGTCCTGTTGTTCTCAGCATTTCTCCAGGGCCTGGGCTCGGAACTGCCCTTTGCGATTGGCCGCTATAAGCGCTTTGGCATCACCCGATACGCCATCAGTGGGTTCCTCGGAGCGTTCTTCGTCTTCTGGTCCTCGGCCATTCGGTTTGGCTGGTTCGGCCAAGAAATCCTTGGCCTGCGACTGATCATCCACTGCTCTTCGGGCATCATCCTGGGCGGCATCCTCGCCTGGCTGTTAGTACGAGCCATCAAGAAAACCGGGGTGGTCGATAACTATGCCATCGGAAGGGCGCAATGACGCCGACCCAACCACTGGTTGAGCTGCGCGGATTCACTGCTGTGGATCCGCGCACCAACCGGGTGCTGCTCGACGACATCAACCTGACAGTTCATCCCGGCGAACAACTGCTCCTACTGGGAGCATCGGGTGCGGGGAAATCTACCCTGCTGGATGCCATCCGCGGGGTTGTCCCGCATTCGGTGCCGCTGACCATCTCGGGCCAGTGCACGGTGGCCGGCCAGCCGGTGATCACCAAAACCGTGGCCGAACTCAGCGCGACCGTGGGCAACGTACCCCAAGACCCGCACGCCAGCATCACCCTGCCGTTGGTCGAGGACGAAATCGCGCTGACCCTGGAAAACCACGGGGTCGACCCGGCTGAGATCGGCTCGCGGGTGCAAGGCTTGCTGCGATCCGTTGACGCCGAACACCTACTGCACCACCGCACCCAAACTTTATCGGGTGGCTGGATTCAGCGCATCGCTACGGTCGCAGCGCTCGCCGCCGGACCCAGCATCGTGCTAGCCGATGAGCCGACCTCAATGCTCGACGGCGCAGGAGTGGCCGCAGTGATGCAGGTCCTCACAGAACTCACCGGCGACGAGGGCGCACTGATCCTGGTCGAACACCGCCTCGATGAACTCGCTGATGGCCCGGGTCTACCCGAACGCACGGTGGTGATCGACGGTGGCCGCATCCAAGCCGATGGCCCAACCCCACAGGTGCTGGCCGACCACGCCGCCGAACTCGAAGCCAACGGGGTCTGGACCCCTGGCGTGCAGCTTCCCAAGTACGAGGCGCCGACCATCGATGACAGCACTCCACTGCTGAGCGGTCGGAACCTGACCGTCCGTCCGGTTCCGACCGCCGACCCCGTGGTCAGCAACATCGACATGGATGTCCATGCGGGGGAGCGCATCGCGATCATGGGTGCCAACGGCACCGGCAAAACCACCCTGCTCATGGCCCTGGCCGGACTCATCCCCGCAGACGGCGAAATTACCGGCCGATCCCCGGTCATGGTCTTCCAAAACCCCGAACACCAATTCCTGACCCACTCGGTCCACGACGAACTCCGCTTCGGCCTGAACACCGATGACTCCACCGAAGCCGCCGTACAACGCCTCTCCACCGCCTTCGGCATCGACCACCTGGCACACCTCAACCCCTTCCGGCTCTCGGGTGGAGAAAAACGCCGCCTTTCGGTCGCAGCAGGCTTACTCGCAGCCCAGCACCGCAGCGAACCCACCGTCCTGTTAGCCGATGAGCCCACCTTCGGCCTGGACCGGGCAGCAACCACCACCATGCTCAACGAACTCACCGATCACGCCAACACCGGCGGGGCCGTTGTGATCATCACCCACGACCACCGCCTCGCCAATGCCTGGGCCACCCGCACCATCACGGTCACCCAAGGAGCACTGGTATGACCACCCTGACCATTCAACATCCATCCACCCTCGTTGAACCCGGCGCCCTGACCCGCTGGAACCCCTCGATCAAACTCATCACCCTGTTCGTCGTATCCGTGTCGATGCTGTTCATCTGGGAACCCATCCGCCCCGCCCTGCTCTGGGTCGCCCTGGTGATCGTCGCGCTGACCATCGGCAATGTGCCCGCCCGTTGGCTGGCTCTGGCCCACATCCCATTTATTGCCTTTGGGTTTGGCCTGTTTTTGGTCAACGTGTTGGCACGTGCCGACGACGGCGTGATCATCGGGGCAGCCCTTGCGGGCAGGACCCTGGTGATCGGGGTCGCTTCGATCCTGTTTCTGACCTCAACCGCACCAGTGGATCTGATGCGGTCCCTGAATCAGAACCTCAAACTCCCCGCCTCAATCACCTTCGCGGTACTCGCCGGGTACCAGTTGTTGCTCGGTCTGCCACGGGAATGGCAGACCATCCGGGCCGCCCAGCTCATGCGCCAGGGCGGAGCGAAGCTGAATCGCAAAGGTAAGCCGAAGCTCACGCTCAAAGAAGCCGGACGGCTCGTCTTCACCGTCTTGATCGTCGCGCTGCGCCGATCGGAACGCATTGCAACGTCGCTCGAGTCCCGCGGCTTCGGTCTGAAACCACGCACCGTGTACCGGCCCATTCACCTGCGAGCCACTGACATCGTCTTGGGGTTGGTGGTCTGTCTCTTCGCCGTGGCCTACTGCTTGCCGTGGCTCTAAGAGCGCAGCGGTATCATGACAGGGTGACTACCGCTGACTCTTCGAAGGACTCCGCAGGCGACGCGACCCATTCTCGCGCAGACAAGGCGATCGAGGAAGCCAAAGACATCGCAGCTGCTGGCTTAGATAAGGTCAGTGACGACGAGATAGATGAGATCCAGCAGCGGTGGGAAAACCGCTTGGCCTGGCCAGTCCTGCTGGCCGCCATCCTGTCAGTACCGGCAGTGTTTCTGACCCTGCTGGATGAGCCCTTCTAAATGACCGGGCATATATTCCTGTATCTGACCACCGCAGTACTGGTCATCGAAACCACGGTATTTTTCCTGATCTCACCGAAGAAGGTCGATTGGGTGCGTCGCAACTGGTGGCTGATCGGGCTCACCATTGCCACCATCCTGGCGGTCATCTTCAGTGTCGGGCCTATGCAGTTGTTCCGCACGGTACGGAGCGTGGGTGCGTTGCGAGTGTTGAAGGCCAAGCAGGTCGCCAAAGCTGGTGAGTCACTGGCCAATAAGAGCAATAAACGCTGGCGCCGCTGGTTAGGACAAATCCTGGCCACATTAGTTGTCGGCACGTTCGTGGTCTTAGCGCTGGTGGTCCCCGAATCAGAGGCCCGCACCACGTTAGAACATTATGTGGGGGAGGACGGTGTGCCATTCGCAGCAGCGGCAGCCGGGGTGATCACGGTGGTGGCCATGTATTTCTTGGTGCGGACCCCTCGCAAGCACTAGGTCTGGGCTCAGTCCTTTTCAACGAGTTCGATCCCTTTGACCGAGTCGACGAGCAAGAGTTCATCCTTGTGGTTGCGGGTGTAGAAGAACGCCTTATACGCCTAGTGCTGTTTGACCAACTCGATCTCAGGCACCTTGTAGATCTTGTATTTATGCCGCAGCCACCTCATGACCACTTTCCGTGCAGCCTCAATGGCCGCCTCGGTCGAGGTCAACTGATGAACCACAGCACCCTGCCTGATCTCGATCGGGTGAGATTCCGGGAACCGGTCGGAGCGCGCCGCATCCCCTTTGACTAAGTCCACCGTGATGGTCGAATACACGATGCGCGGCTGCATGAACAGTCGTGGAATCTCGATCTTGAAGGCCAGGATCAGGTTGGGATAACACACGATATCCCGGCCCTCAAGATCGTAGGGTGTGTCAATCAGGTCGATGACGGCGACATCGTTAGCTGGTTGATCCAAAGGATGCACTTCCCTTGACCGGGTTGAATGAGCTTGCCACGGTGAGTTTCTGTTCGATCAGATCCCGCACGATACGCTTATCTGATTTCATCTGCAGTTCCTCGGCCTGCATGCTCTTCAGATACGCGTAGTCCGACGGGAGGAAGGATGGGGTTCCGACCTCGGTCTGCTCGTTATAGGCAGACCACATGTCGTCGAATTCCTCGTCATCGGGTGCCTTGGTCAACAGGCTCACCACAACGATCGTCAGCAACGCGGCGATAAATGCAGGACCGCCTTCGTAGATATCAATTGGTGGCCAGAGGTACCACAGCACAGTCACGACCGGTCCAACAATCATGCCGGCAATCGCACCGGTTCTGGTGACGCGTTTCCAATACAGCGACAGGATGACCGGCGGTCCGAAGCAGGTCGCCAGACCTGCCCATGCGAAGACTGCCAGCCAGAACACCGAATCGAAGGGGTTGATTGCAATCGCAATGGCAATGATCCCGATGATCACGGTGGAGATCTGTGAGACCAGGATGGTTTTCTTCTCGCTGAGGCGACCTTTATAGAACATCTTGTTCCAGAGGTCTTCAGCAATCGAGGATGAGGTGATTAGCAGCATCGAGTCAATCGAGGACATCAGTGCTGACAGGGCCGCGGCGATAATGATGCCGGCGAGCCACCAGGGGAGCAGCTCCATGGCCATGACGGGGAAGATCTCTTCGGGGTTGCCCAGATCAGGGAAGAGCACCAACCCGGCAAGCCCGATGAAGACCGCGCCATAGTAGGCGATCATCATCCAGATAATGCCGATCAGGGCGATCTTTTTGACGTCACGGGTGGTGCGCAGGGCCATGTAGCGAACCAACACGTGGGGTGCGCCGTTAAAGCCCACACCGATGAACAGGTAGCTGATGATGGCGATGACCCCGGCGAAGGTCAGGGTTGGGTTTTCAAAAAATGGTTTGAGGAAATCCGAGCCCATGGACTCGGAAAGCGATGCGCCCATCTGGTTGAACCCACCGATGTTGACGATGCCGACGATCGGCAACACGACGAACGCCATGGCCAACAGGATTCCCTGGATAAAGTCCGTCAGGGTGACTGCGAAGAACCCGCCGACCATCGTGTAGAGGGTCGTGACGATGCCACCGATGATGACACCCATCGCGAAGTCCAGGCCAAGCACGACTTCGAACAGCACGCCGAATGCCACGAACTGGGCACAGATATAGACCGTTTGGAACAGTGTCATCATAAAGATCGACACCCCACGCATCAGATGCGAGTGGTCTTGATACCTCGTGGACAGATAATCCGGGATGGTCAGAGATTTGAGAAGCTCCGATAATCTGCGGAGCGGTTTGGCGAAGAATACCCAGTTGAAAATAGAGAACACACTGGAGACCGCATTCCAGGCGGCACTCATACCGCTGGAGTACGCTTCACCGGGAAGACCAGCGGTCATAAACCCACTGCTCTCGGAGGCCTTCTCACTCATCGAAAGCACCCAGGGTCCGATGCGGTTCCCGCCGAGGAAATAGTCAGACGATCCCTTGTTACTGCGTGCCGATACCACGCCAATACCCAGCATGAGTACTAAGTAGAGGATCAGAACAATTAAGATGCCAGTTGATTGCTCCACGTTAGTCCCTCGATTCCGCGTTCCGTTGTAGTAACTCGTCTTCGAGCCGCTCTTTCTTCAACTCTCTGAGGTAAAAAAAGAACAACGGACAGGATCATAAGAACCGGTGGCACGATCATTATTAGCCAGCCGGATAACGGAAAGCTCTCCATGACCTCAGCCTCCTAACGTCGGATGAAAACCATCAGTTTAACGTAGTTGGTTTGTGGGACGAGCCCGCTTCGACCTGTGTCGGATTCGTAGTGGCTGGGACCATGTGGCACCTACCCCTTCAAGGCTGTGACTCAAACCATGCGACCAGGGTAACCCAAGCGGAGCGACGGAAGCTACGAGGAACGTGCGGTGATTTGGTTGCCAGTCAGTAGTTGCTCTGCCTGCCGCAGACGAACAAATTGACCGCGGAGAGGCTCATGCGTCAGGGGCGTGACACGGCACCGTAAAACAATCCAAAACCTACGCCTGAAGCAGCGGTGAGTAGCCTTCGGGTGCGATCGTGGCGCTGCGGTGGTCAGGGCGCGTAGCTGCCTCGTCGAAAGGCGGTGCAGCGTATCGGCTTATATATATATGCGCAAGCGATGTCGTTTCGTGGTTGAACGCTATCCGTATACTCACCCCGACTTATCCGTAGAGATAGCTAGAAGCATTTTTCCAGGCGACGGAGAGATGTCGGTGGGCTTTGTACAGAGTGTCCGAGCGATTGATCATTGAATAATTCAAACCTCAGAAATCGTGGGGGAGTAGTAGAATCCCGCGATATAGTACTTCTCCAAGAATCCCGCTTAGCTGCAGTGGTCCAGCTCTGATTCACAGGTTGTGGGTGTTCCATAAACGACTTTAACAAGCAAGCCACGTTAACAGAGTGAAGGCACCGTAGTAAGCAAACATCTTGCCTAACAAGTCGATGAAAGTCCACCTTTGATGTTTTTGTCCGTGAGCGCCTAAGCGCATCCCAGCTCCGAAGAATAGAAGAATTGCATTCAGTGCACGGCCGAGACCCAGCGGTACTACCCCTATCGCTAGTCCGATCCATAAAAGAGTAAAAATAACGATAGAGGCCCAAACCACGACTTTTTGTTTTTTAGTTATGTGAAACTCGGTACGAGGAAGGCCCAATTTTCTGTAAAATTTATTAACAGTGCGTATTTCTGTCACTTTATTACTCATGTTAGTCAATATATTTTATATTTTGCATGAATACAGTAATTGGCTTTTGATAATGATGCTTTTTCATCGTGTGGTACATCAGGAGCCAGTCATTTGAGAGGCAAAGTGGCACAAGGAACTGATTTGGGTGAAAGGTGACGTGGATCAGGTAGCCAAGCCTCGGATCGGCTGTGAGATCTTCATGGAGAGACACGCTAAAGGTACTTTTGTGATAATAAATTTTGGCATGTGATGAAGATACAGATACGCCTGGTCTGATTATTTTCACGTGCTAGAAGATCAACTGCGTACGCCGTCCCGATATATGCGGTTCAATTTGCGGTGGATCCGAGATGAATACCCCTGCTTCTCCAACCTCGAACTTATTCGAAGCCCCTACCGCAAGGGCGTTAGAGTTAATGCGATAAGGTGCGCACGCTGTAGCGCATTGGGCAATTGCATGAATGTGTGAGGGCATCTTGGGTCAGACTCGACAGATCGTTGGACCGGTATTGATTTGGTTGCTGGTAGCAGCAATCATCGGCGCGCTAACAGAAGTCCCACCATGGAGTGCAGACCTGTCTGAAACCATGATTGTCGATCCGTGGGTTACCGTGGGGCAGATTGTGTCACCCATCGCCATGCTCGTCCTGGCGCTCATTTATCTCGGCATGCTCATCCGCACCTGGAGGGCCAAAGAGAACTTGTCTTTCATCCGACTGCTCTACGGTGTCGGTGCCACACTGGCCATCACCGTGATCAGTTTCGTGTTGCAAAATACGTTCGGCAAACCACGTCCGTGCCACCTTGTGGAATTGGGTGGCAACTGCCCGGCAGACGCGAGTTTTGCTTATCCCTCCAGCTTCGCGGTGATCGCTTTCGCTATCGCTGTGAGTCTGGCCCATGCGGTGCCGTGGACGTCGTATCTGGTCTTCCCGCTGGCCATCCTCGAAGGAGTTGCCAGCATTTTGTCCGGCCATCAATTCCCACACGACGTTGTGGCTGGTGCAGCGCTCGGGGGATTAGCAACCATCGGGCTGCTGTACATGTTCATCAAAGTTCAAGCACGAATGGCCGAGAATCTCGCGGCAAGTCGGGCCCGGAGCTCAGCTGTGGAATAACACGGCAACCTCAGACGCGGCGCCTCTAGCGCCTATTTCTGTGATGTGTAGCATAATGAGTATTGTCACTGCGGATCTCGAAATGGTCGGCCCGAACGCTCCCCTCATTCGAGTAAGCGGAGGGTTCTAGGTTGGCGGTTTCACACATCGACCCCTCAGGAACGTGCTATGAAACAACAGCCAGTCTTATCTGCGATTGCGATGGGCATTCTGATCGCTGGAGCAAACGTCTTTCCCGCTTCTGCCGTGAATGAGGAAGAATCTCGAGAAGAGGTTGTCGAAACTGAGGTTGTAACAAGTCCTGCGCCTGAGGATGAGGCGACCTTGGATCCTGCCGATGAGGCGGACGCTGATGAGACGGACTCTATCGATGAGCCTGGGCCTGAGCCTGAGGAGGCCGAAGAGGTAGACGATGAGGCAGAAAGCGAACCTGAAGATCAGACGGTAGTCGAATATTTCCTCGAGGCTACTCAAACACCCGAACCGCAGCCACGTGTGGCAACCGCAGTGCCGTCACCCGCGAGTACTGGAGTGTCGTCACCTGCGAATGCTGACGTGCCTTCCCCCGCGAATAATGAGGGGCCTGCAACCGTAGACACCTTTAACAGTCCCGCTGTGGAAGCTAACGTGGAACCGAACGTAGCTAGCAATGACCAGGCCATCGCGGAGGTCAACAATCCCACCTCAGTGGCACCTCCAGCGGCGCCTGCCCCTAACCAAACAACCGCAGAAGCGCTGAACTCCAATACGTTTAATGCATCTAACTCATCTAGTGCCACAGGCGTTCAAGACGCACCTGATACTGCTGGACCCAGCCCTTTCATGCCAAATGGAACCATCCCGAACGTCAGCCCCCTCAACGTGCCGGGCTCACAGGACCTAGATATTACGGTTGCCGGAGTCGAAGCGTTATCTCAGGCTCTGCTCGGCTTCCAGGAGACTGATAACAATTCATTCACTGAGGAACGTACTACAGGACCGGATGGTCGTGGACGCGTGGAATCACGACGAATCGTGCAACCAGGCGAAGCGACTGACGATAGCCCGACAGATAGTCTCATCAGCGCCGATGACTTGACCGATGGTTCAGACGAAACCGAAAACCAGACGGACGATGTAGCCACGACCGATAGCTCAGATGACAGCCTCGTTACGACCGGATCTATAGCTTCCTCCCTAGCAATGGGTGCAGTGCTCCTCGTCGCCGTGGGAACAGCACTGGTGCTCTGGGGTAGAAGCATTCACCGTAAATAAGGCAACACTGGGGGAGTGAACCCACGACCTGAGAACAGCCAAATGCCGGTAAGAACCACGAAGGTTCTTACCGGCATCGTGTGTGAGTCCAGCGCTATACAATCAGTGCATCAGCGGTCACAGCAACCCCGCCCGGTCGATGCAGAGAATTCGCCAGAGAACGCGAACTCAAGGTGTTAGTTCTCGAAATCTGTGCCGAGCCCGAGGTGTTCCCAGTCCATGAGGTCATCGAGCTGGTCGTTGAGGTCTACCTCGGCTACACGGAGTGCTTCGCGACCTAGAACCAAGCGCATAGGTGGGGTTTTCTGTTCGGCCAGCGTCATGATCGCTTGCGCTGCTTTCACAGGGTCACCAGCCTGAGTGCCATCCATGGTGTCGTTTTCTTTCCGACGACGACCTGCGGTATCCGCATAGGCTTCGATGGGTTCTGCTGATTGGTGTAGCGAACGACCGGCGAAATCCGTACGGAAGGCACCTGGCTGAACAATCGACACCCGAATTCCCAGAGGGCTCACTTCTTGTTGCAACGCCTCGGAAGTCGACTCCAGAGCCGCCTTGGTCGCGGCATAAAAACCAGAACCCGCCTCACTGCGCTGGCCGGCGATCGATGAGATATTGATGATCATGCCACTGCCGCGCTCCCGCATCCCCGGCAGCACCTCTTGGATCATGTGGACTGCCCCAAAGTAGTTGGTCTTAAACAACTGGCGGATCTGGTCCGATTCGCCTTCCTCAACGGCGGCACGGTAGCCATAGCCTGCGTTATTGACCAGCACATCGATCGCACCAAACTGCTCGGTTGCACCGTCAACGGCCGACGCGATCTGGTCGGCATTCGTGACATCGAGCGGCAAGGTAAGCGCGGTGTCAGGATACTGGTCGGCAAGATCCGTCAGCGTGGCCGCATCCCGAGCGGTAATGACGGCGTGGTGTCCTGCCTCGAGTACCTGTTGGGCCAGAGCGCGACCTAATCCAGTCGAGCAGCCGGTGATGAGCCATGTGGTCATTGAGGAACCTTTCGGGTTGCGGGCGTAGTCCTAATTGCACACTATCCGTCATGGTCTATCTTGAAAACCACTGAACCCCGAGAGTTTCCTATGATTTCGGGATCGGTCTACGTCGGAATCTCGAGGTTGCAAAAGCCGAATACAGCACATGCCGATTACCACAAAGACCATCACAGGTACTATGCGCTCTCATAGAGAACTTCATATAAGGCCCACACGGGTTAGATGGGCCTAAAGAAGTCAGTGATTTCTGCGCGCCGCACTTCTCACTTCTACATACAGGCTTCACTACGGAAAAGGAAAAGCTCCCCGAGTAATCTTTTCAGATATACGCGGGGAGCTAATCAGATGAGAGGTCACCGTAGTCCCAACCGTACTTGGGAGCGAACTTCAAGCTGTCAAGCTCCACACAGGGTGACCCAAGGACACTAGCTACTTCTTAACATGGATCGCATCTTCGGTAGCTCTCAGAGAGTTAGTCAACTTTCGCCTCCGCTGGTAACCCATAACTGAAGGAACTAGAATGATCAACGCCGCTAAGGCAAAAATCCCCATGGCTATTGGACGATCAAAGAATATCGCCAGCGAGTTGTCGCCGATCATTACGCTTCGTCGCAGCTGTGTTTCGATCGTTCCTCCAAGAACTAACCCTAGGATCAGAGGCGCAATAGGATACCCTTGGTTCTTCATGAGGATCCCAAAGACTGCGAAACCAAGAGCTAAGAAAACGTCGAATATTCGTCCAGATATTGAATAAACAGCGATTATCGCAATTGCGAAGAGAACTGGATAAAGGTATCGATAGGGCACTCGAAGTATTGAAGCAAAGACAGGGACTAACGGTAGATTAAGTACTAGGAGCATTAAATTACCGATTAAAAACGAAGCGATCAGCCCCCAGACTAAGTCAGGTTGTTGGTCAAACAACATAGGGCCTGGATTGATGTCGAATAAGATAAACGCTCCAAGGAGAATTGCTGTAGTCGCAGATCCCGGGATACCCATTGTCAAGGTCGGCACGAATGCACCGTTTACCGACGCGTTAGTAGCTGCTTCTGGCGCTGCGACGCCTCTAATTTCGCCTTTGCCAAAGTTCTCGTTGTCCTTGGTCACGCGTCGCTCTACATCGTAAGCAAAGAACGCTGCCAAGGTAGACCCCGCTCCGGGTAGGACGCCGATTAGAAAGCCCAAGATGCCGCCGCGGCCGATGCTCGGGGCAGCTCGTCGCATCTCCTTTCGCGTGAGGAACATATCCTTGAGACGCGTACGGATGGGCTTACGAGCTTTTATTGCACCTTGAGTGGCTAATTCCGCCAAAGCTACCGCGCCTACGATGACGATAACTAAATCGACGCCTGAGAATAATTCTTGTCTACCGAAAGTTAAGCGCAAAATAGATGTCTGTGAATCCATTCCGACCATAGCGATTGTGGTTCCCAAAACGGCCATGAGAATACCTTTTAGAGGACTATTACCTACTACACCACCAACTACTATGAGCCCCAAAACCATGATCGCCACAGTCTCGGGCGGGCCAAAATTGCGCGCAAAACCTGCAAATACAGGAGCCACAAAAGACAATGCTAGAACAGATAGGAATCCCGCACTAAAAGAAGAAATAGCTGCAATGGCAAGAGCTTTGCCGGCATGCCCCAGTTTTGCCATCGGATGACCGTCCATCACCGATACTAACGATGCGCCATCGCCCGGAGTGTTCAGCAAAACGGCCGATATTGTGGAGCCGTATTCACTTCCGTAGTACAAGCCTGCCAACATAATCAGGGCCGTCACAGGTTCGAGAACGAATACCAGGGGCAACATTACGGCTATACCTGCCGCGCCATTTAGCCCCGGCAGCATTCCGATGATAGTCCCGAGCAGAACCCCCAGAAAACAGAACAAGATGTTTTCTGGCTGCAGCGCGACCAGCACGCCGCCAAATAGGTTGTTAAGTGTTTCCATTAGAACCCCACTAAACTTCCGGGTAATCTAGCCCCAAGCAGTAACTCAAAGAGCACAAAACCAATCACAATCAGCGCCCCGGCCATCAGGAGTGCGACACGAAATCTCACGCGTTCGACCAACATCGCGCACACAAGAACTGTTAGCGACATGAAGCGCCCTGGGTTTTGTTCCGGTTGTTATACGGGGCTCAGGGCTTGAGCCTGGGTCATATGATAACTTGCTTCTACTTCGGTCGGGGTCTGATAGTCCAGGGCTTCATGCAATCGACTCGTGTTCCACCAGTGGACCCAGTTCATCGTCTCGAACTCGACTTCGGTGGCTGTGGGCCAAGCGGGCCGAGCATAGATCAGTTCAGTCTTGTACAAACCGTTGACGGTCTCTGCTAACGCATTGTCGTACGCGTCTCCAGCAGTGCCAACCGATGCCGTCAAACCAGCCCTGGCAAGATGTTCGGTGTAGCGAATGCTGACATATTGCGAGCCGCGGTCGCTGTGGTGGACTAAGCCATCCAGGGCTTGGTCCTTAGCCCTGAGCAGCGCGTGCTCTAACGCTTCCAAGGGCAGCGCATCAGTACGCATCGTCGTGCGGGTCGACCAGCCCACGATCTTCCGACTGAAGGCATCCGTGACAAACGCGGTATAGCAAAATCCGCTGGTGGTGCGCACATAGGTTATATCCGCGACCCACAGCCGGTTGGGTGCTGTGACGCCAAAGTCCCGGTTGACCAGATCTGGCCGCTGATCCGGGACCTTCGCAGCG
>DATBUL010000007.1:0-18735 GCA_036516115.1 Enteractinococcus sp. | reverse complement strand
ATGGCGATAAACTCAACGCCGCGCAATCCGACATCGATCATTCGGTTGACAGCGTTCACGCCGCCGCCGCCGACACCAACAACTTTGATGACGGCCAGGTAGTTCTGGGGTGAGGTCACGATATGATCCCTATTCTGCGTTCGTGGTGGGACGGAGTACCAGCTGCGTCCAAGTTTCCTTCAATAGCACACGATATGCTGCAGGTCGCACCTGAGCAATGACCATTAGACGTGTGTCGGCACGATCGTGCAAAATGGTGTCGAAATAGCTACCGAGTAACCGGAAAATCCGGGGCAGAAACATCATACTCTGAGATTTCAGCTGCTTGGTCCTCATCCAGGCCTAAGAGCGCTTCGAGAACTTGAACTTTCTTTTCGGCGTGATCGCTATTGCCCCACATGACCATTTTGCCTGAGCTGAGTTCTAATTCAATTGAATCAATCGACGAGCCCGAGGCGGCACGAACTTGATCACGCAAATCGTCGGGTAAAGACCCTAAGACTTCAGTGATCGTTGCAAATACATCTTGATCTGCAACATCCGATGCTGACGCGACGACGGGCAGATCAAATTCTTGAGCCTTTTTGGAAGGAATCTCGGCAAGTTCATTGCCTTGACCCGAAAAGACGACATACTGCTTTCCACGTGGACTCATCGCGATGGGTTGGTGTTCGTGAACGATCACGACCAGTCCGTGGGGTGGCTCGGCTCGTAATGTCACGTGATCAACCGCAGGGTTGTCTTGAAATATCTCGGTTACCTTCCGGTCAGTGACTTGGGGTAACGGTGTGCCTTTGAGCTGAGCCGTACGTTCTTCAGCCTCCGACTGGGCGACGAGGTCCAGGCCTTCGTGGGTAATATTTTCGATGGCCAGAATCGGACTGAAATATAAGACTGCCCACCCAGCTGTGAGCAGGGTGAGGACAATGGTGGCCCAAATCCATGCAATTTTGCGGCGTTTCGCTTTTCGATGTTCCGGGCTCGGTGGCAGCTCCAGCACCGTTTTATCTTCAGTGTCGGCTGAAAATGTTCCAGAGTTTGGAGAAATTGAGTTCTTTAAGGAGGTATTTCTTGTCTCAGGTGACTTGAAGGCTTTTCCCGCCCATCGTGATGTTGCCCCTGCTTGGGTTTGTGACGACTTTGGCGTAGCTTTGGCACGTGACGGTGCCTTTTCGATGTCATCAACGATTGGTTCCAGGTTCGTTTCTGTCACCGTTTTTTCATCACTATCTAGAGGTCTTTCGACGGAGATAGATTTCACCGGTTTATTCGCTGCAAGTCCTGGGAACTTTTTCGCGACGTTATCGGGAGTGTCCTGAGATGGTTTCTTAGCCATAAATCTTAGCGGTTGCGTTGTTCTAAACCGGTCAGAATGTCATCGACAAGCTGGTTCACATCTCCGGCCCCGAGAGTCAGAATGATATCGCCTGGTGTGGCAGCCTGGACGACAGATGCCACAGCATGCGGTCGTGATGCTACCTGGGTTGCATGAGGGTAACGGGCGGTTAATTCTTGTGCTAATTGGTCGGTGATGAGTTCTGCTGTGACGCCAGGTATCGGGGTTTCCCGTGCCTGGTAGATATCTAGCACCCGGCATGTCGCAGCATGGGAAAGTGCCTGGGCGAATTCGGTGGCAAAATCTTGTGTGCGCGAATATAGATGTGGTTGGAATATGACGTGCACTTTGTTGCCCGCAGCCATCGCGTTGGCTGCGGTGATCGCAGCTGTGACTTCGGTCGGGTGGTGCGCGTAGTCGTCATAGACTCGAATGTCGTTAATCGTGCCGTGGTGTTCGAATCTGCGAGCCGAACCCTGAAAAGTCGATAACCCTGCGGCTGCGACTTCGGCTGGGATGCCTGCGAGCACGGCCGCCAGTAACACCCCGGCTGCGTTCAGCGCATTGTGGGTGCCTGGGGTTGCCAACTCCACGATTTGATAGGTACCGTCAGCAAATCGGTAAGTGACTTGTTGGCCAATACCTGCAGCGTCAGGCTGAATATCAGTAATAGCCAGGTCGAGGCGTTGCTCGTGAGTGTTCACATTGTCTGCCGGGTTCATACTGGTCAGTAAGCCATACGTGCAGACCTTGGCTCGCGGGGATTCGCCAAAGCTCGCATCTCGAATACGTTGTCCAAGGGCCGCGGCTCCAGGATCATCGGCGCAGACAACCAACGCGCCGTCGGGGCGGATCTGTTGGGCGAAGTCAGTGAAGATCTGGTGGACAGCGGCCTCGGTGCCGTAGTAGTCCAAATGGTCTGCTTCGATGTTGGTGATGATGGAAATATTTGGTGTGTAATTCATCAAGGATCCATCGGATTCATCCGCTTCAGCGATGAACCACTCCCCCGCCCCATGATCAGCATTGGTGCCGAGGTTCGCTATGGCGGCTCCGACCGCATAGGACGGATCATAACCAGCTGCCGCAAACGTGACGGCTGCCATGGATGACGTGGTCGTCTTACCGTGTGTGCCGGCAATGGTGAGGACCTTCTTACCCTGCATAGCCGCGGCCAATCCTATCGAACGGTGATAAATAGGAATACCTGCAAGCTCGGCTGCTTGACGTTCAGGATTGTCCGGCCCCGCGACCGTGGACGCGATGACGACGTCAATCGGTTGTCCGGTATCGGCTGCGGCTTGAGCAATATGTTCAGCGGCATAGCCCACATAGAGGGTTGCGCCGAGGTCTCTGAGCTGATCCATGACGGGTAAGTCTTTGGCATCAGTTCCGGTCACTGTTATCCCGCGCGATGCAAAGATTCTCGCGATTCCCGAGACACCGACGCCCCCGATACCCAGAAAGTGGGCGTGTTTGATCTGGTCCAAAGCAGGTATAGCAGGTGAGGTCATCGGGCGACTTTCGTTTCGGTGATGATTCGGGCCATGGTCTCTGCCGCATCGGAAATACCAAAGTTCTTGGCGGTTTGAGCCATATATTCTAACCGTGCCTGGTCTTCGAGGAGATCAGGGAGACGAGTTGCGACCCATTGCGAGGTGAAGTGGTCGTCAGCGACGACCACCGCAGCGCCCGACTCTCGAAGACCAGCGGCATTGAGTTCCTGTTCTCCGTTTCCCACGGGGAGTGGGACCAGGACTGAGGGAAGACCAATCGCAGCGATTTCGTGGACCGTCCCGGCTCCGGCGCGAGCAACGATGAGATCTGCGGTTTGGTACACCTGAGCCAGACCGTCAATGTATTCGACCTGCACGTATCCAGGCTTTTCAAGGAGTTGCCCATCATCATCGAGGACAGCCTTGTCCCGTCCGGTGAGATGCAAGATTTGGGCTCCGGTTGCTAACAGGTCATCGACAGCCCCCGCGATGGCCGTATTAATGTTTTGTGCTCCAGAAGAACCTCCAGTAACCACCAGCGTCGTTTTGTCTGGATCTAAACCGAAAGTATGACGAGCTTCAGCTCGCATCGTTGGGCCGACTGGAAGCTGGGCAATGTCGCTGCGTAACGGCATGCCCACATGGATTGCCCCTGGCAAATCGGTCTGTTCAAAGGCGCACGCGACCACCGTTGCAAAGCGGGCGGCCAGCTTATTGGCTAAACCGGGTCGAACATTACCTTCGTGCACGATGACCGGAATTTTCTCCGCGCGAGCGGCTAAATACACCGGGGTGGCCGCGTAACCGCCCACACCTACCACCACCTGAGTCTGGTGCTCACGTAATAATTTGCGTGCTTGTTTGATGGCGGTACGCAAACGAAAGGGTAAGGACACCAAGTCGACCGACATGCTGCGAGGCATCGGAACTTTTTCAATCGTGGCAAACCGGTACCCAGCATCAGGGATAAGAGTCGCTTCCATCCCTTCGGCGGTGCCGATCATGAGGATATCAACGGTGATGTCAGTGTCTTGATAATTGCGGGTGAGGGCGTCAGCCATCGCGAGCATGGGTGATACGTGGCCTGCTGTACCACCACCGCAAAAGACTACGTTCATGGTCGTATTCATTGTCTAGATTGTACGCTTTCCTGGACCTTGGTATCAGTGGTCATATGCGAGGTGTGATTGTGAAGATCATGTGCTTGTTGTCGGGCAAACGATAGGACGACACCAACGGCGAGAATTGCCATCAGCAGCGCGGAGCCGCCCGCAGAGATAAACGGCAGGGGTACGCCAATAACTGGCAGCAGCCCAGTGACCATAGCAATATTCATGAAAGCTTGGCCTAGCAGCCACGTCATGATCGCACCGGTAGCGATCCTCACGAAGTGGTCTTGTGTGTTATACGCTACTCGAAACATTCCCAGACCCAAGGTGATAAATAATCCAATGACCAGCAGCGCACCTAACAGTCCAAGCTCTTCACCTAAGACGGTGAAAATGAAGTCGTTACCGGCTTCAGGAATATACGACCATTTCTGTCTGGACTGACCGAGACCGAGTCCAAACCAGCCTCCAGAAGCGAGGGCAAAAATTCCTTGTTCATATTGGTAACAGGGATCTGCCGGGTGGTCACATTGACCCAGCCACGCCTGAATACGCAGCATGCGGTTTGAAGACATTGCGGTCACAATTGTAACGAGGATCAGACCCACAATTCCCGTTCCGATGAGGTAAATTCCCCGCATGCCACCGATATAGAGCACCGTGGCAATGATCATCAATAGGATCAGCACGGTACCAAGGTCTCGTCCCGCACCGATTAATCCCACCAGGATAAGACCGAAAGGCAAGACAACGGGCACCATCAAATCTTTACCGTAGGCGGTGTATCTGAGTTTCTGGCTCAAGGCATAAGCTGCCCATACACTAAAGGCTAGCTTGGCGGCTTCTGCCGGTTGGAATGAAAAGCCTGCGAATCGAATCCAGTTTCGGTTCCCGTTAATTTCCACGCCTAACGGCGTGAATACTAATAACAGTAAAAATATTGAGGCGAAGAGCAAGACCACGGCGAGCTTGTGATACGTTTCGCGACGCCATTTGCCCATCCAAAACAGTAAAATTATCCCGATAACGGCATAGAGCCCCTGAGACTTCAGGGAAGAGAATGAGCCAGCGCCACCGATAGATTCCACGGAGGAAGCTGACAGCACCATCACCACCCCGATGAAAGTCAGTGCGAGGGTGGGTCCCAGAATCATCCAGTAGGCAGATTTGGTGGAGTGTTTCCCGGTGAGCCGATCCCAGACACGAGCTGCGCGAGGTGCTGGACCTTTAGTCATGTCGTGCTCCTGGTATTCGGGGTTCTAGTGTCCTGGATAGTTCATATCAGCTAAGAGTTGGGCAATAGCTGCGGTGAATTGCTCGCCGCGTACCTGATAATTTTCAAACTGATCCATAGATGCCGCAGCCGGCGATAACAGCACGGTGTCATGCGGTTCAGCCAATGTGTGAGCTAAGCGTACGACGTGGTGCATGACGGCCGCTCCGTCAGCAGAATCCACTGTAGTGTCTTGCAAGTAGTCAGCGTGTATCGGCACATCAGGCGCGTGTCGCTTCAGAGCATCGATGATGGGCTGTTGGTCGGTACCGATCAATATGACCGCTTTAAGGTGTGACTTATGCGTCTCAACGAGCGTGTCATAGGAAGCGCCTTTGGACAGTCCACCGGCAATCCAGATGATGGGTTGATAGGTGGCCAAAGCAGCATCAGTGGCGTGCGGGTTGGTGCCTTTAGAATCGTTGACCCACAATACATCGTGAAAATGGGCCACGGCTTGAATACGATGCGGTTCGGGTTCGTAACTGCGTAACCCAGCCTGCACAGCAGCCGGTTCGACACCAACAGCACGGACCAGGGCGGCGGCAGCAAGAGCGTTGTACACCATGTGTTGCGGGGCTGGCTTTCCGATGTCATCGAATTGTGCCAGTTCCAAAGCTTGTGTCGCGCGGTTTTCTAGATACGCTCGGTCAACCAATAAATCATCAACGACCCCCAGCATCGAACGCTGCGGGGTGTCAGTTGTCAGGCCTATGGCACGGCAACCTTCAATCACGTCAGCTGCTTCGACCATGCGCATCGTTAGTGGTTCATCATCGTTATAGATGGCAGCGATCCGCGTATTTTCGTAAATCTTGGCTTTTGCTGCGGCATAGTTATCAAATCCACCATGCCAGTCCAGGTGGTCCTCCGCCAGATTCAGAACGACTGATGCTTCAGGCTCGATGTGCTGGATCCAGTGCAGCTGGAATGAAGACAGCTCCACGATAAGCAAATCGAAACCATCCGGGTAGCGAATGGCATCTAGGATCGGAGTGCCCACATTGCCGACTGCGACCGCGTCGAGGCCCTGGGCTCGTGCCATGGACTGGGCCATCGTGGCAACGGTGGTTTTGCCGTTTGTTCCTGTTAGCACGACCCATTTGGCTGTGCGTCGTCCTTGCCGTTGGCGTACTCGCCAAGCAAACTCCACATCGCCCCACACCGGTATCCCGGCTGCTTGGGCCGTGGTGAGCACGGGATGATCGGGACGCCAGCCAGGGGATGTGATGACCAGGTCAATCGTGCCACCGAGAGCATCTGCGGAGGGCAGCTGCTGAACAGCTTGTGGCCCGAGGAGGACATCTTTGACTCCCACGATTTTGAGGGTGTCAGCGGCTTGTCGGTTTGCTTCGGTATCTTTGCCGTCAATGACAACGACGGTGGCACCCAGTTCTGCCAGGGTGTCAGCCACCGAGAAACCGGTCACCCCGATGCCCGTGACCACCACGGACAGGTCGCTCCAGTCTGCATCCCAAGTGGTCAGTTCATCAAGATTGTGGCTCATCGAAGAATCACCCATTCGGTATAGAACAATGCCAGAGCGGCGACGACGAAGGCCAAGCCAATGAGCCAGAACCTCACTACGACGGTCACTTCTGCCCACCCTTTCAGTTCAAAGTGGTGTTGTAGCGGTGCCATGAGAAAGACGCGTTTGCCGCCGGAGAGTTTAAAGTACCCGACCTGAATGATCACAGAAGCTGCGATGACCACCATGAGTCCGGCCAGTACAACAAGCAGGATTTGCGTTTTGGAAAAGATCGCAAAGCCTGCCAAAGCTCCACCTAAGGCCAGCGAGCCTGTGTCACCCATGAAGATTTTTGCCGGTGATGTATTCCACCACAAAAAGCCCATGAGCACCCCGGCCAGAATTGAGCCCAGTAGCGCTAAGTCCATAGGGTCACGGACCTCGTAACACCCTCCCGCGCTCGAAGGTCCCGCACAGGCCTGGTTGGCTTGGAATAACGTGATGAGGACATACCCTACAGACACCATCGCTACGGCGCCGGTGGCAAGCCCATCGAGACCGTCGGTCAGGTTCACCGCGTTCGTGGTGGCGGTGGTAATGAGGTTCGACCACAATACAAACAGGATCGCACCCGTGACCGTTCCGAAAAATGCCATGTCCCATGACGTATCTCGGAACACAGAAATTGCGGTCGAGGCAGGAGTGAGGCCATCACTGTTGGGGAAATTGAGAGCCAGTACGGCGAACGTGATACCCACTGCTCCCTGACCGACGATCTTGCCGATGGGGGTCAGACCCAGCGAACGTTGATTCGATATTTTGATGAAGTCATCTAAGAAACCGACAATACCCATGCCCGCAGTGAGGAATAACAGCAAGAGCGCCGTGACGGTGATTCCCGAGTTTTCCAGCCCCAGCATCATCATGATCCAGTGGGTTAGAAAATACACTACGACGAAGTTTGTCACGATAACCACCCCGCCCATGGTCGGGGTGCCTCGCTTGGTCGCGTGAGTTGTGGGACCGTCATCACGGATAATTTGACCGTAACCGCGTTTGTGGAGCAACCGAATAAACAGTGGCGTCCCAACGACGGTGAGTACTACGCCGAGGACGGCGCCGAGGAGTAGTCCAATCACTTGTGTTTCTCCTTGTGTCCCACCAGTGGTGCGGTGGTCAGTTGATCGGCTAGTTCCCACAGTTTTGTACCATTGGAACCCTTGACGAAGATAATGTCGCCGGGCTTGACACGCTGCGCTAGGAGCTCGAAGGCTTCCTCGTTTGATAGCACGTGATCGACTTCGTCGCCCCAGGATCCTTCATTCACGGCCCCCGTGTAGAGGGCACGAGCATCGGAGCCGACGACGACAAGTTGGTCAATATTCAGGCGGACGACAACTTCACCTAACAAGATGTGTTCTTTGGCGTGCGCCTCCCCCAGCTCTAACATCGGGCCAAGGACTGCCCAGGTGCGGCGACCAGTATTTCGTCCCAGCATGGCAAGCGTTTTGAGTCCGGCTCGCATCGATTCTGGATTCGCGTTATAGGCGTCATCGAGAATAGTAACGCCGTCATCCCGGTCGGTACGGGCCATGCGGTGCGCCGAGGCTGGTTTAATGGTTGGCATCAACGAGACGATCGTTTCCAAGGATATCCCGGCTGCACGAGCTGCTGCAGCCGCCGCCAAGAGATTCGTGGTGTGGTGCTCGCCAATGAGTTGAGCTGTTACCTCGTAGCCATCTCGTTCCGGCTGGGTTGCGTAGTCCTCAAGGTATTGCAAGCGGAAGCGTGGATTCTCTTCTTCTGTGGTGGTAGCTTCTGCAGCGTAGAGCAGATTGGGACGTTGCGGTGGCGCGTAAGCAGCAGAGAACCACATGGTGGTGGCATGATCGGGAACCCGGTCACTCATTTCGGCGACTCGAATATCATCTGCATTGAGGACCGCAATCCCACTGTCCGGTAGAGCCTCAACAATCTCGCCTTTCGTTTTGGCTATATTGTCCACTGAGCCAAATGAAGCTGCGTGAGCGGTCCCCACTGTCAAGACCACGGAAATATCCGGACGGACGATATCGGTCAGTTCCGTGATGTTACCAATTCGGTCGGCTCCCATTTCCACAACAAGGTACCGGGTATCCAGTGCCGCTGTGAAAATCGTCAGCGGAACACCGACTTCACTGTTATACGATCCTTGCGGGGCAACTGTGGGCCCTTGGGTGGCGAGCAGTGCAGCCAGCGCATCTTTTGTCGAGGTTTTCCCCACCGAACCAGTGATCGCAATGACTGTCGTTGCAGAATGCTCACGAATCCGCTCTACAATATATTGGGCTAAGCGGCCCATCGCTTGTGTTGAATCTTCCACAATGATTGCAGGGTCCACCTCCCCGTGCGCATCGTGGGTCTCACGTTCGGCCAGAATGAGGCTTGCGCCGGCTTGCCGGGCGGCGTCGATGAAATTGTGACCGTCCGTAGTTTCCCCTGGGCGGGCAATAAACAGTGCACCGGACCGCATTTCGCGGGAGTCGGTATTGGCCGAAGTCACGGTGGTGGTCGGATCAACGGTTGCCGTCAGGCGACCCCCGGTGGCTTCAGCAATCTGGTTCGCATTGAGTTCAATCATGTCGCATTTGACCTTACCGGTTTAGTCCGTACCTTGTGATGATCCTGAATCAGTTGTGACGAATCCGTGATCCGCTAGTTCCTGGCGTAAAACCTCCCGGTCATCAATCGCAAAGCGTTGTCCCGCAAGATCTTGGTGGGTTTCATGCCCGCGGCCGGCGGCCAGGATAATGTCGTGTTTCGTGGCCAACGCCACAGCATGGCGCAATGCCTCTGCTCGTGGAGCCACTTCCAGCACCACTGGTTTGTGGGCCATTTGCTTGGCTTGCAATTGGGCTGCTTGAAAGACAGGTTGCCGTATTGCGGCTGGATCTTCATAGTGGGGGTCGTCATCAGTGACGATAACGACGTCGGCATATTCGGCGGCAATGCGTCCCATGAGTGGACGTTTGGCCGTATCGCGGTCACCGGTGGCGCCAAACACGAGAATCGTTCGTGCAGCACTTCCGTAATGCTGGTTCTTCGTCCGGTTCACCGCCTGCAACGCCTGGGTCAGACCGTCGGGATTATGGGCAAAGTCGACAATGGTGGTGGGCTGATCAGATATGACTTCCATGCGTCCGGGCACTGCGGAGCTAAATGGTGGGTTCTGACGATCGGCCAAAATTTCAGCGATGTGTGGCCATTGGTCTTGATCATGACCCGTGAGGATCATAACCGTTGCGAGGGCCGCATTTGCGACGTTGAATTCCCCGGGCATCCCGACGCGGGTGGTGATTGCATAACCCGATCGGTGCTGCAGGGTAAAGTCATATCCGAGGCCGACGGGCTCGCACTGATCAATGGTCCAGTCTGTTTCGACGGTCTCCGTATTGACCACAGCAACCGGGCCGAGATCAAGCGTAACCGCTTCGGGGCGTAGTTGTGCTAGTCGCTTGCCCCATTCTGGCTCAGCGCCCCCATTTAATGTAATGACTTGGCGCGTTGAGCGTTCAGAGTCAAAGAGCAACGCTTTGGTATTGAAGTATTCCTCCATGCTGCCATGCAGATCGAGGTGGTCCTGGGTGAGGTTCGTAAATCCAGCCACGTGGTAGCGCAATCCGAAGGTCCGTCGGTAGTCCATTGCATGAGACGAGACCTCCATCGCGGTTACGGCAACGTCTGCCTCGCGCATCGTGGCGACGAGGCTATGCAGCTCGGGGGCTTCGGGGGTGGTAAATTGCGAAGGCGTCGAGACACCGTTAATGCGAGTCTCAATCGTACCGATAAGTCCGGTTTTGTGACCCAACGCACTGAGCAGCGCGTTGAGGAAATACGTGGTGGTGGTTTTGCCGTTCGTTCCGGTGACACCATATATCTGCGGCGTGTCACTGTTGATGTTGCCGTAAATGAGTCCTGCGGCGTCTGCAAGCGCGGTTCGCACATCATTGACCACAATGTGGTCCAATCCTTGGGGTAGCCGCGACACGCCGCTGGCATCAGTGAGCACAGCGACTGCACCAGCCTGAACAGCTTGCTGGATGTAGTCAGCTCCGTGATGGCGTGCACCGCCGACCGCGGCATACAGGTCGCCGGGGTGAACCGTTTTGGAATTCATGGATATCCCTGTGACGCGGCGCTGGGGGTCGCCGGTCAGTACAGGCTGGTATCGCGATAGCTTGTCGAGAAGTACTTCGAGTGTTGTTTGTATTTTCGTTTGTGGTCGTAGCATGATGATTGCGGTGTGCCCGCCGTCTTGGATTACCAAGGCCTTTCCTGTGGGTCTTCCGTAAATACATCATAGTGCTGGGGTCCGGTTTCGGACGGTGGCACCGAGTATTTACTCAACAGATATTCCATCACATCTGCGGCGGTATCGGTCACCTGCCAGGTTTTCCAGTCACCTTGTGGACGGTGTACGGCAACTGAGACGACAAATCGTGGATCATCCAGTGGCACAATGCCTGTGAATGAGGTGGTGTAGCCGTCGTAACCTCCCGCGCCTGCTGCCTCACCGGTACCGGTTTTACCACCAACTCGATAGCCGTCAATCTCAGCCGCGTAGGCGGTGCCCTCTTGCACGACTCCCTCCATGAATTTCAGCATTTCGTTTGCTGCCTCTTCAGAGACAACTTGTTTCGGTTCAGCTGATGATTCCCATTTTCTTTCGACACCGTCTTCGTCAATATAAGCATCGATGAGACGGGGCGGCATCATTGTGCCACCGTTGGCTAGTGCCTGAAAAATTCTGGTGGTGTGCAGTGAGGTCAACGAATAGCCTTGTCCAAAGGTGGTCGTAAAGTGTTGACGTCGGTCCCAGTTTTCCCAATGGGTGAATTGCCCTTGGTTGACGCCGCTGATACCAAGGTCAATCGGTTCACCGATTCCGAAGTCTTTCATATATTCCCAGCGTTGTTCGGCGCTGAGCTTTTCTGCTACTTGAACGGTACCGGTGTTATAGGAACGTGTGAAGATGCCTGCGGTCGTCATATCGTAGGTATCGTGAGGCATCGAGTCGTTAATGGTCTCGTTGTTAAAGGTTTGTTGATTTGGAACGGTCCATTTTTGTTCAGGTGTGACGACGCCAGCATCAAGAGCCATTGCGAATGTCACCGCTTTGCCGGTCGACCCAGGTTCAAAGGCTTGTGTGATGGCCGTAGGCCGCCAGAATAATTGTTCCGTATCAGTAGGGTCTGTTGGGTCGACGGTTTCTGAGTCCGCCATGGCCAAGATGTCGCCAGTTTTGGCGTCCATCACGACGATATTGCCCCACTTCGCATTGTACTGATCGACTTTGGCAGCTATCGCTTCTTGGGCGTACCAGGAGACATCAAGATCGATCGTCAGTCGGATATCGTCCCCGTCAACTGCTGGGGTCTCAGAAAATGATGCGTTTGGAATTCGGACACCGTCAGCAGAGATTTCAAATACACGCTGTCCCTCCTTACCCCTGAGCTGTTCATCTTGGGACTGTTCGATGCCTTCTAATCCATGACCGTCGTGTCCGTTAAAGCCAAGGATCGAGCCGGCAACCGCCCCGTTAGGGTAGATGCGCTCGGCGACGGGTTCAGACAATAGACCCGGGATACCAACATCCAAGGCTTGCTGGCGCACCTCGGGCGTAACACGTCTCGAGACGATCCGATAGGGTCGGTCCCCGACCATGAGTTCTTTGAGCTCCGGGTAGCTGATATCAAGAATGTCAGATAGCTCATGCAGTTGTTCATCGAGGTCGAGTTCTACATAGGCAGCTTGTTCTGGATCCCAGATGCGGGAGTCTTGGACGAGTCGTTGGTCTACCACTAAGTCATAGCGCTGAACTGACTCAGCCATAATATTGCCGTCACGATCCAAAATGGAGCCACGTTCTGGAGACAACGTCACTGGACGGGTGCGTCGATCCATTGCCTGTTGTGCCTGGTCTTCGGCATCAATACCTTGGATAAAGAGCAGTCGTCCGCCTAAGAGGAGAAGACAAATCATGAGCAGCACCATGGTTATCTTTAATCTTGTTTGGGGTGCTCTGCTCATGGGCACGTTTGGCACACGACTCACCTGCCTTCGACATTGCCAGCCTGAGGCCGACACTAATTACCGGACGGCAGGCTTACCTGGGGTCCTTGCAGACTACCTACTGATGACGTCTGAATGGAGTCTGCCACGCCATCATCAGATGTCGGATTTGTCGCACCTGTTGCAGGCAAGGAGACCTGTGGCTCGATGATCTTGACGGTATTGGACTCAGGTCCTGGAATTTCACCGTTGCTCACCGTGACAGGATCTACATCAGAGCGCACGGGTACTTCCACTTCCGAAGGAATACCTGTGCTCGAACGGACGGTGGGTTTCGCTACGAAGCTGGTCGGAGTATTATCCGCCTCAGCTGCGGTAGCGGTTCCAAGAACCTCACCTGTAGCAAGATCAATAGAAGCCGTCGCCCCTGGTAACACCATGCCCATATCGGCAGCCTGTTGCGCAACGGCCTGTGGCGCAGATTTCTGCGACAGCTGCTGCGCCAGAGCCTCGTTTGTCTGGGTAATACTCGTGAGTTGGCTATTCAGTTCGACCAGTTCGTACTGTCGATTGGACAGCACAATGTTGATGACTAACACAATCAGTAACGCGATCACGGGAATGGAAAGCACGAAGATGCTGTAACCAATTGGCGCTCTTTTGAGCTGACCGGAAATGACTTTTAGTTGGTCGCGTCGACTGTGTGCTTCCGAGCTTCCGGCGAGGTGTTCTGGATGAACATCTGACTGATACTGGTCATCGAGTTTCCGAGCTGTGGAGTCGGAGGAGTATTCGGGACGCAAAACGCGGATGTTAGCAGGGGAAATGGTCATCCGTTGCTCCTGGTGGGTCGAATTTTTTCTACTGCGCGGACCTTGGCAGATGCCGCACGTGGATTCTGGGCAATTTCCTCTTCAGTTGGCTGTTCTGTCCCTCGGGTCAGTACTTTAACGACTGGGGCATGCTCTTCCAGTTCGACTGGAAAGTCCGGGGGTGTCAGACTGGTGGCTTCCTGCTGGAAGGCTTTTTTGGTAATCCTGTCTTCGAGCGAGTGATAACTCATCACGACCATTCGACCGCCAACGTGGAGTCCAGCCAGCGCTGCGGGTAATGCGTCACGCAGAATATTAAGTTCTTCGTTAACTTCGATTCGTAGCGCCTGAAACGTGCGCTTGGCGGGGTGTCCCCCACTCCGCCCAGCAGCTACTGGCACCGCCTGTCGAATGACCTCGACAAGATCACCTGTGGTCTCAAAACGCTGTGTCTTACGTCGTTCAGCGATCGCTGTGGCAATTCGGCGCGCAAATTTTTCTTCACCGTAGCGACGAATAATGTGTTCGAGTTGTTTCTGGTCATAGTCATTGACAACATGCGCTGCACTAAAAGAAGCCGTGGGATCCATCCGCATATCAAGTGGCGCATCATAGGAATACGCAAACCCACGATCCCGCTCATCAAGTTGATATGAAGAAACGCCAAGATCATAGAGATAACCATCAGCTGCCGGCACCTGTGCCGCGGCTAACGCTTCTGGGATCTGGTCATAGGTGCCATGGAAGGTTCGGAATCGGTCCCTGAAAGTCGCGAGGCGTTCGCTGGCCAAACCGAGAGCTTCGGTGTCACGATCAATACCGATAACGAGGGCATCATCAAAACGGTTCAGCATCAATTCGGTGTGGCCACCCATTCCGAGCGTGGCATCAACGAGTACCGGTTGACGCTGATCGTGTCGTGCGACTGCTACCGCTGGAGCAAGAAGATCGATGACGCGATCGGCCATAACAGGTACATGGCGTTCGGCAGCACTCTGGGCAGTGTGTTCGCGATGTTGATCGCTCTGGTCAAAGACTGCCATTGCGCTCCTTATCTGTACGCCGTTGCTGTCCTGGAAAAATGATGGCTCTTACCCCAGATCCCCATCCGTGCACCTGGCCCAGGGGAAGACGGGCCAGCTGTTCGGACAGAGGTCTGAAATAAGAGACCTTGTCAAATCTGAATTTATATCACTGAGAGACAACGGGTCAGAACAATCCTGGGATGATTTCCTCGTCGGTTTCAGAGAATGCCGATTCCTGTTCTTCAAGGTATTCATTCCAGGCGGTTTGATCCCAGATCTCCGCTCGGGTGCCAGCACCAATGACCGCAACATCTCTATCCAACCCCGCGTACTCGCGTAATGGGGCCGGGATAGTGATCCGGCCTTGCTTGTCCGGTTTCTCATCTGAGGCACCAGAAAGAAAGACGCGGATATAGTCTCTGGCCTGACGTGAAGAGAGTGGTGCTTCGCGCATATGGTTATGCACTCTCTGGAATTCCTCCATGGAGAACACATAGACACAGCGCTCCTGGCCCCTTGTCAGAACCAGTCCATCAGATAATTCATCTCTGAACTTCGCTGGCAAGATCAATCGGGACTTTTCGTCCAAACGTGGAGTGTAAGTACCCAAAAACATTTGGCACTACCTCCAGTGTGGTTTGATCCCTTTTGCTCAAGCTCTGCGATCACCGTCCTCTTCGAGCTCCACTTTACCCCACTTTCCCCCACATTCAATACCTGACGCCTCAATATTTGCGATTTTGGGAGTTTCTTGCAACTACCCCTCCCAGCGTGTTCACAAGGTAGAACCGCATGATTTAGCGATTCTGTGCGATTGTGGGGCGAAGTGGGGCGACCTGGGGAGGCTAGTGGAGGAGCCATTTCCTACAGAAGTGACAAATGTGACAATTGTGAAACAAGGTGTCTGCTGGGCGTGTCTTACACCCCAAACGAATGAGTTCGCAGCCATTCGTGGAGCAAAGTGGAGGTCATTGCAACAGGACTGCCAGGAACAGAATCTCGCTACGATGGACCCGACACGATCAGCGGTACGATCAGCGGCACGGCTATGACGGCACCCCCGATGGAAAGTATGACATTGCATCCCATTCCTTCCCCCACACTTCAATCCCAGAAATCCCCTAGAGCAAGGAATATCCTCGGGGCAATTCTCGCGTCCCTTACTGCCCTGATGGTCACGGCCTGTGGCGCTAACGTGAATAGCCAACTGGCATTTGAGAAAGATTTCTCAGGTAGCCGCACATTCGTACTGACCATGTCTGATTCCGATGTAGAAAGCTTAGTAGGTGGGATCAGGGCAGCGAGCCGGAGCCTGGCTATCAAAACACCGGATGTTTTGACTTTTCATGGCATTGAAGAAGGTGAAGAAGGTTACCTTGCTACCTTTACGCTGCCATTTCAAGATCTCGAAGATTACCAGGAGAAGATCATACGACTCCTGGAGGACTCTGATGTTCCCGACACAGACCACAACCTAACTCTTCAGCTTGATGAGCACCCATTGCTCACAACGCTGACGATTGACGAGAGTTATTACAACGACGAACTCATGGGCTGGGCAGCCGATGCGCTCATTCGTGATGGGATCGTGTCTCCTGATACGACGGTCTTCACTTCGAACGGTCATGCCACTGTTACATTCGACGACAAGGAGATTGTCACCTCCACTGCACTCCCCCGGATGCATTTTTCGGTGACAAAAGACCATCGCTTTACGGATGTCAAGCTGGACGTAGACTTTGACAAGTCTGGCGAAATTCTGGTCACCATGCACTACCCCATTTCAGTTGAATCTGCTGAAATACAAAATGCATTCATCACCGATCAAATCACCCAACTCAATAACCTTGAGACCCCACCTGAGTCCGTAGCAGATTCTGGCAGTGTTGACCCAGAACGGAACTCCGACAATACCCGCCACGTTGAGGCCACTTTTACCAGTCCGGCTGGGGTGAGCGCCGGCATGAAAATTCTCCTAGCAAACCAGGATGCGGCTTTCGCCGAAAAAACTGCCCCAAACGCCGATTCCCCGGATATCGTCACCGAATTTGTCGGCTCAAATTGGTCCTGTCCTACGATTTGTGATCCGACCAGTGTCAAACAGTTAGCGGGCGATATTTCCTATCCGGAACATTGGGAGTTAGTTGAAGAGCGTCACAGGGATGGCAATTTTTTGGCCAAAATCAATCGCGGAATGCCCTTACGTGAATTAACAGCTACAACAAGCCTGGCCCTCGATAACAGCATAGAACAACGCTTCGAGTTTGTAGTAGATAATTCCACGCAACAAGGTCATGAAGATACTGTGGCGAAACGTTTTGCACCGCCGCCCAATACTGCGTCATTCCACATAGCTGTACAAGGCACAAAGACTGTCTATACCACGACATTTCGAGCTGATAATGCAGACCAGCTCACCAGTATGATGACTACCTATCTTGAAGAGAAAGGAATAGACGCCCCCGTGCGCGTTGAGTATGAACCCCAGCACGGAATTTGGGCATCCTATGACCTTAACATAGACCTATCCCCTATCTGGCAAGTCGCAACTGGCGGCGTCCAGGAATCGACGAACTTTCGCGTTGAACTCCCCCCGATGCATGCTGGGTCTACGTCGAACGGCATATCGAGTGACCGGGTTATCGTCATTGACGACTCATCGGGAGCTTTTTCCCTCCATGCGAATGGTCCCACGATCACAACCATCTGGGTGATAGTTGTGACGTTGTTATTCCTCGTTGTCATTGTGGTGCTGCTGGTTCGGACTCGACGTGCTACTACCAGAGTTTGGGGTATTGATACAGTACGTCCAGGAGCAATTGCGCCGTATAATGTGCAAGGACCCAAGGATCAGTTAACCGAAAGCCAAATCTTTGCAACTCCGCCTGCTTCGAGCCACTCTGCTCAAAGCATCGTGATTACTGGACATGAAATAACGAAACCAATAACTAAAGCGCATCCATTTCCCGAGATTCCGGCACCTTCGGAGAACCAGGGCAAGTCACATGAGGAGCTACAGGATTGGGATCAAGATGGAACAGCTCCTGAGAAGCCTGAGACACTCCCGGAATCAACGCCTGAGACCACCGAATCAGAAAATATTTCGCATGACACCCCTCGTGATCCCTGATGCAATAGGCGATACACACGCAAAAAGCCCGTAGTATCGACTACGGGCTTTTCAGTGAAGGGTTGATGCCAGGGTCTGTAGGTTCTACTGCTGGCGCCGCCGTTCATCCCAGCGGGTTTCAAGCCCTTCCATGAATCCAGGACTGGACTTCAGCGAACCAGAGCCGCCACGTCGGCCTGATTTGCTTGGTGGCTTCGTGGTCCGTTTCGTTGCAAGGTAGATGCCCCCACCCATAATGACGAAACCGATAATTCCTAGCCAAATGGCATCTATCGTTACTCCGGTTAACAACACGACAATACCGAGAGTAGCTGTTAGCACGCCGAGTACGATATTGCGCGTTGAGAACCTACGTAATGGACCCTGAGCGTTCATTTGCATCTGAGATGCAAATTTGGGGTCTTCTGAAATTAACTGAGATTCAATCTCAGCAAATACCTCTTGCTCTCTATCTGATAAACCCATGGTCGCCTCCACATGTGATACCGAAAACTCCTCGAATCCCCGGTTGAGTTTGATTCTATTCTAGAGTTTTTGCCTGACTATTTGCTGAGATTGTCACACGGTGAACTACAACATACAACCTCTAACCGTCCGACATCCTTGTCTGCCGCTCGTGATGCAGCAGGGTTGCTGGTTTAATAATGGCCCCAGGGAATTTTTGCGCCACATCATCCAAAATCTTGTCCGTAGCATCCCAATCCTGGCTTGTCTGGGACGTCTGAACATAGTCGTCCATGTCAAAGAGCGATTCCTGGGTCTCGAGTTCTTCTGACATGTGGCCTACACGATCAGCCCGAACACCCAGCAGTCTGACGGGGTGCCACCGTTGGGCCATTAATTCTTCTAGTAGAGGCTTTGAATGCTGGAAGAATAGCGCCCCAGAGGTTACCGGTGTCTTCAGTGACATGGATTTGGTGCGTGTTGAAAAATCCGTATCTTTGACTTTGACGCTGAGACCCCAAGCGGCGAGATCCTCCTGACGGACACGTCGAGAGCATTCATACGCCAGGTCGAGAAGATACGTTTCTAACT
>DATBUL010000006.1:0-9262 GCA_036516115.1 Enteractinococcus sp. | reverse complement strand
ATGCTGTCGATGACCGACCCGTTTTTCATGTTTGCCGGTGTGTACGGGCTCGGCAAAGAATATCTGGTCTGGGACGTCGGTGTGGAAGCAAAATTCCTTAAACCCGGCCGTGGTAAATTGACCGCCGACATGAAGGTGGCAGAGGAGACGATGGAGCGAATCCGTGCCGCAACGGCCCACGGAGAAAAATACCTGCACTGGTTCGACGTTGATATCACGGATGAACAAGGCGACGTGGTGGCAACCGTTCGACGGCAAGTATATTTCCGGCGTAAACCCCAGTTTGTTGAGTCCCCCACAGCCCAGACATCGATCGCGCCTGGAGATTCCACGGTGTAAACGAGATCGCGGCCGTTTTCCTCACAAGGAAAACGGCCGCGATACGTTATGGCGCCAGTGATGCCTTAGGCATCCGTGGTTCTACGCTGTCGTAGCACGAGCATCAGCCCCTGGACGACGTAGTCGAGACGCTAAGATATTCTGCACAGCGCGGCAAGCATTATTGCATCACGAGTCGGCCGTGTATCACCGGATTATGAGCCTACATACAACACCGATCCCGTGCGCTAGAGGGGTGCTCTTCCGCGCGGGATCGGTGTTATTTACAGTTCTTTCAGCAAGCTGCTAGCCCATGCTAGGTGGTTGTCGCGACAGTTGTATCGGCCCCAGCCTGTGCTATTTTAGCGCGCAGATTTTCGGTCGCTTCCGTATCGACCTGCAGACCCTCATCGGTCTCGACCAAGACCACACCGTAGTCTTCACGTAATGCTTCACGGGTAGTGAAATCATCGAGCACATCGGACAATACCTTCTGTGGGTCGCGCTTGATCGGCTGGCCAAATCCACCGGCTGACGGAACAGTGATCTGGATCGAATCACCGGCTTTCAGCTGACGTCCGGTAACTTTCGATGGCCAAGATTCTTCGCCCTCGCGACCTGGGTTTTTGACTAGCGAAGCGTTGAGCCCATCATGACCGCCGTGGGCACCCCATGGCAGGTCAGACTCTTGACGTTCACCTTCACAAGTAATGACTGTATCAGTCAAGAAGGTATTTTCGCGCACGATACCGATCCCACCGCGGAATTCACCGGCTGCAGCGGGTTCATCCCGCAGCTCATATCGGTCAGTGCGCATCGGGAAGCGCCATTCGAGCTCCTCGATGGGGTTGTTTCGGGTGTTGGCGATTAAGTTGTCAACTGAGTCCGGGCCATCACCATTGTGACGAGCTCCATTGGCACCTTCGTTGACCTCCAGATAGACCCAGTATTCGCCTTGTACTTCATCCCAACCGGAATACGACATGAAGTGAATATGGGCTGGGTTCCCTGCGGTGACTTTTTCGGGGATAACCGGCGCCAAAGCACGCAGTGCAAGGTCAACGGCCCGTTGAACCTGTGAGAACCGCGAGAAGGTGGCCGCAGGATACTTCGGGTTGAAGATTGTCCCTTCAGGGGCGATGACCTTCAGTGGTTTCAACATACCCTCGTTTTGCGGCACAAAGACCGGGAAGGCCACCTCATCCAAGAACATCATCCGAGTGATGAAGGTGAACGCTGAAACGGTTGTACCTTCAAACGCACAGTTGTACGCCGTGGGAACTTGTTCTGAGGAACCGGTCAGGTCGTAGGTGATCTCGTCACCGTCGACATTAACCTTCACCGCAATCGGCAACTTCTTGCCGTAGTTGCGGCCATCGTCATCTAAATATCCGATCTCAGTTTCGTACACCCCGTCTGGGATCTTGGCGATTTCCTGACGGAGCATAGTTTCTGAGTAATCGATCCATGCCTGGCCGGATTCTTGTACTGCTTGAAGCCCATAGCGCTCCACCAACGACAGGTAACGATTCGAGGCCAGTTCAGTAGCCGCGATCATCGCTTGGAAGTCTCCCTGATTCGAAGTCGGTGTGCGGGTGTTGTCCAGGATGTGCTTGATCAACGGTTCCTGACGGACGCCTTTCTCGTAGATCTTCACCGCACGGAAAATCTGGCCTTCCGACTGGATATCCTGGATGTCAACCATCAACCCCGAATGCGCACCGCCGTTATCGATGAGCTGACCCGATGCCCCGGAAAAGCCTACCAGGTGGCCCTCAAAGAAGATCGGTTTAATGATTGCCACATCTGGTGAGTGAGTCGCTCCCAGGTATGGATCGTTGTGCAAGATGATATCGCCCTCGTGAATGTCGTCCCCCAAAACAGAGATGACACCTTTCACGATCTTAGGCATCGACCCCATGAACATTGGAGTCGAATCGGATTCAGCCAGCACGTTGCCCTCAGCATCGAAGAGCCCTGCCCCTAGGTCCTCAGATTCACGAATGATCGAGGAATAGGCCATGCGGAACAACACCGATGCCATTTCTTTAGCAGCCGAGTTAAGTGCACCGCCAATGACGCGCATCAAAATTGGTGTCGCAAGATCTTCAGCGGTGGATTCATTTGCTGGACAATCAATGACGATGTTGCCGACATGGTCGATTTTTCCTTTAAACCCTGGGGGAACGACCACAGTAGCATCGTACTGTTCGATAATCGCAGGGCCTTCAAAGGACTGGCCAATGGCTAGTCCTTCTCGGTCGTAGAATGGGGTTGGCACAGTTTTTGGCTTACCGCCAACATCAAAAGTGACATCGCGGGTTTCGATTAGCGCTTGGGACAGGGTGGCTTCGGTAGTTGGTTTGACTGCCGGCAGGTCGCCCATTTCGGCGGTGGCTTCCACGCGAATATTGATAAGTTCTACCGCGCTGTGCGAGAAGCGGTGGCCATATTCTTCTTCGTGGGCTGCGTGAAAACGCGCCTCGGCTTCAGCCAACCAAACCTCATCGATTGGACCATCTGGGACGTCGAAACGAATCTCATAGCCCTGTCCCTCGTAGCGAGCATCAGCCAAACGCTGGAGCCTACGGCGTTCTGGCGCAACGCTCTCGACGTCGAGTTGATGAGTCGCGTTGGCTTCCAACTCTTCGTACGAAGCCTGAAGCGCTGCACAATCGGCATCAGCTAGTGGGAAGCGGACTGTCGAGACGAATTCGTAGCGTTCATCGGTGGCAAGGAGTCCCAGCGCAGCAATGATACCCGGGTTCGCTGGAACCAGAACATTTGGCACTTCAAGTTCGGCAGCAATTTCGCATGCGAAGAGGCCACCGGCTCCACCGGCAGCGACCAATGTAAAGTCGCGTGGGTCATAACCGCGGCGAACCGAGTTTTCCTCAATCGCCTGAGTCATGCCGTATTTCTGTAGCTGCAACGCACCCAGCGCGGCTTCGTCCACCGACATATCCAATTGTTCTGCTACTTTGCTCATGGCGTCTCGGGACAGATCCGGGCGCAGATCGATCCCCGAACCAGCCAGCATACGTTCTGGACGTAACCGCCCCAACAGCAGTTGTGCATCAGTGGAGGTTGGTTCTTGGCCGCCACGGTTATAGCAGACCGGTCCTGGATCAGCGCCCGCCGATTGTGGGCCTACACGAAAGACGCCACCCTGATCCACGTAGGCGATCGACCCACCACCGGCACCGATGGTATCGATATCGACCATCGGAATCATTGCTTGATAGTCACCGATCTTGGTATCGAGTAGGTGCCGCATACGTAGCTCGCCCTGATATGCAACGCCGATATCTGCCGAAGTGCCGCCAATATCTAGCGTGACGATATTCTCGAAACCGGATTGGGCACCAGCCCATAGACCGCCAATTAGGCCCCCAACTGGCCCTGACATCATTAAACTCACTGGACGCTTGGCCGCTTCTTTAATCGGCACCATACCGCCGGAAGACTGCATCAATAAGATTTCTCGTCCGTAACCCAGAGCTTCAATTTCGTTTTGTAGACGGAACAGGTAATTAGACACTCGGGGACCGACATAAGCGTTGAGTGCGGTAGTCGAGAATCGCTCATACTCCCGTTACAGCGGTACTATATCGCTCGACAATGATAAATATGCTTCCGGGAATTCTTCGCGAACGATCTCACCAATGCGCTGTTCGTGCGATGGATTGAGATATGAGTGCAAGAGACAAACTGCAATAGCCTCAACGCCTGCCGCTTTAAGCTGTCGAATGCGCTGGCGGACTTCGTTTTCATCGAGCGCCCGTAGAACATCACCAAAGGGAGCCGTAATCCGCTCGTTCACCGTTAAACGATGGCGGCGCTTAACTAACGGATGAGTCTGCCATGGCAGTTCTTGCTGGAGAGAAAAGTTGTGCGGTTTCTTATGACGTGCGATGTGCAGAATGTCGCGGAAGCCTTCAGTTGTGATCATGCCGACTTCCGCGCCTTTATGAGTCAACGCGGTGTTCGTTGCAACCGTTGTACCGTGGACGACCTGATCGACTTCGGCAAGTGTGATCCCAGCCTTCTGACTGAGCAATTTGAGTCCATCGATGACTGCGATGGAAGGGTCTTCTGGAGTTGAGGGGACTTTTTCGACGAAGCCTGTACGGGTTTCATCATCTGAGAAATACAAGTCGGTGAATGTACCACCGACGTCGACACCGATGCGCTTCATAGTTTCCTCCCGATTGGAATATTTACAAAGAAGCTGTAGCGAAGTTGAGGAAAGTAGGCTGGTAACGGCCAGAGATGTATAAACACCTAGGCAGCCGGCACCGTTGTTGGTGGGTGTGAAAAATCGATCAGTTAGCTGTCTGTCTCGTCTGACCTTCGAGGTGATGGCACAAAGGCCAGATCGCTTAGCCTCGCGCAGGAGGTACTAAACAATCTGGCCCTTGTTCCTTATGTCGGACACTAGCAAGTACTAGTTGGCTACAACAGCTTCCTGTTGATTAGTTGTAGAAAGTGCTGGAGTTGGTACGGTGTCTTCGAAGTTTGGCAGGTTGTTGAGGTAGTCCACGACGGTACCAACTGACTCGACATCGCCAAACTTATTATCGATATCGAACAGGTTCCATGCCACAGTTCCCGCGACGCGGTCGCCGATAGCTTCCCGGACGGCAATTGGGCGGAACCCTTCAGCCATGGCGTCTTCGATAGTGTTGCGCACACAAGCTGAGGCCGTGACGCCGGTGACGAGCAGGGTGTCAATGTGATTGGCGGTCAGGAACTGGTTTAAGAAAGTTCCGGGGAATGCCGAAGCGCGTTTCTTGGTAATGACCAATTCGCCCGGTTCTGGAGCAATCCGTGAGTCGATGTCTGCAGCACCGGTTGAAGCATCCAAGGTTTCCAATGGAATCTTCTGTGACCAGAGCCCCATGTCTGATGGAACAGACGCATTAAGTACATCGTAGTGGGTGGTAATGAAAATGACTGGGACCCCTTTGGCCCGAGCTGCAGCATTCAAGTCCTGGCAGGCCGGGATGATGGTGTCCATGTTGCGACATGTGAACGGATGGCCGGGTCGGGTCCATGCGTTTGCCATATCAATGTGGATTACGGCAGGACGAGTACCGAAACCAACGCGGCGCTTGAAACCGCGGCTTTCCATTTCTTCGGCGCCTTGGTTGAAAGCTTTCTCCAGAAGCTCCTCAAGCTGACGTTCGGTCTCTTTGTACGCATTTTCTGATTCGTAAATGCCATCCACCATGGTAATCTCCTTCGACTTTATGTGTGGCTCGCATCACTTTCTGTGTTGCTAGTACAACAATGTAGTTGCTGCAATAGCAAATAGCAAGAGGTGCGTAGAGGTATTTTTTCATCGCATGCATGGGCGCCAAACCACGCTGTCAGCAACCACTCAGGCCACAAGAAGTACCCCGCGAACTTCCACGCGAGGCACTTTGCGGCTGAGAATGCTGCGCGCAGGCATCAGGAGGGAACCTAACATCGAGCCAAGAGGCACCGCACCTGGTCGAGCAGCAATAAAACTCATACCATCTAGCTGGGCCTTAGGACTCGAGTAGACACGCAAGATGCTGCGCAACAGAAGGGCAAGGAAGACCCCCACACCCGGCTGCGCCAACGACAGTTCAACAATCGACCTCAAGGCATCGCGCATATCAGGGCTTACGGAGTACCAGACAAGAGACGGACGCGTCTGACAGCCCCGCTAGACATGAGTCCGGACCGCCTGAAGAATTCAACCAGACCCTTGCGGGTTGCTTGTGCATCAACTAAATTGTCATCACAGCAACTATATGTGCTATAGATCACACACGCCCACCTGGCGTTGTTAACATTCCGGAAAGTGCTTGACTACCTCCGAAGTTGCCACGACCCATAACCTCCACGCTTAGGTAGACCGGATAATTTTGAATACCTGGCCTTTAGAAATGGAGTCTTCCATGACGACTGATGACACAACCCCGTCAGAAAAACCAACGCCAACCGCCGAAGTGCCAATTAAGACACTTCGCCAAGTAACCTTCGCCGGTTTTGCCGGAACCGTTGTTGAATGGTTCGATTTCGCTGTCTATGGATTTATGGCGGCCATTATTGCTACTGTCTTCTTCCCGGATTCTGGAGGAGCAGTAGCCCTACTACAGACCTTTGCGATCTTTGCTGTCGCATTCGCCCTACGACCTCTAGGCGGCGCGATCTTCGGCATGCTGGGTGACCGTTTCGGTCGAAAAAATATTCTCATCATAACCGTACTGTTAATGTCTGGCGCCACCGCAGCCATCGGGCTATTACCTACCTATGACCAGATCGGTGTGTGGGCGGCAATACTGCTGACACTTGCACGCTGTCTGCAAGGACTATCTGCTGGCGGTGAGTACGCAGGTGCGGTCACGTACGTTATCGAGCACTCCCCGCCGCATCAACGAGCCCGCTGGGGCTCCGCGATGCCAACAGCTACCTTCACGGCTTTTGCCGCTGCCGCGCTCTTGTCCTTCCTACTTACCAGTGGTCTCGGTGACGCTGCTATGTACGAGTGGGGTTGGCGAATTCCATTTCTCGTCGCGGCACCACTCGGACTCGTCGCATTTTGGGTTCGTCGAAAACTCGGCGAATCACCGATGTTCGCTGAATCAGGCGAAGACGGCACCACAGAGCATGCCCCACTTCGTGTCACGCTCAAGACTCAAGCACGCCCAATGCTCATCCTGGGCGGCTACATTTCCCTCACGGCACTGAGCTTTTATATTTTCTCTACCTATATGACAACATTCCTGCGCGAGGTGGTACAGCTGGACTCAGTGCCAGTCTTAGCTTCGAATGTTATTGCATTGAGTCTCGCAGCGCTTCTCGCCCCACTGGTCGGTCGACTGTGTGATCACATCGGCCGGCGGAAGACCATGTTTATGTCTGCGATACTGTTGGGAGCTACTGCCATTCCCGCCTATTTCCTGGCTGCGGGCGGCACGTTTAGCGCTGCACTGAGCGCGCAGATCCTGTTGATGCTCGGGACTGTCACCGCGAATGTTGTGACGGCAGTTCTACTCACCGAAGTGTTCCCGACGAAGGTTCGCTACACAGCTTCGGGGGTCACCTACAACGTGTCCTACGCGGTCTTCGGGGGCACCGCCCCGTACGTTGCCACCTGGCTCATCGATGTTACCGGCAACCCCATCTCACCGGCGATCTACTTGACAGTTATCGCCGTCGGTGCATTTCTTGCCACCACCCTCATGCCTGAGACCGCTGGGCGCCAACTCGGTTCGGGGCTCGATGATGAGCCCATCACCTCCTCCGTCCCGATACTTCCAGCCAATAGTCGAATCAAACCGTCAAAACCCAAAACAGCAAAGATGAAAAGCTCCGTCTAGCACCCTCATATAAGGCATGAATTCGAGGGCGTGACTATAAGGTCACGCCCTCGAGTCTTCTTGTACGACGGGCGCTCCGAGGCGAGCCGAAATATCGTTGGCCGTTTGACGTACTGCCTCTTGAAAAGCTTGCGCGGAGTCATTGTGCTCAACTCGCGAAGACGGCGCCGATAGAATCACACACCCGGTCGCCGTCCCACGCAGATCTCGTACCACGGCGGACACGCCGAATTCCTCCGGCGTGGTACGACCGTTATTCATCGCGACACCGGTGACTCGGATCTCTTCCAATTCGGCCTGAATCTGTTGTCGACTGGGCTGCTCTTCTGGCAACGCAATATAGCCGGCATCCAGTAATTCATGGACCGTATTGAGCGGCTGGTAGGCCAACATCACGCGTACTGACGAAGAGTCCCATCGATTGTACCGATTCCCAATGGGCTGGGTATGGCGCACTTGATGCGGGCTAGCCACTTGGTCAACCACAATGGTGCCGGTCCCGCTCCACACCCCCAACGCGGAGGTTTCACCCGTGGTTTCGGTGAGTCGCTCGAGATATTCAAGACCCGCATCACGAATATCCAGATCGGCTAAGAGCGGGGCCGACAAGGCAAGCACGCTGAGGCCTAGTCGATATCGGCCACCGTTGCGTTCGCGTTGTACATAGCCGAGTTCAGCGAGACCGTGCAGCATCCTGGAGACCGTAGACTTATGCAACCCGACGATCTCAGCGATCTCAGTGACACCGAGTGCGGGTTGCCGAATAGAGAATGACTCGAGTAATGCCAGCCCGTTGAGCAGCGCAGCTGGGGCCCCTTGGGGCTGTGTTGCAGACGATTCGTCAGAGGCCGACATCGGCCCTCCTTAAAGTAGCGTGCTGTGCGATAGTTGGTCACATTGTATGTCGTGACGTGGTAAATCGCACAGACCACGGCTAGGAACCGAGCTGTACACCCACCAGTACCGGTTCTGGCACGAGAGTGATCCCCCATTTTTCTGCCACACCGTCACGGACCAGCGTTGCAATCTGCACCAGGTCCTGGGTCGTGGCACTGCCGCGGTTGGTCAACGCCAGCGTGTGTTTTGTCGACAGTGCGGCTCGGCCATTCACGGTGCCGGGTTCGTCATGAAGACCAAAGCCTTTGTTATATCCGGCGTGGTCGATCAACCAGGCAGCAGATAATTTCACGGTCTCTGGAGCATCCGGGGCTTCGTGGTGGGCAAAGCGTGGCGCGTTGGCTGGAAGTGTGTCAGCAACCGATACCGGCACGATCGGGTTGGTGAAAAAGGAGCCGGTAGACCAGGTGTCGTAGTCGTCGGCCGCCAGCACCATGCCCTTGCTGGCTCGCAGTTGCAGGACGGTTTGGCGGATATGTTCCAGTGGGGCGGTATCGCCGAGTTCGACGCCGAGGGCACGCGCAAGTTGGGTGTACCGTACCGGTGCGCTTTGGCCGGTTTTGGCCAACTGCAGATCGACCGAGAGGACAATCCAGCGGGGGGACGCGTGGTCGAAGTTTGTTGTCGAAGAGACGATCGAGCGTTTAATGATCGAATCGCGATACCCAAATTCCAGATCAGGTGCGGTCAGT
>DATBUL010000005.1:0-177423 GCA_036516115.1 Enteractinococcus sp. | reverse complement strand
TTGGGATAATTGGCAGCGTCTTACTCGTCGCCTCGAGTTCTCACGATGGCTTTACGAATACTGACGTAACAATTGTCGGTATTGGTTCAGGGTTGTTCGCCGGGGCCGCGTATGCGGTGTATTCGTGGGTTGTGCAACGGCTTATGTACGACGGCGTACCACGGGCTGCTGCGATGGGCTGCGTTTTCGGCCTAGGTGGGGCCGGATTGGTGCCGGTCTTAGTCCTGACCGGCGCACCACTGTTGGCCAGCCTCGAAGCATTGAGCGTGGGGGCCTATATGGCATTGATCCCGATGTTTTTGGGGTACGTGGCGTTTGGTTATGGACTGTCGAAAATTCCGGCAAGCTCAGCCACGACCTTGACGCTGATTGAACCTGCCGTCGCAACGGTCTTAGCGGTGCTGATCGTGGGTGAACGCTTGACCCTTCCCGGCTGGCTGGGACTAAGCATTTTCGGGATCGTGCTGCTGACGCTGGCGTTTGGCCCACAACCAATGAAACGAAACACGACGTCGCGCCCAGCATCACTGGCCGGAAGCGATTGATAGAGTAAGCCCGGAGTCATCGGGAAAGCAGGAACACCCTGACATGTTCAGAAGCTGGCTGTTATTAATCGGGGCAATCATTGCCGAGGTGCTTGGTACGATGTGCCTACGTGCAGCAGTCGATCAACCCCTGTTCGGCATCGGGGTCGTGATCGGTTACCTTATTGCCTTCACCCTCTTGGGGCTGGCCTTGGGCAGAGGCCTCCCTATCGGTATTGCGTATGGTACCTGGGCGGCAGGCGGGGTATCGCTGGTTGCGGTGCTCGGGGCACTATTATTTGGTGAAACCCTCAGTCTGACCGCGATCGTCGGTATTATCACGATCGTCGTCGGGGTCTTTCTTGTTCAAACCGGGCAGCGTGACCCGTCGAAAGCCGAGGTGATGGATTCGTGAGCTGGCTCTTTCTATCGTTGTCGATCCTCTGCGAGATTGTCGCGACCCTCAGCTTGCGGGCCTCCGAGGGGTTTGGCAAGAAGCTCTGGATCCTGCCGATGGCTGTGGGCTATGCCCTAGCGTTCTTTTTCTTGGCGGTCACCATCTCGTACGGCATGCCGGTGGCTGTTGCCTATGGCATTTGGTCTGCGGTGGGCGTTGCCCTGATAGCCCTGCTGGCTCGTCTCATATGGAAAGAACCCTTAACCGCGCGCATGATCTTCGGGCTGGTGCTGATCATGGCGGGGGTACTGTTGGTTGAATTTGGCTAGGCTCTACTGGCCGCGAGCGGCGCGCACCTGCTGTTGAATCGTGTCCATCACCGAGGCATCGGCCAAGGTGGTGGTATCGCCGATCTCGCGGTCTTCGGCCAGGTCTTTGAGGAGCCGACGCATAATTTTGCCCGATCTGGTTTTCGGTAGATCAGTGACCACCGTGATGGAACGCGGAGTGGCGATCGGTCCGATCGCTGCTCGCACATGGTCCCGCAGCAAGCCCACGACGTCGTCGTGGGCTTTGGCGCTTTCACGTAGAATGACAAACGCCTCGATGGCCTGACCGGTGGTTTCATCCTGGGCACCGACCACGGCCGATTCGGCAACCATCGCGTGGGAGACCAGGGCAGATTCTATCTCGGCTGTGGACATCCGGTGCCCGGAAACGTTGAGCACATCGTCGACGCGACCCAGCACCCAAATATCGCCGTCTTGAACAAATTTTGCGCCATCCCCGGCGAAATACACTCCCGGATACTGTGACCAATACGTTGACTTATAACGCTGCTCATCACCCCACAGTGTGCGCAACATACCCGGCCAGGGTTCGGTAATCACAAGATAGCCGCCATGACCTGGTTCCACGGGCTTGCCAGCTTCATCGTAAATGTCGGCGGTGATGCCGGGCAGCGCTCGCATCGCGGCCCCGGGTTTGGTGGCGGTGACTCCGGGCAGGGGACTGATCAAGATGTGGCCGTTTTCGGTTTGCCACCAGGTGTCGACAATCGGACACCCATTGCCTCCGATGTGTTCGCGATACCACATCCACGCTTCAGGGTTGATCGGTTCGCCCACGCTGCCGAGTAGCCGTAGCGAGGAGAGGTCATATTCGGCGGGAATATCTCGTCCCCAGCGCATGAAGGTGCGGATACTGGTGGGTGCACAATACAAAATGGTCACACCATATTCTTGAACGATTTCCCACCATCTGCCCCGGTGCGGAGTGTCTGGGGTGCCCTCGTATAGCACCGAGGTGGTGGCATTGGCCAGCGGTCCATACACAATATAGGAATGCCCGGTAACCCACCCGATATCGGCCGCGGTCCAGTAGATATCGGTTGCAGGTTTGATATCAAAGACCGCCCAGTGCGTGTAGGCGACCCCCACGAGGTAGCCGCCGGTCGTGTGCAGAATGCCCTTGGGCTTGCCCGTCGTGCCCGAGGAATACATGATGTACAGCGGGTGTTCGGCGTCGAAAAATTCTGGTTGGTGGCTTTCGGGTTGTATTTCCACGACGTCGTGCCACCAGATATCGCGATCCTGCTGCCAGTCGATATCTTGGCCGGTGCGTTTGACCACGACGACGGTGTGTACCTCAGGGATATCTTGCAGCGCTTTATCCACCGTGGCTTTGAGCGGATTGGTTTTACCGCGCCGGTAACCGCCGTCGGCGGTGATGACCACTTCCACTGCGCAGTCTTTGACTCGGTCGGCGATGGCTTTATCGGAAAATCCGCCGAAGATCACGGTGTGTGGTGCACCAATCCTGGCACAGGCCAGCATCGCAAATACGGTTTCTGGGATCATCGGCATATAGATGGCCACCCGGTCACCAGTTTTCACGCCGAGTTCGATCAGCGCATTGGCTGCCTTGGATACCTCACGCAGCAGATCGTTGTACGTGATGGTGCGGGTATCGCCGCCTTCGCCTTCAAAGTAGTAGGCCACTCGATCTCCAAGCCCGGCTTCGACGTGGCGGTCCACGCAGTTATATGCGGCATTGAGTTTGCCGCCGGTAAACCACTTGGCAAATGGCGCATCCGACCAGTCGAGGACGTCATCGAAATCGGTGTCCCAGGTGATGCGGTTTGCCTGCTCCGCCCAGAAACCTAACCGGTCGGCGTCAGCTTGGTCATAGAGGTCTGCGGTTGCATTGGCTTGCGCCACGAATTCGGGTGGTGGCTCAAATGTGCGATTTTCTTGACTGAGTTCACGAATTGTTGGGTCACTGGCCATCATGGGCTCCTCGGAACGTGCGCAACGGTGATCTAGCTCTCATAGGTACCCTACGCGGGCAATCAAGGACGTCACAAGGGGGTCGAGCTGCATGCCGGGGTCATGGTTGCAGTTGTGATTCGGGAAGCGCCACGATATTGCGATCGGCCACCGGGTGCTGCGTCTCAATCAGTAGGGAAGCGTGCCGGGCCTCTTCAGTGCAAGCGTTGGGCGCATTTGGTAATCTTCCTTCGAGCACAGCGATCGCAATTTCGTCAGCGGTCTCATGCAACACGTAGCGGGAACCAAAACACCGATGCGTGCCAGCCCAAAAGCTCACCCGGATCGTGTGATCACCAACGATTTCGGCATGTTCCCACACCACATAGCGTTCCTGCGTCAAATCATCACGGGGTATATCATCCACCGATTGCGGAGGAATCGATACACCAGGTGGGTCTTGCACCGGGGAGCTCACCGGATCATCCGGGCTACTACAACCGGTTAACACCAAGAGCGCCACACCCACACTCAGGATCCGAGTCCGCATCAATGACTCAGTGGACTGTACTGGCCAAGAACATTCAAGGTCGTTGCCACGAGACGTTCAAAAGCCGCGTCGTCGAGCGGATCGGGGAAGGTGAATCGTAGGGCTGTTACCGCGACCTCAGGCGCATACCCCATGGCCAATAGAATACCCGACGGCGCTTTCTTTCCCGCAGAACATGCCGAACCGGATGAGGCTGCAATCCCAGCGACATCCAAGTCCACCAGCATCGATTCCCCGGAGAATCCCTCGATGACGAAGGATGCGTGATTTGGGATGCGCTCGGTGGGATGGCCCGTGAGCTTGGCCCCGGGAATCTGGTCAACGATGCGTTGGACGAACGCATCGCGCTGGAGCATCATCGCCTGGGCACGGGTCCCCGCCGTCGGCATGACGGCCGCCACCGCGGCACCGAACCCTGCGATGGCCGCCAGATTCTCAGTACCCGATCGGTGTCCAGATTCTTGGCCACCGCCGTGTAGCAACGGTTCGAAACCGATGCCACTGCGAATCAACAGTGCTCCAGCACCTTGCGGACCCCCGAATTTATGCGAGGCAATAGACATCGCATCTACGGCGGCACCGGGCCATTGGTCGGTTCGAAAACTGACGGGTAATGAGGCAGCGGCTTGCACAGCATCGGTGTGCATCACCGCGCCAGCAGCTTTCGCAGCCTGAGCTATGCGATCAAGAGATTGAACCGTACCCACCTCACCGTTGGCCAGACCAATGGACACCAATGTCGTGTCGTCACGGATCGCAGCCAGCGCGGCAGTTTCATCGACTCGCCCCATGGCATCCACCGGTAGCTCGGTGATTTCAAAACCCCCGATCCGCGCCAGAAATTCGCACGATTTTCGGATCGAGGAGTGTTCAATAACCGTGGTGACAATGTGTTTGCCCCGCGGGTTGGCGACCGCGATGCCTTTCAACGCAAGGTTATTGGCTTCCGTGCCACCCGCAGTGAACACCACCTCGGAAGCTCGAGCGCCAAATGCATCGGCTACCTGTGCACGTGCACCCTGCAGGGTTGCTCGAGCGGCCTTACCGGGAGTGTGGACAGCAGAGGCATTGCCAGGACCAGCATCCAACACGGACAGCATGGCACGTCGAGCTTCTTTTCGCAGGGGGGCCGTTGCAGCGGCGTCAAGGTAGAACATGTCAGACAGCATCCAATCCAAGATCCAGTGCCGCAGCACCGTGTGTCAGTGCCCCGACAGAAATAATATCGACCCCAGTTTCGGCGATCGATGCCACCGTATCAAGATTCACCCCGCCGGAGGCCTCCACCACACAGCGTCCCGCAATGAGTTGTACCCCGGCGCGCAGATCGGTCAGAGAAAAATTATCGAGCAAGATACCCGTGACGCCGGCTTGAAGCACCGGGTCAATTTGAGCCAGCTCATCGACTTCCACGATGATGGATGTGGTATGCCCAATCCTGGCTTTGACGGTGCATATCGCCTCGGTGAGCCCGGGACCGTGCGTCGCTCCGAGCGCGGCCAAGTGATTATCCTTGAGCATGATCGCATCCGAGAGTCCAAAGCGGTGATTTACGCCGCCGCCAGTGACAACGGCGTGTTTTTCCAGCGCTCGCAATCCCGGTGTGGTCTTTCGAGTATCCGCAATGCGCGCGTGACCACCAACGCGATCAACCTGGTCGACAAACTGTGACGTCAACGTCGAGATACCGCTGAGTCGCTGAATAAAGTTCAGGGCTACTCGTTCGGCCGTCAAAATTCCAGCGGCGCGACCAGACACTTTGGCCAGGACCGTTCCGGTGGTGAACTTCGTCCCGTCAGCAGCGAGCTCGGTTACTGAAATCTCGGGGTCGATCTGACGGAAGGTTTCGCCCAACACTGCACCACCGGAAAACACTCCCGGCTCCCGGGCGACCACATGGGCTTCCACGCGCAAATCGGCAGGAATGGAGGCAGCCACGGTGGCATCCCCCCACGGGGTGTCTTCGGCCAGGGCACGGGCCACTGCATCGGCGATGAGTCTAGACGTCAGCATGGATTGGAGTCTCCTGAGGTTGTGGGACAGATGCGTCGGTAGTCGGCTGTTGGGATGTTGGGACCAAACGCCAGGCCCGCCGTATGGCTTGGGTGGGATCTTGATGCGGATAGTCTGCGCGCCAGTGGCCACCGCGTGACTCGGTGCGTGCCAGGGCCGCGGTCGCTATGACACGAACAAGATCGGTCATTGGATGATGGCATGACGCAAGGCGGTTCAATAATGCTACGAGGTCATCACGATGTCGGGTGATACCTAACGCTGAGTCGATCAGTTCTTGCAATTCATCGGCCCGCTGGGCGCCGTCACCTATGGCAGTACAGCTCATTGGCAGCTCTGTTGCCGAGGCCACCAGCGTGTTGAACCCCTGATCCAGCTCCCACCTGTTGCGGGGTAGATCATGCTGGGTGGCAGTGGCCGTGCGGGCACCAACGACGAACCCTTCTAGTAGGGAATTCGATGCCAGGCGATTGGCCCCATGAAGTCCGGTCGAGGCGACCTCCCCTGCTGCGTAGAGCCCTGCGAGCGAGGTTCTGCCACAGCTATCCGTGGCCACCCCGCCCATACAATAATGTGCTGCCGGGGCTACCGGCAAAGACTGGGTCGTCCAGTCGATGCCCCGGGCAGCAAGTGCTTGGGTCAGCACCGGAAAGCGACGAGTTAATGTGCCCGCTCCGTGACGGTGTTCAATGACCGTGGCGTCCAACCAGACATGAGCAGTGCCACTTCGCGCCATGACTTCCGCGCTCGCACGGGACACGACGTCCCGAGGCGCTAGTTCGGCATCAGGATGCCACGAAGACATGAATCGATTCCCGGCGTTATCCCGCAGTACCGCGCCGGCACCGCGAACAGCTTCTGAGATGAGCTGTCCGGTCCCGGCCACGACGGTGGGGTGAAATTGAATGAACTCCATATCGGCTAACACCGCACCGACACGTGCCGCAGCTAAGATACCCTCCCCGGTGATCGCAGCAGAAGCCGACGAGTTGGAAAACAGTCCCGCAAATCCACCGGTCGCCAATATCACAGCGGCCGCATCGAGCCGGCGCTGACCGCTTGGAGTTTCCACGGTGATCCCCGTGACCCGCTGGTTGCCCGTATGGATCTGTTGGAGGTGCGCCTGATCAATCAGACGCACCGTGGTAGCGGCTATATGTTGTTGGACCTGAGAGGTCAGAAAAGCTGACAGTCTGGAACCGGTGCTGTCTTCCCCGGCATGGACGATACGTGGTTTGCTATGGGCTGCTTCAAGCCCCATGGCAAGCTCGCCGCTGGCATTGCGATCGGCTGGAAAGCCGGCGTGTAATAACGCTTCCACCAGACGAGCGCCTTCGGATGCAATAAGCTGTGCGATCTCCGGGACCACTAGGCCCGCGCCCGCAGTGACGGTGTCATTAGCATGTGAGACGGGGTCGTCACCGGGGCCCAGGGCGGCTGCAATGCCACCTTGCGCCAAAGCGGTATTGCCGGTCGCGATGTCATCGCTACCGAATCGACCTGCGGTCACGAGTGTGACTTGGGCACCGAGGGAGGCGAGTCGTTGGACCGCCGTTAGACCGGCGACGCCGGCGCCCACCACGATGATCATGGCCGAGCCGCCAACATACGTTCCAATGCGACTTCGGCATCGGCGGCCACGCGAGATGCAACCGAGATCCGGTTTGGGGTCTCGCCATTGACAAGTGCTTCGAGCACCCAGGCCAGATACGCCGGATGGATACGATACATCGTCGAACACGGGCACACCACAGGATCGAGACAGAAAATCGTCATCTCCGGGTGTTGTGCTTGGAGTCGATTGACCAGATTAATTTCGGTGCCCACCGCAAAGACATCCCCGGGTTGGCCGGCTTCGATGGCTTTGCGGATGTACTCGGTGGAGCCCACCCCGTCAGCTGCTTCGACCACCGGGGCCGGGCACTCAGGGTGCACAATAACTTGGACATCGTCATATTCTGCACGTGCTTTTTCAATCTGAGCCACCGTGAAGCGCTTGTGCACAGAGCAAAAACCGTTCCACAAAATGACCTTGGCGTCGGCCAATTGCTTGGCTGTATTGCCACCGAGTGGAAGATACGGGCGCCATAACGGCATCTGGTCTTCGGTTATCCCCATGGCTTTGGCCGTATTGCGTCCCAGATGTTGGTCAGGGAAGAAGATGACGCGCTTACCGCGCTCAAATGCCCATTCCAGCACGGTGGCCGCATTCGACGAGGTGCATACGATCCCCCCGTTGCGTCCGCAAAACGCTTTAATGGCAGCCGAAGAGTTCATGTAGGTGACCGGGATGAGCTCTGCTTTGTCGTCGTCGGACTCACCAAGAACGTCGATGAGTTGCTCCCAGGCCTCTTCGACTTGATCAATCGTTGCCATATCGGCCATCGAACAGCCTGCCGCGAGATTGGGCAGGATTACCGATTGGCTATCCTGGGAGAGAATATCGGCGGTTTCGGCCATGAAATGTACCCCGCAGAAGACGAATGCCTCGGCTTCGGGGTGGTCCTTGGCAGCTTGCGCCAACATGAAGGAGTCGCCCACAAAGTCTGCGTGTTTGACGATTTCATCGCGCTGATAGAAATGTCCCAGAATTTTCAGTCGATCGCCCAGCTGAGCTTTGGCGGTGATAATTCTTTGCTCGAGCTCCGCTTCGGAGGCTTGCGTATATTCGGTAGGGATCGGCCCTTGATGTGGGGTTGAGGTCGGCGCGACGTCGTCGGTGGAAGCCCCCGGACCATAACCAAGCTCCTGATCGACTTGCCATGGGTCGTCGGTGAGTTTGCTGTCGCATGTGGTGGTGATGCCCTGAGGAACACCCACGGTGATGGTGTCACCGAGCAGGGTGCGGCTGCGCTGTTCAGCACTGGCTGCTGAGGCGATGAGGTTGGCTACGCTGGTCATGAGACTCCTAGAGAAAATCGAAAATTACTGCTGGTCGGGTTGGTCTTTGAATCTGTACAGGCGGGCGGGCCGGTGCGGTGTTCCTTGCTCCAGGCGGCCGGTATCAACGAGTTGTCCTTGCGCGAGCATGTCGCGTCGAAAATTTGCGGGATCAATGTGTTCGCCCAAAATGGCTTCGTGTACTCGACGCATCTGGGCCAGGGTGAATTCCTGGCCCAAAAATCGGTGGGCCACCATTGAATATTCGGTGCGCTGCCGCAGTCGCCACACTGCATAATCGATAATGTCGGCGTGATCAAATGCCAGATTCGGTAGGCGGTCGATGGAAAACCACGCAACATTCGCATCAGCGGCAGCGACGAGAGCTTGCGAGAATTCGGTGACCGCGTCTTGAAATGCCGAAGCGACATCTCCGGCGACATCACGGGACGGAGTGGGCGTGGGCGCGCCCGTGATATCTAGCTCTCCATAGAGTCCCCAATAGGCGACGGTGACGAGACGCTGGGCTGTGGCAGAGCGCGTTGTTGCTCCGAAGGTATAGAGCTGTTCCAGGTATCCGGGGGAGCGGAGTACTGCTTCGTGGAGGGTGCGCGAGGCAGTCTGGTCAAGATCTTCGTCCCAAGGAATGGGGCCACCCGGCAGGGCCCAACATTCGTCGAAGGGCGGACGGGTGCGCCGCACCAGAGGGATCCATAAAGTGATGAGGTTTTCCTCCCGAGCCCCTTCCCGGCCGGCATATTCACCCCAGGTGGAGATTACCTCACCGGAACTTGGGTCGGCGATATTGGCATCCATGGGTGGGTGCAAAGCAAATGCAACGGTCGAGACAGCTACTGCAGGTGGCATAAACCGGCGTTCTGAAGCGCTCGGTGCCGAAAGATGGACCACGTATTACCTCAAGAGCAATAGAATTCGAAGCAAAAATTACTTAAAGTCATTTTGACTTTAAGTAAGTATGGGGCCGAGCCTCGGAAATTGTCAAACGGATTGCGCCCGTTATCCACAACCGGACAGCAGATGCTGTATGCCGGGGGTGAGGGGGTGCATAATCGTTAACAGCATTCAAATGAGGTGAAACCCAATGCCCATGACCGACATACCACCCACAGTTCGCTATGCCCTGACAGAGTCACCCATTGGTCCATTGCTGGTCGCTGCCACTGACGAAAAGATCGTTCAAGTTGCCTTCGAAAACCAGGACTTCGAGCGGATTTTGCATCAGCTCAAAGCTCGATACGGCGGGGCAGTCGAGCGTAATGACAAGGCGCTGGAATTTGCAACAGACCAACTTGCCGAGTACTTTGCGGGAACTCGCAAAACCTTTGAACTCACCCTAGTCAGTCCTGTGGCTGACCGATTTATTGAGGTCGTGCAACACCACCTCGCAGCCATCCCATATGGGGAAACACGCACCTATGGGCAACTCGCGACAGAACTCGGTAGACCCGGTGCAGCACGCGCCGTAGGGAGCGCCTGCGCAAGAAATCCTTTACCACTGCTACAGCCATGTCATCGTGTGATCAGATCAGATGGCACACCGGGCGAATTCAGTGGCACTCCACGTGCCAAACAGTACCTCCTGGCATTCGAGGCAGGTGAGCATCCTGAGTCGCCAACATCCTGACTACGCCAATGTGATCATCGATGAGAGCGGAGTTGCCCGGCCGAAGTGGGCCGTCTCCCATCCGCTGTTACAGGAATACTTCGATACCGAATGGGGCCGTCCCGTCACCGATGAACATGGCTTATTTGAACGCCTCAGTTTGGAGGGATTCCAGGCCGGACTATCGTGGTTGACAATTCTCAAAAAACGCGCTGCATTCCAAACGGCCTTTGACGACTTCAACCCCGAGACCGTCGCCCAATACGATGATGCCGATATCGAGCGTCTCATGACAGACCCGGGCATCGTGCGGAACCGACTGAAAATCACAGCCGTCATTCACAACGCTCAGGCAACGATCAAGCTTCGAGATATAGGCGGGTTGGCCCAGTTGATCTGGTCCTATCAGCCTGATCAGGATCCAATCCTCGATGCTGAAGGAAATCCGCCCAGCCAGTCCAAAGAGTCTGTAGCACTAGCAAAAGAACTGAAGCGACAAGGCTTTCGGTTCGTGGGACCGACAACGGTCTTTGCGATGATGGAGGCCGTTGGGATCGTCAACACATTTCCGTTCCGCGAACCATATAACCTTTCCAACAGTGATGAACCTCGTTACGGTTAAACCACACCTAACCGCTAAGGAGTGAATTCATGAGCGACCTACAAGGCCGTCGCGTAGCATTTCTCGTCACTAATGGGTATGAACCATCAGAACTGTACTCACCCTGGGATACCGTCGTGGAGCACGGGGGAGAAGCGGTGTTAATCTCACCGGAAGATGGCGAGGTGTCGGGTGGTGATCACTCGCAAAAAGTCGATCAAAATGCGGCCGATGCCAAAGCTGAAGAGTTCGATGCCTTAGTCCTCCCAGGCGGCACGAAGAATGCCGACCAGTTACGGATGAATCAAGACGCTGTAGCGTTCACCAAAGCATTCTTTGATGCAGAGAAAACCGTGGCTTCAATTTGCCATGCGGCATGGATCTTGACCGAAGCCGATGTGCTCAAGGGGCGCAACATGACCAGTTATCCAAGCCTGCAGACTGATCTGCGCAATGCCGGTGCCAACTGGTCAGATGAAGAACTTGTCGTCGATGGCAATCTCATTACCTCGCGAACACCAAAGGACTTGCCTGCGTTCAACGAGGCAATCGTGAATAAACTCACCGAGTAACCCCGCTTATCTCAGCTCCCAAATTCGGCGCGAATGTCACGTTCATTCGCGCCGAATTTTTGGTTTCTATCATGGAGGCGGTCTACCAGCTGCTGACATCTGTTCTGTCGCATGGGTCATAATGGGGCTATGACTTCATCTAAGCAGTCTCAAAAAACCTCCCGTCTTGGTCGTCTCGTTGGCCTCACAGCACTCGCAATCGCCGGTGCCGTGCTGGGCACATATGCCGCTAACCTATTACGCAAAGATCAGCAGCGTGAACAATTGCTGGGTGCGCTTCCTGCTGACGTACCGATGCCATCAAGGCTGGCAGCGGGATCCCAGGTCGAAGAAACAGACCTGGAAGCCGCGGTCACTGCCTCTGCGGTGACGCACGATGTCGCAGGTCATGAAATTGAAGAACGCACCGAGCCAGCAACCGGGGCTGCACTGGAGTCTCGAACCGTCGAAGAGCTCTACGAGTTGGCAAAACAACATGATATTGCGGGGCGTTCAAACATGCGCAAAGCAGAGCTGATCGAGGCATTACAAGACGCTGGAGTATCGGAAACAACCAAGTAGGTCCATCTCAGCAATCGATATTTCTTCATCAAACACGGCGCAATTCGGAATTTAGGAGCAAATGTGGCACAATGTTTCAGGTGCTGATGATCAATCAGTGATCCGCCCTGGTGTAATGGCAGCACGCCAGCCTTTGGAGCTGTGTGGTCTAGGTTCGAATCCTAGGGGCGGAACTGCCGCATCGCGGTTGAGAAAATAGTGTCTTACGATCAAAGGTGAGATTTCCTTGAATACTTCTTCTCCCGCGGCTGTCATCGTGCTGGCCGCTGGCGCCGGCACGCGAATGAAATCTTCACTTCCAAAAGTTCTCCACCAAATGGGTGGACGTTCCCTGGTTGGCCACGCATTAGATGCGGCCATGAGTCTCAACCCCGAACACCTCGTTGCGGTGGTACGCCACGAACGTGAACGCGTCGTCGATCATCTGCTGGCACATAACCCCGATCTCGTCATTGCCGATCAAGACGACATTCCAGGCACCGGTCGTGCTGTTGAACAGGGCTTAGAGGCCATCGGATCAGTCACCGGAACTGTGGTTGTCACGTATGGGGACGTGCCCCTGCTCACCCCAGAAACCTTGTCCGCACTGGTAATGGAGCATCAACAGGCTGGCAATGCGGTGACCGTGCTAAGTGCTCAAGTGCCAGATGCCACCGGTTACGGTCGCATCGTACGCGACGACAACGGTCTGGTGACCCAAATCGTGGAGCACAAAGACGCGTTAAAGATCGCCGAAGAAACCGGTGACACCACATTTGTGGATATCACCGAAATTAACTCAGGAATCTACGCTTTTGACGGTGAAGTTCTCACACGCACCCTGGCTCAAGTCACGACCGAGAACGTCCAAGGCGAGAAGTACCTGACCGATGTCCTTGGTTTAGCCCGTGCAGAAGGTGGTCGCGTTGCAACCTATGTGACAGATGACCTAATGGAAGTTGAAGGGGTCAACGACCGCGTACAACTAGCCACACTTGGTGCTGAACTGAACCGTCGGATTACCGAACGCTGGATGCGTTCAGGTGTAACAATTATTGATCCTTCCACCACGTGGATCGATGTCGATGTGGAACTTGCCCAAGATGTGACCATCAAGCCGAACACGCAACTGCACGGTAAAACCAAAATTGCCACCGGATCCACGATTGGTCCCGACACCACTCTGGTAGACGTGGAAGTCGGACAAGACGCGACCGTGCGTCGTACCGAAGCCACGCAGGCGATGATCGGTGATGCAGCCAACGTTGGACCCTTTACCTACATTCGTCCCGGGACCGTATTAGGCGAGCACGGTAAAATTGGCGCTTTCTACGAAACGAAAAACGTCAACATTGGTCGTGGCGCGAAGCTGTCACACCTTGGCTATGCCGGTGATGCGGATATAGGAGAGAACACCAACATTGGGTGTGGCAATATCACCGCCAACTACGACGGCGTCAACAAGCACCGCACCATCATTGGAACGGAAGTACGCACGGGCTCGAATACCGTTTTTACGGCTCCAGTGGAAGTCGGCGATGGCGCCTACACTGCCGCAGGAGCCGTCGTGCGCAAGAACGTGCCACCCGGTGCGCTGTCCATGAATGCCATGGACCAACGCATTATTGAAGATTGGGTTCTCGATCGCCGCGATGGCACCCCAGCGGCTGAAGCCGCGCAAAAGGCCCGCGACAATTCATAGATTTGCCAACATACTGTTGGATAGCTGTAGGACGGTCTACAGTGAGAACATCAAAACACGCCGTACGTTCTAGGGAGAACTTGGTTGAGCGAAATCGTCACCAATGAGAACAAGAAGCTCGTGTTAGCTTCGGGTCGCGCACATCCGGAGCTTGCCGCAGAAATCGCAGAGCACCTGGGCACCGAGTTGTTGCCGTTGGACGCATACGACTTTGCAAACGGAGAAATGTACGTCCGCCCAGGAGAGTCTGTACGCGGTAAAGACGTCTTTATCATCCAAGCCCACCCAGCGCCGATGAACAACTGGGTCATGGAACAGTTATTACTGTGTGACGCGATGAAACGTGCCTCGGCACGACGTATTACCGTAGTCTCCCCGTTCTACCCATATGCGCGTCAGGATAAAAAAGGCCGCGGACGCGAACCGATCTCTGCACGCATGATCGCCGACCTGTATCAGGCAACCGGCGCCCACCGCATCATGTCCATGGACCTGCACACTTCGCAGATTCAGGGCTTCTTCGATGGCCCGGTGGACCACCTCTTTGCCTTCCCGATCCTGGCGGATTACATCCGCGGTCGCGTTGACGTAGAAAACGTCACAGTGGTCTCCCCGGATACCGGACGCGTGCGGGTTGCCGAACAATGGGCAGAACGTCTAGGTGGCGCACCCCTAGCGTTCGTTCACAAATCTCGAGACCTCAGCCAACCGAATAAGGCCGAATCCAAGACCGTGGTCGGTGAAGTCAAAGGCCGTGTCTGCGTGCTGATCGACGACATGATCGACACCGGTGGTACGATCGCCGGTGCCGTCAAGATTCTGAAAGATGCCGGTGCCGCCGAAGTTATCATCGCAGCAACCCACGCAGTATTTTCAGATCCGGCGGCGGAGCGTTTGGCTAACTCGGGGGCCTCCGAGGTTGTGGTTACCAACACCCTGCCGCTGCCCGAAGAAAAGCGTTTTGACAACCTCACCGTATTGTCTGTTGCGCCGATCCTGGCCAACGCCATCCGTGAAGTCTTCGAAGACGGTTCGGTCACCAGCCTCTTCGACGGGAATGCATAACGGATAATCGATCGTGAAATTTGACCGCTGCCGATGAGGCAGCGGTCAATTTTATTAAAGCTCCCACAGGATGCTATAGTGGTGAGTCGTTGCCCAGGCGAGGGAGTCTCACCCACTCCGTGATCGACGAGGCTTTGCAAACACCGTCGTGTTGTGTTGCAGTTCCTGCCTGGAAACTACGAGTGCTCAACGCACCGTTCAAACTACAGGAGGAATACTCATGGCTATTGATTATATCGACTTGCCAGTTCAAACCCGCACCGATTTCGGTAAAGGTGCTTCCCGCCGTGCACGTCGTGACGGCTACATCCCAGCCGTCGTGTACGGCCACGGTGAAGAACCACGTCACCTATTGCTGCCACGACACGAAGGCTTCTTGGCGCTGCGTAACCCAAACCAGCTGCTGCGCCTCACTGAGGGCGACAACTCTGAAATGGCTCTGCCGAAAGACATCCAGCGCAACCCGCTGAAAGAAGAAATTGATCACGTCGACCTGCTCATTGTTCGTCGTGGTGAGCGCGTGACCGTTGATGTTTGGATTGAGGTCATTGGTGAACCAGCTCCAGACCACGCCCACGTTATGGACGTCACCTCTATCCCGGTAGAAGCAGACGCACTTGACCTTCCAGAATCCGTTCAGATCGATCTGACCGGTCGCACTGCGGGCGAACACGTATACGCACCAGATGTGATTCTGCCAGAAGGCGTCACCATCCAGCTTGAAGACGACTTCCTCATCGCAACCGTCGACGAAATCGTTGAACAGGATCTTGGCGAAGACACCGAAGACACCGAAGGCGCCGAAGGCGAAGTCCCAACCGTTGCTGAACAAGCAGCTGCCGCAAAAGACGCCGAGTAAGTCACAATTGACCACTCATATAAACGGAACACTCGATCCCACCGCCGGTCCTGTACTGGTGGTGGGATTGGGTAATCCCGGCGACCGCTATGCTGCCACCCGCCACAATATCGGGCATATGGTGGTCAACGAACTGGCCGAACGACATTCACAACGCTGGAGCGCCCACAAGGCAGGTGCCGCTGTAGCAGAATTTCGTCTGGGCATCGGCGGTCCCAAGATTGTGTTGGCCAAACCAGCGACGTACATGAATCTCTCGGGCAAGCCTGTGGCCGCCCTGATGAAATTCTTTAATATCGATATCGAAAATGTCATCGTCGTCCACGATGAACTCGACGTAGATTTCGATATGCTGCGACTCAAACGTGGTGGGGGAGAAGGCGGCCACAACGGTTTGAAATCTATTTCTCAAGCCATTGGCAGCAAAGACTACCTCAGGGTACGTGTAGGAATTGGACGTCCACCAGGGCGAATGGCGGCAGCAGACTATGTGCTTCGCCCGTTTAATTCAACCGAACAACAGCTTTTGGCACTTCATATTGACCGAGCAGCAGATGCTGTTGAGTCGCTGATCGAACACGGCCTGACCGTTACGCAGAATCAGTTCCACCAAAAGGTCCAGTAAATACTTCGGCGGGATGATGTCAACCACATCACCCCGCCGTAAAGACTCCGTGCTCGGTGTTAGTGCTGCTTCAACCAGGCATCCAATTTTGATGTCATACCGGTGAGCAACTTCCCGACTTGAGGTTCGGCCATTTGAGCGATCTTTGAGCCCATCAACGGGATTTTCGATTCCACTGAACCGGCGATGTCAACGACCGTCCCCGTGCCATCTGCTGTCGGCGCGAGTTTAATCGTCGCGGTCCCAGTCGCCTTCGCCAGGGGCACTTTAATGGTGACATTGGCATCGCGAGCTCCGTCCGCAGCGGCAGCAGACCAGGCCTCGGATTGTTCAATCTGTACGCGTCCTTTCGCAAAACGTTGTACAGCTGAGGGCAAGCGGCTGGCAATCTGTTCGCCGTCCAGGCTGCGATGAATCGTCACGTGGACGGTGTCACTGGCGGTCGGCTGCGCGGGTGTGACCATATATTGGTCGATCTTGGCTTGATAACCCTCAGCAACATGTTCTTGGAAGTCGCGACTAATCAACCCCTCGAAAACCTGCTGCGGGGGATGGGAAACGGTGGTGGATTCTTGAAAAGCCATGAGCTCACTCTCTGCTGCTCGCTAACAGTGGATAGAACGCAAGTGTAAACGATGCACCTGAAAAAAACGTTATGCTAAAGGGTGCGCCGGTTGTGATGACTACCAGGAAACGAGAAGTGAGATTTTGTCTCAAAACGCTGTATTAGCAGGGCTGCGAAACCTCCTCGAAGCTGATCGTGCTGTAGCCGCGATGCGAACTTCAATCACCCGTGACAACCGCACACAAGACCTATCGCTGACTTTGCCCGACGGCGCACGAGAAGCCGTCGCCGCGACGCTAGCTGATGCACTGCACAACGCCACATTCGAAGCACCCGTTGTGCTTCTCGTTACCGCCACCGCACGCGAAGCAGAAGATCTTGCCCAAGGTCTAGGGGCCTGGATGGATCCAGCTACCGTGGCGCACTTTCCATCGTGGGAAACTCTGCCGCACGAACGACTATCCCCACGCAGCGATACCGTGGGGGCTCGCATGGCGGTATTACGAAAACTCGCTCACCCGGGACGCGACGGTCAGCCCGCGCTGCGGGTAATCACTGCACCGGTCCGATCAATTGTGCAACCCATTGTGCAGGGTTTAGGTGATCTGGAACCAGTCGTTTTAGAAACCGGTGAGTTTTATGATTTCGAACAAATCGTCCAAGACCTCGCGAATGCAGCATACTCGAGGGTTGACATGGTCTCTCGCCGAGGCGAATTTGCTGTACGCGGCGGGATTATTGACGTGTTCCCACCCACAGAAGACCACCCGTACCGTATCGAGTTTTTTGGTGATGAGATCGAGGACATTCGATACTTTTCGATTGCCGACCAACGCTCTTTAGTCGATACGTCTGAAGACGGATCAGCTACCCCCAATTCGGTCTATGCGCCTCCGTGCCGGGAGCTCTTGCTGACACCAAGCGTGCAACAAAAAGCACGTGCTCTTCAGGTCTCCATGCCCAACGTGTTGGAAATACTCGAACCGATGTCCAATGGCGTGGCAGTCGAGGGGATGGAGTCCCTGGCCCCTTTGGTGACCGAGATGGAATCTTTTCTTGAGGTCTTGCCAGAAGGTTCAGTCACAATTGTGGTTGAGCCTGAGAAGGTACGTTCCCGTGTGCACGACTTGTTAGAGACTAACGAAGAGTTCCTTGCCGCGGCCTGGGCAGCAGCCGGGGAGGGACTTGCAGCCCCGATAGAGAACCAACAAGAAGCTGGGGGCTTTGCCACCCTGGGCGATACGCGAACCCTGGCACTACAACGCGACCAAGGGTGGTGGCAGTTCACGACCTTTGATATGGACGCGACAATCGACGCGACCGCGTTGCGCACCGGATTCACCGCTCCCGCACAATTTGCCGGCGACGTTCCGGCGCTCATGGAACATGTGGGAAATCGTATCCGCGATGGTTGGGCAATAGCTGTGGCAACGCATGGCCCAGGACCTGCCCGACGCCTCGCCGAGATTTTCAATGAGGCTGGCCACAGCGCCACCGTCGTAGAACAGATAACCGAACCCAAACCGGCCCACATTCAGATCACTGTGGCCAGTCTTGGAGCCGGATTCGCCTGGGCTGAACAGCAACTGGCGGTCGTGACCGAATACGACCTCTTCGGCCGTCAAGCAGCAGGGACCCAACGTGGGGAAAAACGGTCCCTTGCTCGGAAACGGCGCAACGCCGTCGACCCACTGGCGTTAGAAGAGGGCGACTATGTGGTTCACAATCAGCACGGCATCGCGAAATTCATTGAACTCCAACGCCGCAAAGTCGCAGGAGCACGTTCCAGTGCAGGCGAAGAAGGATATCGTGAATATCTCGTCTTAGAGTTTGCACCCTCCAAACGTGGGGGTGCAGGTGACCGATTATTTGTGCCCACCGATCAACTCGATCAGGTGAGCCAATACGTTGGTGGGGATGCTCCGACGCTGTCAAAAATGGGCGGATCGGACTGGGCCCAAACCAAATCCAAAGCCCGTCGCGCGACTCGAGAAATCGCCAAAGAGCTTATCCAGTTGTATTCTGCACGCATGGCCACTACCGGGCATGCTTTTTCACCAGACACGCCGTGGCAGGCGGAATTAGAAGAGGCCTTCCCACATATCGAAACTCCAGACCAATTGACCACCGTTGAAGAGGTCAAACAGGACATGGAAGCTGAAGTTCCGATGGACCGATTGGTTGCCGGTGATGTGGGTTTCGGTAAGACCGAAGTGGCAGTCCGGGCAGCATTCAAATCCATCCAAGACGGTAAACAGGTAGCACTGTTAGTGCCCACCACGTTATTGGCACGCCAACACACAGAAACCTTTACCGAGCGTTTCGCAGGTTTCCCAGTGACCGTTCGAGCCCTGTCGCGTTTTCAAAAAGCTAAAGAGTCTCGGGAGACGATCGACGGGCTCGCCACCGGTGAGGTCGACATGGTCATCGGAACACACCGGTTGTTATCCGATGAAATTCTGTTCAAAGACCTGGGCCTGGTCATCATCGACGAAGAACAACGTTTTGGTGTCGAACACAAGGAAAAACTGAAGCAACTGCGGACCAACGTGGATGTCTTGGCCATGACCGCCACCCCAATTCCACGTACGTTGGAAATGTCGATGACCGGGATCCGTGAGACCTCAACCCTGGCAACACCCCCGGAGCAACGCCATCCGGTGTTGACCTACGTCGGTCCGTATACGGATAAACAAATCACGGCCGCTATTCGTCGCGAAATGATGCGCGAAGGCCAAGTCTTCTATGTACATAACCGGGTCAATAGCATCAATAAGGTTGCTGCTCGGATCCAAGAACTGATCCCAGAAGCACGGGTCGCCGTGGCGCATGGGCGCATGTCAGAAACGACTTTGGAACAGATCATGGTCGACTTTTGGGAAAAAGAGTACGACGTGTTAGTTTCCACAACCATTATTGAGACTGGTCTTGATATTGCCAACGCCAACACTTTGATCATCGAAGATGCTCACCGTTATGGGCTATCGCAGCTCCATCAGCTGCGCGGTCGTGTGGGTCGTGGTCGAGATCGGGCCTACGCCTACTTCCTTTATGATGCGGGCAGACCGCTGAATGAAACAGCGATGGAACGGCTTAAAGCCGTCGCAACCCACAACGAGCTGGGCTCTGGATTACAACTTGCGCAGAAAGACCTCGAGATTCGTGGTGCAGGAAACCTGCTCGGTGGAGAACAATCGGGTCATATTGCAGGTGTCGGCTTTGACCTTTATATTCGCATGGTTGGTGAAGCCGTTGCTGATTTCAAGGGTGAAGAAGATACCTCACCCCCGGAAGTCAAAGTCGAGCTGCCGGTCAATGCTCACCTGCCTCACGACTATGTCCCGGGTGAGCGGCTGCGGCTGGAGGCCTATCGAAACCTTGCACAAGCCGCGGATACAGCAGCTGTTGATGCGGTGGTCGAAGAACTTCAGGATCGATACGGTGAATTACCGGAAGCTGCCCAGAACTTGGTTGCAGTGGCAAACTTCCGCAATACCGCTCGCGAGTACGGTATCCACGAAGTGATGCTCATGGGCAAAAACATTAAATTCGGACCGGTCGAAGAGTTGCCGGATTCACGAGCGATGCGCATGAAACGGATGTACCCGGGTACCACTTACCGGGCGCCCCTCAAAGCCATCATGGTGCCTCGGCCCAAAACACAGGCTGTTACTGGTAAAGACTTAGTCGATGCGGAGTTGTTAGCATGGGCAGGGCAATTTTTGGAAAATATCTTCGGAGAAAACTAGCCCCGGCCACGTCGTCGCAGGAGTCTTGGTTCTTGCGGAGCCCCGGAGAGTAATCGGGACGCCGGGGTCATATTCACGATCAATCCGACAAGGAACGACAAGACCACCGCTATGATCATGCGCCACAAGAAGTGCTCCAGAGAATCCTCACCGAAGCCATTTTGGTGCATCCAGACAATCACCAGGCCATGGAAAAAGACCACAGCGGTACCGGTGCGTACGAGCCGGGATACTCCAGCTTGAGCGACAGGAAATTTTTGTAACCCGTCATTGACTCCGGTCGCAAAAATTAAGATCAAGCCTATGGTGACTGCAATGGCTATCAACGGTGTGGCCACCACGGTCCCGAAGTCTCCGACTTGAATATAGTGCGCCCGCACGTCGGTGGCATAGGTGATGCCCAGCGCCAGGGCGACGATCAACAGGCCAAGTGCAGCCAGCAGATGGGAGGAATGCCTGCGGACCATTGGCATCAACAGTTTTCGTAGCAGCTCACCGACGAGTAAATAGAACATGACCGGCCACGCTAACCCGATCCGCAGCGGTGTATCAACCAAAGGATGCACTTCAAATACCCCATTGACTACGAGACGATAGCACGCGTATGAGGTAATCAGCCCGAGCACAGCGACCGTCCAGACGACAGCCCAGCCTAACGGCTCCAGCAGACGTCGCAGCAGTGTGGCCCCCGCTAAGGTCGTAATGAACCAGGCAGCCATCCAGAAGATGGACTGGCCAGCGCCTCCGACCCACCCGGTGTGGAGATGATCCAAGATGACATCATTTTGGCCCCACTCCACGGTGATGATCCACACGGAAATGATCACCGACCAAGCAAGGTACGGGATGATTAACGAATCCCAGCGTTTTATGAACTCAAACTTCACCGTGCGTCGCGGCGTGAAGAAAAACCCCGAGAGCATGAAAAATAACGGCATCCGCCAAATCGTCAGTAATTCGGCGTTCGGAAAATACCCGGCGTGACCAACGACGACCATCATGATGGAAAAGACGCGAAGCAGGTCGATTCCGATATTGCGGGCGGGGCGGGAGGTGGTCATATATCCATTTCAACGCTTAGGCAGCGATAACTACTCGTTGTGGTCGTTGTTGCGGTACTCCAGATAGTGTACGAGCCGCCGGTGTCATATTGATAATCAGTCCCACGGAAAAAGCTGCTGTGAGCGCGATCCCAAACCGAATCAGCACATCGCCTAGTGAGCTTGACCCGAATCCTATGGAATGGGTCCAGAGCAGCACGAGGCCATGGAATAAGACCACAGTCGAGCCGGTGCGAGCTAAGCGGCCTATCGTGTCTCCGGCGGTTGTCCAACGTTGCAGTAGGCGATTGACACCGGTGGAGAAGATCATGATGAAGCCGATGGTCACCACAATGGCGATACCCGGAGTGATAAATGGCCAACCAAAGCGACCCGCATGAATGTAATGAGCCGGGATACTGAAATGGTGGGCCAACACTAATGGCGCGATAACCAAGACAATCCCGATGGAGGTCGCTCGGGTCGTGGAAAGTTCTTGCACCAACGGCATGATTCGCGATCGGATTTCTTGGCCGATCAGTAAGTAAAACAACACCGGCAAGCTGATACCCAGTCGTAGCGGCATCGCCGCAAAAGGATGCCCATCAAGCACGTCAAGTTGCTGGAGGTAAACAAAAATCCGCGATGCTACCAACCCACTAATGGCAATCGCCCAAGCTACCCAACGGGGGAATCGTTCCAGATAGCGCAGTATCACCGCTGAAACCGCGAGGGTGAGCAAAAACCAGGAGGACATCCAATAAACGGAGCGCCCCGTGCCACCTCGCCAACCTGTATACAGGTGATGCAACATATCTGCCGGGTCATCCCATTTCAGGGCAATGACCACCAGACTGATAAGCATAGACCACGCCAGGTAGGGAATGATCAAGGACTCCCAGCGACGCGCAATTTCAACGCGCAGCGAGCGACGATAGGGCACAAGGAATAGCCCTGACAGGATAAAGAATAACGGCATCCGCCACATTGACAACAAGCTCGAGCCTTCAAAGGATCCCGAGTGGCCCAGGATGACCATGGCGATGGAGAAAACGCGCAGCGCGTCGATGCCTATATTTCGTTGTGTGAGATTCATAGTTGTGTAAACGCAACAGCACCCGGGGCAACAGACCCCGGGTGCTGTTCGCTAACTCTGTTGAAGAGGGTGGGTTTTAGAAGTTTGTAGACTTGGTTTCGTGTACTGGGTCAGTCACGAAGGCTTCATCCACGGTATTGGAACGACCAACCAGCTGCTTTGGAATAAAGAACGCCAGGGAGCACAGGATGATGACACCAAGCATTGGAACCCAGACGTTTTCAAATGCCAACGTGTTAAACATGTATAAGCCAACTAGAAATAGGACCAGTGCGATGCCGTAGATCAGCCAGTTGCCAGCGGCATTACCTTCACCGGAGTAGTTTGCCGGTTTACCGTCACGAATCAAGGGGACACCTCGTTCTTTCAGAAATTCTACTGTCGCCAGCATAGCCTGGACGACGGTGCGATGATGTGTTGTTAACTAAGGATAGCGTAAGTCGAACTGGCACCGAGCCGAGTTGCACCAGCCTTGAGCATTTCGTCGGCGTCCTGTCGAGTACGAATGCCTCCAGAAGCCTTGACGCCCAAGGCCTCACCGACAACCTGTCGCATGAGTGCGACATCTGCCACGGTCGCACCGCCTGGACCGAAACCAGTGGAGGTTTTGACATAGTCAGCCCCGGCTTCAACAGCGGCTTCGCAAGCGAGTCTTTTCGCCTGATCCGTCAAGGCAGCTGCTTCAATGATGACCTTGACCAATACTTCATGGTCTGCTGCGACGTCGACCACGGCGGTGATGTCCTGGACTAACATCGATCGATCGGCAACAAGCGCGGCCGACTGGTTGATGACCATATCGACCTCTTCGGCCCCATGAGCTATTGCCTGAGCGGTTTCAAAGGACTTAGTTTCCGGGGTGTGGGAACCCAACGGGAAACCGATCACGGTACAGATTTTGACCGGTGAATCTGCTAATCGCTTGGCGGCATGTGCGACCCAAACGGGTTGCACACAGACAGAGGCCGTCTCAAAGGTTGCTGCTTGATCGCACAGCTTATCGATGTCTTGGGCAGTTGCGGTAGGAGCAAGTAGGGTGTGATCGATCATTGAAGCCAATTGATGGGATTCGAGTGCATCGACCTGCGATGGACTGAGCGGGGCGGTGATGTGCACGAAATGCTCCTTTAGGTAATTTGGACCAGTGCAGCAGCTTCCTCTCGGAGCTGCTGCAGGATCTGCTGTGTCGTGTGTGCGGGCGTTTCAGGTGAGGCGGTAACCGAGATGTAACACTTAATTTTGGGCTCAGTTCCTGAGGGCCGGATCATCAAGCGGGCGGAAAGCGGTCCTGACGTGGAAAATTCCAACATGTTGATTGGACCGTAGCGTTGCGTGAGCCCAATTCCCGGTTGTTGGTAATCGATCGTTGTTACCGGGCCAAGTCCCGCAAGGTGTTGTGGCGGATTGGTACGTAAATCATCCACGAGTAATGTACCGACACTGGGGGAGGGCACCATGACCGAGACCTGATCAGTCAGAGTTGGCCCCAGCTGTCTGGTCAATTCTGCAAGGTATGCCAGCAGATCCGAACCAGCTGCTTTGAGCTCGGCGGCCAAATCCAACACAATGATGGCCGCTGAGATGCCGTCCTTATCATTGACCAGGTGTGGGGCTACCGCATATCCGAGCGCTTCTTCGTAGCCGAAGCCAAGTCGTTCCACGCGGCAGATCCATTTGAAGCCGGTGGGGGTCACTTCGTGACGCACCTGATGTTGAGCGGCTAACTGTCCAACCTGGGGTGCTGAAACTACCGAGTTTGCCATGGCGAGGTTTTCCGCGACGACATGCGGCATCAGGCGCGCTGCCAATATCAGACCTACCTGATCGCCGGACAGTCGACGCCACTGGCCGTCAACAGGTAGTGCAATTGCCAGCCGGTCGGCATCGGGGTCGTGGGCAACGATGATGTCCGTGGCGGGGTCAGCTGCTGCGGTGGCAAAGGCTTCATCGAGTGCCCCCGCCTCCTCGGGATTAGGAAAGGCCACTGTGGGAAATGTTGGATCCGGTTCGGCCTGCGTTGCCACCAACCGGGGTGGTCGAAACCCTGTGGCTGTGAGTAATTTGCCAAAGGTTGTGCCACCGACGCCGTGCATCGCAGTGTAAACCACCCGTAGGTCATCACGATGGTGGGTGGATGGGAAGAGCTGTTGTAGAAATTGCGACACGGCTGCGACGTAGTCATCAATGACGGTTTCTGATAGGTACTCCCACCCAGCGTCGACTCGGGGCGGCAGCTGGGTTGCGGTATTCCAGCGATGGATACACTCGGCGATGGCTTGGTCGGTGGGCACAGTGATTTGGCCGTAGGCTCCGGTGGCATCGTCAGGAGCAACGAGGCGGGCGCCCAAATACACTTTATAACCGTTATCGGTCGGCGGGTTATGCGAAGCGGTGACCATGATTCCCACATCAGCCTGGAGGTGTTTGAGTGCAAATGCCAACACCGGGGTCGGTGTCATCACCGACATCAGATATACCCGACATCCTAAAGCTGTGAGCACCGCTGCGGAATCGAGTGCAAACTGTTGGGAACCATGGCGGGCATCGTAGCCTATGACCACGCAAGGTTCCGCGACGTGGCGGGTGGCGAAGTCGGCGATGCCTGCAGCAGCCCGTTGGACGACCACCCGATTCATTCGAGTCGTCCCCGGCCCTAAAGGGGCACGAAGACCTGCGGTGCCAAATGTCAGATACCCGGCAAATCGTGCGGTCAGTGCCGCGATGGCGGTCTCGTCACCGACTTCGGCCGCTTCAAGTTCCTGAGCTAAGGCCGCGGCATTGTCTGGATCAAGCGATAACCACTGGCGTGCTGTGGCAAGGACATCGGTCATGCTAGATCGCTTGAATAATGTCGGCGAGCAATGTGGATACCCGAGGTGCAGCGGCCGCTCCGGCAGCGAGAACATCTTCGTGGGAGAGCGGTGCATCCGTGACCCCAGCACCGGGATTGGTTACCAAGGACACGCCCAAGACTTCTAATCCCGCATGGCGGGCGGCGATGGTGTCCAAGGCAGTCGACATGCCCACCAGGTCGCCACCCAGTTTGGCGGCCATGGCGACTTCAGCAGGCGTTTCGTATTGTGGTCCCGCAAATTGTACGTAGACACCTTCGGTCAGGCTGGGATCGACCTGTTGTGCGATGGCCCGCAGTCTTGAAGCATAGGCGTCCGTCATGTCCACGAACTCGGGACCGACTAAGGGGGTCACTCCGGTGAGGTTGATGTGATCGGCAATCAGCACCGGAGTGCCCGGAGCGAGTTGCGGGTCCAGCCCGCCGCAGCCGTTCGTCAGCACCACCACCTCTGCGCCGGCCGCTGCAATCGTTCGGACGACGTGGGCGACCGCTTGGACGTCCCGGTGGGCATAAAAATGTGTGCGTGAGCCAAAGACCAAGGCGCGGCGTGTATTCGGTAATTGGACCGAGGTGATCTTTTGGACATGCCCGGCCACGCCGTCACCCTCTAAACCGGGCACCTCGTTGAAGGGCACCTCAGCGATAATCTGCCCTAGGGAGTCAAGCGTGTGCGCCCAGCCGGAGCCTAACACCACCCCGATATCGTGACGCTGCACACCGAGCTTGTCAGTTAATACGGCAGCCGCTTCACGAGCGAGTGCAAAGCCTGGATGATCTCCAACTAAAAACTGTCTTGTATCCTTCACAGCCCCCACTGTATCGCCGCGCCAGATCAATTCCAATGAAACACATGTCGTATCCGCGTAGTGATTATGCATTTGAACACAAAACAGACCACAATAGAACCCGTGAGCACTCTAGAAATCGTTCCTCGTCCGTCCATTACGATCATCGGCGGTGGCCCCGGTGGGTATGAAGCTGCCCTCGTCGCGTCAAAATTTGGCGCCGATGTCACGCTCATCGAACGCAATGGGATTGGTGGCTCGGCGGTATTAACCGATGTGGTGCCGTCCAAGACCCTGATTGCATCGGCGGATTCCCGCCGCCGCGTCAAGAATGCACCGAGTCTGGGCTTGGAATTTGACGCCCACTCGGTGAAATCCAACATCGAACGCATTGATCGGCGCTTACTACGGTTGGCCTCGGACCAATCGGAAGATATTCGTCGTGGGCTCCAGGCCAACGGCGTGCGCATCATGATGGGCGAAGCGTGCTTCGTTGAGCGCAACGTCGTCGAGGTCAACACGATGGAAGGCAATGTCGAACACATCACCTCCGATGCCGTGCTCATTGCCACGGGTGCCTCGCCACGCGAACTGCCAACAGCCAAACCCGACGGCGAACGTATCTTTAACTGGAAACAGCTCTACTCCATGCCCGAACTGCCCGAGCACATGATTGTGGTCGGTTCGGGTGTGACTGGCGCGGAATTTGCGTCGGCATATCAACTGTTGGGATCCAACGTCACCCTGGTGTCCTCACGCGAAACCCTGCTGCCCGGTGAAGACCCAGACGCGGCTCGAGTGCTGGAAGAAGTATTTTCGGAAAGCGGCGTCAATGTGATCTCGCGGACCCGTGCAGAGTCCGTGACCCGAATCCGCGACGGTGTTCGAGTCCAACTCTCAGCCGGCGGGTATGTTGAGGGTTCACACTGTTTATTAGCAGTAGGCGGTATCCCCAACACCAGTGGGCTGGGCTTAGAGAACATTGGGGTTGATATGACCGAATCCGGTCACATCAAAATCGATGCGGTCTCTCGGACCTCGGTCCCGGGGATCTATGCCGCAGGTGACTGCACCGGTCGCTTGGCGTTAGCCTCGGTGGCTGCCATGCAGGGTCGTATCGCCGTCAACCACTTGATGGGAGATGTGGTCAAACCATTTTCGCGTAATCAAGTGGCCTCGAATATCTTTACTTCTCCAGAAATCGCGACCGTAGGTGTCACCGATGCCATGGTCAAGACCGGTGAATATCAGGTCGATGAATATATGATTCCAATGGCCTCAAACCCACGAGCCAAGATGATGAATGTCAAAGAAGGCTTCGTCAAGATCTTCGCGCGCCGGGGTTCCGGCCACGTCGTGGGCGGAGTGATTGTCGCGCCACGAGCATCGGATCTGATTTACCCGCTGTCACTTGCGGTTTCCCAGAAACTGCACGTGGACGACCTGGCCGATACCTTTACCATTTATCCATCACTGTCTGGCACCGTCGCCGAGGTGGCTCGCCAATTGCATAAGCGCGAACAGTTCTAATCGTCTCTCAAAGCTTTGCGGCTGCGATCCAGCAGAGCCACGGGCTACACTCAATAGTATGGTGATCTCGTACGGCGTTGGGAGATATCGTGACTGACAAGATATTGTGGCAACCCACCGAAGAAGCCATCCGGTCGTCGGCCATGTACCAATTTATGGTCGACATGAACACCAAACACGGCTTAACCATGGATTCGTATCTGGAGCTATGGCAGTGGTCGATTGCTGACCTAGACGTCTTTTGGACAGAAATCTGGGACTATTTCGACGTCATCGGTGAGAAACCGACGGGACCCATGCTCACCGGCACGATGCCGGATGCACGCTGGGCCCAGGGTGCGAAAGTAAACTACGCACAAAATATCTTGCGACACGCCCAGACGATGGCCGACGCAGAAGCCATCGTGGGGCTGGATGAGTCCTTGAACCGTACTGCGTTAACCTGGCAACAACTCAATAAGCAGGTTGGCGCTTTTGCTCACCACCTGAAGCGTCTGGGCGTACAACCCGGCGATGTGGTTGCAGCCGCTCTGCCCAATATTCCGCAGGCCATCGTTGGGCTCTTAGCTAGTGCGGCGATCGGTGCCATCTGGTCGGTGGTCAACGTCGACTTCGGGGTCACCGGTATTGTCAGTCGATTCAAACAACTCCAACCCAAGGTTTTGATCACCCTTGACGCACTGGAACTTGGCGGCAGAGTTCGTGACCAAACCGAAGATCTCGATGCGTTAATAACCCAACTGGACTCCGTCACCGACCACGTGCTGGTCGAATATGCCGGAACCGATGCCAGTGCCCGGGTTGTCGAAATCGTGTCGAAACATCAGGTCACCACGACTCGCTACCTGGACATCATTGCCACGCCGCGCGAACCAGAATTCGAGCCCGTGGATTTTTCTCACCCGTTGTGGGTGTTGTATTCTTCTGGCACCACTGGAACGCCCAAAGGCATTGTCCAAAGCCATGGGGGCACCGTCTTAGAAATCGCTAAATCCTTTGGTTTGCACTACCGAGTGCCCCAAGGCGCCCCAGTGTATATCTCCACCTCCACCACCTGGATGCTATGGAATATGCAGGTCGCGGTGCTGATCACCGGGGCCAAAGCCATCACCTATTCTGGTGCAGTCTTCGCTGGGGGACCGGCCCGCCAGTTTGAAATCTTGGACACAGAGCACGTCGCGTTCTATGGGTGCGGCGCAGCCATTTTGACCGCAGTGCAGGAATCCGGGTTTATCCCCGCAGAGCACTATGACCTGTCAGATCTTACGGACATTTTGGTCTCGGCATCACCGCTGCCGGCCCGCACCTGGCGGTGGGTCTATGAGGCCGTCAATCCTGATGTGCGTTTGCGCTCCGACTCCGGAGGCACCGACGTGTGTTCAGTATTTGTCGGTTCCAATCCCATAGATCCGGTTCGGGTCAATGAATTAATGGGGCCCGCTCTGGGAGTAGCCGCCGATGTATATGACGACACCGGGACCCCGGTCACGGAACAGGTGGGGGAATTGGTTATCACTCAACCCATGCCCACCATGCCGTTATACTTTTGGCACGATGACGACGGCTCCCGGTACCGCGAAGCCTATTTCAGTCAAAATCCTCACATTTGGTATCACGGTGATTTTGCTACAAAGACCGAACGGCACTCATTTGTGATCCACGGCCGGTCCGATGCCACCCTAAATCGGGGTGGCATCCGCATGGGCTCCTCGGATTTCTATCAGATTGTGGACGCGCTCGAGGATGTGAGCGCTTCGATGGTGATCGGTGCTGAACTCGACGACGGTGACTACTACATGCCGTTATTTGTCGTGCCGCGCAGCCCTGACGTTGACCCGGAGGAGCTCAAGGCCAAAGTGATTGAGACCATCCGCACCGAGCTCTCCCCGCGCTATGTACCCGATGACATCATCATCGCCCCGGGAGTACCCATGACCAAAACCGGTAAACTCATGGAAATTCCGGTCAAACGGGTATTCCAAGGCATGACGCCCGAAAAAGTAGCCCTGGAGACCGCAGCGGAGCCGGATGTACTCCAATGGTACTTGGATTACGCCACAAAACACGCCGACTGATACCCCGAGCAAATCGCTGGATTAATGCGGGGCAACAGCAAACGGCCCGGACGCAACACGCGTCCGGGCCGTAGGTCTGAGCTGGAGGGGATTATTTCGTGACCCGCTGGATTTCGTCTTGTTCTAAGTTCGACAAGGAACGGTATTTCGTTTCTGGACTGAGCGCCAGGAAAATCAACGTAATGACCGACGCAGCCGCTAGGTAGAAGCCAACATAGGAAACATCGAAGTTCGCCATTAACCACGTGGCGATGAATGGGGTCAGCGCGGCACCTAAGATCGAGGAAACGTTATAGGCGATACCGGAACCGGTGTAGCGGGTTTCGGTCGGGAACAGTTCTGGCAGGATCGCCGACATTGGACCAAAGGTCAGGCCCATCAGTGCCATTCCGACAATCATGAACAACACGATTCGCATGGTGTTCAAGCTACCATCGGCTTCGACGATGATGTCGGCGTTGAGCCACCAACCAAACAACAGCCCGAAGACAGCCATAAGGCTGGTGATGACAAGCATCGTTGGTTTGCGACCGAATTTATCCGCAAGGATTCCGGACACCGGTACGAACGCGGCAAAGAACAGGATGGCGATGAGCTGGATGACGAGGAAGTCGTCGTATGAGGTACCCAGCCCGCCAACATCGGGGCTACCAATCGCATAGGACAGCACCCATGTGGTCATCAAATAGAACAGCACATACGTGGCGTACATGATGAAAGTTCCCAGGATGAGTTGCCACCAGTTATTCCGGAAGACATCTTTCAATGGAGCTTTGACGCGTTCGTCTTGTTGAATAGCACGTTTGAAAACCGGGGTCTCTTCCAACGAAACGCGTACCCACAGGCCGATAGCAACCATGATGATCGAGGCTAAGAACGGCACCCGCCAGACCCAGTCGATGAAGACGTGATCGGAGCCGTGCTCGGCCGAGTTATAACCAAACGCCAGTGTCAGGACTAAAAAGAAGCCGTTGGCAAGAAGGAAGCCAAAGGGCGCACCCAGCTGAGGCCACATGGCAGCGGTGGCACGCTTACCTGGCTTGGCCGTTTCGGTGACTAACAGTGCTGCACCGGACCACTCGCCGCCAAGGCCCAGGCCTTGGCAGAAGCGCATGATCGTCAGCATTGCTGGAGCCCATAAACCGATCTGGAAGTACGTGGGCAGCAGACCAATAATGAAGGTCGCCAGCCCCATGGTCAACAGCGCGCCAATGAGCGTGACTTTTCGTCCGAGACGGTCACCCATATGCCCAAAAATAATGGAACCAAGAGGTCGCGCTACGAAGGCTGCACCAAAGGTGGCCATGGACGCTAGCAGTGCGGTTTGGGCGTCACCACCCGGGAAGAAAATCAGTGGGAACACCGATACTGCCGCGGTGGCGTAAATATAAAAATCATAGAATTCGATGGTGGTGCCTACAACAGAGGCCATGATGATTTTCCACCGGGGGACACCCAGTTCATCATCTTGGATACCATGCGAAGTCATTGCGGGTTGCGTTGACATCATGAATACTTTCGTTGTGAGTTAAAAAGAATCCAGGTGGCATCCGAAGACGCCACCATGGAAAACAGTTAATTATAGGGAGGTTGTTTCTCCCAAGGAAAAACTCCTACGCAACATTACCCCTCAATAGTGGCTAACACGGCTCCGGCGTTGACGGTTGCACCTGGTTCTGCGGTGAGTTCCGTGATCTTGCCTCCCTTGTGCGCGGTAATGGGTTGCTCCATTTTCATAGCTTCTAAGACTAGGATCAGGTCACCTTCGGAGACTTCATCGCCAATTGAAACCCCAAGTTTGACGATGGTTCCCTGCATCGGCGAGGTCACGGAATCGCCAGAGGCCGCTGAGGCGTTGCTGGTAGCTGTTGCGCTGCGGCCTGGACGACGGCGCTTGGGCTTGGCGTCGACTGCAGAGATCCCGGCCAAAGAGTCTGGCAGGGTGACTTCAACGCGCTTGCCATTGACCTCTACGGTGACTACACGGCGCTCGTTATCGTCCTCGGGACTCATGCCCGCTACGACAGATTGCGGCTGCAGCTCGTTGATAAAGTCAGTTTCTATCCAACGAGTGTGAACAGTAAATGGGCCCTCCACGGGGATTCGTTGACCGGGTTGATCTAGTTCCGGAGCGAAGTTTGGATCTTGAATCACCGTGCGATGGAATGGCAGTACGGTGGCGAGACCAGCGATGCGCATTTCATTGAGCGCACGATGTGAGCGTTGCAGCGCTTCTTTGCGATCCTTTCCGGTCACGATAAGTTTGGCGACCATCGAGTCAAAAGCTCCCGAGATGGTTTCACCCTCCTCGACACCCGTGTCGATACGTACACCGGGGCCGCCAGGGAGGCGCATCTTGGTGATCGTCCCCGGTGCCGGCATGAAGTTTTGGCCCGGATCTTCGGCAGTGATCCGGAATTCAAAGGAGTGTCCTTCAACCGTTGGATGGTCGTAACCAAGGAGCTCCCCGCGAGCGATGCGGAACTGTTCGCGCACCAAGTCGATGCCGGTGACCTCTTCCGAAACCGTGTGTTCTACCTGAAGTCGAGTGTTAACTTCTAAGAACGAGATCGTCCCATCTTGGCCGATGAGGAACTCGCACGTGCCTGCGCCCACATAGCCGGCCTCTTGGAGTAAGGCAACCGAGGCGTTGTAGAGCTGCTGTTCTTGCTCTGCGGTGAGATATGGTGCGGGCGCTTCTTCAACCAATTTCTGGTTGCGGCGCTGCAAGGAGCAATCTCGAGTAGAAACGACTACTACGTTGCCCTCTTTATCCGCTAAACACTGAGTCTCGAGGTGACGCGGAGCATCAAGGAAACGCTCTACGAAACATTCACCACGCCCAAACGCTAATGTTGCTTCCCGGACGGCGGATTCATAGGCATCTGGAATCTCTGAGCGCTGACGTACCACCTTAATGCCTCGACCACCGCCACCGTGAGCGGCCTTGATAGCAAGAGGCAGACCGAATTCGTCTGCGAAATCGACCACCTCTTGAGAAGACTCCACTGGATCTGCGGTGCCAGGGGCAAGCGGTGCTCCAACTTTTTGGGCAATGTGACGGGCCGCGACTTTATCACCCAACGCGTTGATCGCGGCCGGAGGTGGCCCGATCCACACCATCCCGGCATCAATGACAGCCTGAGCAAAATCGGCGTTCTCTGCCATGAACCCATACCCCGGGTGCACGGCATCTGCACCCGAATCTTTGGCAGCTTTGAGCACCTTGTCCATCGCCAGGTAGGTATCGGCCACGGTGTCACCATTGAGTGAATAGGCGTGATCTGCCAGACGGACGTGCATCGCATCGCGATCAGGATTCGCATAAATGGCGACGGCTTCTAGTCCTTCGTCTTGTGCGGCACGAATAATGCGCACCGCGATTTCACCTCGATTGGCGATCAAGACCTTCGAAAAGGATCGGTAGACCATCGAAGATGACGCAGTGGTCATGGACATAGAAACATTACTCCTTGGTTGGAACGCTCCGCAGAACAGGCACACCAAACGCGCAGCGTTGTGATGCCATCTAAAGCAGCTTAGGCGTTATCCGTGGGAACCATACAGAATGACGCACCGAGGACGCTAAAAAACGGAGGTTTCTTGTAGGAATCCTACAAAACTGTGTTCTAGGTGGCACTCTGCCAGAGTTTCGTGAGTGAAATTCCAGTACCCTCGAGCATTTCTCGCACTGCCCGGAGTGACAGCCCCAGTACCGCATTCGGGTCGCCTTCGATCCGTTCGACCATCGTGGCACCGTGACCTTCCAAGGTGAACCCACCTGCGACAAACAGTGGTTCTCCCGTAGCTACGTAATCCTCGATGACCGCGTCGCTGACTTTAGCAAATGTCACGTTAGCACTAACAGTTTCCTCAACAACACGTCGTTGTCGATGGCCCGCACTGATAATGATGCAGTGCCCAGTGTGTAGCGTGCCGGTCTTGCCACGTTGAGCCCGCCACCGCTGACGGGCGTTTTCTGCCTGGTAGGGCTTCCCGTACGGTCGGCCTTCAAACTCAAAGACAGAATCAGCAGCGATAATACAAATCGGTTCGTTGAATTGATTCTCGACGTCCAGTAACTCTGCCACAGCATGAGCCTTAGCAGTCGCCAGCGCCTGGGCCTGGTCACGTGGCAGCTCGATTTCGGCTGCTAACCTGTCTTCATCAATATCGGCTGGTCGTTGAGTAAAGGACAGACCTGCCCGGCGTAAAATATCTGCTCGAGCACTCGAGGCCGAGCCTAAAATAAGCTGCAGTTTCATCGCAAGGCCATTTCTAACGTGTCTAATCCCATCGAGCCCAATTGCAGGGCCCGGGTGTGGAATGTCTTCAGGTCGAAATCTGGTGTGAGTTCATGTTCAGTTCGAATCTGCTGCCACAATCGCTTGCCGACTGCATAGCTTGGCGCTTGCCCAGGCCACCCGAGATACCGTGTGAATTCAAAGTCGAGGACTCCGGGGGTCTCATTCAAGTTTGCTTGCAGGAACGCGAAACCGGATTCGACGTCCCAGGTCTTGCCGCCCCAGGCCTGCGGGGCTGTGAATCCACAATGCAAACCTATATCGAACACGACGCGTGCTGCACGCATCCGTTGGGCATCGAGCATCCCAAGATAATCGCCAGGGTCGTCTAAGAATCCCAATTCTCTCATGAGATCCTCGGCGTAGAGTGCCCAACCTTCACCGTGACCGGAGACCCATAGCCAATTGCGGCGCCAGGAGTTGAGCTGATCTGCATTGAGCATCGCGCTTGCGATTTGGAGATGATGCCCTGGAACTCCCTCATGGAACACCGTCGTCGTTTGCTGCCATGTCGTAAACGTGTCTTCTCCCTCTGGCACCGACCACCACATTCGTCCGGGGCGCGAGAAGTCTGCTGATGGGGGAGTGTAATAAATGCCCCCGTCCTGGGTCGGAGCAATCATCGCCTCCACCTGATCCATCGGTGATGGGATATGAAAGTGATCCTTCATTGCCTCAATGGTGGCATCTGAGAGATCTTGCATCCAACGTTGAAGCGCATCGGTCCCGTGGAGTTGACGTGCGGGGTCTGTCGAAAAGTGTTCGCGTGCTTGTTCAATACTCCACCCGGGGTGTAAAGCGTGAGCAATGTGTTGCTGTTCAGCAACGATTCGATCCAGTTCGGCCAAGCCCCACGCATATGTCTCCGCCAGGTCAATCTTGGTGCCTAAAAACTCCTGGGAGGCCAAGGCATAATAATCCAGGCCCACCGCATCGTCCTTGCGAGCCTTGGGCCGCAACTCACCTGTCAGATACCCGGCGAAATCAGCGTAGGCGTGGGCCGCATCAGCGGCGGCACGATCGAGATCTCCACGAAGACTCTGTGGAAGCTCGGGTGCTGACCTTGCAAGATCGACAAAGAACGTTTCGGCGGCTGCGCGGGATTGCAGGATACAGGCATCAACTTGTCGTTGTGCAGGGGCAAGGCCAGCTGCTACGGCTTTATCCATGCGCGCGCGATAGCTGCGCAGTGCTGTCTCAACCTGCGTTAAACGGGCGGTTATATTTCGCCAATCCTCATGGCCCTCTGCGGGCATCAGATCAAAAGTCGCACGGATCTCTTGGACCGGTGAAGCGATGTTATTCATCGGCACCACACCGGTGGCATAGAGCTTACGATCAACGCTAAGCCGTTCAACCAGCGCATGACGGGTCACATGGTCCTGGGCATTCTCGGGAGTGCATTGACCGAGTCGGTCCAGGGTCTTGGCCTGAAGTGCATCAAGTGCGCTCGCTGCTTCGTGCGAGTAGTCGGGCAATTTGTCGGCGTAACCCTCAAGACCAATTTCAGATGCCGTGACGGGATCGAATTCCGCAAGTCGATTGGCATAATCCTCTGCAAGGGCATCGATAGGAGTTTTTGGCATAGTTACATCCTAGGTCGCACATGCCAACCAGAGGTGCGGAACGCGCTCATGAGCACGAATCCACATCGAGCTTGCAGGCAGCTTTACCAGACCTGGAAGTCGACCGATGCCGTGCTACCAGCTACTTCAGGGCGACGCTATGCCGGAGGTGTTGAAACCTTGAGTCGGGACATTCTGCTAAGTCGCCGCTAAATGACCCGTGGCAAATTGGGGCTGACCTGTTAGGATGTTACCCAAGTCACACCGGTAGGAGTTGCTATCTATGGCATTCGGATGTTCTGTAGGAGCTCATCATGACAACTGAGACCACCCAAAGACCGCTCGTGAGAATGTCCGGAGTCAATAAGCATTTTGGCAGCTTCCAAGCACTGACGGATATTAATGTTGACATTCCTAAAGGCCAAGTCTGTATCGTTGTAGGCCCATCAGGCTCAGGTAAATCGACCTTATGTCGCACGATCAATCGACTGGAAACGATCGATGACGACGGTGGTTACATCGAAATCGACGGTGAACGTCTTCCTGAAGAAGGTAAAGCGCTAGCAGCGCTTCGTGCCGACGTCGGCATGGTATTTCAATCATTCAACCTTTTCGCGCACAAGAGCGTCTTAGAAAATGTCACCCTCGGTCCCATCAAGGTCCGGAAAGTGTCCAAGAAGCAAGCTGAAGAAGAAGCGATGCAGTACTTGGAACGGGTTGGCGTTGGTGAGCAAGCTCGGAAGCTCCCAGCCCAATTATCAGGCGGTCAACAACAGCGTGTCGCAATCGCTCGCGCGCTGGCCATGAAACCCAAAGTTTTACTCTTCGACGAACCCACCTCAGCGCTGGATCCGGAAATGGTTCAAGAGGTTTTGGACGTCATGATCGACTTGGCAGCCGGTGGCATGACCATGGTCGTGGTAACCCATGAGATGGGCTTCGCGAGGAAAGCCGGTGACCGATTGCTGTTTATGGCCGATGGAGCAGTCATCGAAGACACCACCCCAGAGCAATTCTTCAATAACCCAGAATCCAATCGAGCTAAAGACTTCCTGTCAAAAATTCTGACCGAGTAATACCTCACCTAGCTAATCACTACACACTGAAAGGTACTCACGATGAAGACTCCTTGGATGAAGATCGCAGCACTAGGTGCAGCAGGCATGTTGGCACTGTCGGCTTGTTCCCCAAGCGCCTCAGAAGACGCCACAGAAAATGAGGCTGGAGGAGGCAACGGTGGCGGCGGTGGCGATACCATTACCGTCGGCATTAAATACGACCAACCAGGCCTTGGTTTCCGTGAAGGTAACAACCCACCCACTGGTTTCGATGTTGACGTCGCAAAAGCCGTTCTCGCTGAGATGGGCTATGAAGAAGACCAAATCGAATGGGTCGAATCGCCCACACCACAACGTGAGAACATGCTGGAGAACGGTCAGGTCGACATGATCTTTGCTACGTATTCGATCACGGAAGAACGTGATGAGCGCGTCGATTTCGCCGGCCCCTACTTTATGGCTGGTCAAGACATTCTTGTCCGCACCGACGAAAATGAGATCACCACACCAGAGGACCTCAACGGTCGTAACCTGTGCTCGGTTACGGGGTCCACACCAGCTCAAAACGTCCGGGATATGTACGCCGATGACGTAGAACTGGTCGAACAAGATGGCTACAGCGAATGCCTGACCTTCCTTCAGTCAGGACAAGTCGACGCTGTCACCACTGATGACATTATCCTGGCAGGTTTGGCAGCCTCGGATGAGTACGCTGGTCAATTCAAAGTCGTTGGTAACCCATTCACCGAAGAGCCATACGGGGTCGGTCTTCCAGAAGGGGATGTCGAAACCTGTGAAGCGGTCAATGAAGCCATTCAGAAACTCCAAGACGATGGCACCATTGATGAACTGCTCGCATCCAACACCGAAGGCGTTGAATACGAAGCCAATGCCGAGCTCAATGACAATATTGAGCTCGTGAGCTGCGGAGGGTAATACGCCGACCGTCTCACCGGTTCAACGTCACTCACTGAGCCGTTCAGAATTCGGCGCCTGCGTACCACGGCAGGAGCCGGATTCTGAACCGCACCACACCCATCACCTCACCACACCAGGCAGGGGACTATGGAAGATATTCTCTTTCTGTTTGAGCAATATCCAATCTGGGAAGGATTCTGGACCAACCTGAAGCTGGCATTCTTCTCAGCACTATTTGCCTTTACTCTCGGGGTAATCCTCGCGTTGTTTCGTATCTCCCCGGTGCCTTCGATGAGCTGGCTCAGCGCCACATTCATTAACCTGGTGCGAAACATCCCACTGACCGTCTTGGTCGTCATGGGCGTCCTCGTCTTTTGGGGCCAGCTCCAAATTAATATGCACCCGGATTTCGACACCAACTTCTTTATGCTTGCGACTATCGCACTGTCGATTTACCATTCACCCTTCTTCGCCGAAGCGATCCGCTCGGGAGTCAATACAGTACCCTTGGGCCAAGCCGAGGCAGCACGATCGATCGGCTTGGGATTCTTTGCCGCAGCGAGACTCATTATCATCCCACAAGCCCTCCGTGGAGCCATTACCCCTATCGGTAACACCCTGATCGCCTTGATCAAAAACACCACCGTCGCAGCTGCGGCGTCAGTGATGGAAGCTTCTGGCGTGATGCGCACGATGATTGAATTCAATCCGAACGTCATGATCGCCATCTTCATGATTATCGCGATCGGGTTCAGCTTGATCGTGATCCCAGTCGGGCTGCTGACCACTTGGCTATCTGAAAAATTGGCGGTGACTCGATGAGTAACCAATATGTCCTATTTGACGCACCCGGACCCCGCTCCAGACGAATCATCACTATTCTCAATATTATTGTTGCACTCATTGTCCTTGGGATCCTCGTGTGGATCTATCAAGCCCTTGCGGCCCAAGGTCAAATGCAACCCCACTTATGGTGGAATGCGATTAACCTGAATGCTTGGACCAACTACTTATTACCGGGCATACAATTCACACTTCAAGCCGCCGCGATCGCGGTGGTCACCTCAGTGATCTTTGGCCTCTTCTTCGGGTTTCTACGGTTAGCGCCTATTCGGCTACTGCGATGGATCGCCATGGTTATTGTGGAGTTTTTCCGAGCGGTGCCGGTCTTGGTACTGATGGTGTTTTTACACTTCTTCATTTCCCAGTACCTATCGAGTGTCATCGACCCGCGCAACTCGGCGTATTACGCGGTCATTGTGGCTTTGACGCTCTACAACGGTGCTGTCATCGCCGAGCTTGTCCGCTCAGGAGTCAGATCGTTGCCAGCTGGACAGCGTGAAGCAGCGCTCGCCGTCGGTATGACCACTACGAGTTCCCTTCGCTATGTAGAAGTCCCGCAGGCCCTGGTAGCAATGCTGCCTTCATTGGTATCGCAATTCGTAATCATCTTGAAAGACTCGGCACTGGGTTACATCATTGGCTTCGCAGAACTGTTACGTTATTCCCGACACCTCGGTGCAGGATACGGAAATATTATGCAAGCCCTGGTAGTGGCAGCCATTATCTTTATCATCATCAACTCGATCCTGGTATGGCTTGCCCAAATCCTGTCCCGCAGACTCAGCTCGCGCACCGCCGGTGCCACAGCAGTCGGCATCCCTGGGGTAGCCCAGATAGCCGGCGACGCACCTGAGGATACCGGCACCGAGACAAAGGCCCAGGCCATCATTCAACAAGACAAGCCATAATCCCTAACATCACGAGAAACCGCCTATCCAGGATCTGGATAGGCGGTTTCGGGTTTTCACAGCTAAGAACCGCGAGGTGGCGTATGCCAACCAGGCACCGGGCTCCAAGTGGACATCACCCGGTTCCGTGTCGCATGATCTACCGGGGGCTCAGGCGGTGGCAGCTCAACCAGTTGCGTATTAATGACCGTTAACAGCGCGGCTGTTTCCTCTTCAGATAACGCTGTGCCGTGGACTTGAATGCCAGTTGATTCAGGCTGAGTCATAGTGGAATATTTCCGTGTTTACGAGCGGGACGGGATTCACGTTTGGCCACGGTGGCGCGAAGCGCACGAACCACCTGGGCACGAGTTTCAGATGGCGCAATGACCGCATCGATATAACCAGAGTCTGCAGCTTCATACGGGTTCAATAGAGCCGTTTCGTAGTCTTCGATTAACTCGGCACGACGAGCCTCGACGTCGCCACCATTTTCCTCCACGGCCGCAAGTTCACGACGATACAGAATATTGACGGCACCTTGGGCGCCCATCACACCAATCTGAGCGGTCGGCCACGCCACATTCAGATCCGCGCCGAGTTTCTTTGAACCCATCACAATATAGGCGCCACCAAAAGCCTTGCGGGTGATGATTGTGATTTTTGGTACCGTTGCTTCAGCATAAGCATAAATGAGCTTGGCTCCGCGACGGATAATGCCGGAGTGTTCTTGATCCACACCAGGTAGGAAACCTGGAACATCCACAAGCGTGACAAGAGGGATATTAAAAGCATCACAGAAGCGCACAAAACGAGCCGCCTTCTCAGAAGCAGCAATATCAAGTGTGCCTGCCAACTGAGACGGCTGATTGGCCACGACTCCTACGGTGCGTCCTTCGATTCGGCCCAGCCCAACAATCACGTTGGGGGCGTAGCGTTCCTGAATCTGCAATAACGCGCCATCATCAACGATGGCAGCAATGACTTGCAACATGTCATATGGCTGATTTGCTGAGTCCGGGATGATGGTATCCAGCGCCAAATCTTCAACGTTGGTCTCCAGATCTTGCTGGAATGTTGCATCCTGGGTGATGAAGTTATGGGCTGGCAGATAGTCCAACAGTTCTGCTACCCAGCTGAAAGCGTCTTGTTCATCAGTGGCCATATATGCGGCCGTGCCGGATGTTTCATTGTGTTGCCGAGCGCCACCGAGGGTCTCCATGTCCACTTCTTCACCGGTTACCGATTTGATGACATCTGGGCCGGTAATAAACATGTGGGAGGTCTGGTCGACCATCACCACAAAGTCGGTCAAGGCAGGGGAGTAGGCGGCGCCGCCCGCGGCGGGCCCCATGATGATGGAAATCTGTGGCACGACACCCGAAGCCATGACATTGTTGCGGAAAATATCGGCAAACATCGCTAGCGAGTCCACGCCTTCTTGAATGCGTGCGCCACCGCCATCATTAATGGCAATGATCGGGAAACCATTCGTGGCCGCAAATTCCTGGGTCTTGACGATTTTTTCGCCGTTGACCTTTGAAAGGGAACCACCAAAGACCGTGAAGTCCTGAGCATAGACAGCAACATGGTGGCCATCAACAGTTCCGTACCCGGCAACGACTCCGTCACCTTCAGGGTGGCGAGCATCCATGCCGAAAGCGGTCGTGCGGTGCGTACGGAGCTGGTCGAATTCGACAAACGAGCCCTCGTCTAGCAGCGCGTCAATGCGTTCCCGGGCGGTTTGTTTTCCCCTGGCATGTTGGCGATCGACGGGTCCTTGCCCAGTAGGCAGCAGAGCTGCTTCGCGGCGATGGAAAAAGTCTTCAAGTTTGCCAGCCGTAGTGGTGATATCCGGGGTGGTGACGCCCAGTTTCTCACCAGTGGTATCGGGGTTGGTCAACGATCCTCCAGGGTAGAGTATGGCCTGTATCCTGGATAATACTACCGGTTGTTTAAATGAAGGTTGTAGTACGTGGCTGACCAAGAACCTCAACAGATCGCCCCGGGGGTGTATTGGAGCGATGAACTGCCATCAACCCAAGACCTCGCGATCAGCTCAGCATCAATTCGCGAGCATGGAGATGTGATCGCTACGGATAACCAGACAGCTGGTCGTGGCCGACTTGATCGCACCTGGGACACCCCGCCGGGGACTGCTGCAGCAATGTCGATTGTATTGCGCCCCCGCCTTGCACCACAGTTCATGGGGATGCTAACCATTGTGGTCGCTGATGCGATGGTGCGGTGGTTGAAGCAACTGGATGTGCCGGCAGCTGTCAAATGGCCCAACGATGTCTTAGATGTCCACGGCAAGAAGTTGTGTGGCATCTTGGCTCAGTGGCTGCCTGAAAATCAGGCTGTGGTCATTGGCTTGGGCACCAATTTGCGCTTCGTCGAATGTCAGCGCCACGAACGGGCAGCCGCGCTTGCTGACTATGGGGTGGACATTCCCGCTCAGGAGTTTGTTGTCACCGCACGCCAGCGACTGCTGAGTGCGGTAGAACGTTTTTGCGACGAGCCAGACGTGAAATCGTTGGAGTCGACCATGAGCACTGTTGGTCAAGAAGTCAAAGCGATCATGCCAAATGGTAAAAATATTGAAGGCACCGCCGTGGGCCTGGGACCGACAGGTAGCCTATTAATAGCAGGCGAGACACTGCAAGAGGTTTTCGCAGCCGATATTGTACATTTACGACCGGCGTGAGATGGTACCGATACCAAGGAGGGGCATGCGATCACATTTTGTGAGCGGCGAACACCTATTGGTGCGTACCCGTGCGCATCCGTCGGTGCTCATCCGCCCCGCTTGGAATTTTATCTTGTGGGCCGGCGCGGCGGGTTTCCTTTCCGGTGTCATGGCCAGTTACACCTTGCCAGAATTTCTGCGGACTGCGGCTCCCACTTTGACCACCATTGGTCTAGGGCTGATAGCCATTGGAATTTTCCTCACCGTCGTGCGTCCCGTGTGGCAGTGGATGGTATCTCGATATGAAATCACGACCCACCGGGTGGCACATAAGCTGGGTGCCATTGCCGTCAAGCGCCACTGGGTCGCCTTGCATTCGCTGGTGTCTTTGGAAATTCACCAAACCCGTCGGCAACGACGCCGTGGTTCCGGGGACTTACATCTTATGAATTCCCGGGGGCAAATTTGGGTGTTGCATGACATCCCAGATATTCAAGAATTTCAAACCCTGGTAGATGTGGAACGCTTTGGTTCATATGGTCGCTACAATAGCGGTTCGTTCAGTGAAAGTAGGGGCTTGTGAGTAACGACTCAGCCGGTGAAGAGACGATCGACCCAACACCAACCCGACCGCTGGATATAGTCCAGTCCGAGTCGCCGACTTCATCAGCTTTAGGTGAAGCTGAACCGTTCTCTGAGACCTGGACACAAGCTATTAAAGTTCTCGACGAAGAACTCATTGGCGGGCCTCGCCTGTTGACCCCACGCGACGTTGCCAAAGAGCTGGGCGTGTCCGTGGTTTCCGCCCGGAAAATCTGGCGAGCCATGGGGTTTCCCAATATCAAAGCTGACGAGAAGGTCTTCACCAAACAGGATGTGGCCGCCATGGCCACGATCGTGGAACTGGTCCGAGAAGATGTCCTGAATGAAGAAACCGCAATATCAATTGCGCGCTCCATCGGGCAAATGACCGACCGAATGGTCGTCTGGCAGATCGAAGCATTAGTAGAAGACAAAATGAGTTCTGACGGGCTCAGCGATCCTGAAGCGCGTCGAGAAGTCGTACGCCTGTTACCCAGTGTGGTCGAATCGCTTGAAGATGTGGTGACCTACTCATATCGTCGGCAATTGAACTCAGCGTTGCAGCGACTCACCGTACGTGTGGAAGCGGGGCTTGCCGCGTCCGAAGAGGGGCGCGATGGCACAGAGGACGACACTCCACTACCGTTAGCACGCGCCGTGGGATTTGCGGACATGGTCTCCTACACTGCGTTATCGAGAACCATGAGTGAACGGACACTGGCACAAATGGTCCAGCGGTTCGAACAGACCTGTGCTGAAATTATCGCCGTCGGGGGAGGCCACTTGGTCAAAACGGTGGGCGATGAAGTTTTGTTCAACGCCGAGACACCAGAAGCCGGAGCCGACATTGCCCTTGCGCTGTCTCAGGCACTGAGTGAAGATCCGGTGCTGCCATCGGCCCGCGTGTCAGTGGTCTGGGGCCGGGTACTGTCCCGACTGGGAGATATTTATGGTCCCACGGTAAACTTAGCAGCCCGACTCACCGCCCTGGCGGATCCGGGTACCGTACTTGTCGATCAGCTGACAGCCAATGTGCTGGCCGACGATGAGCGGTATATTTTAATTCCACAACCACCGCAGTCAGTGCGGGGATTTGGGCTCATTAATCCTTCGATGCTGCTACGCGGTGCCGGTGACGGAATAGAGGTTGACTAATGTATCGCTTTACAGCAGCTGGGGCCACACACGTCGGGCATGTACGTGAACTCAATGAAGACTCTTACCTGATCCGTGATGGCTTTTATCTGGTCGCCGATGGGATGGGTGGACACGACGGCGGTGAACTTGCCTCAGCTTCAGTTGTCGATACATTCACCCACGCATGGGACAATCTCGATGAGCCTTTGGAACTGTTCACCCTGCAAGAATGGCTGACTGAAGCCAACCGAAAAGTCTATGACATTGCTGAGGGACGTGCCGGTACGACCCTGACCTTGCTCACCAATGTGCTGCATCAGGACAAACACCAGCTGGTCGTAGCCAATGTCGGTGACTCTCGCACCTACCGCTACCGAGCCAACGACGAAGCCTTTATTCAATTGACCCAAGACCACTCCGCGGTGGCCGAAATGGTGCGGCTAGGACAACTCAGTCCACAAGAAGCCCGCGACCACCCAGCGCGCAATGTCATCACGCGTGCAGTTGGCTCAGCCCTTCGCCTCTTGGCCGACGTCGTGTTACTGGATGCCGAAATCGGTGACCGGTTCCTGCTGTGTACGGATGGACTCACCGGTAAAGTTGAAGACCAAGAGATCGGCCTTATTTTGGCTTCAGCAGCCACCGTGGATGATGCCGCTGACCAACTCGTAGAATTAGCGCTGGAGTCCGACGGTTCCGACAACGTCACGGTGGTCGTCGCTGAAGTCATTGAGCACTGACAGTACAATGTCTGATGTGACTACTCCTGATCCTCAACTGTTAGAGCACTACGAAAATCTCAAAGACCAGGTGCGCCATCACCGTCGCGCATATTACGTCGAAGATGCGCCAGAAATTTCTGATGCCGAATTTGACGCACTGTTTCGAGAACTCGAAGACCTCGAGGCTCTCCACCCATCAATTGTCACCGGAGATTCACCCACCCAAGAAGTCGGTGGTGACGCTGTCTTCTCACCGGTCGAACACCTTTCGCGAATGTATTCGCTTGAGGATGTGTTCTCTTTTGAAGAGCTGGAAGCCTGGTTTGCCCGAGTCGGGGCGGGATTAGAGCGACTCGGTGCAGGCGACGACGTCGGTTGGCTGACCGAAGTCAAAATTGATGGATTAGCCATCAACCTTGTCTACCGCAACGGCACGCTTGTTCGCGCAGCCACTCGGGGCGACGGGCGCATCGGTGAAGATGTCACCCGCAACGTGTTGACCATCAAAGAAATCCCAACCAAACTCAGTGGTGACGACATCCCTGAGGAATTAGAAATCCGTGGCGAAGTCTTCATGCCCGGGGAGGCTTTTGAGCAGCTCAATGAAGCTCGTGCAGATGCTGGACTGGCACCTTTTGCCAACCCACGCAACGCGGCTGCGGGATCACTACGCCAGAAAAACCCTGCCGAAACCGCAAAACGTCGGTTATCAATGTTCGTCCACGGATTGGGCAGCGTGACCGGGGCGACGATCACTTCTCAACATCAGGCTTACGAAAAGCTCGCCGAATGGGGTCTGCCGGTTTCACCGTATTCTCAACTCATCCGTGGCACCTCGAGTGAAGTTGCCGAACAGGTCATTGACTACATCAACCACTACGGTGAACACCGACACGATCTGGTGCACCAGATCGACGGTATCGTCGTCAAAGTTGACGATATGACATACCAACAACAGTTGGGCTTTACTTCACGTACCCCGCGGTGGGCGGTCGCTTATAAGTATCCACCCGAAGAGGTCCACACCAAGCTGCTCGACATCGCAGTCAACGTTGGTCGCACGGGGCGCGTGACCCCGTTTGCGATGCTGCAGCCGGTCTTTGTGGATGGTTCCACGGTTTCAATGGCCACTCTGCACAACCAGGATGTCGTCAAAGCAAAGAACGTGAAAATTGGCGACACCGTCGTGCTCCGCAAGGCGGGGGATATTATCCCGGAAATTGTCGGTCCAGTCCTACCGCTGCGGGGCGACGATGTTGTTGATTTCGTGATGCCCACCAACTGTCCGGCCTGTGATGCTCCGCTACGGCCCATGAAAGAAGGCGACGTGGATCTGCGTTGCCCCAACGCCAAGAGCTGTCCGGCACAACTCACCGGCCGCATCGAACATGCAGCCTCCCGTGGAGCTTTCGACATTGAATCGCTGGGGGAAGAAGCCGCCACCTGGCTCACCAATGGACCTGGTCCCAACCCGGCGGATAATGCGGGTCGTGTCGAACCAACCGGGCCCGGTGTGATCACCTCGGATGGTCAATTATTTGATTTAGCGACCAACGGTGACGAAGAGCTCAAAGCCAAACTGGCCGATGTCAAAGTATGGCGTGAGAAACGCTCCAAAGGGCAAGCCACCGGACAGTGGGAACTGGTGCCCTATTTCTATACCCGCACCACAGGCCAGCCAACCGCCAATACCAAACGGCTCTTTGAAGAATTGGAGAAAGCGAAAACACAGCCGTTATGGCGTGTCTTGGTTGCGTTATCGATTCGACATGTCGGTCCCACTGCTGCACGTGCTCTGGCAGCGTCCTTCGGCACGATGGATGCACTCCGTCAGGCCGCGCAGGCCGAGGACTACGAACGGTTTACGTTTGTTGATGGGGTGGGTGAAGTCATCGCTAGTGCGGTCATGGAGTTTTTCAACACCGATTGGCGCGTGGACATCATCGACGCCTGGGCGGCAGCCGGTGTGACCATGGCTGATGAAATCACAGAGGAATCGACTTTGCTTGAAGGCCTCACCATCGTGGTGACCGGAAGCCTGGAGCATTTCACACGCGATTCAGCCAAAGAAGCTATCCTAAGCCGCGGTGGAAAAGCCACCGGATCAGTCTCCAAAAAGACCGATTATCTCGTAGCCGGTGAAAACGCGGGTTCGAAACTCGACCGCGCGGAAGCGTTGGGCGTGACAGTATTAGATGAGCAAGGATTCATGGAACTGCTAGCAGGAGAACGATGAAGGCATTTTTAGCGGTCGCCCGTGCCGCAGCAGAAGCCGGGGCCGCCCAATTGGTTCAACGCCCCCAGACTCTGACTCCGTTGGGTACCGACGATCTCGGGGCCGTGACCAAATCCTCGGGCTCGGACTGGGTGACAGATTTTGATCGGCGAGCCGAAGAAGCTATCCGGTTTGTCTTACAGTCCTATCGACCCCACGACGAAATCTATGGTGAAGAATACGGGGCCACCACGGTCGCCGAACCGAGTGGTTACCGCTGGTCAATTGATCCATTGGATGGCACCACGAACTTCATCCGCGGCCTGCCTCATTTCTGCTCATCTGTCGCGGTCGAATATCAAGGGCAATGGGTTGCCGCCGCTATTGTCGCTCCTGCATTGGGACGGTCCTGGTGGGCCAGCGCCGGTGGGGGAGCATTCACATCGCACACGGGGCGGCTCGAAGTAGGATTGCCGACCGACCCCGCAGAACCGGTGCGTCTTGGCGGTCCGGTGCTCGGGCGCTCCGGTCGACTTCTGGCCTCGGGATTTTCTTATGACCCCACGCGCCGTGGTTTCCAATATGACCAACTGCAACGACTCTTAGCTGCCGGTGAGTTTTCAGATATTCGTCGCGCAGGATCTGCAGCCTTGGATTTATGTATGGTTGCTGACGGTACGCTAGACGCCTACGCGGAATACGGTCTCCAAGAATACGATTGGGCGGCCGGTGCACTCATCGCCCAAGAAGCGGGGGTGCCGGTGCGTCGTCCGGCATGGCAAGTTTCCGACACGACTCCCGACTGGACCCTCGCCGGGAGCCTGGGCATTGCTCACCACGAACTTGATGTCGACCCGGACCACCCGGTGGGACGAACCCAATTGACAGGAAGCGTTGAGACCCCAGATACGGCCGGCTGGATTGCCGAAAATACAGCCCGCTTCCCACGTTCAGGCGACGGCGTGGCCATCGCGGGGTATCACGTGGATTTCATGGCACAAGATGGCCTCGTGCACGTCACCGCAACGGGTCCGGCAGACCGGGCCGAGGTGCTACAGCAACAGCTGGAGACTGTTCATTGGTGACCATTCGTCCGTGCACACCCGAGGATTATGCAGCGGTCCGAGACCTGACCACCGCAGCATATATCACCGGCGGTCACGTCGAAGCCGAATCTGACTACGCCCAAACACTCGCCGATGTCCCAGCACGAGCATCCGGCTTATATGTGGCCGAGGTCAACGGAATTGTGACAGGTGCCGTAAATATCGTTGCACCGGGAGATGATGAATCTCAGGTGGCTTACGATAACGAAGGTGAATTCCGCATGCTGGCTGTCGCCCCGAACTACCAGGGCCGCGGCGTCGGCCGCGCGCTCGTACAATACGTGTTGGATATGGCACAAGCCCAAGGCTTAGCCCGGGTGGTCTTGACCACGATGCAAACCATGACCACCGCCCAAGCCATGTACGAGGCAATGGGTTTTCACCGAGCTCCGGAACGTGACTGGACCTTCTACACCGCTGGACTGGTAGATGACCCAGAAGGACTTGAAACGTTTCTGGTCTACGTCCATCCTCTAAACTCAACAACTTCTAGTAAAGGAGATTCATGGTTGACAACATAGCAGCGACCGCACATATAGCCCTGACGGAGGAAGACCGTAAAAAACTGGCGGCCGAATTCGATCCAATCATCGAATCATTGACCGTTACCGCCAATGACCAACTGCCCGAAACCGTCAACCCGCTGCCCGTCAACAACGCGCTCCGTGACGACGTCGTTGCGAACGAACTGACCAACGAACAAGCCCTTTCCGGTGCCCCTGAAGCACAAGACGGACAATTCATGGTTCCTGCGATTCTGGACGGAGAATAATGAGTCTCACACAACTAACCGCCACGCAGATGGCGGAACAACTTCGTGCCGGTGATATCACCGCAGTCGAGCTGGTCACCCAACACCTCGACGCCGCCACTGATGCGCTTGTATATCTCAATCGCGAAGACGCGCTAGCTGTTGCCGCCGACGTGGATGCCGGAAAATATGATCACCCGCTGGCCGGCGTGCCCGTGGTCCTGTCCGACGTTATCGTGACCACTGATATGCCAACGGGCGCGGGCTCTGCCTACTTACAGGGCTGGGTCTCGCCGTATCAGGCCACCGTAGTGGAGCGCCTGCGTGCAGCTGGGCTGCCGATCCTCGGCAAAGCCCGCGTGGCTGAATTCGGCATGGGTCTTGATTCTGGAGCCCACGACGCAGTAGCCCAGTACCAAGCCCCGTTCGCGGTCGTCTCCGATACCGCAGGTACTGCACGACACATCGCAGCCGAAACTGCAGTGGTTGCCGTCAAACCGACCTATGGGGCGATTTCGCGTTTCGGCCTTGTCGCTGCGGTTTCTTCCATGGATACCATCACCCCGATTGCACGAAACACCGCAGATGCCAAAGCACTACATCAGGTGCTCGTCGGAGTCGATGAACTGGATCCCACCAGCTTGGACTACGAATGGGACTTCACCACCAACACCGCACTCGACAACCTCACCGTGGGGGTCACCGAGATCCAACCGGACAATGTCTCCGATGATGCTTGGAACAGCTATCAAGCTGGGATTCGTGCGCTCGAGGCCGCTGGAATCACCACCACTGAGGTCACTCTTGAAGCCATGGACCAGGCGCGCCAAGCAGCCCACATCATCGGTGCAGCCGAATTCTCCGCCAACCTGGCCAAATTTGATGGTATTCGTTTCGGGAATCGAGTGACCCCAGACAATGCCACCGTCCAAGACGTCATCACTGCGTCTCGTGGTGCCGGGTTCGGATACGAAACCAAACGTCGCATTCTCTTGGGCACCCAAATGCTATCCATCGGCACGATTGATTCGCATTTCCGTCCTGCCCAACGAGTTCGTACCGCGATCATCAACGATTATCAGGCGGCATTCAAGACCGTGGATGCGCTGGCCGTTCCAGCCCTCACAGTGCAAGGTGAGGAATACGATTCCGCGACCGCGGGCGTTGGCGCATCGCTGGCAGGACTCCCAGCCGCCAGCGTGGCTGGGGTCCATATCTCCGCCCCGACGTATGCAGATGAACTGGTTTACCGCATGAGCGCCGTAGTTGAAGCCACGGCAGGAGTAACAGCATGAAAAAAGCGTTAGAAAACTATGAAGTCGTCCTTGGGTTTGAAGTCCACGTGGAACTCAACACCCAAACGAAGATGTTCTCGACTGCAACCAATGCCTTCGGGGATCAGCCCAACTCCAACGTGACCGCCGGGGACCTCGGGCTACCGGGCACCCTGCCAACCATTAATGCCGCTGGCATTGATTACGGCATCAAACTCGGGCTTGCACTCAACTGCACTATTGCCCCAGAATCCCGATTCACGCGGAAACAGTACTTCTACCCAGACTTGGGTAAGAACTACCAAACCTCGCAGGAAGAACCGGCCATCGCCTACGACGGTTGGGTTGATGTCGAACTCGACGACGGCCAGATTGTACGCGTGGAGATTGAACGCGCGCACATTGAAGAAGACGCGGGCAAACTCACTCACATCGGCGGTGCCACCGGTAGAATTCACGATTCCACGACCTCGTTGGTGGATTACAACCGCGCCGGCGTACCGCTGGTCGAGATTGTGTCCAAACCCATTACCGGAATTGGTGACCGTGCTCCAGAACTGGCGCGCGCTTATCTGGCAACCATCCGTGACATTGTGAAAGCCCTCGGCGTATCTGATGCTCGCATGGAACGCGGGAACATTCGCTGTGACGCCAACGTCTCGCTGATGCCCATCGGCGCCACCGAGTTTGGAACCCGTACCGAAACCAAAAACGTGAACTCAACCCGTGCGGTGGCTGCCGCCGTGGAATCTGAGATCATTCGACAGGCCAAGGTGCTTGACCAGGGTGGAACGATTATCCAAGAGACTCGGCACTGGGATGAAGAAACCCGGTCAACCCGTTCCGGACGTCCAAAGTCGGACGCCGATGACTACCGGTACTTCCCGGATCCTGACCTGGGACCCATCGTCACCGATGAAGCCTGGATCGAACGTCTCCGGGCAGACTTGCCAGAAAATCCAGTGCAGCGCCGTCGCCGTCTCCGAGAAGAATGGCAGTTTTCCGACACGGAGTTCCGTGACGTCGTCGCCGCGGGTGTCCTCGATGAGATTGAACAAACTGTCACAGCAGGTGCCACCGCAGAAGCCGCACGGAAATGGTGGATGGGAGAAATAGCTCGTCTCGCCAATGAACGCGGCATCTCGCCGGAGGCTCTGGGAGTCACCCCCAACGACGTCGTGGAAATTGAAAAACTGATCGCTGAGAAAACGATCAACGACAAGATTGCACGTCAGGTTGTCGGTCACATTGCGGATGGCGAAGGTCGCCCGGCTGATATCGTCCAGGCACGCTCATTGGCTGTGGTTTCCGATGACGGCGCCCTGACGGCCGCTGTTGAAGAAGCCATGGCCGCCAATCCCGATGTTGTTGAACGCATCCAAGGTGGACATATGCAAGCGGTCGGCGCCCTGATCGGCCCGGTCATGAAGGCCACCAAGGGACAAGCTGATGCCGGTCGTGTTCGAGAAATCATTCTCGAAAAGATTGGCTAAGACGGCCAAGTCGTCACACAACGCGGGCAGCCATCAGGCCGCCCGCGTTGTGGCTTTCCGCACCAATCTCAAGGAGCGCGAACATGATTATCATTGGTGGAGGCATCGCTGGAATTTCCCTGGGTGCAGAACTCTCACGACGTGGCCATCGAGTCACCCTGCTGGAAGCCGAAGACCAACTGGCCTATCACACCTCTGGACGCTCAGCCCAGCAGCTCATTTTGGGTTATGGTCCCGCAGCAGTGCGCGAGTTAACCGATCGAACTGTTGAGATGCTTCAAAAGCGGCAACGCGCCCTTCAACGTCCGGTGGCCTGGCCGTCACGATTTTTGATGGTCGGTTCCGAGGCTGACATCGCTGCTCAGGCCTATCCAGGCCAGCTCTACCATGATCAACAAGCAGTCCTAGCGTTACTGCCGGAGCTGCGCGCGGAACGTTTTACCGCAGGCGCCCTGGATGATCGATCGTTGCGCATTCACGCCGACGCCATGATCGATTGGCTTATCGAAGATGCCCCATACCTGCAGATTTGTCTCGGGGAACGGGTCACTGCAGCGCAACGCATCGACAATATTTGGCAACTGACCACGACGCGGGGTACGTATCGAACCAATGTGGTGATTAATGCGGCAGGAGCCTGGGCGGATGAGGTCGCTGAACTCTTCGGAGTGCGAACGCTAGGCCTGACCCCGCTACGACGCACTGCAGCCATTCTGGAAATTGACCAAAGGATCAGCCCTGATCGGTGCATGATGATGAAAGTCGATGGGTATTACTACCGTTACGAAGACGAATCAGCAATCCTGGCATCTCCACAAGAGGCAGTGCCATCTCCGGCAGTTGATGCACGACCGCGGGATGCTGACATTGATGATCTCATCCAAGCCATTGAAGACGATACCACCTTGGGCATCCGTGGCGTTCGTGCCGCTTGGACGGGTCTTCGAACAGAAGCCCCAGATGGGGTGCCCGTGGTGGGATTTGATCAGCAACCAGGATTCTTCTGGTTAGCAGGACAATCAGGGTATGGGTTTCAAACCTCACTGGGTTTTGCTCGTCTGGCCACCGAATTACTGCTCGACAGCCAGGCGGGGCCCTGGGTCAGCACAGCAGCGGTTCACGCCTTAGCTCCCGGACGATTGCGCTAATCTTCAGCTCGAGCTATCGCCCGATAGGCGGCGAGAATACGCGGCTGGACTTTTTTATTCAACCGACGCCAACCGCCAGGAGAAATATCCCAAGTCAACGCATTGGCCAACGAATACAAGCCTAAAGCTCCTGACCACACCCGCGCACGGTTGGGCACCGGCGTAATCGCTTCGAATTCCACACCGTGCCACAGGCTTAAATACGTGGCATTCAATGCGGTATCCCAGTAAGCAGCATAGTCCCAGTCGAGGATACCAATCAGCTCACCATCGACCCAGTGCATGTTATGGCCGGCCAAATCCCCATGAACCAGCCCGCCACCAATCCCATCATCAGTCCAGCCGTGAACGTGCTCGGCAATCTCCCACGCCATATGGTCGTCAACGACCGCATCAAGTGAACGCAACATCTTGGGTGTCAGGCGCCCACGTTGAGCGAAGGGTACGTTCAGGGGGAGCCCTGCGGTGTTTAGCGCAGAGAACGTACTAACAATTTGTGCCAGCCGTTCAGCGTTTCCTACCCCGTGAGGATGCGCCGTACCTGGAATGAATTGCTGCAAGACCCCACCTTCAACTGTTGATAAGGCGGTCGGCAGCAGCCAAGGAAGGTCCAATTGGTCAATGAGTTGCGTTGTCCGTGCCAGCTGTGGATCCGGTTTTCGGGGAATGCGCGCTACCGCTAATCGATCCGCCAGTAATACGGTATGGTCCTTTCCTCGCTCTACACGCTGAGCTTGTTGCCAATCATAAGCAGCAATGGCAGCCGCGAGCGTCTGTGAAACTGACGGTAGGAGTTGTTGAGCAAGGTGTGTGGCACGATCAGCTGGCATACCACGATTGTATAGAGATTGGTGACATCCCATCCTCTTCGTGAGGATTCCTAGCATCAGTCAGGGACAGCCGCGATTGCTTCGATTTCAACGAGGACACCCGGTCTAGCGAAACCCGCCACTTGCACCACAGTCACTGCTGTAGGGTATGCTCCCCACACTTCAAATGCTGATGCATAGCCTTGCTGTGCATCAGCGTTGAGGGTCAGGAAGATGCCTAATTTCACCACATGACTTGCATCGGCTCCCACCGCCCGCAGAACCGTGAGTACATTTCGAAGCGCTTGTTGGGTCTGTCCGGCCAAATCTTCTGCCACGAGTTCACCTGTGGGATCGGTGCCCTGCTGCCCGCCAACGATCACCAGCCGTTGCGCGCTGACGACGACTCCTTGAGAGAAGGCTGGGTTGATGTGTAAGCCATCGGGATTGAGATGTTCAATGGTCATCAGTGATCCTCTTGTTGTCCGGGTGGGCACCATTTTTCCATGCAGCACGTCATCCATGAAGCCCCACCAGGGAAGGCTCACTTCAATGAAAATTATGATTCCCCGTTTGCGATCAGCTGGTTTTTGGCTATTGTGCGTGACACTGCAAAACCTTCGGCGAAAGTGAGCGCGTCTGAGGAATGGCATAGAATCACATGTAGCGACTCGTCCATGAGAAAGATCAAGCACACCACGTGGCACCGCTTGAGTATTCTCTAGTGATACGCCGTTGTCACAATGAGACCACTTGTGGTGAGGAAAGAGCATGACACCGAGTAACCTGCACCGAACGAACACGGCCTCAAATTCTTCTGTGACGTTAAAACCTCGTGCCCGGGGTTGGATACATCTCGTCGCTACCCCTATCGTATTCTGTGCTGTCCTGGTGGCCATCGCTCTTCCAGAGACATTGGTCCAGCGGATCAGTGTGGCAGTGTTCGGTGCGAGTTCAGTGTTACTCTTTGGCGCCTCGGCGGTGTATCACCGTGGAAATTGGTCACCTCGACTCAACGCCTTTTTACGACGCCTAGACCATTCGAATATCTTTTTACTCATCGCCGGAACTTATACTCCACTGAGCGTATTAGTACTGGAGGAGAGCCAGCGCAATGTATTGCTCATGGTGATCTGGTCTGGAGCACTCCTGGGCATAGTCTTGCGCCAATGCTGGTCGGGGGCACCACGCTGGGTCTATGTTCCGGTCTATATTGCACTCGGGTGGGTCGCCCTATGGTATCTGCCAGATTTCTACGCGGCAGGTGGCCCCGGGGTCGTATGGTTGATCATTCTGGGTGGCATTTTCTATACGTTAGGTGCCATCGTATATGCCACCAAATATCCTGATTTCTCACCAAAAACGTTTGGCTATCACGAAGTCTTCCACGTTTATACAATTCTTGCCTGGGCCTGTCACTTCGTTGCAATACTCGTCGCGATATAGCTAACGAAGACCGGTCGATACAACCCCGGAGATTATGGCCACAAAGAACTGCTGTGGCAGTGTGAGGGAGGCCGCCTCTTTTCACGTTCGAAGACTTGATGCAGACTGTCGGGATGACATCCTATGACTACGTGATAATACAGACAACGACCGATACTGCCGCTATTGCAGACGAACTGGCAGCGGGGGCGGTAGAACTGCACCTTGCAGCGTGCGTCCAGATCTCACAAGTGAATAGCTACTACCGGTGGGAAGACGGCGTGCAGAATGACCAGGAATACCTCCTGTCATTCAAGACCTCAGCCACGGCAGTCCAAGGCCTCAAAGAATACCTGGCGGCGCACCATCCTTATGACGAGCCAGAAATCATCGTGCTTCCCATCATCGACGGGAGCCGTGGGTACTTACAGTGGATAACAAACAGCATCTCCTAAGGATTCTTCGGGCAGATCCGAGTCTCACCACAACATATGACTTTCCGCGGAAAGTCAGTTATAGTAATGGGTAGAAGATGCAAATTTGAAAAGCCTAACCCTCCGGGTTGATCTTTGAAGCAGCAGATAGGAACTCGCATGACCCAAAATGTAGAGACTTTCGAAAATGCCCGCCTGGCAGACCAGGCCGAAATGGGGGCGGTGACCTTGAAGGTCGCTGACCTGGACAACATGAGAAACTACTACACCCAGGCACTTCCGTTGGAGGTCATTGCCGAGCAGCAAGGTTCGGTTATTATCGGACGGAATGCACGGCCCTTGGTCATTCTGGAACACGCGCCGCAACTCAAGCACGCCTCGCGTCGCGAAGCCGGGTTATTCCACACCGCTATTTTATTCGAGACAGAAACAGCGTTGGCAGCTGCCGTCTACGCTGTGGCACGTTATGCTCCCAACACCTTTACTGGAAGCTCAGACCACCTGGTCTCCAAAGCTTTTTACTTCAATGACCCAGAAGGCAACGGCATTGAATTGTACTGGGACCGCGATCGCAGCGAATGGAGTTGGGTGCACGGTCAGGTAGAAATGGATACGCTCTTTTTGGATCCCAATCAGTACCTGCGTGATTACCTCACCGAAGAAGCTGTGGAGCATCCTGCAATTGGTGATGCAACGATTGGTCACGTTCATTTGCAGGTTGGTGACGTCGACGCAGCGAGAAAATTCTATGTTGACTGGCTTGGCTTCGATGCGACCCACGCCACCACTCCCGGCGCGCTATTCATTAGCGCCGGTGGGTACCATCACCACATGGCCATGAATGTCTGGAATAGCCGAGGCGCAGGCCGCCGTGATACGACTCTTGGTCTCGGTGAAGTAGATATCGTTTTGCCATCATCAGATGATGTCGGCGAAGTCACCGAACGCGTCAAGCACTTCGGCGTCCAAGTTGCTGACGACGGACAAAGCGTACGCTTTGAAGATCCGTGGGCAAATGTCCTGCGTATACAGTCTGAGAAGTAATCCAAATCCCTGCTATACGACCAACGGTCATAAACCGCCATCATGCTGAGCATGGCACGCGGTTTATGACCGTTGAGCTGTATTAGGGCTTGTGCCTGGGTTAGATCGTCACGAGTCCTTTTGGTGTAGAGAACGTGACTTCAGCGATACCAGGAGTTCCTGAAGGGGAGATGTACTTGATGTTCAAGTCCTCGACTAGCTCGTCAGAGTCGCTAAGGCCTAACCAGTCGCGAACCCGCGGACGGTTGCCGGCGATGGTGATGGATTCTATGGCTGCTTGCGCAGGCTCGGCTTGCGACGGGTGGAGGGCTTCGGTGCCCTCGTTCCATTTCAAGATGTAGGGGACCTGCGGGTCGGCGATAAGCCCCTTGATGCCAATTTGCTGCCATTCGAGTGTACGACCATCAGGGAAGGTCCGGGCTCCCGGAACGGCTCGACGATCAAGTCGTTCCTCAAATGGGCTCATGTCATCGACGGAGACGACCCAACCCATCCAACCGCCGCCCATGTTCGAGCGAGCTCTCACGGCTTGCCCGAACGGGGCCTTTTCGGCCGCCGGGTGTTCTAGTACTTCCACGATTTCGAAGTACTGGCGGTTTTTCATCGGGAAAAATACGTTTCGTGTCCCGAATCGTGGGTGAACACCACCGTTGACCCAATCGATACCGAGTGTCTCGGCCATTTTGTCCGCGGTGGCGCGGAGTCCTTCAGGACCTACAGCATAAGAAACATGATCCAAGCGCATGTTCATCAGCATGGCACGATATCTCTTCAGGCTTTGAAATATGTCACATTCTTCGGTTGACATCATGAGTGCTCAGATAAGGAACGATCCATGTCATTGCAGGATTCGAAGTTGTTCTACAGAATTTCTCACTGTGTCACATATTACTTGAAAGCGCTTGAACTCATGCTCTGGTGCGACCACCTGAAGGCCGACAGGCCTATGGCAGCACAACACTCCCCCCTTCGCCTGTGAGTCCTTTCCGGAGTCCTGGCGAAGGGGTGAGTGCTGACGGGCAACGTGGATTAGTAACGCATCAGGGCAGCTACATCTTCAACGCGACCGTCGGAGATGATGACAATGTCACCCGAGTTGAGTTTGGTGTGCAAGATTGCGGTATTGACGTCTCCGGTACCATCGGAGGCACTGAGCGACGGGTTGATAAACAACGTGTCCACCCGACCGGCTACAGCGGCCTCTCGGATGAGATCGGGTTGGGTTTCACCGAGACCGGTACCCGATACATCGGCGAAGCGATCATACGCTGCGTCATCGTTGGCGGCAAAGCGTGGTCGGACGACATCCCAGCCGGATTGTTGAAGCTCGCGAGGGGTGAGGGTGTCTGGATTTCCGGGAATGAAATCTTCAGCCACGACAGGATAGGACGAGGAAGCCTTGATGGCGCTGACATTTTCGGCTACTCCAGCCAGAACTAGGGGTTGAGAACGGGCCCGTCCGAGTAAATCGCCAAGAGACGAGCCGACTTCGTGCAAGAATCGTTGATTCTCAGACTCTTGGATGTCAGAGGCGCCACCTTGACCATGGAAGACTGCGCCACCTGCACCCATATTGCGGTTTTGCAATTGGGCTTGACGATCATCAGTGTCTACGACATCTTCCAGTGACTCTGGGACGATATCTTTCAAATCGAGTCGTACGACGGAGTCCTTGGTCGCGTCCAGAAGGCGTACCTTATTCCGGGAAACTGCCAAAATGTAGTAGGCGTGGGACTTTGTCAGGGCTTCGGCGATGGGTCGCAGAACAAAGTGTTCCGCGACATGGGTGTACTCGGTTACCGGTACGCCGAGTCGAAAGATCAAATTCAAACCCCGAGCTGCAAACAGGGCAAGAGATTCGCCTTGTTGTCGCAGAAATGGAGCATCGGTGGCAATAGCGTCGAAGGGTGCGAGCATGTCCTTTGCATCGGATTCGGGGACGCCGGCATTGATAAGTTTACGGCGGGCTTCATTGACCAGTGATTTGACGCGGGTGGCCGTGTCTTTTGGTTGGTGTTGTGGAGGAGCGGTCGGTAGAAAAATCGTGACCTTGGGGCCGTTGGCTTCGGCCATGGCTTTCAGATCATCGGCTGTGATTTCATCAAAGTATCCGAGTTGTTCCATGGCACAACAATACAACTTGTCGGAGGCATTTTGGAGGGTTGAGTGGCGAAATATGTTTCGACTCGACTGAATTTCGCCCAGTGTGACAATTCAGGTCTTATGAAGTCGCCAATTTGATGGATTTCTGGCATAGTAGTGCGTATTGGTCACGAGTGTCAGTAGTAATGCCCCGGCTTACTGACCGGCAACCCTCCACCGCGGTGGGGTGCCCCGGGTGAGGACCAGGTCTCATAGTACGTAGAGGCAAGCGCGGGTCTTCGCGCACGTCATAGTTTACCTGCGCGGCAGACGGGCGTTGAGAAGACCCCTTGATTTGATGAAGGAGTCTTTGCATTGGCACAACGCGATATCGCTGATCAGTCCACCTGGGGGCTATCGACCCGACAGATTCACTCGGGTATGGAAGTGGATTCTGAGTATGGGTCGACACAGTTACCCATTTATCAGACCACTAGCTTTAATTTTCCAGATACAGCTGCCGCTGCCGGTCGTTTCGCGTTATCCGAACTCGGGCCGATTTATACGCGCCTCACCAACCCCACGAATGACGCAGTGGAAAATAAGATTGCTGCGCTCGAAGGTGGCGTGGGTGCCGTCTTGCTATCTTCAGGACAATCCGCGACAACCTTGAGTGTGCTCAATGTTGCCGGGGCAGGGGATTCGGTCGTCGTGTCCGCCTCACTTTATGGTGGTACTCAAAACCTGTTCAAACACACGTTGCCGCGACTAGGCATTGAGACCATCTTCATCCAAGACCCGCACGACATGGATGAGTGGCGCAACGCCATCAAAGACAACACGAAAGCGGTGTTTGCTGAGGTGCTGGGCAATCCAAAGGCTGATGTTCTTGATCTGCCTGCCCTGTCAGAGGTAGCTCACCAAGCAGGGGTTCCGGTCATTATTGACTCGACACTGACTCCACCAACCGTCTTCCGGCCCATTGAACACGGTGCCGACATCGTGATTCACTCGGCTACGAAGTACCTCAGTGGTCATGCCAATGTCATGGGCGGGGTGATCGTCGACTCTGGGAACTTCGACTGGACGGCAAACCCCGAGAAATTCCCGTGGTTCAATGAACCCGATGAGTCCTACCACGGTGTGGTATTTGGGACCGACTTTGGGCCAAACGGGCCACTGGGAGCAAACCTGTCGTATATTCTGCGCATTCGTACGCAACTGCTTCGCGATATGGGCAACTCCGCATCGCCATTCAACTCATATTTGGTGAACCTGGGTCTGGAGACTCTTTCCTTGCGGATGGAACGGCACCTTGAAAACGCACAGCGGGTCGCAGAATGGCTCGAAGCGCATCCTCAGGTGGAAAGTGTCCAATACGCCGGACTGAAATCTTCCCCGTGGTACGACCGAGCACAGCAACTCTTGCCGGACGGTACCTCAGGCATCGTGGCGTTCAATATCCTCGGTGGTAAAGCGGCCGGCCAAAAATTTGCTGAATCGCTGACCCTGCACAAACTTGTCGCGAATTTGGGCGATGTTCGTTCCCTCGTCGTACACCCGGCCACTACAACACATGCCCAGCTAACTGAAGCAGAACAAGTAGCAGCAGGTGTGACCCCGAGCTTGGTTCGACTTTCGGTGGGCCTGGAAAACATTGAAGACATTTTGGACGACCTGCAGTCCGGCTTCGAAGCCGCTGCGGCGCTTTCATAAGGAGTAAAAGGTCATGTCATTAGATCTTGAATCAGTGACCGACCCAGCAACATACGTCGCGCAGTCAGCGATCACTACGGCAAATATCGGTGAACTGCATTTCGAAACCGGTGGTTACCTGCCAAAGGTCGAACTCGCGTACGAAACCTGGGGAACGCTCAATGCAGATAAATCCAATGCGATCCTCATCCAGCATGCGCTCACGGGCGACAGCCACGTCGCTTCCTCGGAATTTGCGCCCGAAGCTGGTTGGTGGGAATATCTCGTAGGGCCTGGAAAGGCGATCGATACTGATAAATGGTTTGTCATCGCTGCCAATATGGTGGGTGGTTGCTACGGTTCCACCGGGCCCTCGTCCTTAGACGAACACAACAAGCCGTACGGCTCCCGTTTTCCCTTCGTCACGCTCCGAGACTCAGTCAATGCTGAAGCAAAACTTGCTGACATTTTGGGCATCCAACGCTTCCACGCAGTCATCGGCGGTTCGATGGGTGGCGGACGTGCACTGGAATGGGCTGCCATGTACCCAGATCGTGTGGCAGGGGTGGGTGTCATCGCCTGTGGCGGGCAAGCGACTGCCGAGCAGATTGCCTTTGCCCAAGCCCAGGTCGAAGCCATTCGCTTGGATCCCAACTTTAACGGCGGCGATTACTACGACGGTCCTGCACCTGTACAAGGTCTAGGCATTGCCCGACGCATCGCACATATTAACTACCGGTCTGAGGCAGAACTTAACGCCCGATTCGGGCGCCAGTTCCAAGGCGAAGAAAACCCACTGAACTCACCGGTGGCCACCCGCAGCGGTCGGTATCAAGTGGAGTCCTACCTGGACTACAAAGCCAAAGACCTCGCGGGTCGATTCGATGCGAACTCGTATATTGCCCTGACCGAAGCGCTCATGTCACATGACGTCGGCCGGGGGCGCGGAGGGCAATCAGCAGCCGTCGCCAATATTACCGCCACGCCATTCATCGTGGCAGTCAATTCCGATAGGCTGTACTTCCCAGAACAAAGCTACCAATTGGCAGCTGACTTCGGCCCACACACCCCGGTGCATATGATCGATTCACCCATCGGACATGATGGATTTCTAACAGATCTGCACCAAGTGGCCGATGACATGGTCACAACGTTAGGACTATAACAACGATGCACGTACGCTGGTCTCACGAAGAACCACGCCCAGAATCAGACCTGGTCGTTTTTCTGCACGGGTTCGGGGCAGATGAAAATGATCTCTTGCCCTTGAGTAACTATTTCGATGACCGCTTCACTATCGCCAGCGTACAAGCACCCACACCACTACCACCACATTTTGGTGGATACTGCTGGTTTCCAATCTCTACCTCGTTAGAAGCCAACGCCACGGAGGTTCGTACTGCCATCGTGCAACTGGATCAATGGGTCCAATCTGTGGCAGGAAACTACCGAAGCGTATCCCTACTGGGCTTTTCCCAAGGCATGGCCATGGCGACGTCACTGATGCGTATGCGACCCGGAACATATCCCGCGGTCATTGGACTATCCGGATTCGTCATCGAAACACCTGAACTCGAAGACCTCTTCGACGACAAGGCATTTGCAACGTCAAATCAACCCGTATTTTGGGGCTATGACCCGAATGACCCCATCGTGGCCGCAGATCGGATCGCACAAACCGGTGCCTGGTTACGACCCCGCGTTAGCCTCGTTGAAAAAACTTACCAAGGCATCGGTCACGGGATCCATCCCCAAGAAATTCACCACTTCCTGGACTTCCTCAATCAACACGTCGCAGTCGCGCACTGACAGTACCAGGGCGGGCGGTGCTTCCACACTGGGCTACGCGAGGCGATTGGCAAGTCACAGGGTGGAGCCACAGGACTCATGAATCGGTTTCGATGACCAGGTCCAAATCGAGCTCTACCAGGGTAATCACATCGCCAGCATGCAGCTGGCGACCACGTCGAGTCTCAGGTTCCCCGTTGACTTGAACTCCGCCGCCCTGAATCACATCACGGGCATCAACACCATCTTCGACGACATTGGCCAGCTTCAGGGCTTGCCCCAAACGGATCATATCGTCGCGGATGACAAGGGTTTCGCTATTTGTGCTCATGCCTCCATTGTCACCCACCAACATGAAAGTTTCGACTAACCTAAACTAGTTGCAGGTTAATTCACAACCTCACAGTCAAACGTGTACCTTTTGAAACGGAAAGTGATACCTCCATGGCACAACCGTCCACTCTCGACCAGGTCATCAACCTGGCTAAACGCCGCGGATTCGTCTTCCAGGCCGGTGAGATTTACGGCGGGTCACGCTCAGCATGGGACTATGGCCCGCTCGGCGTCGAACTCAAAGAAAACATTAAATCTCAGTGGTGGAACACTTTCGTCCGAGGACGTGGAGACATGGTCGGATTGGATTCCTCCATCATCCTGCCACGCCAGGTATGGGAAGCTTCCGGACACGTCGAGACCTTTGTTGATCCGCTGAGCGAATGCACCGCGTGCAACCATAGATACCGGCACGACCACTTAGTCGAAGCCTTCGAAGATAAACACGGTCGCACCCCACAACTCGAAGAGCTGGCCTGCCCGAACTGTGGCACCCGTGGCAAAATGACCGAACCACGTACCTTCTCCGGCCTGATCCGGACCTTCCTCGGCCCAGTCGCCGACGACGAAGGCCTACACTACCTGCGCCCTGAAACAGCCCAGGGCATGTACCTCAACTTCTTGAATGTGGTCAACACCGCGCGGAAGAAACCACCATTCGGTATGGGCCAGATCGGCAAGGCTTTCCGGAACGAAATCACTCCGGGGAACTTCATTTTCCGCACCCGTGAGTTCGAACAAATGGAAATCCAGTACTTCGTCCCACCGACCGAAGCTGATGAATGGTTCGACACCTGGGTCAACCAGGCACAAGACTGGTTCTTCGGACTGGGACTCAATCCTGCAAACCTGCGTCAGTACAACGTCCCAGATGGCGAACGCGCCCACTACTCTTCGGTGACCATTGACCTGGAATACAAATTCGGCTTTGCCGGCAGCGACTGGGGCGAGCTGATGGGTATCGCCAACCGTGGTGACTACGACCTGTCGAACCACACCAAAGGCTCCGGCACCAAAATGCAATACTTCGACCAGGCAACCGGGGAACACTACACCCCGTATGTGATCGAACCATCCTGGGGCCTAACTCGCTCCCTGATGGCGTTCCTGGTCGACTCCTATGCTGAAGATGAAGCGCCAAACGCTAAGGGCGGCGTCGACAAGCGCACTGTCCTACGCCTGGATCCACGTCTGGCACCGGTCAAGGCCGCAGTACTCCCACTGTCGAAGAAAGCCGAACTGTCAGAACCTGCTAATAAGCTTGCTGCTGATCTGCGGAAACGTTGGAATGTGGACTACGACGACGCCGGAGCAATCGGTCGTCGTTACCGTCGTCATGACGAAATTGGTACTCCGTTCTGTGTAACCTTTGACTTCGACTCGCTCGACGACAATGCCGTAACCGTTCGTGATCGCGATTCGATGGCCCAGGAGCGCGTTGCCCTAGACCAGGTGGAAAGCTACCTGGCAGCACGTTTGGGTTGCTAAGTGAATATTCGCGAATGGCAAGACGGCGATGACCTGCGGCTGCTAGAGATCTTTGGTGATCCCGGCTCCGCGCAACACCACCACGACCGCACCATGTTGGGGCCCTCGACCCAGGACCCCTTCGGTGTGGGATTGGTAGCGGTCGACGACGGCATTCCAGTTGCAGCAGGGGCGATTCGAACCCAATCGATTCATCCACAACGGATGTGGTGCTTTATCGAAACCGCCCCGCTGCAACGCCAACGCGGCATTGCCACGGCACTCTTTGCCGAACTTGTGGACCGAGCCCCAGATAGTACTGCGTTCAAGACCCGTTCAGTGACCTCCGATGAGGACACGGCCCGCTGGCTGCGGAAACATGGCTTTGGCGAAATCCAGCACGCCCAGCGCATCATTATCGCATCGGGCTCGTATGAAGCCTCAGATATTGAGGTGCAACAACTAGCCACGGGCTCAGTTGAGCTCTCGAAGCTGGCTGCCCAGTATTACAACGCCACTCACGCCTGGGATCCCTCGGAACTGACCATCACGCAGGCTCAGCAGCTACTCTTGGCACCGGCTACCGGCGCTCAACAAGCCTTCGTGACGCGTCAGGACAAACGCATCGTCGCATTTGCTATTGCCTATCCCGGACCAATACCCAATGTGGTGGATTTATTGATTGGTCATGATCCGGAGCATCCAGACCCCACCGAACACGTCGAGACCCTGTTAGCCGTGACCGGTGAACAGCGCAGTCTGGCAGTGGAGATTGATAATGCAACCACTGTGCTCAACGGCGTCATACACAAAGCTATCGACGCCGATACGGCACTGATCGAACACGAATCAACGATCTGGGCAACCGACGCCTCACTCCATGCATAACATTCCGTCTACCATCCCCGCCACCCGAAAACGCGTCATTACCTGGATGACCAGCATCCTGGTCCCGCTGGGCGTTGTACTGATCGGTGCGATGATCTGGTTATGGCCCTCGGGAACCTATCAGGAACTGTCACTCGATGACCCATACGGCACCACCGACAGTTTTACCGTGGCCTCAGGTTCTGTCTCCTCGGTCGTGGATCGCGCCTGCGAGGGCGGGGCAGAAAGTGGTAGCCCGACGCAGGTACAAGAGAACCTAGCCTGCCAGACCGCACAGATCACCACAGATCAGGGCAGCTACGAAGTGGAAATTCCTGCGCAGGTTAGCGCATCGACTCAAGTGGTCCGCGGGGATAACGTCAAGATTTTGGTGGGGGAAGAACTCGGAGACACGGGTGTGTTCGTAGACTTTGAGCGAACAATCCCAGTCGGCCTCTTAGCTGCACTGTATGCGCTGGTGGTGGTCCTGGTGGCCCGATGGCGAGGTGTTCGGGCCATCGGCGGTCTCATCTTATCCTTTGTCGTGCTCTTTGGATTCATGATTCCGTCACTCTTAGAAGGTGGACCACCATTTTGGGTCGGACTCATTGGCAGTATGGTCATCATGCTGGTCGTCTTATACTTCGCCCACGGTGTCTCGCTGCGCACAACCACCGCATTATTAGGTACGTTTATCGGTCTGCTGCTCACCGCAGCCCTTGCTGCCTGGGCTTCGGATAGTGCATACCTGATGGGCCTCGGAGAGGAATATTCCTACATGCTGGCATCGGTCGTGCCAGAGATCCGGCTGTCAGGCATTGTCCTGACCGGCCTCCTGGTTGCTGGGCTCGGAGTACTCAACGATGTCACGATCACCCAATCTTCGGCGGTATGGGAGATCAAAGCCGCACAACCCAATATCTCCAACCGACACCTCTTTGCCGCAGGGATGCGGATCGGACGTGACCACATTGCCTCAACCGTCTATACGATTGCGTTTGCTTATGCGGGTGCGGCACTACCCATGCTCATGATCGTATCGCTCTACGACCGGACGTTCTTCGATTCCATTCTGTCTGCTGAAATGGTCGAAGAAGTTGTTCGCATTCTGGTCGGATCCATCGGGCTGGTCCTAGCGATTCCGATCACCACCGCTATTGCGGTTGCGGTCGCCAACGCCGTTGCAGAACCGACAGGCCAACACGCATCGACCTTAGTGCTGAGCGACGCTCACTGACGACGGTTTTTACCCCGGAAGAATCCTACGAAAGTCACAGTCGTGATGAATAACACGAGCGCACACACTAGGTAAGTTGTCTGCGCACCCCAGTAGGTGAAGCCCAACCCTCCGACGAGACCAGCGACTCCTAAACCGATATCGAAGGTCATATTCCACGCCACGCTCCCGCGATTGGCACTGCCGGATTGTTGAAACGCTAGCAACAGACTCGCTGCCTGAACGGTCCCGGTACCAAGACCAAGGATCGCGATGGCGACGCCCAGCCACCAACCAGATGCTAGAACTGTCATACATAGCAAACCGACGATTGCTGTGGCTAAACCTCCTAACATCACAAGCACGGGGGAGTAGCGATCCAATGAGGCACTGGAGAGGAAACGTCCCACGACGACAAAGACCTGCATCGCGGCAATGTATAACGCCGGTGAGGCGCCGTCGTCGGCTGGGCCAAATGCTAACACCAACCCAAAGACGGTAAGAATAAAAGCCGTAGGTAACAACACCGCGACTAAGCCTGACCAGTTCAACTGATGGTCAGGTGGCGCATGCTGCTGATCAGCGGAATGTGGCCCACCTTGCTCTGTGACTCTACGAGTCGGCACCATCACCACCGCAAGTAACGCCAGGAGAACAAAGGCGAAGTTTAGCCAACGGAAAGTCGGCGCTGACATCGTGGTGATCAGCCATAATCCCACCGGAGCAGCAATGGCAGTTGCCGTCGCGGTGGTCGCGCCATAAAAACCTAAGGCCCTGCCAAGACGATTTGACGCCACCGTCGATGGTACGACGGCCGTCCCAATCACCACCAATACGCCAAAGCCCAGCCCGCCGACTACACTGCCTGTCAGTAAGGCTAGCCAGGGGTTGATTGGCAATAAGGTCAATAGATGGCCCACCGCCTGCAGGACGAGCGCTACCATAAAAGTCCACCGCGCCCCCAGACGTCTATTGAGCATAGGGACGAAAGGCTGGACAGCAACGACCGCAACCATCATCGTTGTCAAAACTGCTCCAGCCGTGACTGCGGTCAAACCCATTGCTTGACCGGCGGTGACTAGGGTCGCATAGGTGACGAAGAATGTACCGAACCCAAACCAAGCCATCCACATGACCCCTAAAAGGCTAGGGGTGAGCGTTCGATGAGGTTCCGAGGAAGAAAAGGCAGCTGACATGGGCATACAACGACCCTAAAGGATGGTGGTTCCCCGTGGACAGGTTTAAGCCGTCAAACGTAGCACCGCAACCAGGAATTCGCCATCGATGACGAACGGCTCAAATTGCCAGGTTCCGAAACGTTGAAAGACCTCTAAGCCGGCCGCTTTAGCGTCAGCAGTGAACTGATCATCAGAATACCCGCGAGCCAACTGGAAACCGGTAACAAAGCGTGAGTCCTCTTTCATATGCTTTGCCACATTGCGCAATGCTGGGATTCGTTCCCAGTCGGCCAAGAAAGTTTGGACGTTTCCTGCTGACACGATGAGATCAAAGGTTCTCAGCTCGCCGTTGTCGTCACGCAACTCAAAATCAGCCAGGTCTGCTACCTGAAAGTTAGCTTGTGGGTATTTGGTTTTAGCCACCTCCACTAGATGCGGGTCCAAGTCGATGCCCATAGTGACGTGCCCGGCTGCGGCTAAATACCCGGCGAGTCGGCCGTTGCCGGAGCCCGCGTCTAAAATTGTTGAACCGCGTTGTGCCATGGCATCGATGGCTCGAGCTTCACCATGAATATCGGTGCCTTCGGCTTCGATCCGGTCCCAGCGTTCGGCATAGCGTTGGGAGTGTGTAGGATCTTGCATCGCTGCACGCCACGTATTTACCTCGCGAGTAGCCGCCCGCGGGTCGCGTGTAGACCGCTGTGGGCTCGCGGATAAGTAAAAAGTGTGCGCAGAGTCTGGGGTGGGAAGAAATCCATCGTTTGCCATGATCCCATTGTATGAGGAGGCCCGAAATCGGCTGTGGTTTTCCACGGCGAGCTAGATTACCGGTGCTCTTGCGATGCACTGGGCTCAGTATTAGGTTGATTGCACAATCTCTTTTGGACCGATGAGGTCGACATGGCACGAGTCATTGCATGGGAAGTTATTTCCTTAGATGGATTCTTTGAAGGCGACGAGCCCTGGGACTTGCGACACCATGAGGCGATCTGGGGCAACGATCTTCGTGAACTCAGCTTACGCATCTGTGCCGAAGCCGGTCTGGTGGTTTTTGGTCGAAAAACATACGAAGGAATGGCCCAGTACTGGCCGACAGACACCACAGAGCCAGCGATCGCAGCATATATGAACCGGCTTCCCAAACTGGTAGCCACTCGAACCATGACCTTAGCGTTGTGGCAAAACACCGAAATCACCGACGATATCGTGACGGAATTACTTCGTCGTCGAGACGACGATGAACGGCCCATCTATATTTTTGGCAGCGCATCATTGGTGCATTTTCTCTTGGACGTCGGTTTGATCGACGAACTGTTGATTGGACTAGCCCCGGTGATGCTTGGTAGTGGCACCCCGTTATTTGTCTCACCGCAAGCCAAACGAACCTTGACCTTACGAGACACTCAGATGCTGGACACCGGGGCTATGGTTCTTCGATACACCATTGCATGAACGACAATGAGAGACACTCTTTACTCATACACAGGCACAACTGTGTAGCATGTGCATCTCTGCACCGCGCTTGTGAAATATTCGGTAGTCTCGTGCATCGTTGAACTGTGGCGTAGCGCACCATAAGGTGGCATATTGGTTTCCATAGTCGCAGAACACAATGCTGACTGTGACCGCTGAACCTCACTGAACCGTAGGGCGTCCCTACGGTTCAGATCATGTCGGAAGGGACAAGATGACACAGACGCTGACCCAGACTCTCACGCATTTCATCAACGGCAAACCCACTGAAGGCACTTCGGGCCGCTTTGCTGATGTTTATCACCCTGCCACCGGCGAGGTTGCCGCAAGAGTGCCTTTGGCATCTGTTGAAGAGGTCAATCACGCTGTAGCCCAAGCCACCACAGCGCAGGTTGATTGGTCGCAGCATAACGCGCAGCGTCGCGCTCGCATTCTTGGACGTTTTGTCGATCTAGCCCACGATCATATGGACGAACTAGCCACTGCTTTATCCAACGAACACGGCAAGACGTTTGAAGATGCCAAAGGTGATGTGCAACGCGGACTGGAAGTTATTGAATTTTGTATGGGTGCACCTCACCTTCTCAAAGGGGAGTTCTCGGATCAAACCGGCAGTGGCATCGACACCTACTCGATGCGTCAACCACTAGGTGTCACTGTGGGGATTTCACCGTTCAACTTCCCAGCTATGATCCCGCTGTGGCAAGCTGGCCCCTCATTAGCTGCCGGTAACGCCTTCATCCTCAAACCATCGGAACGGGACCCATCGGTCCCTCTGATGCTGGCAGACCTGTTCAAACAAGCCGGTATGCCCGATGGCGTATTCCAAGTGGTCAATGGCGATAAGACAGCTGTCGATGCACTGATTGAACATCCGGATACTCAGGCTGTGGGTTTTGTAGGATCCACTCCAATCGCCCAAGCGATCTATACTGCCGCAGCACAACACGGTAAGCGCGCACAGTGTTTCGGTGGCGCGAAGAACCACGCGATCATCATGCCAGATGCTGATCTTGACCAAGCGGCAGACGCATTGATTGGTGCCGCATTCGGTGCGGCTGGCGAGCGCTGCATGGCGATTTCAGTCGCTGTTCCAGTAGGCCAAGAAACCGCTGACGCGCTGGTCCAAAGACTGGTGGAGAAAGCCAGCCGGCTCAAAGTTGGGCCGTCACTGGATCCATTGTCAGACTTCGGGCCGGTCGTCACGCCCGAAGCAAAAACACGTATTGAGACGGCAATCGCTACAGGAGTTGAAGAAGGCGCCGACTTGGTGCTGGATGGCAGGGGAGTCACGATCGAAGGTCATGAAAACGGCTTCTATATTGGCGCCACCATTTTCGACCGCGCGACCAAAGACATGTCGATCTATCGCCAAGAAATTTTTGGCCCAGTCTTGACGGTTATTCGCGCTGACAGCTTCGAAGAAGCCCTAGCCTTGCCATCAGATCACGAATACGGCAACGGTGTGGCGATTTTTACTCGTGACGGAGATACGGCACGAGAGTTCACTCGCCGGGTCAACGTGGGCATGGTTGGCGTCAACGTCCCGATCCCGGTACCTATCGCCTACTACACGTTCGGTGGTTGGAAGGCTTCCGGTTTCGGTGACCTCAATCAGCATGGCCCCGATGCCTTCCGATTCGTGACCCGCACTAAGACAGTGACCGAACGCTGGCCGTCCGGAGTCAAAGAAGAAGCCAGTTTTACGATGCCAATTCAGTAAAGGAATGCATGTCGCAAGCAGAAATTTTAACCACTGTCCAAGGCGGGTTGGGCATCATCACGCTCAACAGGCCAAAAGCCGTCAATGCGCTGTCGTACAACATGATCGGACTCCTCGATGACGCACTGACAGCACTCGAACACGATGATGCAGTCCACGCCGTTCTGGTGCGCGGGTCCGGCGAGCGAGGTTTCTGTTCAGGAGGTGATGTCGTCTCCTTACATCAATACGCTGTCAACAACGATCTCGCCTCCGCAGCACCCTTCTTCCGGGAAGAATACCAACTCGACTACCGCATCTCGATATACCCAAAACCCTACATCGCCATCATGAACGGCCTGGTTCTGGGTGGGGGAGTCGGTATCTCAGCACCTGGCTCGCACCGCGTCGTCACCGATTCAACCCGGATGGGTATGCCAGAAGTGGGCATTGGTTTTAGTCCGGATGTCGGCGGACCATACTACCTGGCAAACGCTCCAGCAGGCGTTGGGAATTATTTGGGCTTGACCGGTACCCATATCTCTGGCGCTGACGCTATCTACGCGGGTCTAGCGGATATACGTGCGCCTGATGAGCACGTAGAACAACTGATCCAGCGACTCACAACAATCAGCGATCGAAGCGAAATCGATGCCATACTCGCCGACTACGAAGCCGCCGAAACTTCTGAACTTGCCACTGAAGCACATTGGATTCAGGACGTGTTCTGTGCCGATACCGTCGAGGATATTCTGCAAGGTGTCCAACGGGTTGCCGAGTCTGGTAACGAAGTCGCACAACAGGCATATAAGGCCATGCAGCGCCACTCACCACTGGGTATGAAAGTCACACTCGAAGCCATACGACGTGCTCAGCAGCTAGATCTAAGACAAACACTGATCCAAGATTTTCGCACGACGATGAATGCTGTAGCGGGAACGGAACTGGCCGAGGGCATTCGAGCCCAGCTCATCGACAAAGACCGTAGCCCTCGGTGGAAGCCGGCACGGCTGGAAGACGTGACCGACGATGAGGTTGCCGCATTTTTTGACCCTGTCAATGGCATTGACGATCTAGTAATCCAACAGTAAGGACTCACCATGCGTATCGCTTTTCTTGGGTTAGGGCACATGGGCTCCCATATGGTGCGCAACCTAGCAGCCGCAGAATATGACGTCATCTGTTATGACATTGTCGAAGCCGCACTCGAGGCAGCACAACGGGGTGGACTCATCACGGCGAGCTCCGGGATCGATGCGGTCCGCGAGGCGGACATCGTGATCACGATGTTTCCTGAGGGTCCTCACGTTTTGGCGGCGTACCGCGAAGGCCTGCTCGAAGCAGCGCCTGCCAATACCCTGTTTATTGACTCCTCGACGATTGCTGTTGAGGATGCACTACAAGCCGCGCGCTTAGCAATAGAGGCCGGCCACCGGCACCTGGATGCACCAGTCTCGGGTGGCATGATTGGTGCGGAAAAGGGTACTTTGACCTTCATGGTGGGTGGCAGCTCAGAAGACTTTGCTGACGCTCAACCGCTGTTCGAAGTCATGGGGCGAAAAATTGTGCACACCGGGGCTTCTGGCACAGGCCAAGCGACCAAAATTGTCAATAACATGGCGTTGGCCATTAACACGATTGGCGCAGCAGAAGCCTTTAGTCTCGGACAAGCTTTAGGGTTGAGCCCACAGGTGCTCTACGATGTGATGTCGACTTCGGCGGCACAATCTTGGGCGGTGTCCACGAACTGTCCCGTGCCAGGACCTGTACCCGAGGCCCCCGCCACTCATGACTTTCAACCCGGTTTTGCCACAGCGCTGATGGCCAAGGACCTCAAGTTAGCCAAAGCTGCTATTGAGTCGACCGGCATCCCCGCGACCTTCGGCATGGCCGCATACCAGGCCTACACGGAATTCAACAGCGGAGACAACTCGGGCAAAGACTTCTCCGCGATCATCGAAACTAAGCAAACGAAAGGCTAACTGTGTCCGATCACGTTATTCTTACCGAAATTGTTGACCGCGTTGGTGTGATCCGTCTCAACCGTCCAGAAGCGCTCAATGCTCTGAACACCGCGATCATGCAAGCGATAGTCGAAACGGCAGAAGCCTTCCAGCACGACCCACAGATTATGGCGATCGTTGTCACCGGCAACGAAAAAGCTTTTGCTGCCGGAGCTGACATCGTCGAAATGTCGGATAAATCCTACATTGAAATGCAGCAAGCTGACTGGTTTGGCCACTGGAACCGATTCACAGACATTCGTTTACCCATTATTGCAGCCGTGAATGGATACGCCTTAGGGGGAGGATGTGAACTGGCGATGATGGCCGACATCATCATTGCCGGACCGAAGACGAAATTTGGTCAACCCGAGATTAATCTTGGCGTCATCCCCGGTATGGGTGGTTCGCAACGGTTAACCCGCGCAGTTGGAAAATCTAAAGCGATGGACATGGTTCTCACCGGACGGATGATCGATGGCGAAGAAGCTGAACGCGCCGGTCTGGTGGCTCGTTTAGTGGCAGACGACGAAGTCTTTGATACGGCAATGGAAGTCGCTCAAACGATCGCTTCAAAATCACGTCCCGTCGTGATGAGTGCGAAAGAAGCGGTCGATACTGCCTTCGAGACGACCTTGAGCCAAGGGTTACTCTTTGAACGTCGATCATTCCATGCACTCTTTGCTCTAGAAGACCAAAAGGAAGGCATGGAAGCCTTTAGCAACAAACGAGCCGCAGAATTCAAGGATCGCTAAGCCAATTCCCGTGCCGTGCTGCACGACCTAACGGGTGACGAGTTTTGTTAATCCCCTGAGTGGTGGCCAGCCAATTGGCCACCACTCAGCTGTATTCCGAAGCCGTATTCCTGGACCGCTGCGAGCCTACGTGAAATCAGACACCGAATATTCATGGTCGTATCCATCACAAGTATTCCGCTCTGCCAACGATTGTGGCGTCAGCTGACCCTCGGCTCCATGAAAATCGATTTCTTTTTGCCGTAACTCCACTCGGCGTATCTTTCCCGAAATCGTCTTGGGCAGTTCGGCAAATTCCAGCCGCCGAATTTTGGCATAGGGCGGAAGTTTGCGATCGGTAAAGGACAGGATATCTTGCGCGGTTTGTGCGGTGGGTTGGTACCCCGCGGCTAAGACCACATAGGCTTTCGGCACAGCCAACCGAATCGGATCCGGCGATGGCACAACGGCTGCCTCGGACACCGCAGGATGCTCTATGATGGCCGACTCCAATTCGAAGGGCGACAGTTTATAATCGGAGGCTTTGAAGACATCGTCGGCACGCCCTAGATACGTGTAAATATCTTTGGAATCCCGTGCCATGATGTCACCCGTGTGGTAATAACCGCCATGAAAAGCTGCAGCGTTTTTTGCCGGATCGTTGTGATATTCCTTCATAAGACCCACGGGACGGGGTTCAATGCGCAAACACACTTCTCCTTCACCCGGACCCTCGATGAGTTCACCTGAGGCAGGGTCTATGAGCACAACGTCATAGCCGGGTAACACGCGACCAAGCGATCCCGGCTTGACCTTCTGATCCGGGGTATTGGCGATCTGTAAGGTTGTTTCTGTCTGTCCAAAACCGTCGCGAATATCTGTATTCCAAGCTGTTTTCACTGCTTCAATGACCACAGGATTCAGTGGCTCACCGGCAGCCAACACCTTTGTGGGAGGATGTTTCATCGCCGTGAGATCTGCCTGAATGAGCATGCGCCACACCGTTGGGGGAGCGCAAATCGAGGTGACATGTTCGGCATCCATGACAGACATCAGGGTCTGGGCATCAAACCGGACATAGTTGTAGATGAAGATCGTGGCCTCACCAATTAGTGGCGCAAAAAAGTTTGACCACGCATGCTTGGCCCACCCCGGAGATGCCACGTTGAGATGAATATCTCCGGGTTCTAAGCCGATCCAGTACACAGTTGAAAGATGCCCCACAGGATATGAACTATGCGTATGAGCTACCATCTTTGACCGAGAGGTGGTCCCCGAGGTGAAGTAGATCAGGGCGACGTCATCTGCAGGGGTCGGTTCCGTGACCTCAAACTTTGATGAGGCCTGATATGAGTCCAGGTAGCGATACTGTGCATGAATTGCTTCATCGGGCAATCGTTGAGTTTGCGTCGTGATGACGGCAAAGTCACCGGGTACGTCGTCAAATTTCTGCGTATTGGCAGGGTTCGTCACGACCCACTTCGCCCCTGAACGTTCTAGACGTTCTTTCAATTGGTCTGCAGCCAGCATGACGGTAGTGGGCAATAGCACTGCACCAAGCTTGAAACCTGCAAGCATCGTTTCCCATAGCTCGTATTGGTTATCGAGCATAACGATGATTCCGTCACCACGCTTGACCCCGATAGACCGAAACCAATTTGCCACCTGAGAAGACCGTGCCGCTAACTGGGCGTATGTGGCTGAGTAGCGTGAACCGTCTTCTTCAACAATGACTAATGCGTCTTGTTGGGCCCGGTCCGGGGTAGCTGCCAGATGATCGAACCAATCGAGAGCGAAATTGAAATACTGCAACCGTGGCCAACTGAAGTGCTGACGGGCCGATTCGATATCGTTTCGGTGAGCTAACAAAAGGTCCCGGGCTTGTTGAAATTGTTTGGTGACAGACATTGGGGCTCCTGACTGCGGAGGTGAAACGGCATTATGTGACCGTCACGAGATCCTGATGTGATTCACAATACATTGTGCGTGTCTACTTTCGTATCGCTGGTGGGAGCTGGCAGTCGGGTGGGTCCTGAGGCCGGTGTGTCGCCTCTTTGCCCCAAGAACACTGGACTGTACAATTGTGCAGTGACATGCTTCGTGGGGTATGTCACACTGGGCCTGATCTTCGAAGGAGCCTCATGAACGCATATTCGACTCGCGACTCGGCCTCGCCCCACACCGAAGTGCCATTTCCTGACGCCGATGTACTAGATGTGATGTCGCTGCTAGACCCCTCGGAACAAAAGGCACTACTAAGCATTCGTGACCACGTGCAACGAAATGTCCGGCACCAAGTTATTGATTACTGGAATCGTGAAACTTTTCCTTTTGAGATGTTGCCGCTCCTTGCCGAACTCGGGCTAGGAGAGCTTGCCCTGGATAGTCGTTCTTGGCTATTTCGCGGCCTCGCTTATTCCGAAGTCGCGCGCGCCGATGCGTCGCTGTGCGCCCTCATTGGCATCCACAATGAGCTTATTCTCGGCATGGTCAAACACCTCGGGTCGGCAGCTCAGCAACAACGATGGCTACCAAAATTGCGACGTTTCGAAGCTATCGGATGTTTTGCCATGACCGAACCTGAACACGGTTCTGATATTTCTGGCGGAATGACAACGACTGCGACACCGACCGCCCGGGGCTGGGTGCTCCATGGAACAAAACGGTGGATAGGCGCGGGAACCTTCGCAGATTTCGCGCTCGTCTGGGCGAAAGACACCTCCGACGGGAAAGTGAAAGGGTTCCTTGTACGGATGGATAAACCAGGTATCACCGCAGAGAAAATTCGTTATAAATCCGGTTTGCGAGTCATGCAGAATGCCGACATCACATTTGACCAAGTGCACCTCCACAGTGAAGATCTTCTCCCTGGAGCCGTTGAATTCAGTGCTGCTAATAAACTGTTGCGTAATTCTCGAGTATGGGTGGGTTGGCAAGCCTACGGGGCCCAACTGCATGCTTTTGACGTTGCCCGTGAATATGCCATGAGTCGTCTACAATTCGGTCAGCCGCTGGCTCGTTTTCAGCTGATTCAGCAAGAACTAGCAGAGATGGTCTCGAATGCCATGGCTTCTTTTGGACTGATGCATCAGATAGCCCGGTTGCAACAACAAGATCGGGTTGAGATGGTGCATGCCGCGATGGGCAAAACCACGGGATCGCGGATGTTACGCGAAGCCGCAGCGAAAGCGCGAAATATCCTCGGGGGTAATGGAATTATCTCATCGTATGAGGCCGCAAAGATTTTCAATGACGCCGAAGTCATCCATACTTATGAGGGAACCTACGAAATCAACTCGCTCATTATCGGGCGGGCAGTAACCGGCATTTCAGCTTTCGTGTAGAGAGGACTTCGGATGAAGATCCAAGGACAATCAGCAGTTATCACTGGCGGGGCTTCGGGCCTTGGAGCCGCAACAGCTCATGCTCTCGCCAAACAAGGTATGAAAGTCTACGCCTTTGACTTGGCCAACAGTATTGAAAAAGCTGCTCCTACAGAAAACGTGGAATATCTAGCCGTTGATGTCACCAACCACGATTCCATCCGTTCAGGACTGGCCACAGTGACGGAAGGTTCTCAACCGCTACGCGTCGTGATCAACTGTGCTGGCATTGGCACCCCAGGACGGATTTTATCTCGCAAAGGACCACACGATCTCGACCAATTTGCCAATGTCATCAACGTTAACCTCCTGGGAACATTCAACGTCATGACGTTAGGCGCGGAAATCATCGCCAAACAGGAGCCCGTCGATGAGGACGGTCAACGCGGTATTGTCATCAACACCGCCTCCGTGGCAGCATTTGAAGGACAAATTGGACAAGCGGCCTATGCGGCCTCCAAAGGTGGCGTTCACGCGCTGACTATTTCGGCGGCCCGCGACTTGGCGTCCTACGGTATCCGTGTCAACACCGTGGCACCGGGAATCGTAGAAACTCCCATGATGGCAGGTATCACTCCAGAGTTTCGCGAAAGTTTGGAGGCTTCCGTGCCATTTCCGGCCCGCTTGGCTCGCCCAGAAGAATATGCACAACTCGTAGTGGATCTCATTGGCCACGACTATATCAACGGCCACACGATTCGCATGGATGGTGCGTTACGGATGGGCCCACGATAGCGTACCGCCCGACACAACCCGCACGACAGGTCCCTGGAAGGAACCCTATGTCAGAAGCTTATATTGTTGATGCACTTCGTACCCCCGTCGGGCGTCGCAATGGCGCTCTGGCAGAAATACATTCTGCAGACTTAGCCTCGGTGCCGCTCGCGGCCATTTTTGATCGTCTCGGAGTCGACACCGCAGAATACGACGAAATTATTCTGGGCTGTATTGACCAGATCGGGCCCCAATCTTTTGATATCGCACGTACCGCTTGGTTAGCGGCCGGAGGTTCGGAAGCCGTACCGGGAACGACGATCGACCGCCAATGCGGCTCTGGCCAACAAGCTGTGCATTATGCTGCGCAAGCGGTGCTGTCTGGCACCTCGGATCTGATCATCGCTGGTGGTGTACAGAACATGTCCACTATCCCAATCGGCACATCCAATACCATTATGAAAGATCAAGGGTATTCGACGCCTTTTACCGGCTCGAAAGCCTGGGCAGATCGCTACGGGGATCATCCCATCTCCCAGTTCGTGGGCGCGGAAATGATGGCCAGTCGCTGGGGGATTACTCGCGAACAGGCTGAAGCTTTCGCAGCAGAATCCCATCGCAGAGCGCTAGCCGCGCAGGAATCAGGGTTCTTTGCCGAAGAGATCATGCCTCTGGGCGGATTGCGAGACGATGAAGGGCCACGTACCCCCAACCGGGCTAAGATGCGTGAGCTGGCCACCCTACAACCCAACGGTATTCACACAGCGGCTACTGCCTCTCAGATTAGTGACGGGGCAGCAATGCTTGCCATTGCTTCCGAGCGCGCGGTTAAAGAATTTGGGTTAATACCACGCGCCAGGATTCATCACATCTCAGCCCGCGCAGATGACCCGGTCATGATGTTGTCTGCGCCCATCAGGGCGACTCGCCACGCGCTAGAACGGACCGGTATGGACATTGACGATTTTGATGCCATCGAAATTAATGAGGCGTTTGCTTCGGTCGTCTTGGCATGGGAAAAGGAACTGCGTCCTGATATGGCGAAAGTCAATATCCACGGTGGTGCAATAGCTCTTGGGCATCCGATCGGGGCCACTGGCGCTCGCCTTATGACAACCCTATTACATACGTTGGAAGACAACGGTGGACGCTTCGGTTTGCAAACCATGTGTGAAGGTGGCGGGCAGGCCAATGTGACCATCATCGAACGGCTTGATAACTAACGACCCTAGCGACATCGCGGAAGACCACGGAGAACATCGATGACTACTCACAGACTTGCACACCGCTCACTCGACGACCACCTCCGTGCCAGTCAACGCAATTCCGTTTCTTTGCAATTTGCTCGAGTAGCCGCAACACAGCGAGATAATGTCGCGTTAAAATATGCAGAACGTACCTGGACATATGCACGCCTGAATCAGGCCATTACCGTTGCTGCTTTGCAGTTGCGCGAGTTGGGATTGCAACCCGGCGATCGCGTTGCCGTTATGGGCAAAAACTCCGATACCTTCCTCATTCTGTTTTTCGCTGCCTCACGAGCACGGTTAATTCACGTACCAATCAACTTTGCGCTGACTGGACCAGAACTGCAGTACTTGCTCGACGATAGCCAAGCCTCGGTGACAATCGTCGATGACGAGTATCTGGAAACCGTGGAAAGCATTTCAGGCAGGAATAGCTCACGGCACGTTCTTTCGATGTCTGCGATCCTTGAGCATCTTCAGTCCAAGATCGAACACAACCAGGATGTGCCCACTGGGCTGTCGGACGACTTGGATAGTGCAGAAGAAACGGACCTGGCGCAATTGCTTTACACTTCGGGTACTACCTCGGCACCCAAAGGCGCAATGCTGACACACCGAGCGCTGCTAGCACATTACAACGGCACAATTCCGGCCCTGGACCTGACTCGTAGCGACAACCCACTGATCGCCATGCCGCTATATCACTCGGCTGCGCTGCACGTCTTCATGACCCCGTACCTTTTTCTGGGTGCCACCATACGACTGCTGCGTGTTCCAGATATCGCGGAGATCTTGCAACGGATCGAAAAAGAACACATTGGTTCACTCTTTTTAGCCCCTACCGTCTGGGTGCCCTTATCCCAGCACCCTGACCTGGCGAGCCGAGATCTCTCATCGTTAAAGAAAGCGCAATACGGCGCCTCGATCATGCCTGTCACCGTCTTGCAGCGCCTGCGGGAACAATACCCAGAGATTGGTTTTTACAACTGCTTTGGCCAAAGCGAGATGGCACCGCTGTGCACGGTCCTCCGCCCAGAAGAACACGACCATCGGCCAGCTTCAGCAGGACGACCCATTCCGACGGTGCAATTGCGTGTGGCAGACCCAGATACCGGGCAGCCCGTGGCATCAGGTACTCAAGGCGAAGTCCAATATCGCTCACCACAACTTTTTTCGGGATACTGGAATAAGCCGGAACAAACCGAAGAAGCCTTCATTGATGGCTGGTTCCGATCTGGCGATCTCGTGGTCATGGATGATGAAGGATATATCGAAGTCGTCGACCGGATTAAAGACGTAATCAACACCGGGGGAGTGCTCGTGGCCTCGCGTGAGGTGGAAGACGTTTTATACCGCCACGAAGCGGTGTCCGAGGTCGCTGTCGTTGGCCGCAAGCATGACAAGTGGATTGAGCAAGTAACCGCCGTCATTGTGTTAAAAGACACACACCGCAAGACGACCGCCGATGAGATCCGAGAATTTTCTCGCCAATATTTAGCCCGGCATAAGGTGCCCGGGCATATCGAATTTACCGATGAATTGCCTCGCAATCAGTCGGGTAAATTGCTCAAACGCAAATTGAAATAGTGCCCTTGTCAGGTTGCGGTCAGCAAGTGGCGTCTCTTGGACGCAACCGACCGGTTTGGGGCCAGGATGCTCAAAACCCGGACGAACGTGGTCATCCACAACAGTGACAACCCGACCACGATGCTCTCCAAAGCGGTTACCGACAGCACGGGGATAAAGAACGTGAGGACGATACATCCAAGGATGAGCACTACCAAGATGGCGGTCATGACTCGCAGCACGAAAGGACGATCGGGCAAGACGTACTGTGTGTAGCCTGCCGCAACAACCAAGAGTCCAAGGGCGCTAAACGCCGCGACCGAATGAGCCCCGGGACGCTCATCGAGTGGGAACCAACCGACTCCGGCCAGTGCGATCCCTGCCAGCAGCCAGATCATCACAACAACAGTTATACGAGGCACCGCGGTGTCATCGAGCAATCGGTGAAGATCTCGGCCAATATAGGAACCAATCGTGGCGACCAATAAGCCGGCCACGATAATGGTGCCATTGAAAGCCCAAGCACTGACCCCGATGCCTAACTGGGAGAAATTGCGCTGCCACCAGGTGGGTTCAGCCTGGGTGATCATGGCAAAGACCGTGCCAACAATCAAAAAGGTAAAGAGCAAAGCGGCCAGGTTCCGAGTACTGAGATCGATACCCGCCTGAAATGATAATCGACCGCCTAATCCGGCAGCCACACCCGTTAGGAGACCTCCACCGATGGCACCGAGCTCAAGCCCAGGAAGGCCTGACCCCAACAACTGACCTGCTAATAAGACGCTGAGACCGGTGACCCCGCCAAAGGCGATGGTCACTGCGACAAACGAAAAGTGCGAAATCAGCGTCTGCCATAGTGGCATGAATTGGGTTTCACCGGCTCGATGCAACAATGAACTGATAATGAATGCGGCCGCTGCAATCAATCCTGAGATCAAGGCCATGGGCACAAGAATGGAGTCGTCCCCTGCGAAGAGACGGATTTGACCGCCCAAAACTACCATCGCAGTGCTCATGCCGACAAGAAACGACCCCATCGTGGCCCACAGCGCTCGGGTCTGCTCTGCTAACGCACGGTCGACAGTCTGCATGGTTCCATCAAACCATAAGGCCAGATAGTCGGTGATGCCGACACCTGACTGTATTAGCGGAATTGTGTGTCTGTGTATTCATGACCGAAGCCCTCGGTGGTGGTGCGCGCGCCCAGGACCTGTGTGGTGTGTTGACCTTGGTCGCCATGCGTACGCACTTCATCTTCGCGAAGCACGACACGTCGGATTTTCCCGGAGACTGTTTTGGGCAGTTCGGTGACAAATTCCAACCGACGAATTCGGCCATAGGGCGGTAAGACTGTTCTGGCATGCCTAAAGATTGCTTCAGCGGTATCGCTGGTGGGTGTGTATCCGGGTGCCAGCACAACATAAGCTTTCGGCACGGCGGTCCGAACCGGATCTGGACTGGGCACGACGGCAACTTCCGAGATCGAGGGGAAGCCCATGAGCCCGTTTTCCAATTCGAATGGCGACAGCTTATAGTCCGAGGCCTTAAAGAGGTCATCCGCTCGGCCAACGTAGGTGAAGACGCCGTCGTCGTCCCGAGACATCAGATCCCCGGTCAAATACAGCTGGTCACCGAAAACTTTCAGATTTCTGTCCGCGTCCCGGTAATAACCTGGAGTCAAGCCCACAGGTCCTGGGTTCAACCGCAGAGCGACCTGCCCGACCCCGGCGCCCACAATGATTTCCTCGCTGACTTCATCTACCAGCTCCACAGTGAAACCCGGCAACGGTTTCCCCAGCGCACCGGCTGGGACATCTAAGCCAGGAGTCGTTGCGATCTGTAAGGTCGTTTCAGTCTGGCCGTAACCGTCACGAATCGTGATGCCCCAGGCCTGTCGGACTTTTTCCAACGTCGAAAGGTTGAGAGGTTCACCGGCCGATACAGCATTTCGCGGTGGGTGTGGGATTCTGCCCATATCGGCGTGAATGAGCATACGCCAGACCGTGGGTGGAGCGCACAGACTCGTAACCTTAAACTCATCAATCACATCCAACATGGTGGTGGCATCGAAACGCGCGTAGTTGACAGCCAAGACGGTGGCTTCGCCAATCCAAGGGCCGAAGAATGACGACCACGCATGTTTGCCCCAGCCCGGAGACGAAATATTGAGATGGACGTCGTCGCCGTGCACGCCGAGCCAGTACAACGTCGAGAAATGTCCGACCGAATAGGACTGTTGGGTATGCAATACCATCTTGGGTTCGCTGGTCGTACCGGAAGTGAAATACACCAACATCTCAGCATCAGCCGGTGTGGGACCATCGATGATAAATTGTGCCTTGGAGTGATAGGCGTCGTCATAAGCGTGAGTGCCTGGCTTGGACGTGTCTCCGGTGACGATCAACCCAAGCGTGGAAACATCGACGCCGTGGTCGGTGAGATGGTCAAATTTGTCAATATTCTGCTGGTTGGTGAGGACCCACTGTACCCCGGCTCGTTGAATGCGTGAGGCCAGCGCGTCGGAGTTGAGCATGACAGTGGTCGGCAAAATGACGGCACCAATCTTGATGGCCGCCAGCATGGCTTCCCATAGTTCGATTTCATTGTCCAGCATCATCATGAACTTATCGCCCCGCGTCACCCCGAGCGACTGGAACCACCCGGCAACCTGGGTGGATCGTGTGGAGAGTTCGGCAAATGTCACCGAAACAGTGCCGTCATCCCCGGTGACGATCAGGGCGGGCTGATCGGCACGTGCAGGATCATTGCCCAAAGCATCAAACCAATCCAGTCCGAAGTTAAAGGATTCAAAACTGGGCCAAACGAACTTCTCGGCGGCCTCGGTCGGAGCCAGTGCCAGCAGCCGATCCCGAGCGGCACGATACTGTTCAGTCACGTTCATGTATTTGATCCTTTACCCTGAGCTTTCAGAACATACCCAGTCTAAGTGTCGGACTCGCATTCGTGTCCTGGTGCGAGGCTTATTTCCACCCTAAGAGTTTGAATACCTCAACCCAGCCAGCAAAAATCTCACGGTTGCGTTCCGGGCCGAGTTGGGCCGGATTGGCAAACAGTACGTAATCGGCTGCCATCACGGCTTGATCACTTGACAACATTTCAGCCAATTGCTCCACGTGTCCCACGTAGGTGGGACCGGAACGTGCCGGGCCACCTTCGAGTTGTCCAGCTTGATCCTGGGTGCCGCCGGCGTGACCGAACATGCGTTCATCTTGGACCGAACGCAGCGCGTACATAGAACGCGTCACTGCGGTCTGGCCACCGGTAGCAAAACCTGAGGCGTGATACGCGTCGAGATAATGTTTGAGTTGATCAGCCTGCTGTATGTGGAATGGTCGCCCATCATCTTGCAATAACAGCGTCGAAGACAACAGGTTATAGCCTTGCTGACCGGCCACGACGCCCGACGACGTTGACCCAGACCCCCACCACAAACGGTGGAGTAATCCAGGAGCTTGTGGCTGGACCGCCAACTGGGTTGCGCCCCCTGGCGACCAGGGAGAATTCGGATCCCCGGTGGCCATGGGTTTGCCGCCGATAGCATTCCGGATACGTTGCCCGCGCTGTTGAGCAACATGGCTCCAGGTTTGTCCCGGTTGCAGAGAATAGCCAAACTGTTGTTGACCATCTATGGCTGCTTCCGGTGAGCCACGCGAGATACCTAACTGCAGTCGCCCACCAGAAATGAGGTCGGTGGTTGCTGCTTCTTCTGCGAAATACAGCGGGTTTTCATAGCGCAGGTCGATAACACCCGTGCCGAGCTCAATGGTCGAGGTCTTCGCTGCCATTGCCGCCAGTGTTGGAAAAGGTGCCGACATCATCCACTGAAAGTGATGCACACGAATCCATGCGCCGTCTAGCCCTTCTTCCTCAGCTGCTACGGTCATAGCAAGTTGGTCATCAAATGCTGACTTTGCATCGACGGTGCGAGTCTTTCGGTCGTACCCAAAATGCCCAAAGTTCAAGAACCCAAGTGTTTTCTGCATGCACCAGAAAACATTTCAGATCTGAACGATATTCCGGTTGTGACTAGTCTCTCTGGGGACAGGGAAATCTCTGCGTAGGTCCAGGAAGGTCACCGACGCCCTACAATCCTGCAGTCGAAGAAGAAGTGTGCAACGGGTCTATATTGCTCTGTGGACAATAGCAGATTTCGATGGATCAAAGTCCACCACTCTTGGGTGCACAGAAGGTGAGCAACTCTCAGGAGCAGTCAGGAAGTTAATTTCTCCACAGGCACAGGTCGTAACTGGGTGTTTTGTAGAGGAATCTGGGATACTTGACGTGTTATGACTACCGTTTCAGAAAAGACCGCGACCACGGGCCCAGGCCCCGCGTATTCCACCCGTGAACGAGGCACCGGCGATCAGGGTGCGCCCCACCCGGCGCCCTCCGCAACGTCGATGTCCATGAAGCCCCTACAGATCGGGAACCTGACGATCGATGTTCCGGTGGTGTTGGCGCCAATGGCTGGCATTACCAATAAAGCGTTTCGTAGGCTGTGTCGCGAATACGGTGGCGGATTATACGTTTCCGAAATGGTCACTGCCCGTGCCCTGGTTGAGCGGCATCCGGAATCGATGCGGATCATCGAACACGACGAAGACGAAGTACCACGCTCGGTGCAACTGTATTCGGTGGATCCGGTCTACACTCGTAAAGCCGTGCACATGATCGTCGAAGAAGACCGTGCCGACCACATTGATTTGAACTTTGGTTGTCCGGTTCCCAAAGTCACCCGCAATGGTGGGGGATCTGCACTGCCGTGGAAAATTGACCTGTTCACCGCGATTGTTGCCGGTGCAGTAAAAGAAGCAGAACGGGCGAATATTCCTGTGACGATTAAAATGCGTCGTGGTATCGATGAGGACCATTTGACGTATCTTGAAGCCGCCCGTCGTGCCGTCGATGTCGGGGTCTCAGCCGTCGCATTGCATGGTCGCACCATGCGACAGCATTACTCGGGTCAAGCCAATTGGGATTCCATCGCCCGGCTCAAAGAAGCCATCACTGAAGTACCTGTTTTAGGCAACGGTGACATCTGGTCTGCTGAAGATGCCATGGCCATGATTGAATACACCGGTGCTGACGGCGTCGTCATCGGACGTGGCTGTCAGGGTCGTCCGTGGCTCTTCGGTGACGTCGAAAACGCGTTCACCGGTTCCGAAAAACGTTTCCACCCCGACCAGGGTATGGTCGCCGATGTGCTCTATCGCCACGCCGAACTGCTCGTCGACACATTCGGTGGCAATGAAGACAAAGCCCTCCGCGACATTCGCAAACACGTCTCGTGGTATTTCAAAGGATACCCAGTCGGGGGAGACATGCGACGCGCCCTAACAGCAGTCGAAACCCTGACACAGCTGCGAGAACTGCTCGACACTGTGGACCGAACTGTGGTCTACCCAGGAGTAGCTGCCGAAGGGCCACGTGGTCGCGCCGGAGCTCCAAAAAAGCCACACTTGCCCGAAGGCTGGCTAGACTCACAAGACATTACTGATGCGCACAGGGCCCAGATCCACGAAGCCGAGCTGGACATCTCAGGGGGATAAACGGTACATATGACCGGTCAAGGATCTAATGGGCAGCTCCCAAATCCCCCCAAAACGACCCAACAACCCAGCCTCTTTTGGCCACAACACCGACCACCGTATGCTGGTGAAGCCACACAAACCCCAGGGTATGATGTCTGGGATATGGCACGCTGGGTTCCAGAGCCTCCCAAATCGAGCTATCGATCAGATTTCGAACGCGATCGCGCTCGCATTTTACATTCAGCCGCCCTGCGCCGTCTCGCAGCCAAAACGCAGGTGGTGTCACCAGGTGACGATGATTTCATCCGCAACCGGTTGACTCACTCTCTAGAGGTGGCACAAGTCGGTCGTGAATTCGGACGTTCGCTCGGCTGTGATCCCGACGTCGTCGATGCGGCGTGCCTCTCCCACGACCTGGGGCACCCACCGTTTGGCCATAACGGTGAAACGGCTCTCGATGAAGCTGCAGCAGATATTGGGGGATTCGAGGGCAACGCTCAGACCTTGCGGCTCCTAACCCGGTTGGAGCCCAAGAAAATGACCGAGGACGGCGCACCCGCTGGACTCAATCTGACCCGTGCCACCCTGGATGCGGCCACCAAATACCCCTGGCGCAAAGCTGATGCGCCGATAGCCACCAACGGCAAACCGACCCAAAAATTCGGGGTCTATGACGACGATGCGGCAGTGTTTTCCTGGTTTCGCAAAGGTGTGGACACCCAACGGTTATCCATGGAAGCCCAAGTTATGGACCTGGCCGATGATGTGTCATACTGCGTGCACGACGTTGAGGACGGCATCGTATCAGGGATGTTTCAATTAGGTTGGCTCACCAACCCGGAACAACGCGCCAGAGCAATCGCTACGACGCAAGAGTGGTACCTGCCGCAAACTGAGGCGGAGGTCATTGACGCTGCCTTAGCACGGCTAGAGGCAACTCCAACCTGGGTGACTCGTGCCGATGGTGCCCGACACGCGCACGCTGCGCTTAAAGATATGACATCGCAACTCATAGGGCGATTTTCTACCGCAGCATTTGAAGCCACCCGCGATGCTTACGGCAATGAACCGCTCACTCGCCACAGTGCCAACGTGATTATTCCCGAAGACACGGCAATTGAAATCGCCACGATGAAAGGCATCGCTGCACACTATGTCATGTCCTCGGCCCGTCGTCAGCCGCTTTACGAGGCCCAACGTGAGGTGCTGTTTGAACTCGTAGAATTTTTATTAGCGACCGAACAGCAGTATTTGGAACCAATGTATGCCCAAGACTGGCACGACGCTACCGACGACGCTGCTAAGAAACGAGTGGTGATCGATCAGATTGCGTCGCTGACCGACAACTCAGCACTGCTGTGGCACGGCACGCTCGTTCGTGGCACCGCTCAGCCGACCGAGCTACCAACTGGCGTACCCAATGACTTTAGAAAAGATCATTGAGCAGTGCTGGAATAGCGACTGCAGCGGTTGAAGCAATATACACATCCGCGGTGTTGGATAAATCTGTTACCACGGGATTAATCTCAATGATTGCAGCCCCCGCCGCTCGACCTATGTTCGGCAGTGAAGCGGCCGGCTGCACCAACCCGGAAGTACCGACCACCACGATCAGATCAGCACGCTGCAGCTGCTGTATTGTCTCCTCAAAATCGTGTTGAGGTAAAGTTTCACCAAACCACACGACATCTGGCCGTAATATACCTGTGACACAGTGCTCACAGGCCACTGGCTCTAAAAGGGTGTCACGGTTAAAATCCTGAGATGGATCCATGGGAATTGACCAAGGATCGAAGTCGGCTGGATGATGACAATCAATGCAGCGAAACGTGTGGAGCGAACCATGGAGGTGGCGCACACCGTTGGCGCCACCACGCTCGTGAAGATCATCGACATTTTGCGTTGCAATGAATAACGAACCGCTGTTCGTTGCCAGCTGTTGTTGCCAAGCGCCCACCGCCCGGTGGCCAGCATGGGGTTCGACAGCTTGAACAAGATGCCACCTCCAGATGTACCAGGTCCACACCAACGCGGCATCCATTCGAAAAGCGTGTTCAGTCGCTAACTGTTCTGGCGAAAACCGCTGCCACAGTCCGGTCTGTGCATCTCGAAAAGTCGGGACCCCGGATTCTGCTGACATCCCAGCCCCCGATAGCACCACGACCGAGCGCGCACGAGACACCATATGTATCGCCTGTCGGATTGGCTGTGTCATGGATGAAGCTCCGGCAGAATCTTTCTCGCGGTGCCGGCGATGTAAACATCGGCATCATGACTAAGGGGCGTCCTATTCGGATTGACCTCAATGACGTGTGCGCCCGCAGCTGAGGCCGCTACCGGTAGCGTTGCGGCAGGCTGAACAATATTTGACGTCCCCACGACAAGCGCTACATCAGCCGAACGTACCGCATCCAGGGCGTCGTCCATGGCTTGTTGTGGGAGAAACTCTCCAAACATCACAATGTTTGGCCGGATAAATCCATCAGAACAGCGTTCACATGCTGGTGGGTCTTCAAGAACCAGCTGATTGAGTCCTGGGGTTGCCTGCAACTGCTCTGTCGTAGGTGTAGCGAGCTCATAAGCTGATGGTGCATCGCATTCGAAACACCGAAACGTAAACGTGGTGCCGTGCAGGTGTGATAAAACCTCAGCGCCACCTCGTTCATGGAGGTCATCAATATTTTGCGTCACAATATCAAGCTTCCCGCCGTTACCTCTGAGCTCGTCTTGCCAGTATCCCAAAACCTTATGACCCTCGTGAGGCTCCACTGACCGCATCACTCTGGCCTGGTGAAGCATCCACGACCAGACGAGGTCAGGGCGGTTATACATGGCTTCTTGGGTAGCTAACTCTTCAGGGGAGTATTTTTCCCATAACCCCGTTTGCGCGTCACGAAACGTGGGCACACCGGATTCTGCTGACATCCCAGCTCCAGTCAACACCACGACGCTTTGGGCATCTTGGAGGATGCTCCGGGCTTCACGAATTTCAACATCGGGCAGATTGTGCATGCCTACACTGTAGGCCAGACATAGCAGTTCAACCACCGTCGGATGCAGCTTCAGATAGCAAAAACGGCGTCTCCGAGGCGAACAGACAATAAGATTCTGGCCGCCGGAGACGCCGTAGGAGTTGGAGCTTAGTGTTCCTCTAAGATAAGTGGTAGCACGCGGGCTTAACTAGCGGGAATTTCGAGTTCGATGTCGGAGCCATCTGCGCCATCGAGTTCGATTTCCCAACGTAATGATCCATCATCGTCATCGAGGTCGATCTGATCAAATGTAGCGTCGGAATGCTCTTCGAATGCTTGATTCAAAGCCTCGGTCACTGTGACAGCAGCGCGATCAGCCTTCTGAATCTTGTCATCATCACCTTCACGTTCCTCCACTGAGATGTTTCCATTCGTGGTCACGTCCAGTTCGATGAGCTCGTTGTCTACAACGACATCGACATCAAATGAGGAGCCATTGTCTTCGCGGTCAATATGGACGATAAAGCCGCCGTCATATTCCGCTTCGACGACCTCAATGATGTCAAAAACCGCATCGTCACCCGTAGCTTGGGCGCTTTCGGTGGTTTCTGCACTTTGAGCGTCGGTGGTTGCTTCTGAGGCAGCATCAGGCGTCGTGGTTTGTTCTTGAACTTCTTGATCAGCCGGGGGTTGATCCGCTGAATCGTCGGTACTGCATGCTGAAAACAGCGCCAGGGCCGCGACGCCGGCCAGACCGGCAAAAAATTTTGTATGTTGGGTGTCAGAATTCCTAAACATAGCTCTATAACCCTTCGTTTTTTTCGTTATTTTATCTTTTCGAAGGTGAACCGGTGAAGGTCCAACCACTTGTGATTATAGGACCTTTGAATCGGTTACATCAGACTGTTGCTTGAGTATGACGGTGGCGTGTAGTGATTTCTTGTGAGTCACATTTGCGTGCTATACGGATATATCCACATTGCGTCACCGAGAGCCGCGGGGAGGGCAGGCGAAGGCTTAGACTGAGGACCATGGCAGGACGTATTACACGGGAATCGATCGATAAGGTACTTGAAGCGACCGACTTGAAAACAGTTGTAGAGGAACACGTTGCTCTGCGCACCGCGGGAATTGGCTCGTATAAGGGATTGTGCCCATTCCATGACGAACGCACGCCGTCATTCCATGTGACCCCTGCAAAAGGCTTCTATCACTGTTTTGGCTGCCAAGAATCTGGCGATGCGATTAAGTTTCTGATGGAGCTTGAGCACACATCATTCACTGAAACCGTAGAAATCCTGGCCTCCCGGGTCAACGTGAGTCTGGAATACGAAGAAGGCTCTGTGCCTGAAGGTCCCACGATCGCAACGCGCCAACGACTACTGCAAGCTCATCAAATAGCCGATGAGTTCTACCAGCAAGCCCTAACCACTCCGGCAGCTGAAGGGGCACGCGAGTTTCTGCGTAATAAAGGTTTCACCCAGCAAGATGCTCAGCATTTTGGGGTCGGCTACGCGCCTGAAGGTTGGAACAATCTGCTATCACATCTTCAGCAACGAGGATTTGCACTTGAAGAGCTCAGCGAGACCGGCCTATTTTCAGAGGGACGCAGGGGATTGTACGACCGTTTTCGTCATCGGGTGATGTGGCCGATTAAAGACATGACCGGTAACACGATTGGTTTTGGAGCCAGGCAATTAGACCCCGAGGATAAAGGACCTAAGTACCTCAATACGCCAGAAACCACACTGTACAAAAAATCTCAAGTCCTCTATGGATTGAACTTCGCCAAAAATGACATCGCCCGGAAACGTCAACTGGTGGTTGTGGAAGGGTATACCGACGTAATGGCTGCCCATCTGGCAGGGATAACGACCGCTGTGGCGACGTGTGGTACTGCATTTGGGGAAGGCCATGTACGGATCGCACGACGGTTAATTACCGACGACGGTTCTGGTGGCGAGATCATCTTTACATTCGATGGAGACGAGGCCGGACAAAAGGCTGCCATGCGTGCATTTGAGTTTGACAATCAAATCGTGGCAAAAACTTTTGTCGCTGTGGCACCCGAGGGTCAAGATCCAAATGATCTTCGCCAACACTATGGCGATGACGCCGTACGCCGACTGATCTCGGCTCGAGAGCCACTTTTTGAATTCGCGATCAAAACACGGCTCAAGGACTTCAACCTCGACTCAGTCGAAGGGCGTACCGGTGCACTCCATTATGCGGCGCCTATCGTCAAAGAGATTCGAGATCCGATATTGCGGGATGGATATATCCGCGAGTTAGCCGGTTGGCTAGGCATGGACGTCGACACCGTCCATCAAGCCGTGCAGCGTGCCACGAAAGCGACAGCTCAGCGCACCCAACATGAGCCAGGCGGGGCATCTGAAGACCAGCAGCGCCCAAGAGAGCAGAACTTTCGACCTGATCTACGGGATCCCGTTGCACGGATGGAAAAAGAAGCTTTAGAGGTCATCCTGCAGCGGCCTGAAACGCTCTCGCAAGAGCAGTGGAAAGCCCTATATGGCACGCAGTTTAAGGTGCCTGTTTACAATGCAATTCAGGCAGCCATACTCGCAGCTGCGCGCAATGTCCAAGACATCTCGAACTGGGTCCAACATGTTACTGCCGAGGTCCCAGAATCCCTCTATTCATACGTCACTGAATTAGCAGTGGCACCCCTGCCTGCGTCTACAGAAGAAGAAGTGCTGAGATACTGCCGAGACATTATGAACCGTTTGCTTGAAATGCAGATCACGGAGCAGAAAGCAGATCTTATCGGGCGGCTTCAACGCTGGGACGCCACCCAGGATCCAGAAGGTTTCCAGGCTATTCAACAAAGATTAGTCGAATTAGAAAACCAACGGCGTTTCCTGCGCCCGATCGATTAATGATCATTCGGGGCAGAAAACGCCGTTGCTGAAAACCATATGTTATTTCAACCGCAAGGTGTGTGAACGGAGCGACGAGCTTATCGTCAGGGATCTCAGATCCGGTTATAGACTCCAGGAGACCGTGTTACCGAAGAGTCCAAGGGTAGATGTAGCGCTGTCTGCGCCGGCACCTTCGACCTCACTACCTTCTTCGCCCATATCAGTGGCTGGATCGTCTTGCATCGGATCCTCAGCTGGGTCTTCTGACATTGAATCTTCCTGCATGGGATCTTCCTGAGTTGGATCCTCTTGCATCGGATCTTGTTGTGTTGGGTCTTGTTGTTCAACTCCTGGATCTACAGGTTCTTCTTGGGTAGGTTCATCTGAGCCGCAAGCGGTAAACAGCGCTAGTGCAGCGACTCCTGCGAAACCGGCGTACAGCTTGGAACGTTTAGAAACAGTTTCTTTAAACACGAGGTTTATCTCCTTCGTTCTATAGTTCTGCAGTATGTGGTTTTCAGCAGATGGGCCTCGCAAGGTCCAACTGCCGACCGAGTCTAACTGCCTTAGATTAGAAATTGCACCACCCTTTTTGTGGCATTGGTTACAAATGGCGCCCTGATTAGACAACGTCGAAACGCGTCTGATATAGTATTCATTTGTTGCCTTCCCCCATAGCTCAACGGCAGAGCACTCGACTGTTAATCGAGGGGTTACTGGTTCGAATCCAGTTGGGGGAGCAAATAAGCCCCGTCCATGTGGACGGGGCTTTTTCATTGCCAAGTACTTACCGCGCGGTATGCGATATTCTCGATCCGTTCGGTCTGTGGCCCGCTCTGCCAAACTCGGGGTGCTTTATGTTCGACTACAGTTGGTCGTGGTTCGTTTTCTGCCAGCTAAAACACGGATCGCACTTATTGTTGATCACATACCACCCTTAGACTCGTTCATTATCACCCTAAAGTATTCTTGATCCAAAGATCTCCGATAACCAGGCTGAGAAACCACGATCCAAACGTCCTGCTGTGCGCAAGGCTCCCCTGCCTCCTTCCCTCGAGTGAAATTAGCGCTCTTAGTTGCTGAAATACTCGCAGTGCACGAAGCTAGAATCATGTGGATAGGCTGGAATGAGTTTGATGTTTTGCTTGGCGATGTTCACTCATTGAAAGCGAAACGCTCGATCGTACGTCCCATCGTTGCCGAGATACGAAAGCGATTCCTTGTTGCAGTTGCTGAAGTTGATGATGCTGCACTGTATCGACGCGCCAGACTTGGCGTTTCAATGGTGAGTGGAGAGCGCCAGCACATTGAAGAGACGTTGACCAGAGTGGAAGATATGGTGGCTCGGCGACCGGAAATTGAATTATTAGCTTCCAAAATGCGTATTGTGCAGTCCTCGGACTTCTAATCGGGCTCGATCAGGAAAGAGATTCCACTGTGCTTCGCTCGTCAAGGCTTGCAGCCTCGTATGGGACGCATCAGGCTAATAAAACACAGACCATATCAAGATTATTCTCTCCCGGTTTATACTGGTCAGAGATAACCTCAAAGATTCGACCGCGTTACACATATGAAGGTAGTGAGTAATGACCACCAACAGCGCACCTCGGGTGACGACCAAGACTCGGATGAGTTCGCTGCTTGACCTGCTGGCGACCGTTTTCCGGCTGGTACCCAAGCAGTTGAATGACAATCTCACCCTAGTGAGCGGACAGCTCAAATCGAAAGGCATCCGTGGCGGCGTTGGTGCTGGACTGTCACTCTTCGGGCTATTTTTTGGGTCGATAACTTTTATCTCGCTGGTGGTCGCACTTATCGGTGGCTTCATGTCCGAGGCTCCATTATGGCAAACAGCATTGTGGGTTGCATTAGGCGCTTTCGTGCTCATGCTGATTCTCATGGTGGGTGGGCTATTGGTTATTCGATCAACGTTCCCGCTTGTTTCACCGGACATTATCCGGGGTATCAAACATGATGTCGGCTACATCCTCAAGGGCAACTCGTTTGACCCTGTCGAATTCGATCGTCTAGAAGCCGAACGCAGACAACAGAAACTCGTCGAAAAGCAACGTCGCAAAGAACTTGCAAAGCGGGCCCAAAAGGAGCAGAAAAAAGCCGTACGTCGGGGCGAAGCAGCCGACTCCCTGCCGCAAACTGAACCAACCGAAGCGCAACTGCGTCACCGCATGGAATTGCGACGCCGTCACCTTGGCGACCTTCGTTCTGGTGTCGATGAAAAAACAGATGTGCGAGCCCAGTTCAATACCTTTACACGCCATGCCACCGGGAAAGTTGCGCCGGAACACATTGAACATGCAACTTCACCTCTAGCACCACATCACTCTGCTGCCAGAGCCGGCGAAAAGGTCAATGAAGGTGTCGGTTTCGTGAAGGATCGCTGGCAGCCACTGACAGTATTGGGAGCTTCGGTTACAACCGCTGCGATTCTGCTGCGCAAACTTCGCCGTCGCTAGTCGGTGACAACTTATCACTTCACACCGCAACCTGAGGAAGCTATGAACCGGTCGCAAGACCCTACACCGGAAGAAGAGCAGAACCTTTCGGTGACAGATGACTGGTTCACGATTCCCAACCTTGTCACGATGCTGAGGTTTCTCCTCGTACCCGTATTCGTGTGGTTTATGCTTCGCGGGGAGCACTGGAATGCCCTGATCACGCTCATCGTCTTGTTTTCAACAGACTGGATCGATGGGTTTCTTGCTCGACGACTCAACCAAGTGTCCACAGTGGGTAAATGGTTAGACCCATTGGCGGATAGACTTTCACTTTGGGTTGTGGTGAGTACAGTTGTACTCTCCGGCGTTGCACCCCTTTGGTTGGTTTTTGCCCTTGTCGTACCCGACCTCATGCTGGCAGGAGTGATGGCCTTGATCTATGCAGGCAACCCACAAATGAGTGTCACGCTGCTCGGAAAAGCGCGCACCGTGGCGTTGATGATCGGCGTGCCGCTCTTATTACTTGCCGAAGCCCCATTTATTGGAGATGCTCAGCTTATACACAACATTGCGATTGGTATCCTCGCAGTCGGAGCGGCAGGCCACATCATGGCCAGCCTGGACTATCTGTTTCAAGGCATAAAAAATGCAATTTTAATGCGCAAGCGCAATCTCGATCCACGAAACAAAGCGGATCGAGATGCGTTTCTAGAGATCAAGTGAAACGTCGCCAACGGATGACATTTGAGTGAAGTATTGATGACAAGTAGCTCGATCGGGTGAGAAATGAACATATGTGATGTGGTCCTGGTCTAGGATCATTTTGAATCAAAATTCAGTAGGAGTTATACCCTCGTGCCAGACGCTCACAACAGTCCGTTTCGCGTGTTGATTGCCGCTGATACGTATCCACCGCATGTTAATGGTGCGGCGAAATCGTGTTTTCGACTCGCGACTGAACTTACCGCAAAAGGCTATGACGTCCATGTTGTAGCCCCGCATCATACTAACGGTCCAGATTCCATCGAAATGCATCCAGAAGCGACAGTGCACCGACTTAAATCACTGCCCGCACCGACTCATGAATACTACAGACTAGTGATGCCCTGGCATGCCCATCGATCAATTGGCCGGTTATTAGACCAGTTGCAGCCCAATGTTGTCCACGCCCAATGTCACTACATGATTGGTGAAGCAGCCATAAATACAGCGGACGCCCGTCGCCTGCGACTCATTTGTACCAATCACTTTATGCCAGAGAACCTCGATCCCTTTATCCCGGGTCCTCAGTTTTTCAAAAATTTCGTATCGCGCAGATCCTGGTACGACATGGGACGACTTATGCGAAAAGCGAATATTGTGACAACGCCAACGCCACTGTCGGCTGAGAACATGAGCCACAAGGCTCGCTTGGAATACGTGCTTCCCGTATCCAATGGAATTGACGTGGCCAAGTATGAGCAACAGGATGCCGAATACGTAGCGCCACATGCTTATCCCACGGCATTATTTGTCGGGCGCCTTGCAGTGGAAAAAAACGTTGACGTGTTACTCAGAGCACTCACCCTGACGGATCCCCAACTCAACGTGCACGCAGAAATCATTGGAGACGGCGAACAGCGTACATACTTGAGAAACTTGGCGGCAGAGCTCGGTATAGAAGACAGAGTCAATTTTCGAGGTCTTGTCTCTGATGCTGAGCTTCGAAAGGCGTATTTGCGCGCTGACGTGTTCACCCAACCGTGCACTGCTGAGTTGCAGTCCCTTGCCTCCCTGGAAGCCATGAGCGCCTCTACTCCCGTAGTGCTAGCCGATGCGTTAGCACTACCGCATTTAGTATCCGAAGGTGAAAACGGCTATCTCTTCGAACCAAATAATCCCCAGGATATGGCTGACAAGATCAATCTTGTCTTGGGAGCTGCTGAAGACGTACGCGAGGCCATGGGGCACGCTTCACATAAGTTTGCGGCTCAGCACGCACACGAAAAGATCATTAACATCGTGGAACAGATGTATCATGGTGCGACGTCAGACGAAGTCGCAGTGATGATTTCTGAGCCCAAGCTAGGCTAGACTAGTTGATCGTGTCGCTGTGCGCGCCAGCTCGGGATCGATTATCGTGCTGGTGTACGAGCGCACATGGGGCGTTAGCTCAGTTGGTTAGAGCAGAGGACTCATAATCCTTTGGTCACCGGTTCAAGTCCGGTACGCCCTACTTTTCCTTCCGGTTGGAGTCGCTATGCGGTTATTTATGGATGGTCGGTATATCAGAACCGATTATCATGATGGAATTTCGCGATTTAGCCACTCCTTGATTCATGCTGTAGCCCAACAGGCGCAACCCACCGTGATTATCCATGACCCAAAGCAACGGGAGCTACTGCCAGACCACCTAGAGGTTGTGCAGCTGAATGATCCCACCGCGCTTGTCGAGCCGTTAGCAGCACATAAGCTCAACCGCTATCACCCGGACGTAGTGTTTTCGCCCATGCAGACGATCGGCTCTGTCGGTCGCAAATTCGGCCTTATCCTCACGTTGCATGATTTAATCTATTATCAGCACCGCACCCCTCCAAAAGATCTACCGCAACTCGTGCGTGGTTTGTGGTACTTGTACCACTTGTCGTACGTGCCTCAACGGCTTCTGCTCAATGGTGCAGATGCGGTCGCTACGGTATCGCAGACCTCGCAGCGTCTGATCCGCAAACATCGGCTCACCTCGCGCCCCGTACATGTCATCTCCAACGCACCGCAAACCTTCGATCACCCGAGAGACCCCTCGCAGGGGCGTGAAAAGGCTTTGGTATATATGGGGTCGTTTATGGAGTACAAAAATGTCGAAGTGTTAGTCCAGGCCATGCGTTATCTCCCCGAATACCGACTACACCTATGTTCGCCAATCACAGCGCAACGCCGGCGAGAGCTCTTGGGTCTTGCAATCCAGCATCGGATAGCAGAAGCGCAGCTCGTATTTCACAATGGAATCTCCGATACCCATTACCGGGAGCTCTTGAGGACCTCAACTGCACTGGTCACACTGTCACGTTCCGAGGGTTATGGGCTACCGGTAGCTGAAGCCATGGCGGAAGGAACGCCGGTGGTGTTATCGAAGCTGGAGATCTTCGAAGAAATTGGCGGAAGCAAGAACCCCGGGGCATGCTTCATTGACATGCAGGCTGATAACATTCCGCAGCTGGTAGCTGATGCGGTGACGAAGCTTGACGATGATGCGACGTTTCGTGTTGCCAGTAAAGCAGTGGTTCACCAGGCAAACAGATTTCGTTGGGAAGACTCTGCCACAACCTTGTTGCAGCTTGCTGAGGCCATCCATCGACGCCGTCAGCTGAGAGCTCGTTAAGTACTAGGTGCTGCTCGAATGGGCCACAAGATCGACGGTTTGGTCCAACCCAAAAGAAGGCCTGGATCAATATATAGGTCCCGATAACCAGCGCCCACCCGCCAACCATCAGGCACCCGAACACCCCAATGCACACACTCAACGATGCAATGCTGAGTATCTGGCGAGACAACACCGAGCCGATCACCTTGGGCGACGATATCGCCTACTTCTAGATCAGTTTCGACCGGTTCAAGAGATGACAACATGCCATTCGAATGTTGGATCGTCACGACGGGTCGATCCACGACGTGTCCTGTAAATATGATTTCTCCTGAGGCCGGAGCCAGGACTTCTGGAGCCCTCGCTTCGATATCAACACCTCGATGCGCAGCCGACCAGGGCAATTTCGGGGCTACGAAAGGACGCAACAGATCAGAAGGCTTTGCATTGGAAACTGGTGGAGTCCACAGCCCTTCGGCTTGGTTTGCATCACGCCTGTAATGAGACGTATGTGCTGCAGGTGTTGCTACCCAGATAACTGTGCATAATATCGCTTGGAATACGGCGACTAGAACAGCCCAACGTGGTGGGGGAGGCGGCGGAATCGAGAATACCAAAGCGCTTCTTGTCATGGTTAGAAGCTTGACGTATTTCGATCCTGCACAGTGCTTACATATTGGAAATGTGGAGAACCCAAGGGGCGCTGAAAACTTGTGGAAAGAGTAAGCTGAATACAGAACGCAATACGAGCCTCTGGCGACCAACCTGGCGGTGATATCAGGGCGTCAGGGGTGTGTGAAGGAGCGATCATGACTGTTGTAACAATGCGTGAACTATTGGACTCGGGCGCTCATTTTGGACACCAGACGAGCCGGTGGAATCCGAAGATGAAACGATATATCCTCACCGAGCGCAACGGGATATACATCATTGACTTGCAGCAGTCCCTAGCGCTAATCGATGAAGCATATGAATTCGTGAAACAAACGGTTGCCCACGGCGGCAGCATCCTCTTCGTCGGAACGAAGAAGCAAGCGCAATCAACCATTGCTGAACAAGCTACTCGTGTTGGGATGCCCTATGTGAATCACCGCTGGCTTGGCGGCATGTTGACCAACTTTGCTACCGTATCTAAGCGAGTAGACCGCATGAAAGAACTCGAAGCAATAGATTTTGATGATGTTGCTGGGTCTGGGCGAACCAAAAAAGAACTCCTATTACTGGATCGCGAGTTGACCAAACTCCAAGCCAGCCTTGGCGGAATCCGTAGCATGTCAAAAACTCCATCGGCCGTCTGGATTGTGGACACTGAAAAAGAACACCTTGCAGTCGATGAGGCAAGAAAACTTGGCATACCGATTATCGCCATTTTGGACACGAATGCAGACCCAGAAGATGTCTCATACCCCATTCCTGGGAACGATGATTCAATGCGCTCCGTAGCCGTTCTGACCCGTGTCATCGCTGACGCGGTAGCCGACGGGCTCATGGCACGCAGTCAAGGAAATGCTGGCGGTGACAGCCTAGAGGAACCCATGGCGGAATGGGAACGGGAATTACTCGAGTCACAAGGTCATGATGCAAGTCAGCCAGGATACCTCACAACGATCCACAGACTTATCTCAGCAGTGGAGGACGTTTACCCGGGTGGAACGCTCATTGAGGTTGAACAAGAAGACGACACCTACGAAGTTGAAATCGTCCACGAAAACAAACTGCATGAACTTGACGTGACAACAGATGGCACAATCACGAACGATGAGATCGATACAGATGACGACGACATCGCCCGCGCTCAGAGCATTGAGGTGCCTCTACTCGATGCCCTCACCCAAGCATCCGCGTTACATCCCACCGCGGCCTTCGAGTCGATAGAGCTTGAAGACAAAGATAGTGTGCTGTACTGGGAAGTCGAACTGATCGCAGCGGATGGCACTGAAATTGAGTTTGATCTCCCAGCAACAAAATCTAACGCTAAGGCTCCGTAACGATCTCAGCATAACCCCTACAACACCGCGTGTGTTTGTGGTCACAATGCACCAAAAAGAGGGCGCATAATAAGGTATGCTTGTCAAAGCAATTGTGCGCTTACTTTGCCGTGAGCGCGTAATTGACTACGCGCGTGAGTGTGCGACTTATGTTGCAGTTACACCTTTCGGTCCGAATACGATTCGGTCAGTGGTGATTCCCGAGCCCATCGTACTCACGCTAGGAAGCTGAGAAAATCAGCTAAGAACAACAACCGATAATGAGATGGTTAATCTGCGTGCGGATTAACCTTGAAGGAGCGACCATGTCAGTCGTAACCATGCGTGAAATGCTTGACTCTGGCGTCCACTTCGGACACCAGACTCGTCGTTGGAACCCGAAAATGAAACGTTTCATTTTCACCGAACGCAACGGCATCTACATCATCGACCTGCAGCAGTCCTTGTCATTCATTGACCGCGCATACGAATTCGTCAAAGAAACCGTAGCCCACGGTGGCAGCATCCTCTTCGTAGGTACGAAAAAGCAGGCACAAGAGGCGATCGCCGAACAGGCCACCCGCGTTGGTATGCCATACGTCAACCACCGTTGGTTGGGCGGTATGCTCACTAACTTTGCAACCGTGTCCAAGCGAGTAAACCGCATGAAGGAACTCGAAGAAATTGACTTCGAAGATGTTGCAGGATCAGGCCACACCAAAAAAGAACTGCTGCTGCTAGAGCGCGAATTGCAGAAACTCCAAGCAAACCTTGGTGGTATCCGCAACATGACTCGCACCCCATCTGCAGTGTGGATCATCGACACCAAGAAGGAACATCTGGCTATTGATGAAGCCAACAAGCTGGGCATTCCAGTTGTTGCCATCTTGGATACCAACGCTGACCCAGATGAAGTTACCTACCCAATTCCAGGTAACGACGACGCTATTCGTTCCGTTGCTTTGCTCACTCGAGTAATCGCGGACGCCGTTGCCGATGGTCTGATGGCCCGCAACGAAGGCAAGGGCTCAACCGGTGGTGCAGAACCAATGGCTGAGTGGGAACGCGAACTCCTGGAAGCTGGCCAAACCGAAGAAGCAGATCAAACTGCGGCTCCGGCTGATGAAGCCACCGTCGAGGCTGCAGAACAGGTTGAAGCTTCACCTGAAGGTGACCAGCCTGCTGCTACTGAAGAACACTAGTCCACACAACCACGTTTCGTTTTAGATTCGCGGGCGACCCCCGCAACGAACTTCCAAGGAATGGGATATCTGTAATGGCCAATTACACAGTCAAAGACATCCAGGCACTGCGTGAACGTACCGGCGCCGGCATGATGGACGTAAAGAAGGCCCTCGACGAAGCTGAAGGCGACACCGATAAGGCTCTGGAAATTATCCGTGTTAAAGGTCTTCAGGGCGCTTCCAAACGTGAAGGTCGCGCTGCTGCAGAAGGTCTCATCGCAGCCACCGTCGAAAATGGTGTTGGCGTGATGATCGAGATTAACTCCGAAACGGACTTCGTTGCCAAATCCGATAAATTCATCGAATTGGGTAACACCGTGCTGGACGTTGCTGTCTCCTCTGGGGCAGACAACGTTGACGACCTGCTGGCTGCTGACTACAACGGCAACCCACTAGGTGACTTCGTTAAAGAAGAAGGCGCACTGTTAGGCGAAAAAGTTGAAGTACGCCGTATTGCACGTCTAGAAGGCGCTTACGTCGATCCATACCTGCACAAAACCTCAGCGGATCTGCCGGCACAGGTCGGCGTATTGGTAGCCGTCGATGCTGACACTGAAGCAGCGCAAACTGCCGCACACGACGTCGCAGTCCACATCGCCGCTATGAGCCCGACATACCTCAGCCGTGACGAAGTTCCAGAGGACATCGTTGCGAATGAACGTCGTATCGCTGAAGAAACTGCTCGCGCCGAAGGCAAACCAGAACGCGCTATGCAAAACATCATTGAAGGTCGTCTGACCGGCTACTTCAAAGAAGTTGCCCTACTGGATCAGCCCTTTGCTAAAGACACCAAGACCACCGTTGGCAAGGTCCTGGAAGAAGCAGGTACTCAGGCGCTGGCCTTTGCCCGCTTCCGTGTTGGAGCCTAACGTTTTCTCAGGCACAATAGTGTTTGGAATTGTCTAGGTAAATTCAGCATCTTTTACACCTAAATAAGGGGGGTGATCACCATGACCGGTGATCACCCCTTCTTTATGCCCGAAGCCCCGACTGCTTATACAGGAGCCTTACCGTGTCAGACACTCCCGCCATCAACGTTCCAGGTGGCTTGCAAGATGGTCCCCGAAATTCGCAACTTGATGAGGTCACCCGTCGTCGTGTGCTGTTGAAACTTTCCGGAGAAGTTTTTGGCGGCGGATCCATCGGTGTCGATCCAGACACCGTCCGTTCGGTGGCCGAGCAAATCGCCGCCGCTGCAGGACAAGTAGAAATTGCCATTGTCGTTGGTGGCGGAAACTTCTTTCGTGGCGCGGAACTCTCCATAAACGGTATGGATCGTCGGCGCGCTGACTACATGGGCATGCTGGGCACCGTGATGAATGCTTTAGCCCTGCAAGACTTCCTTACCCAGGCAGGTGTCGATACGCGTGTGCAGTCCGCGATCAACATGCATCAAGTAGCAGAGCCTTACATCCCACAGCGTGCGATTCGGCATATGCAAAAAGACCGCGTTGTGATTTTCGGAGCTGGCACCGGTCTACCATACTTTTCGACGGATACTGTGGCAGCGCAGCGTGCTCTGGAGATTCGCGCCGATCAGGTGCTGATGGCAAAATCCGGCGTTGACGGCGTCTACACTTCTGATCCGAAGGTCGATTCTGGTGCCAAGAAATTTGACCATCTCACATATGATGAAGCCATTGTCAAAAACATCCGAGTCATGGACCTGACCGCGATGACAATGTGTAAAGATAACAACTTAGACATGTTGGTATTTGGCATGGAGGGCGAGGGCAACGTTACTCGCGCACTACTTGGAGAATCGATCGGAACTGTTGTCACACCGTAAGCTGACTAGCAGTAACCTGTTTTAGACTTAGTGCATACCCAGAATTAACTTAAAGGAGACCACCGTGACCGCATCTGCATTATCAGACGCCAAAATGGCGATGGAGCGCACTCTAGAAGCCACTCGCGAAGACTTCGCGGCTGTCCGTACCGGACGCGCGAACCCCGGACTATACGCCAAAGTTTTAGTTGATTACTACGGTAACCCGACTCCGCTTCAGCAATTAGCTTCGTTTGCAGTTCAAGACGCACGGACGATTTTGATCTCGCCTTACGACGTCACTGCACTGCGTGAAATTGAGACAGCACTGTCGTCGTCCGAGGTCGGAGCCAACCCCTCCAACGACGGTAAAGTTATTCGCGTCGTGATGCCTGAACTGACCCAAGAACGTCGTCAGGAGTACGTGAAACTCATCAAATCGAAAGCAGAAGACCACCGTGTTTCTATTCGCAACGCTCGTCGAGCTGCGAAAGAAGTGATCGACAAAATGGTCGACGACGGCGAAATCGGTGAAGATGATGGTCGCCGTGCTGAAAAAGATCTCGATGAACTGACTCGTAGCTACGTTGATCAAATTGACGAAATGGCGAAGAACAAAGAAGAAGAACTGCTGGAGGTATAGGCTTTTTCAGCCTTCGCTTGCATGTCCACACCAGATCCGAAACCCGAAAAGCACCAACCGGTCATATCCCATCTCGAGGGGTTTCCTGACCCTGTCCGTGATCCCGACACCGGTATGATCGTGCCTCAAACCCGACGAGAACGTCGGGCACTGGAAGCTGCCCAGGCATCGATGCTTGCCAAAAAAGTAGCACGTCACCAAGCTGCACTCAATGAAGCTGGAGCCGTTGAAGAAGCTGGTGACGATTTCGGTAGTGATGATTTGGGTTTTGGGTCTGATCCTTCCACGGATATAGATCCTGAAGAATCCACGGTTCTGACGGTTAAACAAGTCGAGCCTCAAGAGATCACCCCACCGCAACCACTGCCCGCACGAGCTGCTAGTCCCAAGGAATCAAAGGCCGGCAGAAATCTTCCTGCGGCTATTGGTGTCGGCCTGGTGCTCTTGGGAACTGCAGCCGTTGGGATCGTCTGGTTCCCCATGGTGATAGCATTGTTCATCGCGGTGCTCGTACCTATTGGCATATGGGAACTTGCTCAGGTCGCAAAGACGCGGAACATACATTTGGCCTTGACCCCAGGCTGGGTGGCCGGACTCGGTATCCCGGCAGCTGCCTGGTTTGGGGGAGTGGACGCTATGGTGTTCGCCCTCTTTGGCGGCATACTCCTAACAGTATTTTGGACCGCTGTGGGCGAGCCTGACCGACCTGCTGCGTCAATGGCGACAACGTTACTTGCTATCTTGTGGTTACCATTCTGCCTGTCATTTGGCATTACCCTCCTTCAGGAAACAAATGGCAGTGTGCTCGTGATGACTACTGTATTAGTTGTCGTGGCCAGCGATACGTTTGGATATCTCATCGGCGCAACGTTGGGCAAACACCGCATGGCACCCAAGATATCGCCAAAGAAATCCTGGGAAGGGTTTTTCGGCTCACTCTCTGGGGCCATCGTGATTGCGGTGTTATTGACCCATTACCTTCTGGAATATCAGTGGTGGGTCGGTATCTTCATTGGTACCGTTTTAATGTTGGCGGCAACCGCCGGAGACTTCGCGGCTTCCATGGTTAAACGAGATTTCGGTGTCAAAGACATGGGCACCACGTTGCCCGGCCACGGGGGAGTCATGGACCGTCTTGATTCTGTAGTTTTTGCCATTCCCGTTGGATACACCCTGTTCGTGGTCGTGCTGCCACTGATCCTGGGCTAGCGTCAGTCAAAGGAAAAAACGTGTCTGCTAAGACTCAAAACACCTCACCGTTCCACACCATGCCAAAACGTAAATTTGGCTATCACATCAAACAAGTCGATGAGTTCATTACCGAGGCCCGTCAGGCATACGAAGCAGATTCCGGTATCACCGCCGACACCGTCCAGAATAAAACCTTCGACCTTGTTCGAGGTGGTTACCGACCGGATCAGGTGGACCAGGTCCTAGAACGGTTGGAAGACGCGCTACGGAAAGCTGAACGTGATGAATTTATTTCCGTGCACGGTCAACAAGCCTGGGACCTTCAACTGATCAGTTTGTTAGAAGAACTCATGGGCAGACTCCAACGCCCCAACGGTGAGAAATTCCGTCGTGCTGAACCAAATATTCAAGGTTACGACATTGACGAAGTCGATCTGTGTATGGATCGCATTACCAGCCATCTTCAAGATGAGGAACATATTCGGCTCACCGACGTGCGCAACGCGACTTTTACCGCCCAAAAGGGACATCAAGCCTACGATGAAGCACAAGTCGATGCGTTTCTGCTAGCCGTCGTCGAACTACTCGTCGTACTCGACTAGGACCTTTATGACCATTTTGCTTGCGGTGGTCGGCGTCCTGATTATGGTCGTTGGCATTGCAATATCTATCGCATTGCACGAAATTGGCCACCTTCTACCGGCCAAACTCTTCAACGTCCGGGTAACCCAATACATGATTGGGTTCGGCAAAACCCTGTGGTCAACCACTAAAGGCGAAACCGAATACGGTATCAAAGCCATTCCCTTGGGTGGTTACGTGTCCATGATTGGCATGTTGCCACCGAATAAGCCAGGCGAAGCCCCCTCGAAGGCGCGCAGCCAATACTTCCAAACAATGGCAAGTCAAGCTCGTGAGGATGCGGCCGCACAACTGACAGAACACGACATCGGCAGAACGTTCATCTCACTGCCCGTATGGAAACGTTTGATCATCATGTTGGGCGGCCCCTTCATGAATTTGATCATAGCCTTGGTTTTGACGGCAATCTTGGTCACCACGGTCGGTGTTGCGACCCCTACGACGAAGGCACATGACGTCTTTGAGTGTATGACAGAAACCACTGACGCGGCGGCACTGGACGCAGCATGTGCTCCAGACGATCCAGCCTCTCCAGCGTGGGCGGCTGGGTTAAGACCGGGCGACGAAATTACGCACTTCAACAATCAGCCGGTCGAAAGCTGGGATGAACTCACGGCCGCCATCCAGCAGCGCGCCGATACAGAAACAGCTATTACCTATGTCCGCGATGGCGAAGTCATTGAACAAACCATCACCCCCGTGCTGACACAACGTCCACGTCTTGACCGTTTCAACCAACCCGTGACCGATGAAAATGGTGAGGTTCAAACGCAACCGGTGGGCTTTATTGGCCTATCGTCTCGAGTTGAAAACCAACAACAGCCACCCAGTGCAGCCCTGACGGTGGTCGGTGACCAGATCGCCGGCACCTTTTCAGTCATTACGGTCCTTCCTGCAAAACTGTGGGATACCGCCAAAGTATTGGTCACGGATGGCGAGCGCGACCCTACCGGTCCCGTGTCAGTTGTGGGTGTTGGGAGGATTGCGGGGGAGGCCGCAGCCCAACACGATATCCCCCTGACTGATCGGGCCGCAATGCTCCTGTCCCTGCTGGCCGGACTCAATGTCGCTCTGATGGTGTTTAACCTGATCCCCTTGCTACCGCTAGATGGTGGCCACGTCGCCGGAGGGATATGGGAGACACTCCGACGAGGCTGGGCGAAGCTCCGGGGTAAACCTGATCCAGGGCCATTCGATATTGCCAAGATGTTCCCGCTAACCATTGTCGTCTTCGGCCTATTATTAACTATGGGGATCTTGCTGATTGTCGCAGACATCTTCAAACCCGTAACACTGTTCTAACCGAAAGGGTGACCGTGCGGCATTTGACCCGGACACTTCGTTGGTTGCTTGATGCCGAAGACGCCGTGGCACAAGCAACTGGTGATACCGTGCGCATTCTTGCCAACTCGGATACCACGGCATTACGTGAGGTCGTGGAGCGAAACCCGGTCACCAACGCATATGTGCAATCCATTTTGGATACCGGTCGTCGCGCCGGTCCGATCGGAGGTTTTGCGCGTGGAATCTTCCTAGGCATCTTCGATCCGCACGCCCCCAATCGGCTGGTGGCAGCGTGTTGGGCCGGAGCAAATATCGTGCCCGTTACCAAGAGTAGAGAACATGGAATGTATTTTGGTCAGGCACTGAGCGCACTTGATGAACACTTCGGTTCCATCTTTGGCCCCCAGCCTGCGGTGGAAGGTATCTGGGATGTCTTACGCTTCGGACGCCAGCCGGCCCGCGACATCCGTAAAGATCAACCTTTCATGACCATCCAGAATCACGCCAATATCCCAGCAAATCCCAATGTGCGATTTGCCAGCGAATCTGACTACGACGCCGTACTGCCCGCTTCTGTTGCAATGTTCACCGAGGAACTGGGCTACTCACCGCTGGCCGATGGTTCAAACGGCTACCGACTTCGCGTTCGACAACTGATTGCTAAAGGCCACACCATGATCGAAACCGGGCAACAGGGGGTCATCTTCAAAGCGGACTTTGGTATCGTCACTGCCCGAGCCATCCAGATTCAGGGCGTATGGATCGCTCCCGAAGCCCGAGGGCAAGGCCGGGCTGCTCCCGCCATGGCTGCGGTGGTCAACCGTGCCCTCGAGCTGGCCCCCGTGGTCTGCTTATATGTCAACGATTTCAATACAGCCGCCATCCGCACCTATCAACGAGTTGGTTTTGATACCGTGGATCGCTTCGCTACCGTATTGTTTTAACTACATTTCAGGAGGGGCAGACATGCGAAAACGTCTGGCGCTAATGGCCGCCGGTGCACTCATTGTCACCGGTTGCTCCCAGCCGCGTGAAGAAACCTCGGTTGAGGTCAGTCCGCCTCCCGTTGTCGAAGTACCCACTCAAACTGTATTTCATCAAGCCATCAAGTCGGTCATGGATCCGGAAGCAATCATCATGGTTGGCGTCCCGGCCTTGGAATCGTTAAAGAACGCCGCCGCTGAGATCGAGCAGTATGCACCCGAACCGCAAGAATGCGCCGGTACGGTAGACGCGGACTTCTACACCACCAATGATGTCGCAGTAGGATTTCACTCCAAAACGGCAGAAAATTCCCACACGGCCCAGACCGTCGTGGCCGCAGGATTCGACAACGCAGATGATGCCACAGCCTATTTCACCGCAAGAACAGAGCCTTGGACGCAATGCGACAATGTGGATCTGACCATTGACGAAACGAATGTGCTTACCCTCCACTACCAGGCCACTGGCCTCGGTGAGGTCGAAGAAATCACGATCCCGGATGTCTTGACCCAAGCGGATCAAGAATTAGTACTCACCTCGCGGGGTGAGCTCTCCGGTGCATTTGAAACCTCAGATACCGCGATTCCCGATGCCGGGTCATTACCGGACTACGTCATCTCGCCCAATGATGTGCCTGAGCCAGAAGCCGAAAATATCTCCATTACCAATGCCACAGTCGTCGCACGGTTTGATACCCAAGTGTTCTGGACGACAGTCGAACCAGGACAACAACTCAACGAAGCTGTCGCGACCCTTGCCGAGGTAGTAGAAGCGGTGCAAGCTCAGCAATGAAACGCGAACTCACCATATTGGCTGTGGCCGGTGTGCTCTTGACGGCCTGTACTGACCAGCCCACACCCGTGGAACCGGAAGCAACCGCAACCGTGACGGAAACGGTGACAGCCGAGCCAACAGACGCTTTGGCCACCCCGGAACGTGTCACGCGGATGATTGCGCAAATCTTGGAACAACCAGTAGCAGAAAAAATTCCTGTTGGACAAGTGGCACTGGTCGAACTTGAAAGAGCCCTCACGTTCTCGGCCGAAGAACATGACTGTTCCATAACGTACGAAGCCCTGCCTGAAGTCTCGGCGTACGGGACCGTCACGTTGGAAGATAACGACCCCGAGACTACCCGAGGCCTTGCTGCGTTAGGATTTAATACCGTACCCGAAGCAGCTACCTTTACCGACTCCCTCGACACTGTGCTGGCACAGTGTCAGGCCGCAACCTATGAAGCTGCGCCATTGACTCATCACACAGATGAGGCCATCGAAATTCAAATGCAGGGCCCCAAAGAGTCAACCGGGTCCATCGTGATCATACGGAATGGAAACTGGGTACTCCTTGCCGTGTCGACACCGCCGACAGATGTCGCACTCAGCCTTACACAGCTCGATCAACTCGATGAGATGCTGCGGTAGAATACTTGCCAGACAACCACCACCTTGATGAATGGAGCCCTCCAAGTGCCCTTGCGCATGTCCACCTTATTCCTTCGCACACTGCGCGACGACCCAGCAGATGCCGAAGTCGCAAGTCATAAACTGCTCGTCCGCGCCGGGTACATTCGTCGTGCGGCACCAGGCGGTTATACCTGGTTGCCACTTGGTCTTCGGGTCAAAAATAAGGTCGCGAATATCGTTCGTGAAGAAATGAACGCCATTGGTGGGCAGGAAGTACATTTCCCGGCCTTGCTGCCAAAAGAGCCCTACGAGGCCACCGGTCGTTGGGAAGATTACGGCGATGGTATCTTCAGGCTTCATGACCGCTCAGGGGCAGATTTCCTGTTGGCACCGACCCACGAGGAAATGTTTACCCTACTAGTCAAAGACCACTATTCATCCTATAAAGATCTGCCAGTGTACCTCTATCAGATCCAAACGAAATACCGCGACGAAGCACGCCCGCGAGCAGGTCTGTTGCGAGTGCGCGAATTTCTTATGAAAGATTCGTACTCTTTCACGATTGATGACGAAGGCCTTAATGAAGCCTACGATAAGCACCGCGCTGCCTACATCAAGATTTTCCAACGTCTTGGTTTGGATGTGGTCGCGGTTGAGGCCACAGCTGGCGCCATGGGTGGATCACGCTCCGAAGAATTCTTACACCCCTCCCAGGCCGGCGAAGACACGTTCGTCGAATCGCCCGGTGGCTACCGCGCGAACGTTGAAGCCGTCACCACGATTGCACCAGATCCTATCGATTATTCTGATGCTGGTGCACCTGAAGTCAAAGATACTCCAGTCTCCACGACGATCGCGGCACTTGTGGATGTAGCTAATCAGCTGGCACCGAAAGCTCACGGCGCTTGGCATGCCGCAGATACCCTCAAATGTGTAGTGCTCACAGCGGTACTCGATGGGGACGAACGTCAGGTCTTTGTCGTCGCCGTGCCGGGAGACCGGGAGGTTGACATCAAGCGGCTCGAAGCATCCATCGCTGAAGCGCTGGGTGTCAACGGTGAACCATCCATCGAGCCAGCCACCGATGAAGATATTGCCCAACACACCAAACTAGTACCCGGCTACATTGGTCCCACGTTGATGCAGAATGGTCAAGCCATTCAAATGCTCGGCACCACCTCGGAAACTGGGATTCCATTTTTTGTTGACCCGCGCATCGTGCCAGGCTCGAGTTGGATCACCGGGGCGAATGAAGATCAAAAGCACGTTTTTGGCTTGATTGCAGAACGTGACTTCACCTGGGACGGTGTCTTGGAAGCCACCGTGGTTCGCGACGGCGACCCAGCACCGGACGGTTCTGGACCACTCGTAACCCGTCGCGGCATGGAAATGGGACATATTTTCCAGCTGGGCCGAAAATATGCTGAAGCACTGGATCTGAAAGTCCTGGACGAAAACGGCAAACAAGTAGTCGTCACGATGGGCTCCTACGGCATTGGCGTATCCCGTGCGGTCGCAGCTCTTGCGGAAGCTCACCATGACGAAAAGGGCTTGATCTGGCCAATGAATGTCGCGCCTGCACACGTTCACATTGTGGCGACCGGCAAGGATGACGAGATCTTCAACACCGCAGGAGATTTCGCCCACAAACTTGAAGCCGCAGGTCTTGAAGTACTTTACGATGATCGGCGTAAAGCTCACGCCGGAGAGAAGTTCTCGGATGCCGAACTCATCGGTATCCCGCTACACCTGATTGTGGGTCGTGGTTTAGCCAAGGGCACCTTGGAACTCAAAGACCGACTGGCCGACACCCGGGAGGATATTGCCGTTGATGACGCCCTTGATCATGTCGTGAAACTTGTTCGACAGTATCAGCAGCAAACCACCTCATAATTCGTAGAACGAAAAGGACAGGCAGTCGTCATACCGAACGGCTGCCTGTCTTGGTTTGTTTGTGGTTTCATCGCTGAATGCCGTTGATGCTTAGAACGCGAAAGCAAATGGGGATCCACCGGGCTGCCAGGACGCTTCCCAGGTGATGACCTGCCACAACCCCGCCAACGCAAGTTCGCGTTGTGCAGGGGTCTCTGCCAATAAATACAGCTGAGACCATTGGTCAATGAGCTCGTCAGACAGCTTGACCATATGTTGGATCCCAATCGCATCAGCAAAGCGCAAATTCGGTTCGACTTCGTACACCACTGGAGGCGTCGGCGCGCATTCTGAAGGAAACAGCAGATGCAGGGCCTGAGCGCTTTGATGTGCTTGTACTTGCTGAACACGCCAGCTACGCGTATCAGCAAGACGAGCTCCCCCAATCGTGGACAAATAGTCCACACCGTAAAGCTGCATGGCCGCCTCATCTAAAGCATGAGCAAACCGCGAACCACAACTTACCGGTTCCGCCTCATCAGCTATTTCGGGAATAGACCCAATGTTGGGAAGCGTTACATCTGATGCTGCAGAGATTCTGAGCATGCGTTTGAGCTCTTGAGTATGCTGTCCCGGAGTGAGCGCACTAGATTGTTGAGTAACGCTGTCAGTAGTCTTGAGAAAACCCGCCGTCACCCATACTCCCAGTCCAATGAGAGCCCCTAAGGCAATCACGAATACCGCCGGGCGCCAACGTGGCGATTTCGGCTTGTGAGTTGAACTGGGCATATCTTTGGACTTCACAACTTGGTATTGTGTCACAGTTAGGCTCGTCTACACCAAAGCATCCCCGATTTTGGTACAAATTTCGTACCACTACCTTTAGGAGTACACCCCCGCGTTATGGTCAACCGTCGCAGTTTTGCCAAGACCACTCAAGATTCTCAGCCCGCTGTGTCAGAGCTCGATCCACTCCAACGCACCGAACTACAAAGCATTGTGGCAGCGGTCGTCGAAGGGCAAGGCCTATGGTGTGAAGAAGTCGTTGTGGGTGGCTCACCGGGAGATCGAGTGTTATCCGTGGTCATCGACCGGATCGATGACGGAAACGGGGTGAGCCTTGACATGATCGCGCTGATTACCCAAGAAGTCTCAGCGGCCTTAGATGCTCAAGGCGATGACATCCCACATTTGGGTGCTGAACCCTATACGTTGGAAGTTTCCACTCCTGGGACTGACCGCCCGCTGGTACGCAAGCACCATTGGGAAAAGAACCTCGGGCGAATCATTACGGTCATCATCGATGGTGATCAATCTGTCGAAGCAAAAATTCATAGCGTCGACACCGAGGGAGTCGAACTTGCACTCATCACGCCAGGCGCGAAGAAAGGCATGCCGTCCAAGTATGCTGCGCCAGTGCATTATGATTACCATCGCCTGTCGAACGCTGTTGTTCAAGTTCAGCTAAAGTAGCTGAAATATGCCTGAGCGCGACGAGCTCGGCCACAATTACACCCCAAAATAGAATCACAATTGAATCAAACCCTGGAGGAACTGGTGGATATCGATATTTCCCTGCTGCGCACGCTTGAGACTGAACATGAGATCCCACTCGATCAGCTCATCGATACGATCGAACAAGCCTTGCTGCTGGCCTACCATAGATCTCCCGGTGCTATCCCACAGGCCCGCGCTGAGATTGATAAAAAGTCCGGCAAAGTTACGATCTGGGCGGTCGAATATGGAGAAAACGACGAGCCCATCGGTGAGTTTGATGATACGCCGTCTGGCTTCGACCGCATCGCGGCATCGACTGCCCGTCAGGTGATTGTCCAACGGCTGCGTGATGCCGAAGACAACCAAGTTCTCGGGGAGTTCCGGGATAAACAAGACCAGATTATTTCCGGAGTCATTCAACAGGGTAATAACCCTCACATGGTTCAGGTTGATCTCGGCAGTGTGGAGGGTGTTCTTCCACCGGCGGAACAGGTGCCTGGAGAGGACTACACCCACGGTAAGCGTTTGCGTTCTTACGTTGTCTCGGTGGGCCGGGGCAATAAGGGCCCCTCGATCACACTCTCTCGGTCTCACCCTGGTCTGGTCCGTAAACTTTTCGAATTTGAAGTCCCAGAGATTGCCAATAATTCGGTAGAAATTGCAGCAATTGCACGTGAAGCCGGGCACCGCACCAAGATTGCCGTCAAAGCCAACGAACCGGGCATTAATGCCAAAGGCGCGTGTATTGGTGAGATGGGCGCCCGCGTGCGTGCGGTGATGACCGAATTGAATGATGAGAAAATCGATATTGTCGATTACTCTGATGATCCTGCCAAGTTCATAGCAGCAGCCCTGTCCCCGTCAAAAGTGACCAAAGTCTATGGTGTTGATGAAGCGACCCGTTCGGCCTCGGTCGTCGTACCCGATTACCAACTGTCGTTAGCTATCGGCAAAGAAGGGCAAAATGCTCGCTTGGCGGCAAAATTAACCGGTTGGCGCATCGACATTATGGGTGAAACCGTTTACGAGCAGCACATTGCAGGTCAGGCAACCACCGAGGAGTGACCCTCTTTGGCGTCAAGGTGCCAAATTGCGTTAGACTATTAAAGGTTGACGAATGTGTGACAGATATGGAGGCTGATGGCCACCCATGAACCAGTGCGCTTATGCATTGGCTGTCGTACACGAGAACACGCCACCAAATTGGTACGTGTAGCGCTCGAGACCACCAGTGATACCCGATCCCTGGTCATTGATGAGCGTCGCGTACTCCCGGGACGGGGGGCTTGGTTGCATCCCGACCCGAAGTGTTTCTCCAACGCGCTGCGCAAAAGAGCTTTTGCTCGAGCTTTTCGACGTCAAATCGACACCGAAAAGCTGCGGGCACAGTTTGACCGGCTGCCCCTGGAGAACGCCAACACACCGAACAATGATGAAAGCGGGTCAGAGATCTGATGGATACCCGGTGAGCACACGATGAGTGCCCAACGATGAATATCAAAGTCAGCTCACGTCGCACGATGAAGCGTTCGCGCCAAGTCATGCGCATGACAACAGAGCATATAACTCAACCGGCTCGAGTCGCGGTAGTGTACTAAATGTAGTGCAGACCACGATTCAGCCAGAACAGGAGAATCGTGGCGAAACTGCGCGTCCACGAAGTTGCCAAGCAACTTGGGATTACATCCCGCGAAGCGCTGAATAAACTCGAAGAAATGGGCGAGTTTGTATCTTCAGCGTCTTCAACAATTGAACCACCGGTAGTCAAGCGCCTGAAGTCGGCATTCGCCGACGCTGCACCGGCAGAGAAACCAAAACCTGCTGCCAAACCAGCACAGAAGCCTGCACCGAAACCACAGGCAGCGAAACCAGCTGCACCCAAGGCTGAGAAGCCTGCGCCAGCTCCAGAAGCACCGCAACCTGCTGCTCCGAAAGCACCAGAAACGCCGGCTGCAGAACCAGCTGCCGCGACACCGAAACCTGCGCCAAAGCCGGCAGCTAAACCGACGGCCTCCACTCCGGCCTCGAAACCTGCGCCAAAACCAGATGCCAGCCCATCGGCGCCAAAACCCGGTCCGAAACCAGCGGCTCCACGCCCTGGCAATAATCCTTTCCAATCCAAAGAAGACACCACCGCACCCCGTCCGGGTCCTCGTGGCGGTCCACGTCCAGGCAATAACCCGTTTGCCCCGCAACAGGGCATGCGTCAGGAACAGCGTGGGGGAGGCCCTCGTCCGGCTCCCGGTCGGGGCCCCAAACCCGGTCCCCGTAAGGGTGCGCCGAAACCCGGCACAAAACCTGCTGCTGGTAAACCAGCACCACAACAGCCACGTCCATCAGGACCACGCCCTTCACCGGCAATGATGCCCGGCCAGATTACACCGCCAACACCTGCGGATGCAGGCCGTGGCGCCGGACCACGCCGTGGTGGCGGCGGTCCCGGTGGCGGACCACGTCGAGGACCAGGACGAGGGTCCGCACAAGGCGCCTTCGGCCGAGGTCCTCAGACCGGTCGTCGTCGTTCTAAGAAACGTGCACGTCGCGAAGAGCAGCAGCAACAGGCACCAGTCATCGGTGGCGTCAAAGTTCCCAAGGGTGATGGCGACACTGTTATTCGTCTGCGCCGTGGCTCTTCGATCGCTGATCTTGCAGAACGTATCAAGGCAGATCCAGCAGCACTGGTTACGGTCCTGTTCCACCTTGGTGAGATGGCAACAGCCAACCAGTCCCTTGATGAAGACACCTTCCAGATCCTGGGCGAAGAAATTGGTTACAAAGTTGAAATCGTCTCCCCAGAAGAAGAAGACCGTGAAATTCTCGACGCCTTCGACATCGACTTGGATGAAGAAGACGCCGCAGAAGACATGGAAGCCCGTCCGGCTGTCGTGACCGTGATGGGTCACGTTGACCACGGTAAGACGCGTACGCTGGATGCGATTCGCTCTGCTCGTGTTCGTGAATCAGAAGCCGGCGGTATTACCCAGCACATTGGTGCATACCAGGTAGAAGTCCCACACGATGGCAAACAGCGTACGCTGACCTTCATCGATACCCCGGGTCACGAGGCGTTTACCGCAATGCGTGCCCGCGGTGCCAAGGTCACTGACATTGCCGTGCTCGTCGTTGCAGCCGACGACGGTGTCATGCCGCAGACCATTGAAGCGCTCAACCACGCCAAAGCGGCTGAAGTGCCGATCGTGGTCGCGATTAACAAAGTTGATAAGGAAGGCGCCAACCCGGATCGTATCCGCGGTGAGCTTTCCGAATACGGCCTGGTCCCGGAAGAATATGGTGGCGACACGATATTCGTCGAGATCTCGGCCCTACAGAAGCAAAATATCGATGGCCTCTTGGAATCGATTCTGTTGACGGCTGATGCTGCTCTGGAACTCGAAGCCAACCCAGAACGTGGCGCCCGAGGCGTGGCGATTGAAGCCAACCTCGACCGCGGACGCGGACCAGTCGCCACCGTCCTGGTGCAAACCGGTACCTTGCGAGTGGGCGACAACATGGTCGTGGGCGACGCTCATGGTCGTGTTCGTGCGATGTTCGACGAATACGGCGATCCAGTCGAAAAAGCGCTGCCTTCACGTCCCGTCCAGGTGCTTGGCCTGTCCAACGTGCCACGCGCTGGCGACGTGTTCTTGGTAACCGAGGATGAACGTACCGCCCGACAGATCGCCGAACGTCGCGAAACCGCGAAACGCAACGCCACACTGGCACGCCGTCGTAAACGCATCACCCTGGAAGAATTCGATCAGGCTGTTGCTGAAGGCAAACTGGATACGCTCAACCTCATCATCAAGGGTGACGCATCCGGTCCGGTCGAAGCGCTTGAAGATTCGCTAATGCAAATCGATGTGGGCGGCGCCGACGAAGTACAACTTCGTGTCATCCACCGAGGCGTCGGTGCGATTACGCAAAACGACGTCAACTTGGCCACGGTCGACAACGCGATCATCATCGGCTTCAACGTCCGCCCAGCAGAACGTGTTGCCGAACTGGCCGACGAAGAGGGCGTCGATATGCGCTTCTACACGGTCATCTACGACGTCATCGACGATATCGAGCAGGCACTCAAGGGCATGCTCAAACCGGAATACGAAGAAGTGGTCTTGGGTCGTGCCGAAGTCCGCGAAATCTTCCGCTCCTCCAAGGCCGGTACGATTGCCGGTTCCATGGTTGCCTCCGGTGTCATGCGTCGAAACGCTACTGCACGTCTGATTCGTGACGGCAAAGTCGTCAGTGGTGAACTATCCATCGGTTCGCTGCGTCGATTCACCGACGATGTCACCGAAGTCCGCGAAGGCTTCGAATGCGGTATTGGACTGGGTAAGTTCAACGACATTCGCGAAGGCGACATCATCGAAAACTACGAAATGCAAGAAAAACCCCGCGTTTAACTTGCACCATCGTGGCGCCCCAGCGCGGGGCGCCACGGTGTACCACACTCTTTGAGGAGCCCTTCAATGGCAGACCACAATCGTGCCGCACGGCTGGCACAGCGGATCAAAGTCATCCTTGCCGAAGCCCTACAGAAAACCGTCAAAGATGACCGAGTTGATAACGTCACCATCACAGAGGTACGCGTTACCAACGACCTGCAGCAAGCTACCGTCTACTACACCGTCTACGGTGACGACGAAACTGTAGCTGCAGCACATGAGGCCATGGAAGACAATCGTGGCCTGTTGCGTCGCGAAATGGGCCGCGGCCTCAACATCCGACTGGTGCCAACCCTGGAACTCATCCGTGACACCGTGCCCGAAACTGCAGCCCAATTAGAAGCAGCGCTGCGTGCCGCAAAAGAACGCGACGCCGAACTGGCCGCGCAGCGCGAAAACGCAACCTATGCGGGCGACGAAGACCCATACAAGGAATAACACATGGCGCAACCTGCCTCGGGACTCATACTGGTCGATAAGCCGGCGGGCTGGACATCGCACGATGTCGTAGCCCGCACCCGAAAAATTGCCGGTACCCGAAAAGTAGGCCACGCCGGTACATTGGACCCGATGGCCACCGGAATGCTGGTCATCGGGTTCAATAAAGCCACCCGCTTGCTGACCTACATCGTTGATACGACCAAAACGTACCAAGCCACGATCCGGCTAGGTCACAACACGACCACCGACGACGCAGACGGCGAAATCACCCAAACCCGGTACGCTAACGCTGTGACCCAGACGGCCATTACAGATGCCATTGGCGATCTCACCGGAATAATTCAGCAGATACCCTCGTCGGTATCCGCCATAAAAATTGACGGCAAACGCGCCTACCAACGGGTGCGTGATGGCGAGACCGTGGACATTCCCGCGCGTGAAGTCACCATCCACCGCTTTGATGTTCAAGATATTCGACGCGCCGACGACGGCAAAACGATTGATCTCGACGTTGAGGTCGAATGCAGTGCCGGAACCTATATCCGTGCGTTGGCTCGAGACCTTGGCGAGACCCTCAAGACCGGGGGATACCTCACTGCACTCCGACGGACAGCTGTTGGCCCTTACCACGTCGAAGATGCCGTGACGATCGACGAATTAGCACAAAACTTTGTGTACACAGACCTTTCAACGGCGATCACTCGACTCTTTCCAACGCGTGTCATCAGTGCGCAAGAAGCTCAAGACCTGATTCACGGTCGTCGCATCGCAGCATCGCAGAGCCAAGACCTCATGGCCGCCACCGTTGATGACGGTCAAGTCATCGCGCTCATTCAAAACGCTGAACGAGCGGGCAAGACCGAAGCCAAACCCGAAATTGTTTTCGCCACCTTAGAACACCTTACCGGAGCACCTTCATGATCCTTGACGGCTGGTTTTACACCGGTGCGGCCATCGGCATTCTCTCGGCGATCATTTGCATTATCGCAACGATTATTCGCGACCATCCAGCCGACTCGTCTATCCTGTCACTGGCCGCTGTCGAACTCTACTTAGGTATTTACGCGATTTATGCCCTGGTATCACCGGTGCCCCTCAATGGTCCCGCCTGGGAATTCTGGGGCTATATCATCACGGCAATGATCCTGCCCCCAATTGCCTTCTTCTGGGGGATAACTGATAAAACCCGCTGGTCCAACTTGGTCATGGCCGCCATCGGCCCCACCATCTTGGTCATGATTCATAGATTGCAGGTGATCTGGCATGGCTGACACCATCAGCCCGACCCCACAGGTCAAACCCACCACCGGAAGAACGCAAGGCGTCGGACGCATCATCGTTATGCTTTATGCCATCTTGGCACTCGCTGCTGCGTGGCGTTCCGGATTCCAGATACTGACCAAATTCGACGCCGCACCGGTAGCCTTCAGCCTCTCGGCACTGTCTGCGATCGTGTATATCATTGCGACCTTTGCCTTGGCTGTCAAAGGGCACACGGCGTGGAAAGTCGCCTTAGCCGCCGTGTGGTTTGAACTCGTCGGCGTCCTCGTCATCGGAACCTGGTCGATACTGGATACCAACGAGCTGTTCACCGAACCCACCGTATGGTCAACGTTCGGTATCGGTTATGGCTTTATCCCCCTGATCTTGCCTCTCGTGGGACTGTACTGGCTATATAAACATCGTCCAGCGCCCCTGGGCTAATATCAGAACCGACAGCATCTGAACGCGACACAAAGGAAGACACCAAGTGCAATACTGGGCAGGTACCGCCGCGATCGGCCAATCACCGGCACCATCCGTTGTCACGCTCGGCAACTTTGACGGCGTGCACCGGGGTCATCAAGCTGTCCTCAAGGTCGTGGTTGACACCGCCAAACAACACGATCTCACCTCGGTGGCCGTGACCTTCGATCCGCACCCCAGACTTGTGCATTTGCCAGAAGAACCTTTAGTTCCCATCGTGTCGCTACCGCAGAAAATGCAGCTGCTTGAAGCGTGCGAGCTCGATGCTACTCTGGTCATCCACTACACCCTCAACTTCGCGGCGCAAACTGCCGAGCAGTTCGTCAAAAACATTTTGGTGGACTCGCTCAACGCCAAGATAGTGGTGGTTGGTGCAGATACCCGATTCGGTGCTGGTAATAGCGGAGATATCAACACGCTGCGAAAACTCGGCAAAGTCCACGACTTTACCGTCGTGGAGGTCGACGACATCGGTGAAACTGAACGGTGGTCATCAACCTGGGTACGCGAAACCCTGACGCGCGGAAGGGTCGCCGAAGCCAGTCGAATTCTTGGGCGATACCATCGCGTCGAAGGTGAAATCGTTCATGGGCACGCTCGAGGTCGTGAATTAGGGTATCCGACGGCAAACTTTGCCAATGACTCTCAAGGCATGATCCCTGCAGACGGCGTCTACGCCGGCTGGTTCACCAACGGAACAGGACAACGATTGCCTGCCGCCATCTCTGTTGGGAGCAACCCAACATTTCATGATGTAGTCCGAACCGTTGAGGCACACATTTTCGATCGACCCGAAAATGAACAACTCCAAGATTTTAACCTCTATGGACAACACTGCACCGTGGAATTTGTAGCACGTCTACGCGGCATGCTGGCATTTGACGGCATCAACGCACTCATTGATCAAATGGAAGCTGACGTGCAGCACGCCCGAGCAATCCTCAATGGGCAAGCCCCAGAGATCGATGCTCCCGAGCCCCAAACGCAACGTTAGATGCCAACTCGTCCCACCGGTGCGGTCATCCTCAATGACGAAACCCGCGCTCGATACCGCACAGCTTTCGACACGGAAGAAGCCGATCGATACCACCGTCTGCGTCCCGGTTATCAAACCGAGGTCCTAGAATTTCTGCAACCCGGATCAACTGGTCTCGCGGTGGATCTTGGTGCTGGTACCGGATTATTCACCGCACAGCTCATCAAAGCCGGTTGGGAAGTCGTCGCAGTCGATCCCGCAGCGAACATGATTCAGATACTGCAAAAACAACATCCACAAGCCACTACACTAGTAACACGTGTCGAAGATTTCCTCACCGGACCGTGGCAGCACCAGGCACAATTGGTCGTGTGCGCCCAAGCATGGCACTGGATTGACACCGCGACCGGCTGCCGGAAGGTCGCTGAGTTACTCGCCCCGGGCGGAGTCTTTGGAATAGTGCACCATCAAATCGATACGACACACGATTGGGTGCTGAGACTCTGTAAAATCATGCACTCCGGCGATGTGCACAACATTGATCTGCCACCGAACGTCACGAACGCCTTTGGCCCTCCACAGGGCAAGTGGTGGTTCTGGCACCAACGCCTGACTGTTGAACAAGTTCATGAGCTGATGATGACACGGGCGTTCTACCTCAGGACGCACCAAAAACAGCGCCAGCGCATGCACGACAACCTCCAGTGGTATCTCGTAGATCACCTGGGATATGCACCGGACGGGTTCGTTGACATCCCCTACGTGACGGCCGCGTGGCGCATGGAATCGGCCCGGTTGGGCGGTTGAGACGCAAAGTGGTAACATGGATCCTTGGTGCACGCTGCGGTCCGCGGTGGCGGCGCCCAACCGAAATGTCGGTTTTCTCTTGATCGCGGTACAACTCTCAAGGAGTTCCCATGTCAATTTCCCGTGAAGTAAAACAGCAGGTTATTGCTGAATACGCAACCCACGAAGGCGACACCGGTTCGCCAGAAGTCCAGGTTGCTGTGCTGTCAAAGCGTATTTCAAACCTGACTGAACACCTCAAAGGGCACCCACACGATCACCACACCCGCCGTGGCCTGATGGCCCTGGTCGGTCGCCGTCGTCGTATGTTGCAGTACCTCGAATCCGAAAACATTGAGCGTTACCGTTCACTGATCGAGCGTTTGGGTCTGCGCAAATAAGGTGAGACGTTTTTGGGGCGGCGCTCCGGGAAAAACCGGACGCCGCCTTGAACTTTAACTAGACTAGAGACCGTGCCGCACCTGGCACACAACTACATAGCGCATCAGATCCACTACGTTATGCGGTCCTCGACAGTGGTCTCCGGAGCCTAGGTTGCGGAGACTTCGATCGAAGACCGAGCATATGATCTGATGCAAATTTTCTGAAAGGAGACCTGTGGAAGGTCCAGAAATTCAATTTGCAGAAGCCGTCATCGATAATGGCGCCTACGGTACTCGTATCGTGCGCTTCGAAACCGGTCGGTTGGCGAAACAAGCTACCGGCTCTGCGTTCGTCATGCTCGACGAAGAAACCTCCATGTTGTCAACCACCACCGTGGGCAAACACCCACGCGAAGGGTTCGACTTCTTCCCACTGACCGTCGACGTTGAAGAGCGCCAATACGCGGCCGGTAAAATCCCAGGATCATTCTTCCGTCGAGAAGGTCGTCCATCCACCGAAGCAGTCCTGGCGTGCCGTCTGATCGACCGCCCATTGCGTCCGGCATTTGCTGACGGCATCCGCAACGAAGTCCAGGTCGTTGTTACCGTGACCTCGATTGCTCCAGATGAGCTCTACGACGTCGTCGCGATGAACGCTGCCTCAATGTCAACTACCCTGACCGGTTTAGATTTCACCGGGCCCATCGGTGCCGTACGTATCGCACTGATCGCTGACGACAACGGTGACACCCAATGGGTGGCATTCCCGAAGCACTCGCAGTTAGAAAACGCAGTGTTCAATATGGTGATTGCTGGACGTGTGGCCGGCGACGACATCGCCGTGATGATGGTCGAAGCTGAAGCTACCGATGATGTGTGGAGCCTCATCCACGACAAAGGTGTGACCGCACCCACCGAACAGATCGTGGCAGATGGTCTGGAAGCAGCCAAACCATTCATCAAGGTCCTATGTGACACGCAGGCAGACTTGGCAGCACGAGTTGCCAAAGAAGCAGTCGAAATCCCACTGTTCATCGATTATGAACAAGATGCTTTCGACGCCGTTCAGGAATACGCTAGCGAGCGCCTCACCGAGATCTTCTCGATCGGTGACAAACAAGAACGCGAATCCGCCTCAGATGCCTACCATCAGGAAGTTATCGAAGCACTTGCCGGCGAAGGCAAGCCCTTCGAGGTACGCGCCGATGAAATTGTTAAAGCTTACGGCGCCGTCACCAAGCACATTGTGCGTCAACGCATCCTAACCGATCAGGTGCGCATCGATGGTCGTGGCCTGACTGATATCCGTCAACTCACCGCAGAGGTAGAAGTCCTCCCACGCGTGCACGGCTCCTCCATCTTTGAACGCGGTGAAACCCAGATCATGGGTGTCACGACGCTGAACATGCTCAAAATGGAACAAAATCTGGACTCTTTGCACCCAGAAACTTCAAAACGCTACATGCACCACTACAACTTCCCGCCATACTCAGTCGGGGAGACCGGGCGAGTGGGCTCACCAAAACGCCGCGAAATTGGTCACGGTGCACTGGCAGAACGTGCTATCGTCCCGGTCCTGCCATCACGCGATGAATTCCCATACGCCATCCGTCAGGTTTCGGAAGCGCTGGGCTCCAACGGTTCAACCTCGATGGGATCGGTCTGTGCCTCAACACTGTCGCTGTACAACGCCGGTGTCCCACTGCGTGACTCTGTCGCCGGTATTGCCATGGGTCTGGTATCAGACACCGTAGATGGTGAAACCCGCTACGCCGCCCTGACCGACATCCTGGGTGCCGAAGATGCCATGGGTGACATGGACTTCAAGGTTGCCGGTACCAAGGACTTCATCACCGCCATCCAGCTGGACACTAAACTCGATGGCATCCCCGCCGATGTGTTAGCCGCAGCGCTGACTCAGGCGCGAGAAGCTCGTCTTCACATCCTGTCCGTCATGGAATCGGTCATCGACGAAGCAGACGAGATGAGCCCCACCGCACCGCGTATCCTGTCGGTCAAGATCCCAGTTGACAAGATTGGTGAAGTCATTGGGCCTAAGGGCAAAATGATCAACCAAATTCAAGAAGATACCGGCGCTGACATTAGCATCGAAGACGATGGAACTGTGCTGATTGGCTCCACTGAAGGAAAAGCTGCTGAAGAAGCACGCGATACCATCAATGCGATCGCCAACCCACAAGTCCCAGAAGTCGGCGAACGCTACCTTGGCACCGTCGTGAAGACCACCAGCTTCGGTGCCTTCATCTCCCTGACCCCTGGTAAAGACGGTTTGCTGCACATCTCCGAACTGCGCAAACTCAACGACGGAAAACGCGTGGACGAAGTCGACGACGTCGTTGCCGTCGGTTCGAAAATCCAGGTGGAAATTGCCAAAGTCGATGATCGCGGCAAACTCTCCCTCGTTCCTGTAATGGAAGACGCAGAAGAGAACTAACCTAACGCTGCCAGAGCAGCAAGGAGTACCGGGTCGAACGTCATGTTTGACCCGGTATTTTCATTGCATCACACCACCACGACTACACTGGAACGCATGTCAGAACACACCACCTCAGCACCTGCCATCCGCGTCGCGATCGTAGGGGCCACCGGAAAAATGGGCACCCACGCCATCGAAGCGGTCAACGCCGCACATGATATGGAGCTTGTGGCCACGCTTTCATCAAAAAGCCAGCTCACCGACATCACCGACGCCGTCGCAACCCACGTCCTAGACCTTACTGTCCCAGATGTATCGCCACACGTGGTGCAATTTGCGCTCGAAAACGGTTTGCACACCGTCATCGGTACCTCGGGGTGGACCGAGGACAAGCGCGCCACACTTGAAACTCAGTTGGCAGCACATCCAGAGCTCGGGGTCTTAATCGCCCCGAATTTTTCCATTGGCTCGGTGCTTGCCACTCGTTTCGCAGCCCAAGCAGCCCCGTATTTCGATTCCGTGGAAATCATTGAAATGCATCACCCCCAAAAAGTCGATGCGCCCTCAGGGACGGCCGTCCGAACCGCCGAAATGATAGCTGCTGCTCGCAAACAGGCCGGGGTGGGACCAGCACCAGATGCTACACAGCACGACCCTGACCATGCACGTGGCGCGACCGTAGATGGTATCAACGTGCATGCCGTACGCTTGGCCGGTCTGGAAGCCCACCAAGAAGTGCTCTTGGGCACGCCGGGACAGCAGCTGGTATTGCGTCACGATGCTTTTGACCGGACGTCTTATATGCCCGGGGTGCTGCTTGGCTTACGCACCGTCGCCTCCCGTCCGGGCCTGGCCTACGGTCTCGACGCTTATCTCGATCTGGACTCCGCGAAATGAAAAACAAGATCGCTGTCACACTTCTGACTGCTTTGACCCTGCTCTTTGTATTCCTCGCGCTATGGTCGGCGCTGGCGTTTATTCTGGCAGATAACTGGATCGCCAAGGTCATCGGGATTTGCGTCGTGGGAATCGTGCTCTTTGGGGTTTGGTCGTTGATCCGCGAACTGCGATTTGGCCTCCATACGGAACGACTCGCTCGCATCCTTGACGACGAAGGACTCTTGCCGGAAGATACTTTGCCACGAGTCCGTGGCCGTATCGACCGGGATGCTGCCGATCAAGAATTCGAAATCTACCGTGCCGAAACCGAAGCCGACCCAAAGAATTGGCGGAGTTGGTATCGACTCGGCCTGGCCTATGATGCGGCAGGAGACCGGAGGCGAGCACGAGCTGCGCTGCGCGATGCGATCACGATGTACCGCGGATCTTAGTCGAGGAGCGGCCCACCGAATTGGACAGTGTTCGCAATAGACTCTCCAAGGGGCCCCGCCGTCCCAGTAGTTTCAAGATCACGCCAAGACCGATGACCATGCCCCAGTGCACCAACAGCATCAGCCATACCTCGGCCCAGGCAGGATCTCCTTGAGCCAGGGGCTCCGACCATCCCGAGGGCCATAAGCCGCGCAGCAAGATATGCGCGGTATAAGCAGTCAGCGCGATCGTTCCCGTTGCGGTGAGCGGAAACAGCACTTTGGAGACGATTCGACTGCGCGACACCAGCACGAAGAAACCAATCGCGGCAATGGCCGCCCCGGCCGTGGAATAGATATCCAACGGTGCCCCAGAGTGCGGGACCGCCAGACCAAACCACTGCGGGGTGCCCATGATCAGGTTGGTATCCATCGCTGAACCAGTGGCCGCATAAATACTGACATCACCGGGTGCAACCCCGGTACCGTGGGCAATCCGAGCAACAAACTTCTCATCGGTCAGCAGCCAACGTGCGACACCTCGACAGAGGAGATAGGTCACGACCCCGCTCGCGAAGAGGAATAACCCCGTGGACAATTTCTTCAGATTGGCTCGCCCAATCGCCATGCCCACCAGAACATAACCAAAAAATGAAATAACCGGATAATAGCCGGTGAATAACACATCCCACAGGGTCAACAAGGGGTTTGATACCACATCGAAGAGCGTCGGTGACGTCCACAGGCGCCACTCTTGAGCATAAATTGTCGTGCCACCAGCCTGTAATTGCATAACTCTGCTGAAAACTCCATGCAACAGGGGAGCTGCCACTAACCAGGTGATAGCGGTGATCGTCAACGCTTTGCGAGACAGCGTGATAAACCACATCGCGAGCAAAAACATTACACCGTAATGCACCAGAATGATCGCGACGTGGGATTCGACCAGACCCAGCAATAAGCCGATGAACATCAATACGAGTGCACGGATGGTCAATTGCCAGCGGGTCGCTGCCACGTGAGTGGTGTTGGCGGTCAAAATGCTTAAGCCTACGCCCGCCAAAACGACGAAGAGCGCCGAAGAAACGCCCGTGAATCCCCAACCGGCCCAAGTCGGGGACGCCACCATACCCGCGGCATCGTGATGAATAAGCGGATAGATATGCGTGGCAATCATCCCCAGAATGGCGACCCCTCGGGCCGTGTCCAAGCCGGTGATCCTACCGGATTTCGTCAAGCGAGACATCCCTACAGCACTTTCTGGTAGCTAGTGGACAACACACAGTGTCTTTGTATGACCTATGGTGTTTTCTTACTTTCTCACAGGTAGGCTTGATGCTATGAGTCAGACACCCTCAACGACACGGATTGGTGACGCATCTATGACCGAACCCTTCTTTGGCACCATGATCCCCGCCATGGTGACACCATTCACCGACGACGGCGAACTCGATGTTGAAGCCGCCCAGTCCCTGGCCAATTACCTGGTGGACCACGGCGCTGATGGGCTCGTGGTCACCGGTACTACAGGTGAAACCTCTACCCTCACCGATGATGAGAACATTAGGGTCTTCGAAGCGGTCGTAGAGGCAGTGGGTGGCCGGGCCAAAGTGATCGCCGGAACGGGGATGAACGATACCGCGCATTCCGCGCACCTATCGCAGCGTGCTGCAGCATCTGGTGTTGACGGACTCTTACTGGTCACGCCTTATTACAACAAACCGAATCAGGCGGGCATCAAGGCTCACTTCGAACATATCGCCTCAGCAACTGACCTGCCGGTGATGCTGTACGATATTCCTGGTCGTTCGGTCATGCCAATCGAACCTGAGACCATCATCGCGCTGGCTGAGCACCCTAATATTGTTGCGCTCAAGGATGCCAAATCGGACTACCAATCCACCACCCTGGTCCTTGCCAATACCGACCTTGCGGTCTACTCGGGAGACGATGGACTGACATTGCCACTCATGGCGGCCGGTGCGGTTGGCGTCGTCTCGGTGACCGGCCATATCGCACCGCGGACCTACCGTGACCTTGTTGATGCGGCCAACGCAGGAGACTTCGCGACTGCTCGCACCAAACATTTTGCGCTGGATCCAATACAACGCGCCATCATGACCCACGTCCAAGGTGCCGTGGCGGCAAAGACCGTGTTGGCCTGGCAAGGCGTCATCCCCTCAGCACGGGTCCGCTTGCCACTAGTCGCGGTCACCGACGAGGAAGCCGCGATCATCAAAGCCGACCTTGCCGAAGGCGGCATCACTTTCTAGCCTGTACTGGCCTCATCACGACCGAACACTTCACGGAGGAATCTCGCGACCATGACCGAAACACCAGTTTTGTCCCATCCACCCAAACTTCATCGCGGTACGTGCCGTATCGTGCCCCTTGGCGGGCTGGGTGATATTGGTCGCAACATGACGGTCTTTGAACTCAACGGTAAACTCCTCATCGTGGATGCAGGAGTCCTTTTTCCTGAAGAGGTCCAACCGGGTATCGATCTAATCCTGCCCGACTTTGACTACATCAAAGACCGCCTGGATGATGTGGTTGCCATCGTGCTTACCCACGGTCACGAAGACCACATCGGTGCGGTGCCCTACCTGCTCCGGTTGAACCCAGAAATCCCACTCATTGGCTCTCAGCTCACACTCGCCCTGGTGGAATCTAAGTTACAGCAGCATCGAATCAAACCGTTCACTCTCGAAGCACAAGACGGTGGGCGCGAACAACTTGGACCCTTCGACTTGGAATTCATCGCAGTCAACCACTCGATTCCTGACTCGTTGGCCATTGCCATTCGAACCGAAGCCGGCACCATCTTGCATACCGGGGACTTCAAGATGGATCAGTTGCCCATGGACGGTCGTATTACCGACTTGCGTGCTTTCGCTCGGTTGGGCGAAGAAGGTGTGGATTTGTTCATGACGGACTCCACTAACGCCGAAGTCCCAGGCTTCACTCCCACAGAAAAAGACATTGGTCCTGTCTTAGAAAACTACATCGGCAAGGCACAACGTCGAGTCATTGTGGCATCATTTGCTTCGCACGTGCATCGGGTACAACAAGTCCTTGACGCATCCGTCCGACACGGACGCAAGGTAGCTTTTGTGGGTCGCTCCATGGTCAATAATATGGGCATTGCCGCCCAGCTGGGGTATCTCAACATTCCCCCAAATACGCTCATCGACTTAAAACATGTCAATGATTATGCCGACGATGAGGTCGTGTTAATGTCTACCGGCTCCCAGGGCGAACCGATGGCAGCTTTGTCGCGCATGGCCAATGACGAACACCGCCAAATTACGATTCAAGAAGACGACTTAGTCATTTTGGCATCTTCCCTCATTCCGGGCAATGAAAATGCCGTCACCCGCGTCATCAATGGGTTGATGAAACTCGGGGCGCACGTGATCCACAAGGGCAATGCCCATGTCCACGTGTCGGGTCACGCTTCGGAAGGCGAGTTGCTCTACTGTTACAACATCGTCCAACCGAAAAATGTGATGCCTATCCATGGCGAAATGCGTCACCTGATCGCAAATGGTCGCATTGCTGAAGCCACCGGTGTGCCAAAGGATAACGTCATTATCACCACCGACGGCGGTGTGATCGATCTCGTCGACGGTGTGGCCCGTCAAGTCGGAGAAATTGCTTCCGACTACGTCTATGTCGACGGTCGTTCCATCGGTGATGTCACCGAAGACGATCTGAAGGATCGTCAAGTGCTTGGCGAAGAAGGCTTCATTTCCATCATCGCGGTGATCGACCGTGACACGCGAACTGTACTTTCTGGACCAGAGATCCATTCGCGTGGTGTGGCGGAGGACCCCGGAGTATTCGACGCAATCAAACCCAAGATCGTCAAAGTCTTAGACGATGCTGCTGCATCTGACAAAGAACATAGCAAACACCAGCTCCAACAGATGATGCGACGAACACTCGGAGCATGGGTAGCACGCAAACTGCGGCGTCGATCCATGATTGTGCCAATCATCATCGAGGCCTAAAAATTCAGGCAAGCCCACTCGAATACGACCTTAATGGGTCAAAAGCGGTAGCCTAGGGGATATGGCGAAACGTACTTCCCCCGAGCGTTCGTCGAAGAAGACCTCAACTTCGAAAGTGAAAAAGTCTTCTACGACAACCCAAGAGGCCCCTTATAACGTCACGGAAACCAGCCAACCATGGTTGGTTCGCGCGATCACCGGTTTTTGGTCGGCACTAGCAACACCATTTGGTGGGGCCGTGCGCAAAATGGGGCCAGATATTCACATTCCCGTAGTTGAACGTCGCGATGGCACTGGATTCTTTGTCCTACTGCTAGCCGTCGTCATCGCTTGGACGTTCTGGTGGGCTCCGGCGAGCGATCCCATTGTCGGGTCGACCATCTATCACGTGGTTGCCGGAACATTTGGGTGGTTTTCAATACTGCTGCCGCTCGTTCTGGTAATTATCGCGGTACGGTTTTTCCGTTTCCCTCAACAACATCGTGCCAATGGTCGCATCTTCTTTGGCCTGCTCTTCGCTACGATCTCGGGTTCTGGCATCAGTCAGCTGGTATTCGACAACCCCTCGATGGGTGCCACCATGGAGGAAAAGCTCAGCTCCGGGGGAGTCCTGGGTTATTTGGTTATTGATCCGCTGGCTACGCTCGTGACGACCATTCCGATGTGGATCGTTATGGTTGCGGTGGCCTTCTTCTCGATCTTAGTTATCACTGCAACGCCTATTGGCAAGATTCCGGCCAGACTAGCTGCCGCCTACAGATGGCTCACTGGACAAGACCCCGATGTTACATCCGACACCCAATTCGATGAGCCGGAACGTACACATACGGACCATGATCAGTCTTATCTCTATGAACACGATCGTCCAACATCAAAACCAACCCGGCCATGGTTTTTTGCTCGTCTATTTGGACGCAAGAATTCAACTGCGGCTGACGATGAGACGCAGAACCTAGTAGGCGACGAAGCCTATGCCTCTGCGGTGATCGATGACGACAAGCCCGCCATTGAAATCCTTTCGAGCCAGGACGAAGAACCCGCGATTGTACCACGACCCAAAGCCAATAAGCAAACCCAGGTTATGGACTTCGGTTCACTCTTTGACGACGAAAACACTTCGGAAGAATCGCAGACGCAGGTGTATTCCGAACTGCCAGACGAGTCAACGACTGATGCACCTCAACCGGTTATACCGCCCGGTGTGCGGCGCCCAACGGCCGATGAACTTGCACTCCAAGAAGCCCGAGAAAAAGCAGGTCTCGGGGAGAACACCAAGCAGGTGCCCGCAAACCAGGTCGCCAAGCCGGTCGACCTTCCACCCATCCCAGCCCGCACCGAACAACTGGAACTCGACGGAGACGTCACCTACACGTTGCCAAGTTTGGAAATGCTTCCGGCCGGTCCACCGCCCAAAGAGCGCTCAGAAGCCAATGACCGCGTCGTCGAAGCGCTCGATACGGTGTTTACTCAATTCAAGGTCGATGCTGAAGTCACTGGCTTTTCCCGTGGCCCCACGGTCACGCGCTACGAAGTAGAGGTTGCTCCAGGTACCAAAGTAGAAAAGGTCACCAACTTGGAGCGCAACATCGCCTATGCGGTCGCATCGACCGACGTGCGCGTTCTGTCACCGATCCCAGGGAAATCGGCTATTGGTGTTGAGATCCCGAACACGGACAAAGAAATTGTTTCACTGGGTGATGTCTTACGCTCAAATGCCGCACGCAAGACGGATCACCCGATGGTCATGGGGGTCGGGAAAGACGTCGAGGGTGGCTACATCATGGCAAACCTGGCGAAAATGCCTCACCTGCTCGTAGCTGGTGCAACCGGGGCTGGTAAATCTGCGTTTATCAACTCGATGATCACCTCGGTTTTGACACGAGCGACACCCGACGACGTCCGGATGGTATTAGTTGATCCGAAGCGCGTCGAGCTCACGATTTATGAAGGGGTTCCGCACCTCGTTACTCCAATCATTACTGACCCCAAGAAGGCATCGGAAGCACTGCAGTGGGTCGTGCAAGAAATGGATACCCGCTATGATGACTTGGCTGCTTTTGGGTATAAGCACATCGATGACTTCAACAAGGCGGTGCGTGCCGGCAAGGTGACCTTGCCACCGGACTCAAAACGCAAACTGAAACCATATCCGTACCTGTTGGTCATCATCGACGAGCTGGCTGACCTGATGATGGTTGCTCCACGCGATGTTGAAGATGCCGTTGTACGGATTACTCAGCTGGCACGTGCCGCTGGTATCCACCTCGTACTCGCCACGCAGAGACCATCAGTGGATGTGGTCACCGGATTGATTAAAGCTAACGTGCCGTCCCGCATGGCATTTGCGACATCATCGGTCACAGACTCACGTGTCGTACTGGATCAACCCGGCGCTGAGAAGCTGCTGGGACAAGGCGACGCACTCTTCCTTCCAATGGGCAAATCTAAACCCATGCGTGTCCAAGGTGCTTGGGTCAATGAATCAGAGATTCGCGATGTTGTAGACCACGTCAAGTCACAAATGCAAGTGCAATATCGCGACGACGTGGTGCCCGAGAAACAGGCTAAAGTCATTGATGAAGACATCGGTGACGACCTTGAAGACCTACTTCAAGCGGTCGAACTTGTGGTCACCTCACAATTCGGTTCCACCTCGATGCTGCAGCGTAAGTTGCGAGTCGGCTTTGCTCGCGCTGGTCGTCTCATGGATCTCATGGAATCGCGTGGCGTGGTGGGGCCATCTGAGGGTTCTAAAGCACGTGATGTTTTAGTGAAACCCGACGACCTGGCATCGGTCATCGCAAATATTAAAGGTGAAGACTTACCACCTGAGACCCCGGAACCAACCGACGAGCTAGCAACGGAAGCATACGAGTCACCCATTCAAACGGATGCCAGTGACTACTATGACCAATTAGACGACGACAGCGAATCTGAGGACGCATGGCAACTGACGGGAAGATAAGCTCATGGAATCTCCCCAATGTGCTGACCACGCTTCGGATTCTTCTGGTCCCATTCTTCGTTTGGGCGCTCTGGGAATCCGGAACGTTTGGGGAAGAATCGATGACCGCACGCTGGATTGCCGTGGCAATCTTCGCTGTAGCTATGTACACGGACAAGCTCGATGGAGATATTGCTCGAGCGCGGGGCATAGTAACCAACTTCGGCAAAATTGCGGACCCCATCGCCGATAAGTTTCTAACAGGTGCTGCCTGGATTACGATGTCACTGCTCGGGGAGATCTGGTGGTGGCTTACGATCGGGATCCTGGTGCGTGAGTGGGGGATCACGTTCATGCGGCTGGCAATGCTGCGCACCCGGGTCATGCCGGCAAGCCGCGGAGGAAAAATCAAAACCGTACTGCAAACTGCAGCGATCCTGATGTTACTCCTGCCCCTAGCAACCTTCGTTGGCTCGTGGTGGCTATGGCTCGGCTGGATCCTCGTGGTAGCTGCTTTTGCCGTAACACTCATTACGGGTCTCGATTACGTGTTGAAAGCCATCAAGGCACCTAAGGAAGAACCAACGTTATGATGAATCGAATAACGCCATGAACCTCAATACGCGAGATGAGCCGACTGCGCACGAAATTGTTGCACAGTTGATTGCAAAAGATTTGAGCATCGCAACAGCGGAGTCTCTTACGGCTGGAATGTTAAGTTCAACGCTGGCCGATGTCCCAGGGGCCTCGACAGTGCTCCAAGGTGGAGTCGTGGCGTATAACAACACCATAAAGCATCGTCTCCTGGGTGTGTCAGCTGATACCTTAGCTGCACGTGGCGCCGTGGATGCTGAAACAGCAAAGCAGATGGCTCAGGGTGCACGAGAGCGTTTCCAAGCAGCACTAGCGGTCTCAACGACCGGAGTCGCGGGACCTGAACCAGCTGAGGGAAAAGCCGTCGGGATTGTGTTCATCGCGTTGGCCACCACCGATCAGACCACTGCCAAATTGCTCCGCTTCGATGGTAATCGCGAGCAGATTCGTCGCTCGACAGTAGCTGCATGCTTACAGCTCGTGGGAGAATGGTTAGCACAGCAAGACTGACGACCTAAGCGAATGCCATATCTGTAATATAAGTCGCACATTTTTCCCATTAAACGTGCTTTTCGTCACAAAAACGGGTATTTTGGGGAAAATTTTAAAGAAATTGATCCATCCGGGAACAAATTCGACAACAGGTGCGTTGTCTAATGATGGAAGGTCTTGGATTTCGGGCTTACAGAGCCGGAATTCAGTATTTATACAGGAGATGGTGGTTAATTATGATGAGAGAACCCGTTGTTGTAAATGGTGTCACTCGCTGGCTGAAAGCTGGCGAAACTATGAGCCAGCAAAACGAAGCCAAGGAGCCCACCATGCCCGTGCTGCGTGAAGAGATTGGATACGTCCTTCGCGACGTGCGCCAACGCCAGGGGCGTACCCTTCGCGAGGTCTCACACGATGCACGCGTTTCTTTGGGCTACCTCTCCGAAGTTGAACGTGGACAAAAAGAAGCATCCTCTGAACTTCTCAGCGCTATCACGGCAGCTCTGGATATCCCACTGTCTGTCATGCTTCGTGAAGTATCAGATCGTATTGCAGTCGAAGAAGCCGTACAGATCCCAGATACGATTCCAGCTGAACTTGCTCACCGTTACGCCAAACAACAGCAGCAGGGCCATGGTTACAACCGTGGTGACCACTTAGCCAAACGCTAAGCGAACCTGCCGTACGCTCAAGAGCTTTGAACTCGGCCGTAAGCCTCATACAATCGGAGAGGCTTACGGCCTTTCTTATCCCTATTCCCGCACTAAGGACCGCACATGAGACAATCGCATTTCTGGGCCTTACTAGAGGACGAATTCGGTTCAGCAAATGCCGGAGTTATCGCGTCATCGCTTGAGTTACCCGGATTACGAGCCACTGCCCAGCAGGCACTCGAGGCCGGGGTAGATGCCAGGGTCGTCTGGCAGGCTGTGTGCGACCTGCATGAGGTTCCATTGGAACGTCGGCTGGGTAAGGATATCGCGCCACGGGATACAGACACATATTGACAGCTGACTCTCCAGAATCGACACACACAGTCTCGTGAGGCTCGAATACCTCAGGTGGAGGTTGTAAAATTTGTCAAGAGGTTGCCGAGAGCGTCGCAAATTCTTACACAGTTTTCCACATGATGGTTTATTCGGCTTATCGTGTCCGTCCAACCCCATAGACTCATAGCGTATGACCGCAGGTCGTAAGGCTTGTCATAAACAATCCAAGGAGCAGACGAATGTCTTCAGATTCAAACCGCGAAAAAGCACTTGAGGCGGCACTTGCACAAATTGACAAGAGCTACGGCAAGGGCTCAATCATGCGTCTGGGAGATGAAGTGCGGACGCCAATTGAGGTGATTCCGACCGGTTCGGTTGCCCTTGATGTCGCTCTTGGGATCGGCGGACTACCCCGCGGTCGTGTAGTCGAAGTCTACGGGCCGGAATCCTCCGGTAAGACCACCATCGCCTTGCACGCTGTAGCCGAAGCTCAGCGTAAAGGCGGCATCGCAGCGTTCATCGATGCGGAGCACGCGCTCGACCCTGAATACGCCAAAAAGCTTGGCGTCGATACAGATGCACTGCTCGTTTCCCAACCAGACACCGGCGAACAAGCCCTTGAAATTATGGATATGTTGGTCGGCTCCGGTGCCCTTGATGTCATCGTGATCGACTCGGTAGCAGCACTTGTGCCTCGCGCCGAGATTGAAGGCGAAATGGGAGACAGCCACGTGGGTCTTCAGGCACGCCTGATGTCTCAAGCTCTGCGCAAGATCACCGGACGTCTGGCGCAGTCCAAAACCACCGCTATCTTCATTAACCAGTTACGCGAGAAAATCGGTGTCTTTTTTGGTTCGCCCGAGACCACCACCGGTGGTAAAGCCCTCAAATTCTATGCTTCTGTTCGCATTGACATTCGCCGTATCGAAACGCTGAAACAAGCTGGTGAACCAGTCGGAAACCGCACCCGGGCCAAAATCGTTAAGAATAAGATGGCTCCACCTTTCAAACAGGCTGAGTTCGATATTCTTTACGGCGAAGGCATTTCTCGTGAAGGTGGTTTGCTTGACATGGGCGTCGACCATAACATCGTCCGTAAATCAGGCGCATGGTATACCTACGATGGCGATCAGCTTGGTCAAGGGAAAGAAAACGCACGCCGCTTCCTCAAAGATAACCCAGACCTCGCACTAGAAATTGAACAACGAATCAAGAGCACTCTTGGTATTGGTGCCGAGCTTGAGGAAGAAGGCGAAGAAATCGCGCTGAAATCGGTGGAGGACGCCTAGTAACTGGCTATGGGATCACATGACGCATCCGAAACTCATGAACATCAGACCGCACGAAATATCGTGCTGCGCCAACTAGCTGCTGCGCCAAAATCTCGACATCAACTGGCTGAAAAGCTGCGGTCTCGAGGTATTGCTGAAAGCGTTGTCGAAGAAGTCTTAGATCGTTTCGAAGAAGTCGAGCTGATCGATGATGCGTCATTTGCTGAGAGCTGGGTGCGATCACGCCACCGATCGAAAGGCCTGGCGCGTCGGGCACTGAGTCGAGAACTTCACCAGCGTGGTGTTGGTGAAGCGGATGCAATGCACGCCCTCGAACAGGTTTCTGATGAAGATGAGTGGGCTGCTGCACACGACCTTGTGGCTCGAAAATTATCTCGGATGACCGTACCAACATCAACAGATCCAGAGTCTCGCAAACAACGCGATAGAATAGTGCGACGCCTGGTCGGAATGCTCTCCCGAAAAGGGTATTCTCCAGGCTTAGCATTCAATGTGGTCACCACAGCTATGAATGCGGACGACCTTGACTTACTCGACGAATGAAAAAGAGCATCGTGACTGAATCCGTAACTGATATTGCACCGCCGCGTTCGTATGAAATTCGTACGTTTGGATGTCAAATGAACGTACACGATTCAGAACGTATCTCTGGCCTATTAGAAACCAATGGGTACGTCCCAGCCCAAGGAGACTCGACACCAGATCTCGTCGTCTTTAACACGTGCGCCGTTCGAGAAAACGCTGCGAATCGACTGTATGGACATCTGGGCAATCTCAAAGTAACCAAAGATGAGCATCCTGGCATGCAGATCGCCGTTGGCGGGTGCCTGGCTCAAAAAGATCAAGACACCATCGTCAAGCGGGCACCATGGGTTGATGTTGTCTTTGGCACGCACAATATCGGTTCACTACCAGTACTATTGAACCGGTCACGGCATAACTCCGAAGCGCAAGTTGAACTGCTCGAAGCGCTCGAAACATTCCCCTCGACTTTGCCTACGAAAAGGGAATCAAGTTACTCAGGATGGGTATCGATTTCAGTCGGCTGCAATAATACCTGCACGTTCTGTATCGTCCCCTCCCTGCGAGGAAAAGAAAAAGACCGACGGCCTGGTGATATTCTTGCCGAAGTTCAAGCCCTGGTCGATGACGGTGCTGTCGAGGTCACACTCCTGGGTCAAAACGTGAACACTTATGGCGTAGAGTTCCGAGATCGGCAAGCGTTCTCAAAGCTTCTACGTGCCACGGGTGAAATCGAGGGTCTGGAGCGTGTCCGCTTCACGAGCCCACATCCTGCCTCATTTACCGACGATGTCATTGACGCGATGGCCGAAACGCCGAATGTTATGCCACAGTTGCATATGCCTTTGCAATCTGGCTCAGACACGGTTCTAAAAGCCATGCGCCGCTCATACCGTTCCAAACGATTCCTCGGCATTCTCGATAAAGTGCGCGAACGCATCCCGCATGCGGCTGTCACAACAGATATTATCGTGGGTTTCCCTGGCGAGACTGAAGCCGATTTCCAGCAAACTCTTGAGGTCGTCGAGGCCTCACGATTTTCGATGGCGTATACCTTTCAGTATTCACCGCGAGAAGGAACGCCTGCCGCCGAGATGCAGGATCAGATCCCCAAGGCGGTCGTCCAAGAACGTTTTGAACGACTGGTGGCTCTTCAAGACCGCATTGCAGCAGAAGAGTCGGCCAAGCTTGTCGGTACTCATCAAGAACTGCTGGTCACGAATGCTACTGGCAGCCGAGACGAGCAAACTGGCCGTCTTACGGGGCGAGCGCCAGATAATAGACTGGTCCACTTCAGCATGCCGCGGGGAGCACAAAACCCACGTCCCGGTGATTTCGTGACTGTGCCGATCACTGAATCCCACCCTTACCACCTCATTGCGGATCCAATTGACCTATCGCAATACCGACTGCGACCTTCACGTGCCGGGGATGCCTGGGACCGATCCCAAGCAGACTCCTGCGGAACGGGAACATCTACCTCGGCGGGTAGCGTGAACCTCGGACTACCAAGCCTGCGCATCGGTGGCTAACAATCAACCCGTGGTAGCTTTTGTGGGAGCTACCGCTACTGGTAAAACTGCTTTGGCAATTGAGATTGCCAAAGCAGTCGGTGGTGAAATCATCAATGCCGACTCCATGCAGTTCTATCGAGGTATGGATATCGGCACAGCGAAAGTGACGTTGCATGAGCGTCGCGATGTGCCACATCACCTACTCGATATCTATGATCTCCAGGTTGAAGCCAGTGTCGCCGAATTTCAACGACTGGCTAGAAGCACCATAGAGCGACTCCGAGCACATCACCGGGTACCAGTGCTGACAGGAGGGTCAGGCCTCTACGTCCGTGCTGCGTTGGATAGTTTGGAATTTCCACCTACGGATCCGGTATTACGACAAGAACTCACCAGACATGCTGAAATACGCGGTATCGAATCGTTACTCACCGAGCTCAAAGAAGTAGACCCGACATCAGCCCAGAGGCTTCAGGATGACCGGCGCATCATTCGAGCGGTAGAAGTGTACCGACTTACGGGACGGGCATTCAGCTCATATATGCCCCAGCGACGCTACCATCCGATGATTCCGCCGGTCGTGCAAATAGGTCTTAGGATTGACCGCAGTCAGCTTCATGAGCGCATCGCTCGGCGCGTACACCAGATGATTAAAGCAGGATGGGTGGAAGAAGTCCGACAGCTCAAGGCGCAAGGCTTAGAACACGCGCCAACAGCCTCTCGAGCGATCGGGTACCGCCAAGTGTTAGCGTACCTTGCGAACACCATCGGCCTGGAAGAAGCTATCGAGTCGACAATTGTCGCAACGCGCAAGTTTGCTCGGCGTCAAGAAACCTGGTTTCGAGCTGATCCAAGAGTCCACTGGATTGACCCACAATCTCAAGATGCTGTCGATGAGATCCTCAGGATCATAGAATCCAGCTAGGCTGACAATATGAATGCTGTGCAGCCGACACCCCAGCTCCATCAACACAAAGTCCGCCAAGGATTCGCCGACGTAGATTTCCTGAAAATCAGCGGGCCCACTGGCGACTGGATCGTCTTTGACGAACCACTCAATCAACGAGAATTCACGCCAGAACAGATAACTTGGCTGTGCGATCGAACCCATGGCATCGGCGCGTGTGGAGTAGTAAAAATGACCGTGCCACAAGCGTCTGCGCAGCATCCTGAGTATCACGTACAGGCATGGTTGGCAGACGGGACGAGACCCGAAAACCTCGCCGAACCCGCCAGGGTAGCGACCTACGCTCTTGCAGCCCTCAAGAAAATACCCGTCGAGGACACGACTCACCATGTGTTCCATATCGGGACAGAACTCATCACGACAGTATATACACCGTCCTACGTGGGAGTTGACATCGGTCAATGGTCTTATATTACCCCTGAAACAGGGATGGCCGCAGGCTCAGATACTCTGGTCATGGCAGCCGGTCTGACAGACCCTCGCCCAGGCCTAGGCATTCGAATCCAAACCCCATACGTGACCGTAGCGGTCGAAACTTTTGAGGAATTACAAGGCATCGATCTGACCGAGACACCCTCTTTGGAGCCAAGTCCACACGAACCTACTGGTTTAAGCTTCGTAGTACCACAGAACCCCTTGATCGTTGAGGGGATGGGCCGGATCGCTCTGCGACACCACCCCTCCCTAGGATCCTTTCATGATCTCGGTTCGGCAGCGACTGCGGCTACGGTTTCCTTTCAACTTTGGACAGGACTCACTCAACTAACGATCTGGAATGTTGCGACGCCTGTCGGAGATATTGTGGTGCAGCTCCACGACAACCAGCGTGTTTCCACGTTTATCACGTTGAATACGGTCTTTTCTGGACGGCTATAGCTGCCGTTGTATATGCAGGATTCGAAACCCTTTGTCAGTCGCGGCGCGGCGAGTGACAAACTCTTCGGGAGCTTGTGTATCTAACATTGTGCTCATCCATGGCAGCAGTGAATCGGCACCGAGTTTTTTCGCCACGACGAGCCAAGCCTCGCCACCGGGACGTAAAGTGGGTAACCATCGTGTCAGAATGCCATGCAGCGCAGCTTTGCCAATGCGAATTGGTGGGTTCGACCAAATGACATCAAACTGGGTATCAACCGGTACCTCATCGGGGTGTCTGACGGCAATATTGTCCAGTCCAAGCCGTGAAGCATTTATTGCGGTTAATTCTGCGGCACGCTCGTTGACTTCGATGGCTGTGATGTGAGCACCGGGGGACTCTAATCCCATCGACAACGCTATGGGACCCCAACCCGAACCAATATCGAGAAAGTCCCCTGACGCTGGAAGCGCCGGGACGATATCCAGAAGTACTCGAGTTCCCCGGTCTAATCCCTCCGGAGAAAAGATACTTCCAGAGGTTTCAATTTGTACGGTGCGACCTGCCAATTCCACATCGATCAGGCGACGGCGATCTTCACTGGAAGGAATGGAAGAAAAATAATGCTCATTCATCGTCTTTGTAGTCTAATACGTTCCGATTTGAGCAAACGTTTAAGAGACCTAAGCCAACCGGTTGGTCTACGGAATACTCGACCCGGATGAGCTGTTGTAATAACCAGAGACATCCGATAAACATTCAGTCCCTTTCGAGCAACAAAATCTGTCTGAGCGTGGGCTGAACATCACGAAATGTGACATACTAAACTTAAGGAATATCGCCACTGAACAAGGAGAAAATGGTCACCTCGTACGAACCCTCAGATCCTCAGATTGATGAGCAGGTCAAAGCGCTAATCGATCGTATCTTGTCTGTCGAAGACGCCAAGGCGACACATACGAGCGCGGAACAAGACTATCGTCCCGCAAGCGCCCAAGCTCTGGATCAGGGAGGATCAAACCATACCGAATTTGATGGTGACCAATTCGATCTCGAACAGCGTCATGCTCTTCGTCGCGTGCAAGGACTCTCCACTGAGCTCGATGACATCACTGAAGTTGAATATCGCACGCTTCGTCTAGAAAAAGTTGTGCTCGCGGGGCTCTGGACTGAAGGCTCAGTCACCGAAGCCGAACACTCACTACAAGAGTTGTCAGCATTAGCGCATACGGCAGGTTCGACTGTCCTAGACGGTATTATCCAACGCCGACATGCTCCTGATCCCGCCACATTTCTCGGGCGTGGTAAAGCACACCAACTCCGTGACATCGTCCAAGAGCATGGAGCAGACACAGTGATCGTCGATACCGAACTTGCTCCGTCACAACGCCGCGGCTTAGAAGATGTGGTGGGCGTCAAAGTTATCGACCGCACCGCCTTGATCCTCGATATCTTTGCCCAGCACGCACAATCCAAAGAGGGTAAAGCCCAAGTCGAATTAGCCCAACTGGAATACTTACTACCACGCTTACGTGGCTGGGGTGAGTCAATGTCCCGACAGGCCGGCGGTCAGGCTGCTGGTGGCGCCGGCATCGGGTCTCGTGGTCCCGGCGAAACGAAAATTGAACTCGATCGCCGTCGTATTCGTGACCGCATGGCAAAATTGCGTCGCGATATTAAGCACATGGAAAACGCTCGCCAAACCAAGCGTGCCCGGCGCCGTCGCAATCAGATCCCGTCAGTGGCAATCGCAGGTTATACCAACGCCGGGAAATCCTCCATTCTCAACAGGCTCACCAAAGCCGGCGTGCTCGTTGAAAACGCGCTGTTTGCAACGTTGGATCCAACGGTTCGTGCCACGCAAACCTCCGACGGTGTGGCCTACACGTTGTCAGATACCGTGGGTTTTGTTCGTCAACTCCCAACACAATTGATCGAAGCATTCCGATCAACTCTGGAAGAAGTCGACGAAGCAGACATGATCTTGCACGTGGTTGATGCCTCGCACCCAGAACCCGAAGCCCAAATTGAAGCAGTTCACCAGGTGTTTTCCGACACGGACATCGCTGATATCAAAGAAGTCATCGTGTTCAATAAAGCCGACGCAGCAGACCCGATGGACTTAGCGCGCCTGCGCCGTCGCTACCCTCAAGCCGTAATCGTGTCAGCCGCTACCGGTGAAGGCTTCGACGAATTGGAAGCGACGATTGCCGAAGGACTTCCACGTCCTAGCGTTCACCTTGACCTCTTAGTGCCATATACCGACGGCGATATCGTGAACCGACTACACTCGGATGACACCGAAATTTTGGCAGAAACCTATGAGCCAGAAGGCACCGCAATGACCGTGCTGGTGTATCCAGAGGATAAGGATCATTACTTAAGCTATGTCCGGTAATCAACCGGTAACCACAACATCAGCCGGTCAATCGCTTGTTGGCGAATGGCTGGCTGATGCCGTTGCCGCACTCGGTGGTAATACCCGCCCCGGTCAACAGCTTATGGCCAATGAGGTAGCCAAAGCTCTCGAGACGCGAACGCATCTGGTTGTCCAAGCCGGCACCGGCACGGGAAAATCGCTAGCCTATCTCATACCGGCCATCGACTACGCCTTGGCCAATGAATCTCCGGTGGTCATCGCCACCGCAACGCTTGCCTTGCAGAGTCAGATCATCACGCGAGATATACCACGGCTTTTAGAAACACTGGACTCATCGTTGCCTCGAAGCATCGACGTCGCACTACTCAAAGGTCGCGCAAATTATGTGTGCAAACACAAACTCCACGGCGCAACCCACGACGTCGAAGACGACAACCTCTTCGGGACTGATGTTGTTGGGCAGCCACTATCCCAGCTGGGCGAAGAGGTCGTTCGACTGCGGGAGTGGGCAGAAGAAACCAGTAGCGGAGACCGCGATGATCTCAAACCCGGCGTGACCGATGAGGCATGGCGACAGGTATCCGTATCCGCGAGAGAATGCATCGGAGCCAGCAAATGTCCCTTCGCGGAAGAATGCTTTTCGGAGCTCGCCCGTCAAGAGGCCGCTGAATCTGACATTATCGTCACCAACCACGCGATGCTGGCCATTGCCGCATTCGAAGAACTCAACATCATGCCGGATACAGATGCGATCATCATCGATGAGGCTCATGAACTCATGGATCGCGTCACATCCGCGGTCACACTGCATCTTTCAGCACCGTTGATACGTACTGTGGCGAAACAAGCACGCCAAGAAGCGGCCGTTGTTGCAAGCGATCTCACCGATGCGGCTGCGGCATTTGAGGCTGCTTTTACTTCGGCGCCTTCGGGCTGGTTCTCGCAAGGATTCAATGACCAGCAACTCAGTGCTTTAGAAAACGTTCGAGATGAGACCCGCCAGATGCTCAGTGATCTCAAAGGCACAGGTGGTACCGACCCAGAAGATTCAAACCGACAACTTGTGAAGAACCGCCTGACAGAAATCCTCGAAACAACCGAGCAACTTCTTACCGCTGGAGCCGAGCCCAAAGGTAGCACGGTCGTGTGGGCAACTCGGCCATCACATTTTGAGCCCGGTCAGGGATGGGTGGAAGCTGACCCCCATACGGCACCGCTGCTCTACGCGGCACCACTGTCGATCGCCGGAAGATTTCGAGATAAACTCCTGGACGAATCTACAACGATCCTCACCTCCGCCACGCTTACCGTCGGAGGAAAATTTGATGCGATCACCGGCGATTTAGGTTTCACTTTGAATGGTGGTGCCAAGTTTAAGACCCTCGATGTCGGAAGCCCCTTCGATTATCCCAAGCAGGGCATTCTGTATGTTGCCGCTGACCTCCCCAAGCCCGGGCCACAACCATCCGCCCAATCACATGAACGTTTGGAACAACTACTGAAGGCCTCTCACGGGGGAGCCCTATGCCTGTTTTCCTCCCGGAGCGCAGCCAAGGCCGCGGCAGAAGAAATGAGACTTCGCTTCGGCGACAAACTTGACATATTAGTTCAAGGAGAATCGACGCTGTCTGGCCTTATCGATGAATTTACGCAGGATCCGCGTGCGTGTCTGTTCGGGACCCTGACATTGTGGCAAGGCGTCGATGTGCCAGGTGAGACGCTGCGACTCGTCACAATTGACCGGATCCCATTTCCACGTCCTGATGACCCGCTCAGTTCGGCGCGAGCCCGGTACATTCAACAACGCGGTGGCAATGGCTTTATGGCGGTATCAGCCAGTCACGCAGCTGTGCGATTGGCTCAAGGTGCCGGTCGGCTCATCCGTTCCACGGCAGATCGGGGAGTCGTAGCTGTGTTGGACTCCCGCTTAGCAACTGCCGGATACGGGGGCTTCTTACGCGCCTCCATGCCAGATTTCTGGTCGACTGGTTCCTTGGATCAAGTCCTGAAAAGCCTTCAAGGATTATCAGCCGATTTATCCTAGCCTACGGTTCCTAGGAGTAGTATCATCCGGCGTTGACTACGCCTGATGCATCGAACACCATGGAAGATGGTGCACTCTAGACTGCTTATCTTGTCCTACCCGGTTGTTTCAATGAGTCAAGACCGTAACGACTCAAATAGCTGAAGGTGGGTTTCGATGAGCGACCGCTCGAATCTCGATAGACGAACCACGAACTTCCAACTGACACCAAGAGGGCGCCTCATTGTACGACTACTTCTGATCAGTGGAGTGGTGGGGGTGATAGCCCTACTAGCGTCCCTGTGGCTAAAACAGCCAGTGAGTTCGGCGGTCGCTGCAGAGCAACAAGATCGCGGGGTCTACCAAACGATTGTGGTGCAACCTGGTGATACGTTATGGGAGATTTCGTCTCGCGTAGCTCAAGGGAATGACCGCGCCCACGTTCTGGAACAAATCAGGACGTATAACAAGCTAGAAACTTCCGACTTACAACCCGGCCAAACGTTATATGTGCCGCTCACCCGGAAATAGGCGGCATTCGGACGTCACCCACACCTCAACGATGAACTTCCCAGCTATGCTATTGCCGTGACTAATCAGCAAGAACACGCTAAGACCACTGCACTAGAAGCACTGCCACTTCGGGACAATCTGCGAGGGCAATCACCATACGGAGCACCCCAGCTTGAGGTGACGCATCTCCTCAACACCAATGAGAACACGCATCCAGTGCCACAGGTTGTCGTCGATGCGATCGGCGACGCTGTGCATCACGCGGCTTCTTCGCTGAATCGCTATCCTGATCGAGAATTTACCGAACTGCGCCAACGACTGGCCAATTATCTTGGTCACGGAATGACCCAAGATAATATTTGGGCTGCCAACGGGTCGAATGAAGTACTACAACAGATCCTGCAAGCATTTGGCGGTCCCGGTCGAAAACTGCTGAGTTTCCCACCGACTTACTCCATGTATCCCTTACTCGCCTCAGGAACCAATACTGAGTATATTGCTGGAGTTCGTGCCGATGATTTCACTCTGAGTCCAGAATCTGCAGCCCAACAAGTCAAAGAGACTCAACCAGAGATCGTCTTTTTATGCTCGCCCAATAACCCAACCGGCACCGCCCTGGGGCTCGATGTGGTGGAAGCAGTGTATGAAGCGGGGCGAGAATTCAACACCATCGTGGTCGTTGATGAAGCCTATGAAGAGTTTTCCCTAGACACCACCAGGTCAGCACTGACCCTGTTAGCAACCCGCGAACGGCTCATCATCTCGCGTACCATGTCGAAAGCATTTGCACTGGCCGGGGCTAGACTCGGCTACCTAGCAACATCGCCACAAGTCACAGATGCGCTGCGACTTGTACGATTGCCTTATCACTTATCGTCTATTACACAGGCTGCAGCCAACGCGGCACTTCAGCACGTTGACGTACTACTTGCCACTGTGAATGAAATCAAAGCCCAGCGCGACCGAATCGTTGATGAACTCCAGCTCATGGGTCTCAAGCCGGCTATATCTGATTCAAACTTTGTATTCTTCGGTTGGCTCGAAGACGCCCATGCCGTATGGCAGGGTCTCTTGGACCGAGGTGTATTGATTCGTGACGTGGGGATCCCACACCACCTACGCGTCACGGCTGGGACCGCCGAAGAAACGACAGCATTTCTCGTTGCGCTACGCGAAGTAATTGGCGCCTAAAATCGCTGAGTTGAACTTGTGACGACTACACTTAAAGTCGCATGAATAGAATCGTCGAATAAGGAGTATCCTGACCTCTATGACAGCTGAACTGATCTCTGGTCGTAAGGCATCGATGACACGGACAACATCAGAATCTGATGTCTACGTAGAACTTGACCTCGACGGTACAGGGACATCGAACATCTCTACTGGAGTACCGTTTTACGATCACATGCTCGATGCGCTCAGTCGGCACTCGCTCATGGATCTCACGGTTAAAGCAACCGGGGATACCCACATCGACGTCCACCATACGGTAGAAGATGTTGCCATTACACTGGGCGAGGTCTTCAAAGTAGCCCTTGGAGACAAACGAGGTATTCGTCGCTATGGGGAAGCCACCATACCGATGGATGAAGCACTGGCGCGAGCGACTGTAGATCTGTCGGGACGTCCATACTTCATTCACGAAGGCGAATCCGAAGCCCAGGTCTATCACCTCATTGGTGGCCATTTCACCGGTGCGATGACACGACATGTCTTTGAATCGTTTACCTTTCACGCCGCGATCAACGTGCATATTGACCTGTTGCGTGGCCGGGACCCTCATCATATCGTCGAGGTGCAATTCAAAGCCCTGGCGCGAGCCTTACGCCAAGCAATCGAAGATGATCCACGCGTCGACGGCATCCCCTCTACTAAGGGCGCACTGTAGTGTCACCGATTCAACCGACCATTGCGATCGCCGATTACGGCATCGGAAATCTCGGCTCGTTAGTACACGCCTTAGAATACTTAGGTGCCAACGTTGTGGTCACTGCAAACGGCCAGCAGCTCGTTGGCTCGGAAGGTATGATCCTGCCTGGCAACGGTGCTTTCGGGGCCTCAAAGCAGGCGATGGAACGCCTCAGCATACCTCGCTGGGTTGGACAACGAGTTGCCGGCGGTCGCGCAGTTTTAGGCATTTGCGTGGGACATCAATACCTCTTCGAGAAATCCGAAGAATTTGGTACTTACGATGGCATGGGGGAGTGGCCGGGAACAGTCAAACAACTTCCTACGAAGGCGGTTCCGCATATCGGCTGGAGCGAAGTACACAGCGCACCGGACACCACGCTCCTGGCAGGGTTAGACCAAGAGCGCTTTTACTTCTCGCATTCATTTGCCGTTCTTGATTGGGAATTTGATCAAAGTATCGAATCCATGGTGCCGCCACAGGTCTCCTGGAGTCATCATGATGGTGACTTCATTGCAGCAGTTGAAAATGGCCCACTGACCGGTGTGCAATTCCATCCTGAATTATCCGGACAAGCCGGCTTGACCTTCCTAAAGAATTGGATGGAAACGCTCTAATGCCTTGGTGGTCAACACTATTATTAGCACTTGGCGGTATCCTGCTTGGAGGCGCCTGGTCCTTGCATCGGCAAAAAGCACCAATATGGGTTCGCATAGCCTTTGTAATTCTCGGCGCACTCGCCATTCTTGCAGCATTCCTCACCCTTCCTTGGGCCAACTAAATCTGGAGATTATATGACCACCCCCCTTCAACTTCTTCCCGCCGTCGACATTCAGGATGGCCAGGCGGTTCGCCTGGTACAGGGCGAATACGGAACCGCTACCAATTATGGTGACCCATTTGAGGCGGCCATGGGATGGCAGGAGGCAGGTGCAGAATGGTTGCACCTCGTGGATCTCGATGCGGCTTTTGGACACGGAAATAATCGTGACATCGTACGCCGCATTACCGCAGAACTGGGCATCAAAATTGAACTTTCAGGTGGTCTTCGCGACGACGCATCACTCGAAGAAGCCTTAGAGATGGGCGCCACGCGCGTGAACCTTGGAACGGCTGCGCTAGAGAATCCAGAGTGGACTGCAAAAGTCATCGAACGATTTGGCGAGAAAATTGCGGTGGGCTTAGATGTGCGTGGCGAAAAACTGGCAACGCGTGGCTGGGTTGAAGAAGGTGGCAACCTGTGGGAAGTCTTAGAACAACTCGAAACAGCAGGCTGTGCTCGCTATGTCGTCACCGACATCACGAAGGACGGTACCCTCACGGGGCCGAATACTGATCTTCTTGTTCAGATCGCGCAAAAAACTGGCAAACCCGTCATTGCGTCCGGCGGCATTTCAGTCCTAGACGACATTGCCCACCTTGCGACGATGGTTGACCAGGGCATCGAAGGAGCCATTATCGGTAAAGCCCTATACGCCGGACAATTCACCCTGCAGCAGGCTTTGCAAGTCGCCTCTGGTACATCCGTGAAAGACGCATAAGTTCCCATGGCAGAAAAACCTCAGCTTCCGGGACATATCCAAGCCGCGATTGACCGAAACCTCGCGCGACAAAACCTGGACGCTTTCGGTCGTCCAGCAGACTCGGCAGGCACTGCCTGGCAAGGTCGCGACCTGACTGGTCCTGGTATCGACGGATCCTCGAACCCTTTACACGCGTTTGACACCGATAACGGACTTGAAGACGAAGCCTGGACAAAGGTCAGCCAGGACCTCATCGCTGGCCACGCGGATGAAAAAGACGTCTTCAACGTTTTGCAAGATATCAGGGTCTTTGCCGCAGTCATTCCAACGGTCGCCGAATCCACAGTAGAGACTCGAGTCGATCAGCACGGTCACGAATTTTCCGTAGCCGCAGATAAAGAGGCCGACGTTGCGCTGGTCTCTCTGACAGCAGCAGACGGGCGCGGTGCTCTGCCTGTATTTACTTCAATTCCGAAACTCACTGCATGGCATAAAGACGCCCGACCAGTGGCAGTGTGGATGCCGCGTGCATGTCTCAGTGCAGTGGATGAAGGCAACGAAATCGTCGTGATCGATCCCGGTGCTCACCTTACCTTTGTCGTACGCCGCCCCGCAGTATATGCCCTAGCACAGCAAAAGCCATGGACACCTTCCTACGAGGACGTTGAAATAGCACAGGCCCTATCCGAGCTCACCGATTTGATTCCGGGACTAGCTCAATTAGCTATGGCACCGGGTCGCGGAGTCGGAACGCAAACGGATGATGGCAAAGTTATTGCAGGTGGGGGAGCAGGACCAGAACTCGCCTTGGTCGCGACCCCACATGATCCAGCGGATACTGTCGGCAATAAGTTAATGTTGACAACACTGCAGTCCCTGATAGCCGATGTAACCCTTCTGGCAGAACGTGCCGATACTGTCGAAATAGTACTTGGCGGTTCCCGCTGAGATTAGGCGTGTGGCAGGGCATCGAGATTTTCGGACACGTTCGCGAAAATCTGGTAAATCATGGCAAGTTCATCCTCGGATACAACGTCCGTAAAGAGCTTTTTGACACCCTTTGCGTGAATAACTGAGGCTTTACGGAACATTGTACGACCTTCATCGGTCAGTTCCGCTTGCCAAGCACGCCCATCATCTGGACACTTGACTCGCTTGACCAGGCCACGATCCGATAGCACCTTGACTTGGTATGTCAAACGCGAAGGTGAAAAGACAATCGCGTCTGCCAGTTGGCCCATTCGCATATGGCCTTCCGGGGCTTCCGACAGGAGCAACAGCATGTTGTATTCACTCAACGTGAGACCGACTTGCTGCTTGAGGCGTTTTTCCAAGCGATCCAACAGGCGGGCCGTTGTTTCGAAGTACATTCGAAACGCCGGTCCCAGTGGACGCTGGAGTTCATTATCCGTTAGATCCGTTAAGGAGCTGGTCAAAAGGAATCACCTCTAGTTCTTTGGGCTGTGATGGGGCGCGGCGTGGACGTGGATCAAGCCGAGCCACCACGTCAGCGAAATCTTGACCGGCATGACTGATCCGCCGACTCAAATACGCGGCATTCGATTCAGTATCGTGTGCACGAGAGGTAGTGTCTGGGGAACCCCAGTCTTCGGTAGCAGCGTACACTCCGGTGGGCATGACTCGCATTCGGAGATACGAAAACAATGGTCGCATTGAGTTGTCAATCACAAGCGAATGTCGAGGGCTGCCGCCGGTGGCACCTAATTGGATCGGCACGCCACTAAGTGCATCATTGTCAATAAGATCCCAGAAGGATTTGAATAACCCTGTATACGATGCCTTGAAAACGGGTGACACAGCTATGATCCCATCGGCTTGTTCAACTTCTGTGATCATAGCCGATAGTTGCTCAGAGCGACTAAAGGTGACCATTGAATCGGCTATGTCGGTGGCCACCGTGCGTAATTCAAAGTGGTGGATTTCAGGACGATAGCCTCGTTCGGATAATGCGTCCGCTGTCGCCTGACCGAGCTGCTTAGCCAATAAGGATGTCGAACTCGGATCGCTGAGACCGGATGCCACTATGGCAATGTGCCGGGTATCAGGCGTAAATGGATCTGTTGATTCGAATGCTGTAGTCATGGTTTGTTCATACTTCCCGCTCAACATCTTACTTGGTGACTTGCCTTAGCCTTGCGATGCTTCTTCCTGAGCTTTTTGACGGTCAAGAAACGCTTGAGATCCTTCTCCGCCACCGGCAATCGGGGCATTCCCGGCTGCTTTACGGGCTTTCAAGAATTGGTGGGTCGGAGCGTTTGGAACATCTTCCAACCGTCCTTTCGCGAATTCTTGACGCAGGACTGGCAACACCTTCTCACCTAAGAGATCAATTTGTTCAAGTACCGTCTTCGTGGGCAACCCCGCGTGATCGATTAAAAACATTTGACGTTGGTAGTCGCCTACCCAATCGCGGAACTCTAGCGTGCGTTCAATGACTTGTTCGGGTGAACCGACCGTGAGGGGAGTCATCTTGGTGAAATCTTCCATGGACGGTCCATGCCCATAGACCGGTGCATTATCAAAGTACGGGCGGAACTCATTCCAAGCATCTTGGGATTTTTCACGAATAAAGGTTTGACCGCCTAGGGCAACATATGCTTGATGCGCTTTGCCGTGTCCGTAGTACTCATACCGTTGACGATAGAGCCGTACCATTTGGATGACGTGTTCTTTATTCCAGAAGATATTGTTGTGGAAAAATCCGTCGCCATAATAGGCGGCCTGTTCGGCTATCTCTGGTGAACGGATGGAACCGTGCCAGACAAATGGTGCTACGTCGTCAAGAGGGCGCGGAGTTGCAGTGAATTGCTGTAGCGGACTACGGAATCGACCTTCCCAATTCACTTCGGTTTCGCGCCATAAGCGATAGAGTAGATTATAGTTTTCAACTGCCAGCGGGATACCTTGACGAATGTCTTTCCCGAACCAGGGGTAAACTGGTCCGGTGTTTCCGCGGCCCATGGCCAGATCTACTCGACCATCAGCCAGATGCTGCAAGTACGCATAATCTTCAGCCAGGCGTACGGGATCCATTGTTGTGATCAGTGTGGTCGCCGTGGAGAGCGTTAGATGACTGGTGGCTGCTGCCAGGTACGCCAGTAGCACTGGAGGGTTACCCGGAGCAACGAATGGTGGGTTGTGGTGTTGACCGGTGGCGAAAACCTCGAAACCGGCCTGCTCTGCATGTTGTGCGATTCTGACGGTATCTTTGATTCGCTGATTTTCGGTTGGGGATTGACCGGTGTGGGGATCGGGAGTGATGTCACCAATCGTAAAAACGCCAAATTGCATAGTTTCTAAGCCTCTCGTGCACAATAATTCAAAACTGAACTATGAAAAGTCTAACGCTTTCCGTAAAGTATTTCAAATCTGAAATACATGCGAGGGGTGAGTGGGCCAGTGTATACGCAACGCGGGGAAATTTCGGACCCGCTAGGGGATGTTGGTCCTAGGTTGCGCATCCGAGCAACTAGGCTTGTAGATATGCAACACACCATCTCTCAACCGATTGTTGTAGGTGCGGCGATCTTGAACGACGCTCGCAACCCAACGCAGATGCTCGCAGCACGACGCAAAGCGCCGAAATCGTTGGCGGGATACTGGGAATTTCCTGGCGGAAAAGTCGAGCCTGCAGAAACTCCTACCGGCGCGCTGATGCGGGAGATTCGAGAAGAGCTCGGTGTGGAAATCGAAATTCTTGATCATATCGCTGCTCCGAACGATGCCGGATGGCCATTAGCTAATGGTATGCACATGCAGGTCTATACAGCCGTAGTGCGATCCGGTGAACCGCAACCTCTGATTGAACATGATCTGTTGGAGTGGGCGGATCTAGACCCTGGGGCACTTCATCATTTGGAATGGATCCCAGCAGACCGGCCCATCCTGGATGCGATCCTGGTTCACCTCACCGGGTCTACTCCTACGCCCTAAGTATCTGAACGCCCCTGGGCTGATCCGCTCGGGTGTAAAAGCCTGCAGTCCTATCGACCACCGGGTTTCCGAACGCTAGTCGGTTCGATGTGCTGCGCGCTGCATGACGGTCCTGGCGTGTGCGATGAGAGGACCATCAACCATCGAACCTCGAAACTGGAAAGCACCCTTGTGCCTATCGACCGCTTCTAATAGGGCCTGGGCATACTCGACGTCTTCATCAGTTGGCTGATAGGCCTCACGCACAACTGATACCTGAGCCGGATGAATACAGGCCTTGGCTGTGAAGCCGCTTGCGACCGCGTCTTGTGCCTCTGCGATAAACTGTTCCGTGGGAGACAGATCGGTATGGATTGTATCAATGCTGGCCTTGCCAGCGGCGGCTGCAGCCAGTAATATTTGGGCCCGTGCAAAGCGTGGTACATCCCGGTACGCCCCGCTATTCAATCGCGACGAGGATCCACCGGTGGAGGCCATCAAATCTTCTGCGCCCCACATTAACGCGGCGACACTTGGGTGTTGTGCAATGGCCGGGGCATTCATAACACCCCGAGCTGTCTCACACAGGGCGATGAGTTGAACATCTGGAAGCGCCGCAGATGCTTGTGTGATATCTTCTGCACTTTCGGTTTTTGGAATCATGACATACCGAAGTTGCGTGCTCGCTAACTGCTTGGTATCTTCGGCAAAATCGGCGGTATCGACAGGATTGACGCGCACCACCGTGCGGCTTGCCAATGTCGCGTTCAAGGCATTGAGGTGTTTGAAAACCGCAGCTCGCGCTGCTGGACGATCGGTAGGTGTGACCGCATCTTCGAGATCAATAATGATGGCATCTGATCGTTCGTAAGCTTTGGCATACCGTTCGGGCCGATCCGCCGGAACAAATAAGAGCGCCGGTCCCAAGGCAAAGCTGGTCATGAAGTCGCCTTTCGGTGGAGTTCTTCAGATTCCCACAACAGTGTCGAGCGAATACACTCAGCCACCACCTCATGGTGTTGATTACGCCCTACGTGGCGGAACGTGATGATGCCTTGGCCTGGTCGTGAGGACGACAGTCGCTTATCTAAAATTTCGGTTTCGGTATAGAGCGTGTCCCCGTGATAAAGCGGCTTGGGGAATTTGACGGTCTCGAAACCAAGGTTGGCTACGATCGTTCCCTGAGTCAGTTGCGCCACGGAGGCGCCCACGATGGTTGCTAGAGTAAACATGGAATTGATCAAGGGCTGGCCAAACTCTTGTTGTGAGGCCCAGTGGGCGTCTAGGTGTAATGACTGGGTATTCATCGTTAGCGTCGTAAAAAGGACGTTATCCGCCTCGGTGACGGTTCGTCCTGGGGCATGACGATATATGGCTCCCGTTTCGATTTCATCGTAGTAAAGGCCCCGTTGGGTGATAATTTTCGGATCATTCGACATAGTAGGCCTACAAACCGAGTGAGCGGGCGATGAGCATGAGTTGTACTTCAGTGGTACCTTCACCAATTTCTAAGATCTTGGAGTCCCGGTAGTGCCGAGCAACAAGGCTTTCGTTGATGAAGCCGTACCCGCCGAAAATTTGGGTAGCGTCACGAGCATTATCCATAGCTGCTTCAGACGCGACCATTTTGGCTATCGCCGCTTCCGTCTTGAATGGCAAACCCGACACCAATTTCTTCGCCGCGGCGTAATAAGCAGCGCGCGCAGTATAGGCGCGAGCTTGCATGCGAGCAATCTTAAACGATATGGCCTGGTTATCACCGATGGGGCGACCAAAGGTTTTGCGGGTTTTTGCGTAGGCGATGGATTCGTCGACACAGCCTTGGGCAGCCCCGGTTGCCAGTGCTGCGATGGCCACGCGCCCCTCATCAAGGATGCCCATGAAATTGGCAAAGCCACGACCGCGTTCGCCCAAAAGGTTCTCTTCGGGGACCTGAACGTTGGTCAGGGTCAGCGGGTGAGTATCTGATGCGTTCCAACCGACCTTGTCATACGCCGGTTCGGCGGTAAAGCCGGGGCTATCGGTGGGAACGATAATGGTAGAAATCTCGTTCTCACCGGTCACTGCTGTAACGGTGACAATCGATGTGATATCGGTACCGGAGTTGGTGATGAATTCTTTATTACCGTTAATGGTCCAGGTGCTTTGATCCAACGTGGCTCGAGTCTGAGTTCCTGCGGCATCAGAACCGGCCCCTGGTTCTGTCAGGCCGAAGGCTGCTAAGCGTTTTGCCTCAGCAAGATCGGGGAGCCAGCGTTGTTTTTGTGCTTCGGTACCAAACTTCAACAAGGGCATCATGCCTAAGGAGACGCCAGCTTCCAGGGTAATCGCTACCGATTGGTCAACTTTAGCGATTTCTTCCAACGCGAGACACAACGTGAAATAGTCGCCTCCTTGTCCACCGTATTCCTCGGGGATAGGCAGCCCGAACAGTCCCATCTCGCCCATTTGGGCGACAATTTCATAGGGAAAGGTTTTTTCCCGATCATGTTGGGCTGAAACAGGCGCGATCACGTGGTGGGCGAACTCACGTACTCCCTCGACTAACGCGAGTTGTTCCTCGTCGAGATAGTGATCAATTGACATAGTCAAAACCTTTCATTGTAAAAGCGGTCCTATTCCTCATCGGCAGAGACGTGCCCCGTGACGGTGAGAATATTTTGGTCCAAAGCGACCTGTTGGCCGTCGGTGACGTGAATTGTGACGGTCCCGTCGAGAGGTGCTTTGAGATGATGTTCCATTTTCATGGCTTCGATAGTGACCACAGAATCGCCGGCCGAGACCTGGCTTCCATCAGGCACATGAATGGCTGTGACCGTCCCAGGTAAAGGAGCACGTACCTGAGGGTCCACCCCGTGTTCTTCGGCCTCCAACGAGGCCAAGGTCTCAAGGACTTGTGCTGCGTGATCGAGCACGACCAGGACTCCTGTAAACGTGTTGGAAGCGATCCACACACGAGTGCCCTCTGGCTTGGCGTCCTCTGCGACGAGCGTGATCGTTTCAACTCCGTGGCCATCCCGATAAATATATTGATCCGTGGCTTCAGCTGACGCCAACTGGGCCTCAGGATCCAAGGATACGTCGAAGCAACGAGGTTCCTCAGAGACAGGACACTTGACGCGATAGGTAATCTCATTGACCCCTCGCAGCCCGAACCCGTCAAGGGTCCATGCTGTCGTTGGAGCGGCCCGATGGTGATGGATAAATTGAGCAACTATCTGCGCGTGCCGGTGATCTGGCTGATCAAATACCATCTCTGGCAACCGGGCTTCCACCAACGTGGTGTCCATGTCACCAGCAATAACATCAGGATCCCGAATCAGATGTTGCAGATATTCGAGATTTGTCTGAATCCCCAGAATGGTCATCTCATCCAGAGCCTGATCTAACCGTGCAAGTGCCTGATCACGATCAACACCAGTGCTAATAACTTTGGCGATCATCGGGTCAAACTCAGTGCCAATGACCGCTCCGGTGCGTAGCCCAGAATCAACGCGAATGCCTACACCCACCGGATCAGACAAATACAAGACTGTTCCCGTTGAGGGCATAAAGCCAGCCGCGGGGATTTCAGCATACACTCGAGCCTCGACCGCGTGCCCCGTAGATGTCACTTCTTCTTGTCGAAGCGTAAGGGGTGCACCAGCTGCGATACGAATTTGCTGTTCGACGAGATCGATGCCAGTGATTTGTTCGGTGACCGGATGCTCTACTTGCAGTCGAGTATTCATCTCCATGAAGTAGAATTTGTCAGGCTCCTCATCAGAGACTAAAAATTCAACGGTGCCGGCGCCCACATATGCGACCGATTTTGCTGTGTCGACGGCGGCTTGACCAATTCGGGCCCGTGTTTCGTTGCTCAGTAAAACTGACGGGGCTTCTTCGATAATCTTTTGATGACGACGCTGTAAAGAACATTCTCGCTCGCCCAAATGGATTACATTGCCGTGACGGTCCGCCAAAATTTGAACTTCGATATGCCGAGGTGATCGAATCAGTTGTTCCACCAGGAGAGTATCATCACCAAACGCCGTCTTTGCCACGCGACGAGCAGTGGCCAGTTGAGCGGCCAACTCAGCGTGTGATTCCACCACGTGCATCCCTTTACCGCCACCACCGGCTGAGGGTTTAATGAGCATGGGGAAGGTCAGGTCTCGGGTGGCGTTGATAAGCTGTTCATCACTTAATCCGGCCTCCGAGATGCCCGCCACCATGGGTACGCCGGCCTTCGCAACATGATTCTTTGAGCGGATCTTATCGCCCATGACTTCAAGGGCGTGCTCATTAGGTCCAATGAAGACGATCCCGTTTTGTTGACACGCTCGGGCCAGTTCAACATTTTCAGAGATGAAACCATAGCCGGGATGAATTGCTTCAGCCCCAGTATTGAGTGCTGCTTGGACGACGGCCTGGGGGTTGAGATAAGACTCAGCCGAGGTAGCACCTAAACGCACCGCTTCGTCGGCGTATCGTACGTGAGCTGCCTGTTGATCTGCGTCGGAGTAGATTGCCACTGACCGGATCCCGAGCTTATGTAACGTTTTGGCAATCCGAATCGCAATTTCGCTGCGGTTGGCGATGAGTACTTTTGAAAAGAGTTGCACAGCAATCACATCCGGAAAAGACCAAATTGAGGGTCGGACAGCGGGGTACGAGAACATATTTCGAGTGCCATAGCCACGACGCGTCGAGTGTCTTGGGGGTCAATAATGCCGTCATCCCACAGACGCGCTGAAGAATAGTACGCAGAGCCCTGCTCGTGGTAGCGATCCAAGATAGGTTGTTTGAATGCTGCCTCTTCTTCTGCTGACCACGTTTGACCGGCTTGGTCATATTGGTCTCGCTTGACGGTGGCTAACACGCCGGCCGCTTGTTCTGGACCCATCACCGAAATTCGAGCATTGGGCCACATAAAGAGGAATCGAGGTGAATATGCTCGACCACACATGGAATAGTTCCCGGCGCCGAATGAGCCTCCGATAATTACCGTGATTTTGGGGACACGGGTGGTGGAGACTGCGGTCACCATCTTGGCGCCGTTTTTTGCGATACCACCTGCTTCGTAATCCTTGCCCACCATGAACCCAGAGATGTTTTGTAAGAACAATAATGGAATGCCCCGCTGATCCGCGAGTTCGATGAAGTGTGCACCCTTGAGTGACGATTCCGAGAACAAAATGCCATTATTAGCGATAATCCCCACCGGATGCCCGTCAATGCGTGCAAATCCTGTGACCAGCGTCGGGCCGTAATTTTGTTTGAATCCGTGAAAACTGCCGGCATCAATCATTCGGAAGATGATTTCGCGGACATCATATGGGGTGTGTAAATCGACGGGAAGTATTCCGGCGATCTCAGCGGGATCATGGGCCGGTTCGAGCGCTTCGATCCGATGCCAAATGCGCGGCGGGGTGGTTGGCAAGGTGGCGACGATATTGCGCACGATCTGTAAAGCATGGTCGTCATTTTCGGCGATATGGTCAGCGACCCCTGATGTTGAAGTATGAACTTCCGCACCTCCGAGCTCTTCCGAAGTGACGATCTCACCCGTGGCTGCCTTGACCAGGGGAGGTCCGCCCAGAAAGATGGTGCCCTGGTTGCGTACGATGACAGATTCATCACTCATAGCGGGTACGTAGGCCCCACCGGCTGTGGAAGATCCTAGCACCGCTGAAATCTGCGGAATCCCCCGAGCCGATAGTTGGGACTGGTTATAAAAGATCCGTCCGAAGTGATCGCGATCGGGAAACACATCATCTTGACGGGGTAAGAAGGCACCCCCTGAGTCCACCAGGTAGAGACATGGGAGCCGATTTTCTAGAGCAATTTCCTGAGCACGGAGATGTTTTTTTACCGTGAGAGGATAATAGGTTCCACCTTTGACGGTGGAATCGTTGCATACGATCATGACATAGCGACCTTCAACCAGTCCGATTCCGGCGATGAGGCCTGCAGCCGGTGCGTCGCCATCGTACATATCAAAGGCAGCAAGTGCGCCAATTTCCAAAAACGGTGAGCCTGGATCCAGTAAACGACGTACACGCTCGCGGGGCAAAAGTCTGCCGCGAGCCAGGTGTCGCTGGCGTGACCGTTCCGAGCCGCCCTTTGCTACCTCAGCCAGACGGTCGCGTAGCTGTTGGCTCAGTTGGCTGTGGTGAGTAAAGTTTGTTTGATAGTGCTCGGAGTTGGCATCAACCTGGGTTATCAGCTGTTGCATTTTTCTCCTGATGGCTATGGACTCAGCAAAAATTTCAGTTTATGCTGACTAACTGAAGTTCAGATTAGTGATGGAGATTGCATTTGTCTAGTGTTCGGCTCAATTCCTCTGACAATAGAGCTAAGACTCAGCGTCAGTTGGAAAAAGAAAAGCGTCGCGAGCAGCTTCTGGCTGCTGCCGGCCGACTATTTGCAGATAGAGGTTTCGCTGCGGTCTCCTTGGACGAAATCGGGGCAGAAGTCGGGGTGACCGGTCAGGCAATTTATCGCCACTTCAATTCCAAGCAAGATATGCTGGGCGTCCTCATCGGGCAGGCGAGTCGTTATCTGCTAGACCGCGGTCTCGAAATCGAAGAACAGTACGCATCTTCCTATCAGCGGTTACAGCATCTGGTGGCCCTGCAAACCGAATTCGCGTTGAATTCGTCAGATATTATTCGCGTTCAAGATCGTGATTTAGCCTCGGTCGAGGATCATATGCAGCGTGATATTCGCCGGACCCAACGCAAGTTCATTGATATTTGGATCCGGGCCTTGCAGCAAATCCACCCCGAAGAGACGATTGATCAACTTACCGTTCGAGCGCACGCAGTGTTCGGACTCATTAACTCAACAGGTCATTCATTTCGAGGGCTGGCCAAGCGCAAGCAAACCGGAAGTTTTCAAGATTACCTACGACGTATGCTGCCTGAAATGGCGATGCAGGCACTCTACGCTGCTCCAGCAGATCCTAACGGGCACCCATGAGCATGTGGTGACGTGAGTCACGGTTTGCTAAATTGTAGGGCGACTCCATGTCCCACTGAGGAAGATAGTTATGACACAACAACTGATGCAGTCCTATGCTGCCGGTCCCACTGATGTACCACTGATTGAACAAACCATTCCGGCCAATTTGGCCCAGACAGCGGCAACCTATCCCGACAACATCGCGCTCATTGATGCAGCGGCCGAACGGCAGTGGACGTACGCGCAGTTCTACCGTGACGTGCGGCAGGTGGCCACGGGGCTACACCACAGGGGAGTCACCGCCGGCGAGCGCGTTGGCATCTGGGCACTCAACCGGTGGGAATGGGTCCTGGTGCAATATGCCACAGCTCAACTCGGCGCGATTCTCGTCAACATTAATCCCGCCTATCGACAGCACGAACTCAACTATGTCCTCAAACAAGCTGGAATCACGACGCTGATAACTTCTGAAGCCACTCCAACCGCTAATTACCCGCACATGGTTGAGCGCGCACAACAGGAGTTGGGGACGCTCCAGCGCGTGATCACCTTGACCGACGAGTCGTGGTATGCGGTATATGACACCCAGGCCGATGACGCTGTACTGGATACCTTCGAAGCAGCCTTGAACCCACATGACGATATCAACATTCAATACACGTCAGGCACCACAGGATTTCCCAAAGGTGCCACCCTATCGCATCGAAATATTTTGAATAATGGATTCTTTGTCGGTGAGACCAATCGGTACACCGACAAAGACCGTATTTGCATACCGGTACCGTATTACCACTGTTTCGGCATGGTCATGGGGAACCTGGCAGCCACCACTCACGGCGCAACCATGGTCATCCCAGGCCCCGCTTTCGACCCCGAGCAAACTCTTGCAACGGTCGAGAAATATCGCTGCACAGCACTGTATGGCGTACCAACCATGTTCATTGCCGAGCTGGCACTCGAGCGCCTCAACGACTATGACCTGTCATCGCTTCGCACCGGCATCATGGCGGGATCACCCTGTCCGGACGAAGTGATGCGTAAAGTCATCAACACAATGCACATGGATGAAGTCACCATTTGCTACGGAATGACAGAAACGTCACCCGACTCTATGCAAACCCGCCCCGACGACGAACTGGAATTGAGAGTCTCCACCGTTGGTCGGCCCGGCCCACACGTAGAAATCAAAATCATCGACCCCACAACGGGCGAGACACTACCGGTGCATACCGAAGGCGAATTGTGTACGCGCGGCTACCTGGTTATGAAAGGCTATTGGAATCAACCAGAGAAAACTGCCGAAGTGCTCGGCGAGGATGGCTGGCTGCGCACCGGTGACGTTGCGCGCATGGACGAACGCGGTTATGTCCAAGTCACCGGTCGAATGAAAGACATGGTTATTCGAGGTGGAGAAAATATTTACCCACGAGAAATTGAAGAATTCTTATACACGCACCCAGACATTCTTGATGCTCAGGTCATTGGTGTGCCAGACGAGCGCTACGGTGAAGAGCTCATGGCATGGCTCCGGTTGCGCAAGGGCGCCCCAGTGCTGACGGCCGAAAGTCTGCGTGCGTTCTGTCTGGGCTCCTTAGCAAAGTACAAAATCCCACGTTATGTTCACATTGTCGACGAATTCCCGACCACGGTGACAGGCAAAGTACGCAAAGTTGAAATGCGTTCAATAGCGGTTGATTTATTAGCTGACGGCGATGTGATAGATGACTACCGTGCCGCCAAGGCGTAGTAGAACGGCAACAGTTCGGTCAGATTGGCTACACGTCCTAGACTAGATGGGGTCGAAACCGACCGGTTTCGACCCCATTATTGTGAACACATAGTTTTAGAACTAAAGGCGTGTACCCCATATGACGGATACTTCGAATCTCCCACCGGAGGTTTCACCGGCCGATGAGCAGGCCGTCGAGCAAGCTGTCCAAGCTGCCATCGCAGCGTTTGACGCTGCGACGAATCTTGACGAACTCAAAGCGGCCCGCATCGCACACACCGGTGATAATGCTCCGCTGACCTTGGCCAACCGCTTGATCGGCAAACTCGACAAATCACAGAAAGCCGACGCCGGTAAACGCATGGGCCAGGCCCGCGGGAGGATGGGCAAAGCGCTCGCAGACCGTGAAGCCCAGCTGCAAGCCGAACATGAGGCTCGCATGCTCGTCGAAGAGACCGTAGACGTCACCACTGCGGTGCGTCGTCGTCGTCAAGGTGCTCGCCATCCGCTGGAGTTATTACAGGAGCGGGTTTCCGACATTTTCGTGGGCATGGGTTGGGAGATTGCCGAGGGTCCCGAACTGGAATCCGAATGGTATAACTTCGATGCTCTGAATTTCGAGCCGGACCACCCTGCGCGCGAAATGCAGGATACGTTCTTCGTGGAACCAACCGATGGCCACTTGGTACTACGCACGCACACTTCACCGGTCCAGATTCGTGCCATGTTGGAGCGCGGCGCCCCGACGTATATTTTGGCGCCGGGTAAAACCTTCCGCACTGACGAACTCGATGCCACCCACACGCCGGTATTCCATCAGTTCGAAGGGCTTGCGGTCGACAAAGGGTTAACCATGGCGGATCTTCGCGGAACCCTAGAGTATTTTGCGACGGCTATGTTCGGATCCGAAGCCAAAATCCGCTTGCGTCCCAACTTTTTCCCCTTCACTGAACCGTCTGCTGAACTTGATGTCTGGCATCCAGACGCCAAGGGCGGCCCACAATGGGTTGAATGGGGCGGTTGTGGCATGGTGCACCCGCAGGTACTGCGCGCTGCAGGCATTGACCCGAACGTGTATTCGGGTTTCGCCTTCGGTATGGGTGTGGAACGCACTCTGATGTTCCGAAATGGGGTCACCGATATGCACGACATGATTGAAGGCGACGTGCGGTTCTCAACGCAATTTGGAATGGAGATTTAGTCACACAATGCGTATCCCATTGTCATGGTTGCGTGAGTACACGCAACTGCCAGCAGAAGCCACTGCCGAAAACCTCTTAGCAGACTTGGTCAAAGTTGGTTTAGAAGAAGAAGATATTCACAATTTTGAACTTTCGGGCCCCATTGTGGTCGGTAAAGTCCTAGAAAAGACCCCGGAAGAACACTCCAACGGTAAAACGATTAATTGGTGTCGCGTCCAAGTGGTGCCAGACGGCCAGACGCAGACCCTGGGGGCAAAGGTATTGACCCATCCGGCATCCAGGGTGTGGTGTGTGGAGCACATAACTTCGAAGTCGGTGACAAGGTCATTGTCACCCTGCCCGGTGCCGTGCTTCCCGGCAACTTTAAGATCTCGGCCCGCAAGACCTATGGTCACACCTCGGCAGGCATGATCGCTTCTGAATCCGAATTGGGCTTGGGCGATGGCCATGACGGCATCGTGGTGCTCTCGGAGTGGGGGCTGGATCCGGAGTTGGGCACAGATGTCCTCGAACTACTCCACCTCAATGATCAAGCCGCTGAAATTAACGTCACTCCCGACCGCGGTTATGTGCTCTCCATTCGCGGTGCAGCCCGAGAATACGCTCACGCGACCGGCACCGAATTCATTGACCCAGCCTGTCAGATTGAGGTGCCAGCTCCCAATGAGAGCGGGTGGCCGGTACGGATTGACGACACCGCCCCGATCAATGGTCAGCCTGGTGCAACGCGATTCGTAGCCCGTCGTGTGGATCATATCGATCCGACAGCGACCACCCCGTCATGGATGAGTGCGAGATTGCGGTTGGCTGGCATTCGTCCGTTGAGCTTACCGGTGGACATCTCCAACTACGTCATGTTGGAATTGGGCCAGCCGCTCCACTTCTACGACGCCGACAAATTGTCCGGTGAAATCGTTGTGCGCCGTGCACACGAGGGCGAAACCTTAGAAACGCTGGACGGTAAAACTCGAAAACTTCACATTGAAGATCTGTTAATTACGGACGATTCGGGTGCGATTGGCATGGCCGGGGTCATGGGTGGCCTTGCGACCGAGGTGAGCGAGTCCACCACATCCATCCTGATCGAGTCGGCAAACTTCGATACGATCTCGGTTTCGCGCACCCAGCGTCGTCACCGTCTGCCATCCGAGGCCTCGAAACGCAATACACGAGGCGTCGACTGGCACATCGCTGATGAAGCAGCTCAGCGTGCGGCCGAATTGCTCGTGGAACTCGCCGGGGGCACGATGAACCCGGGTGTCACCGATGTTGGTGAACCTCCCGTGCCAACCACGGTTCGGTTGCGTGCCGATTATCCCACCAACCTCGTGGGCTATGAATATTCTGAAGATCAGGTCAATAAGGTGCTCGTGGATTTGGGCGCGCACGTTTCGCAACAACGCGACGATGCTGACGGCACGACGGTCTTTGTGGTAACCCCACCCTCGTGGCGTACGGACCTGAACATTCCCGAAGATCTTGTAGAAGAAGTCGCCCGACTCGTGGGGTATTCGCATATTCCGGCGACCTTACCGGTACCACCGCCAGGGCGCGGACTTACGAAAGCTCAACGGGTACGCCGCCAGGTCGCCGATGCGTTGGCCGGGGCAGGACTGGTTGAAACCCTGTCCTACCCATTCGTGTCCCAAACACAAAATAAGACCTTTGGTTCTGCTGATGAGGACTCTGCAAAAGCTCAGCGCATGGTGAAGCTGGCAAATCCGATCTCCGCGGAATTCGGGTGGTTGCGAACCACAATTCTGCCAGGACTTTTGGAAACCGCTCGGCGCAACGTGTCGCGAGGCTTCCGCGATATCGCGCTGTATGAATCCGGTAAAGTCTTCTTGCCTGGCGAAACGATCGGGTCACCGGCCATCCCACCTTTGGGCACTCGTCCCGCAGATGACGTGCTGGTTGAAATCGAAGCCGGCATTCCGGCACAACCCAACCATCTAGCCGCGGTATTTATGGGCCATGATTCAGCACCGGGTCCAGAACACACACCGCGAGCCTATGACTGGCAAGATCCAATCGGTGCGGCGCTTGATATTGCCGATGTCGTGGGGGTCAACTTGGGGATTCGACAGGGCTCACACCACGGATTCCACCCGGGCCGCACGGCCGAATTAGTTGTTGATGGGGAAGTGATTGGGTATGCCGGAGAGCTGCTTCCTAAACTCTTAGAGGACTGGGATCTTCCGCCGCGCACAGCTGCTCTCGAGCTGAACTTGGACGCTCTGATTGCTGCTGCCCCGTCTGTGGTAGAAGCTCAACCGGTGATTTCGTATCCCGCGACCTACCAGGATGTAGCCCTGGTGGTGAATGATGACGTCGTCGCAGCGGACGTGCAACGCACCCTTCAACTCGCCGCAGGTGAGCTATTGGAACACATCGGATTATTTGATGTCTATAGCGGTCCAGGAATTGAAGACGGCAAGAAATCCCTGGCCTTCAACCTGCGCTTCAGAGCTGCTGACCGGACGCTGACTGCCGATGAAGCATCCGAAGCGCGCTTGGCTGCGATTGCTGCAGCTGAATCCGAACACGGAGCGGTGCTGAGATGAGTCAACCGTGGGAATTGCGAGATCCGGTGCCAACTCATGAGCGAGATCGTGCCCGACGACGTCGCCGCCAACTCGGCGTTTCTCTCATCGCCTTATTGGTGGTCTTCGGCATCGTCGGTACGACCATTGTGTCGCTGATCTAACGTTCTTCCGGATAACGGCAGCCGGGGTGTGTGAAATATTCACACACCCCGGCTGCTTGAGAATTTACAACGACGATACTCGACTAAGGGATGAGCACCGTCTTGCCTGTCGTGGCACGCGATTCCAACGCGCGATGCGCATCTGCGGCAGCCTGCAGGTCGAAGCGTTGGTCCACGCTGAGCTTGAGCGCTCCTTCGGCAAGCCAACCGAATATCTCACCAGCACGCCAAGTGACTTCATCTCCGGTGAGAGTATAAAATGCCAGGCTCGGGCGGGTCGCAAACAGTGACCCACTGGAGTTGAGCCGTTGTAAATCAAACGGGGGTACCGGTCCGGAGGCCGCGCCGAATAAGACCATCATCCCGCGAATGCGCAGTGCATTTAACGACATGTCGAAAGTATCCGCCCCGACGCCGTCGTAGGCAACATCGACGCCTGTCCCATTGGTCAATTCGCGTAATTTTTCGTCGAAGTTGTCATAGTCGAAGACTTCATCGGCGCCAGCAGCTTTTGCCAGTTGCCGTTTCTGTTCAGTCGAGGCGGTTGTATACACCGTAGCTCCGAGGTGTTTGACCATTTGAATCAGCAACTGGCCCACCCCGCCGGCTCCGGCGGTCACAAAGACGTGGTGGCCCTCTTGCACCTCAAACGTTGACCGACATAAATAATGCGCGGTCATACCCTGCAGAGGGATTGCGGCGGCCTCAACGAGATCAACGGTGTCGGGCACCGGCAGCAATTTATCAGCCGGTGCCACAAAAAACTCTGCGTAGGTTTCTGCCGCGGAGGCCGTTGCCACCCGATCACCGACGGCTACATTCGTGACGTCATCGCCCAGCGCGACGACCGTGCCAGAAGCTTCCGAACCAGGAATAAACGGGTATTGCACATCGTAGAGGCCTGAACGCTGATACGTTTCAATGAAATTTAGGCCCGTGGCCGCCGTTTCAACGAGGACTTGGCCCGCGCTCGGCGTGGGTAACGGTACTTCGCGCCATTCAAAATTCTCTGGACCGCCGGCCTGTGTGACTACGGCCGCATGCATAGTTTCTGGAAGTTCTACGGGAATTTGAGTCATAGTTGATACGTTACATTTCCGCAGGTGGCATCTCTAGGAATGCCACCTGCATAATTATTACACTTACTGCATATTTTAGTGTTAGGGTGGATCCATGACTCTTCGTGTAGCTGTATCCGGAGCCAGTGGCTATGCCGGTGGAGAGGTCCTACGATTATTGGCCTCACACCCGCACGTCGAAATCGGCTCAATCACCGCCCATTCAAATGCCGGCCAGAAGCTTGGTGGATTGCAACCGCATCTGCATGCATTAGCGGATCGCGTTCTGGAACCCACCGAGGTCGAAGTGTTGCGCGGTCATGATGCGGTCTTCTTAGCATTACCACACGGTGCGTCAGCGGAAATCGCCGCTCAGCTACCCGAAGACACCCTGGTCATCGACGCCGGGGCCGATCATCGACTGTCAGATAGCGCCATGTGGGAAAAATTCTATGGCTCACCGCATGCTGGCACCTGGCCCTACGGACTGCCGGAGCTGCCGGGTAATCGTGAGAAACTCGTCGACGCCAAGCGCATCGCCGTACCAGGCTGTTATCCAACGGGCTCCATCCTGGGGCTGGCCCCAGGCTTTACAGCCGGTGTGTTGCAAACCGACGACGTGGTAATCGTGGCGGCATCCGGCACTTCAGGTGCCGGTAAGTCGTTGAAGCCCCATCTATTGGGCTCAGAAGTTATGGGAGGCATGAGTCCATATGGCGTCGGAGGTCTGCACCGCCATACCCCAGAGATCATCCAGGGACTCTCACAAGCCGCAGGCCAAGCAGTCTCGATTTCATTTACCCCCACCCTGGCACCAATGTCGCGGGGAATTTTGACCACTGCTACCGCAAAGTATGTTCCGGGTACCGCAGCCGAAGATATTCGAACAGCCTGGGAACAGGCATATGCCACCGAACAATTTGTCCGTCTGCTCCCCGAAGGCCAATGGCCATCAACCAAAGCAGTGCTGGGCTCCAACCACGTGATCATGCAGTTAGCGGTCGATGAAGCGGCCGGACGCGTCATTGTGGTGGCTGCGGTTGATAACCTCACCAAAGGCACCGCTGGGGGAGCTATCCAATCCATGAACATTGCCCTGGGTTTCCCTGAAGAAACCGGCTTGACGGTCCAAGGAGTCGCCCCGTGAGCGCTGTACAACCTGTCGGTTTCTCGGCATCCGGTATTGCCGCTGGGATTAAAGCATCAGGTGACCTCGATCTTGCGCTAATCGTCAACAACGGCCCGCGCTATGATGCCGCAGCAGTCTTTACTACCAATCGGATCGCTGCTGCTCCCGTACGCTGGTCCCAAACAGCGATAGCAAATGGTCTAGCGCGTGCTGTGGTGTTAAACTCCGGGGGCGCCAATGCGTGTACGGGCAAGGGTGGAGACCAAGATGCTGAGGCCATGGCATCACACACCGCCCAGGTTCTAGATCTTGCTCCCGAGGATGTGTTGGTGTGTTCGACCGGGCTTATTGGCGAACGCTTGCCCATGGACAAGGTCATTCCAGGGATTACCTCCGCAGCGCAAGCAGTCAGTGATGACAGTTGGGACACGGCGGCCAAAGCCATCATGACGACCGATACCGTCCACAAGACTGCTCACGCGCAGGGCGAAGGGTATACTGTCGCCGGACTTACCAAGGGTGCAGGCATGATTGCACCGGGCATGGCCACCATGCTGGCCGTAGTCACCACCGATGCGGTCGTGGATGCGCCACTGGCACAGCAACTTCTCACAGAAGCTGTCCGAACCACCTTTAATCGCGCTGATTCTGATGGGTGCATGTCCACGAATGACACGGTAATTCTCATGGCGTCTGGCGCTTCCGGGATTACGCCCGAACGCGCCGAACTCCAAGAATACATTCGACAAGTATGCGCCTCGCTAGCCCGACAGATCATCGGTGACGCCGAAGGCTCGACGCGCGATATCGCAGTGACGGTGCACGGTGCAGCAACCGAAGCCGAGGGCGAAGATGTGGCTCGAGCCGTCACCCGGTCTAATCTGTTCAAAACCGCCATGTTTGGCCAAGACCCCAACTGGGGCAGAATCATTTCAGCCGTCGGTACCACCGACGCACAATTCGATCCAACCACGCTGGATGTGGCAGTCAATGACGTGATGGTCTGTCGCAATGCCGGGATCGGGGAGGATCGCAGTTTAGTGAAATTTGACGACCGTGAAGTACGTGTCGATATCTATTTGAAAGCCGGGGACCACTCGGTCACTGTCTGGACTAACGACTTATCCTACGACTACGTCCGCGAAAACGCCGAATATTCCTCATAGAAAAGCAGACATGACAATCACACCACGAGATATGTCCAAGGCTGCCGAAAAAGCGGCCGTCCTCATCGAAGCATTACCTTGGATCCAAAAATTTGCAGGCACTACAATGGTCATCAAATATGGTGGCAACGCCATGGTCTCCGATGAACTGCGCGAGGCATTTGTCCAAGATATGGTCTTCCTGCACCACTGCGGGATTCATCCCGTTGTCGTGCATGGCGGCGGCCCCCAGATCAATGAGATGCTCGACAAACTTGAGATCGCATCTGAGTTTCGCGGGGGTTTGCGTGTCACAACCGAAGAAACGATGGAAGTCGTCCGCATGGTCCTCACCGGCAAAGTCGGACGCCAGCTCGTCGGACTGATTAACGCTCATGGAACCTACGCGGTGGGCATGTCAGGTGAAGATGCTGACCTGTTTGTTGCTCACCGCACCAAACACGTCATTGACGGCGAAGAAATTGACCTTGGCCTTGTGGGAGATGTCGTGCACGTTAACACGGCACCCATCACTGATCTCATCGCCAACGGACGAATCCCCGTCGTATCATCGGTGGCCCCAGAAATAGACCCCGAAACGAACCAATTGACCGGTCAAGTACTCAACGTCAACGCAGACACGGCAGCGGCCGAACTTGCGGCTGCGTTAGGTGCCGCAAAACTCGTCGTGCTCACCGATGTCGAAGGTCTTTATGGTAATTGGCCTGATCCCGCATCCTTAATCACTTCGATCTCGGCTGATGAACTCCGGGGCATGATCGAAAGTCTCGAATCCGGGATGATTCCCAAAATGCGCGCCTGTTTACGTGCTGTTGAATCGGGGGTACCCCAGGCACATATCGTTGATGGCCGCCAACCGCATTCCATGCTGCTAGAAATCTTCACGACCGCCGGCGTCGGCACTCAAGTCACACTCTAGGATCCTTATGACTCACCATCTGTTGGAGCGTTATCAGCGTTCCATGACCAATATGTTCGGCACTCCAGCTCGGGCACTCGTCAAAGGCGAAGGCGTATACGTCTGGGACTCTGACGGCAAACGATACACGGATTTTTTAGCCGGCATCGCTGTCAACGCACTGGGACATGGGCACCCAGCATTGGTAACAGCCCTTGAACAACAAGCTAAGACCTTAGGCCACATTTCCAATCTCTTCACCTCACTACCTCAGGTGGGCTTGGCAGAACGACTCCTTGCCTTGACGGATAACACTGATGGTGCCGCATTTTTTGCGAACTCTGGAACCGAAGCGAATGAAGCTGCCTTTAAATTGGCGCGTCGTCATAGTCATGCTCAAGGCGGGAGCCGCCCGAAGATCATTGCATTAGAAAATGCGTTTCATGGTCGCACCATGGGGGCACTTGCTTTAACTTGGAAACCGCAATACAGGGAGCCGTTCGAACCGCTGCCCGGCGGCGTGGTCTTTGTTCCGGCAGGCGACATCGACGCGCTTGACGCCGAAATGGATGACACCGTGGCAGCCGTCATGATTGAACCAGTCCAAGGTGAAGCAGGTGTGCGAGACTTCCCACCGGGCTATCTCCAAAAAGTCCGCGAAGCCTGTGATCGTCATGGTGCGTTGCTCATCTTTGACGAGATTCAATCAGGTATTGGAAGAACCGGCACGTGGTTTGCGTTCCAAAACCCCGAAATTACAGGAAGTGATGCCCCAGTCATTCCCGATGCTATGACCTTAGCTAAAGGTTTAGGCGGTGGAATGCCGATCGGTGCCCTGATCACCTTCGGTCGAGCGGTTTCTGGATTATTTACCGCCGGACAGCACGGTACGACCTTCGGTGGCAACCCATTGGCGACCGCGACGGCACTGGCCGTGCTTGAGACCATTGAAAAGGATGCGATCCTCGACAACGTACGCACCGTGGGTAGGTATTTGGCTCAGCAACTTCATAGCCTGCCAGTTGTCAAAACCGTTCGTGCTTATGGTTTATGGCTGGGAATTGAATTAGACACCGCGACGATCAGTGCCCAGGGTATGCAATTGCCCGACGGGGGACTGGCACCGAAGGTGGTAGCAAAAGCCTTGGACTATGGCTACATCATCAACGCGACTGATGAAACAACTCTGCGCTTAGCGCCTCCCTTGATTATTACCACCGAGCAGGTGGACCCCCTGATACACGATCTGCCCAATATCGTTGCTGAAACGGTTGCGGAAGCAAACTAGCCGACCGAATGCAAAGGAGCGGTATTATGCCTCAAACCCCACGACACTTTCTCGTCGATACTGACCTATCACCAGCCGAACAAGCTGAAGTATTAGACCTCGCAGGCATTATGAAGCGACGGCGCTATGACTTCAAGCCGCTGGCAGGACCCCAAACCGGCATCGTCATGTTTGATAAGACGTCGACGCGAACTCGCATTTCATTCGCTGCCGGCCTAGCTGAACTGGGTGGAAACCCACTGATCATCAATCCCGGCGAATCGCAGATGGGGCACAAAGAATCGATTTACGATTCAGCGAAGGTCTTCGAGCGCATGGTGTCAGTAGTCATCTGGCGAACCTATGCTCAATCAGGCATAGAGGAACTAGCCGATAACTCCTCCGTGCCGGTGATCAATGCGCTAACTGACGATTATCATCCGTGCCAAGTCCTGGCAGATCTCCAGACCGTTCGTGAAGCTAAGGGAACTACTCAGGGGTTGACCATGACCTATCTGGGTGATGCTGCCAATAATATGGCAAATTCGTATTTGCTCGGTGGAGCAACGGCCGGGATGCACGTCCGTATTGCTGGACCTGAAGGTTATCTACCCGATACGGCTATCGTGCAAGCCGCGACCCAGCGAGCAGCAGAAACGGGCGGGTCGATCACGGTCACAACAGATGCGACCGCTGCCCTGTCTGACGCTGATGTGATTGTCACCGACACCTGGATTTCCATGGGCCAGGAGGATGAAACAGCAATGCGATTGAACCTCTTCCGCGACTACGCAGTCGATAACAAAGCCATGGCACAGGCAGCCGAGGATGCAATTTTTCTACATTGCCTTCCGGCTTATCGCGGTTACGAGGTTTCTGAAGAAGTCATCGACGGTCCGCAGTCTCGAGTCTTTGACGAAGCCGAAAACCGGTTACACGCCCAAAAAGCGCTCATCGCCTGGCTTCTTTATGCTTCTGGCTTGGCAGACATTCCAAACGACGTGACGCTACCGCATGCACTGGCTTCCCGAACTCAAGTGCAATAAGTCATGATCACTCCGATGACCAAGGCAGCACGACAGTACGAAATTCGCGCGGTCTTAGGAACACAGACCATTCGTTCTCAAGCTGAACTTGCTGAAGCACTCGCAGCGCGCGGGGTCACCGTCACCCAAGGGACGTTATCCCGAGACCTGGTGGATATCGGAGCGACCCGCGTACGTGATGAAACCGGCCAAATCGCATACCAAGTATCAGTCGAGCCTGGAGCGGGTCTAGCAGGTCCTGCTACTGAAGCCACAGAATCGCGCCTTGCATCATTATGCAGGGAGTTGCTCCTTGCGGCAGACGGCTCAGCGAATATCGCTGTTTTGCGGACACCACCGGGAGCTGCCCAGTTCCTAGCATCCGCTATCGATCATGCGCGACTTGAGACCGTCTTAGGCACTATCGCGGGCGATGACTCGATTATGGTCGTGACGCGAGATTCTGACGGAGGCCAACCGGTAGCCCAGCAATTCATCGCATACGCCGAACAAGACCCAAAAATCTAAACACCTCGACACCAGATACGAAAAGTTTCTCCCTTCACAACGACGGCGCTAGCTTAGAATGTCCATTCCAGATCTGCGATTTCGTCTTCCGGGGGAGCCTCGAAACGCTCGACTTCGTTGAGGTCAGTGAACGAATGGGTGGCAGTGTGGTCACCGGAGGTCGCCTCCACTTGGATGAGCTCAGAAGTTTCTGGCACGAAGTAGAACGCTACAGTTTCTGATCCTGTATAGAGGTCTGAGCCATCTGTTGCCGGGACAGTATATTTGTAGACTTCTTGACCGTCGAGTTCTGTCTCTTCGACTTCCACGGTGTCCAGTTCTTCCTCAGATAACCCGTCAATCAAAGTGAAAGCGGTATCAGTGGTCGAGGCAAATTCGTCGTCGATCCCCATCGTTTCTTCAAGACCAGATTCGGGGGCCTGAATCCACTGCCCCTCAGCTCCTGGAAGGGAGAAAAGCTCGGTGTCGGCACCATCCTCGGACTCAACTTTGAGAAATGCTGTTGTGTCATCAACAACCAAGAATTCTAGCGTCCCCTGGTCGGCAGTGATGGTGACATGATGATTATCTTGTTCCGTTTGACCCGACCATTCAATAAGCGATAGTTCATCATCGTGGACTCCATTAGGATCCGTTCGAGTGTAGGTAAAAGACGATGCTTCACTCATAGTTTGTTTCGCTGATTCCGAGATTTCGGTCAAGCTAGGTGGCCCACCCCCGCATGAGGTCAGGGTAAACGTTGCCAAAACGCCCAGCCCCACCGTGGCCAGCCAACGTTTTGACTGCGTGATCGTGATCTTCAAAGTAACTCCTCGTTTTGCACGTGTGGTGTTTTACCGGCTGCTTACCCGCAGTCGTCATACGTTATTCGGTTGGCGCTTGATTCTCGTACTCAGATAAGAACCCTCCCATCGCCTCCAAGCCCATGGCCTTGATGGTGGCGCGGGCTGATTGGGGACCGAGATCTGGATCTGCCCCAGCATCTAAGAGCGCTGTTGCAATATTCGTATTTTGCATGAATATGGCACAAGTCAGGGCCGACTGCCCACGGTTATTCACAGCATTGACATCTGCACCGCGCGCGAGCAGGGCGTCAACAACCTCAGCTTGTTCCCTGTAAGCCGCTAAGATGAGGAAGGTGTCCCCGTTATGGTTGCGCAAATCGACAGGTATACCCTGATCGATTACCGACGAAAGAGCCTGAATCTGACCTTCCCGAGCATAATCAAACAGAGTATTCAGAAATTCAATCTGCTCGTCGGTCAATTCAGGTGGGTCTTGAGGTTGATTATCGGTCATATAGGTAGTTTAGACAATTCATGCCAGAATCGACATTCTGCGGAGCAGCTCATCCCATGTACAGCCAGAGTGACTGAAAATATTTCCAACAAGTTTTGAGATGAGTCGTCTTGGTCTGACTGGTCGTAGTCACTTTTGAGGATCGATTTCTTGATAGTTTTGAAGCAGAGATTTCCTGGACAAGAAGAGGTTGCAACAACATGGCTGATGCTGGATCGCACGGTACAAATGAAGGATCCCTGTGGGGCGGTCGATTCTCGGATGGGCCAGCCGACTCCCTTGCGGCACTGAGCAAATCCACTCATTTCGACTGGCGTCTTGCCAAATATGACATCGCGGGTTCCCGTGCGCATGCGCGCGTACTTAAAAGTGCTGGACTCCTCAGCGCCGATGAATTGACCCAGATGCTGGGTGCCCTAGACCAGCTTGAACACGACGTTGCCAACGGCACATATATCGCAGCTGACACTGATGAGGATGTCCACGGCTCGCTAGAACGCGGCCTGTTGGAGCGCGCTGGCGAGGAACTCGGGGGCAAACTTCGGGCAGGCAGGTCTCGAAACGACCAAATCGCCACAATGGGTCGAATGTTCCTGCGCGACCACGCTCGAGAAATCTCAAGACTGCTCCTCGAAGTGATTGACGCTTTGATTACGCAGGCCGAAGCGCACCCTTATGCACCAATGCCGGGCCGGACACACCTCCAGCATGCTCAACCGGTACTCTTATCGCATCATCTCCTCGCGCATGCTTGGGCCTTTTCCCGCGACCTACACCGTTTCTTGGACTGGGACAAACGAGCGGCTGTAAGTCCCTACGGTTCGGGAGCACTAGCTGGCTCTTCCCTAGGTCTTGATCCTGAAGCTGTCGCGCAGGATCTAGGTTTTGAATCAGCGGTCTGGAACTCAATAGACGGCACCGCGTCACGAGACGTCTTTGCTGAATTTGCGTGGATCGCATCCATGATTGGTGTTAATCTGTCACGAATCTCTGAAGAGATCATTTTCTGGGCCACGAAAGAGGTCAACTTTGTGACCCTGCATGATGCCTACTCGACTGGCTCATCCATCATGCCACAGAAGAAAAATCCGGATATTGCTGAGTTGGCGCGCGGTAAGTCAGGTCGCTTGCTTGGAAATCTAACCGGTTTGATGACTACCCTCAAAGCCCTTCCATTGGCCTACAACCGCGACCTGCAGGAAGATAAGGAACCCGTATTTGACGCTGCAGATACGCTGGAACTGTTGCTGCCAGCCTTCGCCGGGCAGATCGCGACACTAACTTTCAATACTGAACGCATGGCGGAACTTGCACCTGAAGGCTTCGCCCTTGCAACCGACATCGCCGAGTGGCTGGTGCGTCAGGGAGTTCCATTCCGAGTCGCTCATGAACTGGCGGGAGAAGCGGTCCAAGTCGCTGAATCTCGAGGAGTTGAACTCTGGGATCTCACGGATGAAGAGTATGCAAATATCTCTGAACACCTGACTCCAGACGTCAGATCAGTACTTTCAACCGAAGGTTCGTTGAACTCTCGATCTTCACAAGGTGGCACAGGACCAGAGGCCGTCGCCGATCAATTGGCAGAACTGCAACGGCAGTTAGCACAAATTCGTGAGTTTGTCGCCACAAATCCTACCGGTCTGCGGTAGAGACTCAGTAGACTGTAGGGTCGAATGAGCCGAGCGCTAGCCCAGCGCTAGCAGTAAAGGAGCCTTGGTGACCGACCACAATGCGTCCACCAGCACCACCTCGTGGTATCAACAGCAGCTGGAAAAAGAGCGCAACTATGTGTCGAGACTTTATGATCGTCTCGACACGCTGCGCGAGGAAAAGAAGCGCCAACTAGCTCGGATCCAGGCACAAGGTCTCCAAGGCTCTTTCCAAAACCAGTCCGAGCGCGATTCATTCGCAAGTCTCTATCAGGACCGCATCCATCAATTGGACGCTGTCGATGATCGATTGGTTTTTGGTCGTCTGGATACCGACGATGATGTTACTCGACACATAGGGCGGATCGGTCTTTCAGATGAGCAACATGCCCGGCTCCTCGTTGACTGGCGGGCGCCTGAAGCTGCGCCGTTTTATCAGGCCACCGCTGCCAGAAGACAGGGTGTCGCGCGACGACGCCACATCATGATGACCGGACGAACCGTGGAAGCCTTCGAAGATGAAGTCCTGACTTCGGACAGTGCTGATCGCGCCTCCCAAGCGTTACTCTCAGCCGTCAGCGCCCCACGAACGGGTGCCATGGGCGACATTGTGAGCACAATACAACACGAGCAAGACGAAATCATTCGTGATGACATGCGCGGAGTGCTGGTTGTGCAAGGTGGTCCCGGCACTGGAAAGACCGCGGTCGCGCTGCACCGCGCTGCCTATCTGCTCTATACGCACCGCGAGCGGTTGGCAAAATCTGGTGTGCTATTAGTGGGACCCTCTGAAACATTCATGAATTACATCGACCAAGTTCTACCTTCGCTGGGGGAGACTGGCGTTGTGATGAAGTCCCTGGGGAATCTTTATCCCGGGATTGAAGCGGGCCCTGAACTTGATCCCGTAATTGCCGATATTAAAGGTCGAGCGGTCATGCAAGAGGTTATTGCAAATGCTGTGATGCTTCGCCAACGTAATATTCCCAAAACAATCTGGGTCACCGTTGATGGAACCCGACTACGAGTCAAGCCAGTTCAGATACGTCGTGCGATCGGACATGCTCGAGCCTCTGGGAAGCCACACAACCAAGCTCGCGAAGTTTTTGTGGATCACATGGTTCGTACCTTGTATGACCAATTACGTGACATTGTGAGTCCAAAACGTGAAGACGGGTTGGTCAACAAGGCCGATCGCTCCTATTTACGTCAAGAGATCCGGCAGTCCCGAGAGGTGCGACGATTACTCAATCTCTGCTGGATGCCATTGACTCCCACAGCACTGGTCAGCGAATTGCTGTCCAAACCTAAATATTTAGTTGACGCAGCCCCGATGCTTACTGCAGCGGAAATCCGCAGACTTCTTCGCACACCAGATGCTGCTTTTACCGAAGCAGATGTGCCACTGATCGATGAAGCCTCCGTGGCACTGGGAGATTTTGTTCCCAGGACGCAGGACGCGACGCAAAAAATAAACCAGCGCAACCTGGACACCGCTGAAGCTGCACTTGAAAACATGCACTATACCCTTGAGGACATCGGGGTCGACGGAGTCGTGACTGCAGAAATGTTAGCCGCTGCACAAGAACCAGAAACCACTTGGGCCTCGGTAGCACATCGTGCAGAGCGGGACAGAACCTGGACTTACGGACACGTCATTGTCGATGAAGCCCAAGAGTTAACACACATGCAATGGCGCATGCTTTTCCGTAGGTCACCATTACGTTCATTCACCATAGTTGGCGACTTAGCCCAAGCTTCCGGCGCGCAACCGCCAAAGGATTGGGGCTCGGTGCTACAAGCATTTGCTCCGAACCACTGGCGTTTGGCAGAACTCACCGTTAACTATCGCACTCCGGAACGCATCACAACGGCAGCAGCCACGGTCGCAATTCGAGCTGGTCGACGTGTTACCACTCCACGAGCACTACGCAAAGGTGAATTCGATCCTGAACTGATCCATACCGATCTAGAGGTGCGCTCCGGCGTCGTTATAGCGTCAGCCCAGAAGCAACTGGAACGGTTCCCTGAGGGACTAATCGGCGTCATTGCAGTAGGCGACGATTACCGAGAAATCCAGAGAACGCTCGAGGTGGCTTACCCCGGGCGGATCTGGACTGGTACCGGACGTCGCCGTGACCGCAATATTGCGCTTGTGACAGCACAAGAAGCAAAGGGGTTGGAATACGATGCTGTCATTATCGTTGAACCTCAACACGTTGTTAAAGCGGACGGCAATTCAGTTGGCAACTTATACGTCGCCATGACGCGTGCTACACAAACCCTTACCCTGGTCACTACTGCTATGAAAGCCGACCTGCCGGCTGGCCTACGTGATATATAAAGCCAGAAATATGAGAACGTTATAAAGAAAACTGGTAGTTTTGATGACCGTGAGTAATGAAGAGTTTTTGAGTCGACAAACCAACGATCCCACCTTCGAGAATGTATGGCAGGAACTGAAATGGCGTGGACTCATCCACGTATCTACCGATGAATCCAAGCTAGAAGAAGCCCTTGCAGGTGAACCCATCCGATACTATTGCGGATTTGACCCAACTGCTGCGTCACTGCACCTTGGGCATTTAGTCCAACTGCTCTTACTCCGTCGTCTCCAACTTGCCGGCCACCACCCAGTAGCTTTGGTCGGGGGTGCCACCGGGCTCATCGGTGATCCACGTCAAACGTCAGAGCGAACCCTCAATACTCGAAAAACTGTCGAAGGCTGGGTTGATTCGTTGCGCGAGCAGATACAGCATTACCTGTCCTTCGAAGGTGAGAACCGAGCCACCATGGTCAATAATCTGGACTGGACCGGAAGCTTATCAGCTCTCGATTTCCTACGAGATGTGGGGAAACATTTCAGGGTCGGAACCATGATCAAGAAAGAAATCGTGGCCTCACGTCTGGAATCCGAGGAGGGGATTTCCTATACGGAATTTTCCTATCAGGTGCTGCAGGGCATGGACTTCATGGAACTGTACCGTCGACACAACGTGACACTACAAACGGGTGGCTCAGATCAATGGGGAAACCTCACCTCAGGAACCGAACTCGTCCGGAAAGTGGAAGGGGAACATGTCCATGCAATGGGTACTCCTTTGATTACCAATGCGGACGGTACCAAGTTTGGTAAATCCGAAGGAAATGCTATCTGGCTCAACCCGGATATGTGCTCACCCTATGCTTTCTACCAGTTCTGGATAAATACCGCCGATGCGGATGTCGTCGAACGATTGAAAGTGTTTACTTTCCTGACTCGCGAAGAGATTGAAGAGTATGCACAAAAAGTTGTTGATGAGCCATTCCGGCGCGAAGCTCAGCGTCGCTTAGCTTGGGAAGTTACTTCCCTAGTCCACGGTGAAGAACAGACTCAACGAGTCATAGATGCTTCCAGTGCCCTCTTTGGTCGTGGAGACCTAGGCGAAATTGATGCCGCCACCCTAGAAGCAGCAGGGTCCGAATTGCCAACAGCAAATCCGAAAGAACTCCCACCACAGATGAACATCGTGGATCTTCTCGTAGCTACTGGGTTGGAAGACTCCAAGTCTGCAGCTCGACGAACGGTCAAAGATGGCGGCGCGTACTTGAACAACTACAAAGTCGAAGATCCGGAACAGCTGTTTACGTCGAACGATGCTCTACACGATAAGTACTTCGTTGTACGACGAGGACGCCGCAATCTCGGGTTTGTAAAACTGCTGTCAAATGAAATTTGAGATCTACATCTCGAATATCGTGGAGACACTAAGGAATTTTTGAATAGGTGACCGAAATCGGCGGATTCAAGCGGTAGATTGTCTACAACCGTAACGGATCCGCCGATTTTGTATTTACAATCCATCTGTGTATAGTTATCTCTCGTGCCCAGGGCGGAACGGAAACGGGAAGCGCTGAGACATGAAAGTTCTTTAGAAAAATTCATACAACGATTCCGGTCGAATTCAGTATTCGATCACTATCACCATGAAGTTTGAATGCATGTTGAATTGCAGATAGACAGGGTATATAGTGAAATCTGCCAATGAGTATTCAGAGGCAGGTCGATTTGCAAAATAGCTCAGCAACTGTGCTAAGCTAAGCAGTCGGATCTGATAGATAATTAGACCAAAATCTGAACCCAATCATACTTTACGACCCTTTTGGCGAGCTGCCAAGGTTTCGTAGTGTGAGGGAAGTCACAGTCACTGAAGTTGACTCTGATGTCACTCTTCGTTTAGTGTTGTGTTTTGCACTGTGTTTGGTGTGGTTCATGATGTTTGGTTGTGGATCGTTGGTTGTGCCTGGTGCTGGTGCCTCGTGTGGGGTGTTGGTGTTGGGTGTGGTTGTTTGAGAACTCAATAGTGTGCCAAGTTTGTTTGATGCCATTTA
>DATBUL010000004.1:0-6740 GCA_036516115.1 Enteractinococcus sp. | reverse complement strand
TTCAATTAGGCGATGATCTCACCGAGACGTTGCTAGATTCTGATGAAAGCTTCCATTGGACAACCATGGACGAAGACATCGCTTACGACGCATTAGAAAACGACGACATTCGAGCAATTTTAGAGATTCCCAAAGACTTCTCGGCAAGCGCGGCATCCCTGGGCGACGATGACCCTTTGGCTGCAGTTCAATCTCAGCTGACAATTATCACCGATGATGCTTCGAATATTATCGCTGGCAATATCGCTGCCACGGTGGGCGAAGCGGTTCGCCTGTCTGTGTCAAAGCAAGTCGGCGAAGAATTTGTAGCGCAGATGACGGTGGGTTTTACCGAGATTGGGGAAGCACTTGATAAAGCGGCCGATGGTGCCCACGAGCTTTCCGATGGAACTTCCAGTGCTCGTACCGGAGCAGGTGATCTGGTCGTGGGTCTTGATGAGCTCACCAGTGGAGCCAATACGCTGTCAAATGGTGCGGCTGACCTCGCGGCTGGCACTAGTGAAGCCGCTTCTGGGTCCCGTGAGCTAGCTTCAGGTCTAGCCACCCTTGATAGTAAAACTCAAGACCTGCCTGATACAGCTGAAGATATTGATAGCAAAGCTCAACAGTTCGCTGACCGCATCGAAACCATCGCTGACGATATTGCAGACGCCTCGGCCAAAGTCGACACTCTGGCGAGTGATGCACAAAGCGCTTTAGATAACGCTCAGGGGGCGGGATCAGCCTCCGAAGATATTGAGGAGTTGCTCACCTCCGGGTCACAGCACACCGTTGACATCTCTGCTAACGGACAGGACCTCTTAGATAGCTGGGACGACTTGTCGGACGAACAACGTCGGGCTGCTGTGCAAGAAATGATGGACAACGCGCAGGCAGTAAAAAACTCCCACGATGAGGCACAAAAACAGACCAGTGCACTACGTCAGGATATAGCCGATCTGGTTGGCGTCGAGACGACAGGTGGCCACGCCACCGGCCTGACCGGGCTGTCAACAAATGTTACGCAGCTGCAGGAAGTTCTGGATCACGTGCATGCCGGAGCAGATCGGGGCACTGAGGGCAGTCAGCTGATGCACGAGGCTGCTGATCGCTTAACGACATCAACCGGCGATCTCGTAGATGCGGCGCAAGAGCTTTCTGGTGCGATTAGCACAGCGGCAGCCGCTTCCAATGAGCTCAGCACCGGACTTGAGACGCTGGACAAGGGCGCTAGCGCACTGAACGATGGTTCAGCCGATTTAGCCTCTGGGGCAGGCGACGCAACGGCGGGAGCTTATGATTTGCGCGGTGGACTGGGTCAGCTCGACACAGGAGCCAGCGACCTTGCAACTGGACTCGATGAGGGTAAAGGCGAGGTCCCCCGCTATTCTGACGAAGAAAGCAACCACCTGGCTGACACTGCTTCAGACCCTGTCACGTTAGCCCAACAGCGTCTCCATGAAGTCCCCGGCTACGGTTGGGGTCTCGCCCCGTATTTCATGGGGCTTGCACTCTGGGTCGGAGCCATGGGCTATTTCCTGATGCAACCGGCCATCAACGTCCGTCGTATTATGGCCACTGATTCCCGCCTACGCGCCGTATTGGCTAGCATAACGCCGGCGTTTCTCATGGCGTTTGTTCAAAGTGCGTTGATGGTCACTTTTGTACGATTCGTCGTGGATATTGATATGGCGCAAACAGCTGGAGTCTATGCACTGAGTTTCTTCGCAAGTCTGACGTTCTTCATCTTGAATCAGATGCTCATAGCGGTCTTCGATGCACCCGGCCGTTTCTTTGCGCTGGTCCTGATTGTCTTGCAGCTATCAGCTGCGGGCGGGACGTATCCAATTGAAACAGCTCCGCAGTTCTTCCAACATCTACATAGTTGGCTGCCCATGACCCACGTGGTCACCGGGTTGCGATCGCTGATTGCTGGGGGCACATTCAACACAAGTGGTATCTTGCTACCGCTGGCCGTATGGCTGCTAGTTTCCTTAGTCGCGCTTATCAGCGCAATCCTGGTGACCTGGGCTACGACCCACCGCTCCCGCCCAGCGAAACGCTCTGCTCAGCACGCCAAAACGACGAAAGAACCCGCCCGGAGCTGAAATCACACGCCAGCGCCTTGATGGTAGCGATGCGTGTCGGTTGAGACGCCCAAGCGGCACATGCCGGTGCACTCAATCAACGAGTTACATTCCAACCACGACGGGTACGGGATGGGCAAACGCAGAGATTCGTCAGGCAGAGTGTTCGCGACTTCAACCGACCCAGTGGGGTTGGTAAAAGGAGGGCCAGCTGCACGGGAAGAGGCCCCGGGACGGATCCCGGGGCCTCAACACTCTCATCACTCACACCTCGAAGAGGGTGATTCCCACTCTAGGAAACGATCCTGGCGATGAGCTTACGTCCAGCACAATATCCGGCATGAACCGTCTGTGAAAAGACTGAACGCGGTGCTCATAAACGTTGTCTTGCCTAGTGACTCAGGCCCCGGATGCGTTCTAGCTCAGCTCGTGTAGCTCCAGTGTTCTGCGCTGTGCGCGCCATCGCAACGTAGAATTCGAGGGTGATGCGCGCAAAAATCAGCGAGAGCAGCACTGGGATCCAGCCCAGGAGCAGCCACAAGAATCCTGCAATCGGTTCTTGGGTCATCATGACGATCGAGCCGATGAGCCACCCGAATAGGGCCCATAGGCCGATGGCGACCATCACGATGATGTAAATGAATTTCGCGAATTTGATGGTGACGAAACTCGTGAAACTCAGATCAAACAAGCCCGCGAAGAATCCTTTGGCTTCCACCGTGTTAGGGCGCCCACCACCTTGGGGCCCACCGGATGCGTATGGATTGGGCCCCGGAGACTGGGGTGGGATGTTGCCGGGGTCGTTTGGATTATACGGTGGCTGTTGTGACATGTATGTCCTCTCTTTCGGCGCTCAAGGAGCGGTGTGCGAAATGGTGTTGCACCTGACAAGGACAGATGCAACTATCTCTACACCTAACACATCACACCATGAAACAATACGTTGCACCGACGAGAGCAACCTGCTCGTCACTCGCAATGCACCAGCTCGTTACTTTCCAGACTCGACGCGGAGAACCGGTTGACGGAGCAGTGTCCGCAGTTTCTCGGGAGCCGTTTTTCGTGGGTCGGAGAAATACACTTCGTGATGTTTGCCGGTCAACTGGAAACCGTGTTCAGGCAGCACGACCTGATGCATGTGCTCTAACACTGGACCTTCCTCATCGAAGGAACCAACATGTAAGGTCTGCACGCAGGTGCCTTCGTTGAGTTCTTCAAACCGCACCTCGCTAAGACGGGCGGGCGGGTTCTTCGCCCCGGCCTGCTTGAGCGCTGCATCGAAGACCTCTGGGGTGATCCATTCGGGTGCCATGATCATCATCGTCCAGTGCCATTTGGATTTATCTCGCGCCATGGTGAACGCAGTCATGTTATCGGCCCACCACAGGCCTTCCAGCGGTGGCACCACGTAATCGCGGCCCAGTTCGCGTTTGCTCACAAATTTCATTTTGTAGGCCACCGGATATAACGCTTCAAGGGCTTGAGCGTAGGCCGGGGAAGTATTCGGGTCGCCCTGACCGTCGATCATCAGGTACTGCATGGTGGGCACTACAACAACGCGGAACTCACCGCGTTTGGCGCGGTAGGAGTCGAAAGTCTTTTTGAAATCGATTTTGTCCACCATCGCGGTCCCTTCCGGTCAATACCCCGGTCCTGATGCGCTTATTATGCCAGAGCCCAAGGGGAATTTTTCGTGTTCTGACGACATCTCTGGCGCGGTTGAGAAGCGTTGACACGTGCTTGTGGCTAAAATAGGCTCGGCTTGATTGACGATTCAAGCTCTCTACATTCATACCGTTTATGACATTCGTATTGTCATTGAGAGGACCCTATGGCCAGCGTATTGGATAAATCCGCAATAGTGGCGCCCAAGCAATTCAACCGCTGGTTCATTCCCGCAGCGGCCCTGGCAATTCACCTGTGTATCGGTCAGGTGTACGCATTCAGTGTTTTCAAGATCCCATTGATGTCTCGTTTCGACGTCGGCGAGGTCTCGGTAGGCTGGATCTTCTCCGTGGCCATTGCCATGCTCGGCCTGTCGGCCGCATTTGGCGGGACCTGGGTTGAAAAGGCCGGCCCGCGCAAATCGATGATCGTTGCCGGCACCGCCTGGGTTCTCGGCTTCTTCGTCGCGGCCGTGGGGATCGCCACCGGCCAGCTGTGGCTGGTGTATTTCGGCTATGGTTTCATCGGTGGTATCGGCTTAGGTATTGGGTATATCTCCCCGGTGTCAACGTTGATGAAATGGTTCCCGGACCGTCCAGGTCTGGCCACGGGGTTGGCCATCATGGGGTTTGGTGGCGGCGCACTCATCGCTAGTCCGATGTCGAACTCACTGATGGCACTGTTTGGTGGCGGTACCGAAACCGAAAACCTCGCCGCCGGCCTGGTGCCCACGTTCATTACCCTGGCCATTAGCTATGCTTTCATCATTGCTGCCGGTGCTTACGTTATCCGCCTGCCCCATCCCGACTGGAAGCCCGAAGGCTGGGATCCTTCCCAGGTCGAAGAGACCCCCATGCAAACCAATCTGAATGTCTCGGCGAATCAGGCGCTCAAGACCCCACAGTTCTGGTTCCTCTGGCTCATCCTGTTTACCAACGTCACGGCCGGTATCGGCATCTTGGAAAACGCGGCCCCCATGATCCAGGACTACTTCCCCGGTGTCACCGCCGCGGCAGCAGCCGGTTTCGTTGGCATCTTGTCCCTGGCCAACATGGCCGGACGGTTCGTATGGTCTACAACGTCTGACTACATCGGCCGTAAGAACATCTACCTGATCTACCTGGGCGTTGGCATCCTGTTGTACTTACTGATCGCTTTTGTGGGCAACAGCTCGCTGATCCTGTTCATCCTGGCTGCGATCTTCATCTTGTCCTTCTACGGTGGCGGTTTCTCCACCATCCCCGCCTATCTGCGTGACATGTTCGGTTACTACCAGGTCGGTGCCATTCACGGCCGCCTGCTCACCGCGTGGGCCGCAGCTGGCGTTGCCGGCCCACTGATCGTCAACAGTGTTGTGGAAGCCCAGGCCAACACCGGCGCCGAAGGCCCCGACTTGTACACCGTGTCGATGTTCATCATGGTCGGCCTGCTGGCCATCGGATTGATTTCTAATATTCTGATGCGCCCGGTCGCCGAAAAACACACCATCGAATACGACCTGCACCACTAGGAGTACCCCATGAGCACCTCACCACAATTTACTGAAGCCGCCACCAGCGAAGTCAGCCAAACCTATCGCACCATCGCCGTGATCCTCGCCCTGGTCGTCATCATGGGCCTGGGCTACGGCCTTGTCGATACCGCGATCAAAGCGGCCGCACTGTTTACTGAATAACTTCTGGCACCACCGCCCGACCAATGACGTACGACGTCGTTGTTCGGGCATTTTTGTCAGTACACTCACGACATGACCACAACCACGGCAATCATCGCTGTCCTCGGGATCATCGGCGCACTCGCCGTGGTCCGGGGAATCTATCGCATCACAACCGCCCCGGCCCGCATTGCCGCGTACGGCTACACCACAATCGGGGTCCTGGTAGTACTCCTGTGTGCAGGGCTGTTGTTATATGATCTCGCCGACTGGCCCGTACTGCTCGCGTTAGTGGTCGCTGGTGCCGTCGTCATCCTAGGCTTGGGGAGCCTGATTGGATATCCACTGCTGGTCACGTTCTTATTGTTGGCTGGGATCACCACGCTACGTCGTGAGTCCCTGAGCTTGGCCAATATGCTGTCTCTGCTTGCAGGGATTGGCCTATTATTGGTACCCACAACACTGGCGATCCTGGAGCCGGATGATATTGTGCGCGAAGACCTCGCCTACTATCTGCAATATGGTCTGCACGCCACGTTAGTGCTGCTGACGGTCTACATCGTCACCTGTTTTGCCGCATTTCTCTTGGGATCGTTTGCTTATAGATGGCATAAACGCACACGCCCCTCGGCAGCCGTGATCGTGTTGGGAGCTGGACTCGTCGACGGTGACGTCTCACCATTATTAGCTTCCCGACTGCAGCGTGGTATCCAAGCCCAACGGGCAGATCCCGGAACACCGGTGCTGATTACGTCAGGTGGACAGGGCGACGATGAACCTGTCGCCGAAGGCATTGCGATGCGCGATTATGTGATCGACCAAGGCATTGCCCCTCATGCTGTGATCGCTGAAGATCAATCCACCAACACCCAAGAAAATTTGGTCTTCTCACGCAAACTATTGTCCGACCCTCACGCGCCCGTCACTGTCGTGACCAGTAGTTACCATGTTTTTCGAACGGCTCTCCTGACTCGAGAGCTTGGCATGCGAGCGCGGGTCATTGGCGCCCCGACCGCCCGGTACTACCTGCCAGGTGCGATGATTCGAGAATTTGCGGCCGTGATGCGTGAACACCTGAAAATTCACGTCATTGCCATGATCGGCATCATTATGCTCACCGTCGCATTCACCGGGTGGATCATCCCCGCGATGGTCATCCCGAACGGCAGTCAGTGAAGGAGATTTCCACAATATTTTAAGATTTTGTCTGGTAATGAGAAAAACCAACTAGATTTTCTCATTAACAGCAAGGTCTAAAAAAGAGAAGCTTTTTATGGAATCGGATTGGCCTTCAGTGGCTCGTGCTAGGACTTCCTCTCATGCGGTGGTGCCTGCCATCAACGCACTGGCCGTCC
>DATBUL010000003.1:0-104282 GCA_036516115.1 Enteractinococcus sp. | reverse complement strand
CAACGCGCGTCCTGGATCCCTGGCGGCAACACCCCCCGGACCATAAATGACAGGGACAGACAGCCATACCAGAGCCAGCGACCAGGCCCTTCTGGAACCTAAGACATAGCTTAGAAGGACCTACGAATAAATGTAACGGGGGTCAATTTTCAAACGTCGAAAAGGGGTCAATTTTCACCCGTCATTGACATGGGATCCTAATTGCCGAGACGCTAACCGGTTCTCACTGCTATATTATGCTCACATAGTCCAAATTTCGGCGGAATGGGTGCCGAGAGAGCCGTGCACTCAGCAGAACGACCATGGCTCACGAGAAGATAATGGCGTCTCACACCGCGCCGAGGTAAGTGGTCAAAGGGGGCAAAACGTGCACCCGTTGCCGTGACATATAAAGTTCTTTATCACATCGAGACGAGCTATTTTCGGCATGGTCGTAGTTAAGCTGCTGACTGCCCCTAAGAACATTCAGTTCAAAGGGTGTGTGGCAACGCAATGCTCAGTACTTAGCAACGTCGAATCTACCTGGTCATCTTCTTGACCCACGCTTTAGTCACCGGTGGACTCGCACTGCACGTCGACCAATGCAAGACCTGAAACCGACTGCGGATCCCAAGCAGCAATTTCTAAGGAAACTTCCTTGTTGACTGCCAACCCAGTCTGTGTCCGGAGGTGTGTTAGTCGGCCTGGTATCCACGAGTTGCATCATGGGAGTAGAGAGCGCCATCTCACTCGTACTCTTACACGTTGGACTACCAAAGACAATTCAAATACCCACGTGCGGAAAAGATCGAACCGTCAACTCGGCACCAGTAGTCAAGATGGTTGACGGGGTATCTGAACTCCCTAATTACAGTTCAGATCTCGGAACACCAAATAATGCAAAGGTCTCATGAAGACTGAAGTGCCCCTTAAAGTCTGAGGGCCTCAGTCAAAGACTGAGGCCCTCAGACATGAGAGGTTAGGCACTAGTGTTTAGTGCTTATGCTGTCCCTTGGAGAACTCAAAGACCCAACCGGTCACGAAGAATAGTCCGGCACCGATACCGATGATGAAGATCCACCAGTCAATAGCGACACCAAGGACGACGATGGCTGCTGCGGAGCCGAGGCCAAGCGGCCACCAGCTCCATGGCGCGAAGGTGCCATAGGTGCCGGAGTACTCGGCGATTTCACCGTCATCGCGGTCATCCACGCCAGTCTTGTATTCTTTGTCTACCAGGCGCAGGTAATAGGCAATCATGTACTGCATACCTGCGAGAGCGAACAGCGCTGGAATGCCGACCCATTCGGTTCCGCGGGTCCAGATCGCGTAGACGATTGCGACGAGAAGGAAGAATGTTCCCAGAATCGTAAACAGCTGCTGGTTAATTTTCACGTTACGCACCTGCCTTTGTCGTCATTTGTTCGCGACGCTCGAGAGGTATCAATTCTGGGTGGTGCAGATCAAGTGCAGGACGTTCAGAACGGATACGTGGTAGAGCGTGGAAGTTGTGACGTGGTGGTGGGCAAGAGGTTGCCCATTCGAGCGATCCACCGAAGCCCCACGGGTCATCGACAGTGATCTTCTTACCGTAACGTGCGGTGTAGTAGACGTTCCACAGGAATGGAATGATCGAAGCTCCCAGCAACATCGACGAAACGGTCGAGAACTGGTTCATCAGGGTGAAGCCGTCTTCAACCATGTAGTCGGCGTATCGACGTGGCATTCCCATGACGCCCAGCCAGTGCTGTACCAAGAAAGTGCCGTGGAAACCGAGGAAGAGCATCCAGAACTGGATCTTGCCCCAGGTTTCGTTGAGCATCTTACCGGTGAACTTTGGCCACCAGAAGTAGAAACCAGCGAACATTGCGAAAACCACGGTACCGAAGACTACGTAGTGGAAGTGTGCTACTACGAAGTAGGTGTCAGAGACCTGGAAGTCCAGTGGCGGTGAGGCCAGAATAATACCGGTCAGACCACCGAATAGGAAGGTCACCATGAAGCCGAGCGCCCATAGCATTGGGTTTTCGAAAGTAATCGATCCGCGCCACATGGTTCCGATCCAGTTGACGAACTTTACGCCGGTAGGCACTGCGATCAGCATGGTCATCAACGAGAAGAATGGCAGCAGGACTGAGCCGGTGACGTACATGTGGTGTGCCCACACGGTCATCGACAAGGCTGCAATAGCTGCGGTCGCAAAGACCAACGACTTGTACCCGAAGATTGGCTTACGGGAGAACACCGGAATGATTTCAGAAACAATACCGAAGAACGGTAGCGCAATGATGTAGACCTCCGGGTGTCCAAAGAACCAGAACAGGTGCTGCCACAGGATGGCGCCACCATTTTCAGGATCAAAGATATGGCCACCGAAGCGACGGTCTAGTCCCAGACCGAACAGTGCCGAGGCAAGCGGTGGGAAGGCCATCAGGATCAAAATACCGGTAATGAGTGTGTTCCAAGTGAAGATCGGCATACGCCACATGGTCATACCGGGGGCACGCATCGAAATGATGGTGGTCACCAGGTTGACGCCACCAAGAATCGTACCGAAGCCCTGGAGTCCAAGTCCGAAGACCCAGATGTCCCCACCGATGCCTGGTGAGTATGTCGCGTTAGATAGCGGAGCGTAGCCGAACCAACCGAAGGAAGCTGCACCTTGTGGGGTGAGGAAACCTGCGGAAGCGATGAGCGAACCGAACAGGAAGAACCAGTAGGCCAATGCGTTCAAACGTGGGAATGCCACATCTGGTGCGCCAATTTGAAGCGGCATAATCACGTTTGCGAAACCAATAAACAACGGTGTCGCGAACATCAACAGCATCAAGGTGCCGTGCATAGTGAACAGCTGGTTGAACTGTTCTTTGGTCTGCAACACTTGCATGCCTGGTTCAAACAGCTCGGCACGAATCAGCAAAGCCATGACGCCGGCAAGGCAGAAGAAAATGAATGACGTGATCAGGTACAAGTACCCAATTGTCTTATGGTCAGTCGTGGTCAGCCAATTGACGATGACACGGCCTTTGGAGACCGGCACCACCTGAGGCCGAACACGCGACCGCGTGTCGTCTTGTGTGTATTCGTAAGTAGTCATTTACCTTACTCCTCGATCCGCTGTGGATCGCCCAGAGGAACCTCTTGGTCACGTTGACCATCAGGGTTCTCGTTGGGGTTACGGTTCAGTTCTGCGCCCGATAGCCCCTCTGGAAGCTGGCGAATCTCGTTCAAGAATTCTGCTTCTTCAACGACTTGGACGTTGAACAACATTTCTGAGTGGAATTCACCGCATAGCTCAGCACACTTCCCTTGGAAGTGACCAGTTTCGCCTGGGGTGAGGTACAACCGGTTTGTCTGACCGGGAACCATGTCGAGCTTCTGAAGGAATGCAGGTACCCAGAAGGAGTGAATAACGTCACGTGACTTCAGCTGGAATTCGACAGGGACATCAACTGGCAGGTAGAGGGTAGGCAGTGATTCTTCAACGCCTTCCTCACCGGTGAGTTGTCCTTGAATACCGTAAAGGTGACGTTCTTCAGTCTGGCCATCAGCTGTGGTGTATTCGTAATCGAAGTCCCAGGCCCACTGTTTACCGTGAACGGTCACAACGAGTGGTGAGTCTTCGACGGGAGTGTTGATGGTGCGTTCGACGCGGTCAGTGAAGCCCCATAGAGTGAGTACCAAAATAATTGGGATCACGGTGAACATGGTTTCCATGGGGACGTTGTAGGCGAGTTGACGTGGGTATCCCTTATCGCCCTTACGGCGACGGTAGGCCACGATAACCCAGAGCATTAAAGCCCAGGTGATGACACCAATCACAAGTGCAGCTACCCACGTTCCAACCCATAGGTTAGTAAGTATCTCGTTGTGGTTGGTGGTCTCGTTAGATCCCGGATACCAGCCTCGTTTTGCTTGTTCCGAACACGCAGTTAAGAACAGCAAAGCCGTAGCGCCAATGACTCCCCCCTTTAGGAGTCTCTTGCCGCGGCTGCCGGCTCGTTGTAGCAGTCTCACAGACGGCCCTTCCTCTTCTTTGTCCAGTGCGAGTGTTTTGCCTTGAGTCTACAGACTACTCTCGAGACGCTTTGAGAGTTACCCGGCAAAACAACTTTGGCTGAGTTATAGCTTAGTGCTTTTTCCTGGCGAAAGTTGGACCATGACAGCAAAACGGCGAGTCAACGTACTATGTGACGTCAACCCGCCGTTTTGCAGGAATTTACAGTTGAACGATGTTAGTGGAACGAGTCTCCACATGCGCAAGAGCCTGCCGCTTGCGGGTTATCAATGGTGAATCCCACCTTGGTTATTGAGTCTTCGAAGTCAATAGAAGCCCCGGCTAGATACGGCACAGACATCTTATCGACGATCACTTCGACGCCGTCGTAATTTGCCACGGCGTCACCATCCAACACGCGCTCATCAAAGTACAGCTGGTAGATCAAACCGGAGCAACCGCCCGGCTGTACAGCGATACGTAGACGTAAATCGGGCCGGCCTTCTTGTTCTAACAAATCCCGGACTTTTGAAGCAGCTACGTCAGTCAGGATGACTTCGTGGGTGGGCAAGCCCTCTGCGGACGCTGCCTGTGGTAGCTGATCGGCGATATTATCTGTCTGTGACATCGTGTACTCCTCTAAACGTGTGACACCTGCGGTTGACTGTTGCAACGTGAATGTCTGTGGTATTTATTCCACACCGTCAATGGCCATTCTGGCAAGCAATAGTATCTCTGCTTCAATCGCATGGCGTAATACCGACAAGTCTAGTGATTCGTTGGGGGCATGCGCCTTCGTGTCTGGGTCTTCAATACCTGTTAGTAAGATACTTGCGTTGGGAAACGCCTCCACAAGGTCAGCGATGAACGGAATTGAGCCTCCCAGGCCCATCTCGATGGCTGCACTCCCCCATGCATCAGCCAAGGCTTGTTTCATCATCACACTTTCGTGCGATGCTGAGTCCACCACAATGGGCTTACCTTGTTCGCCTGGATGAACCTGGATGGTGGCTCCAAAAGCCTTCGCTGCTTGGACGTGTCTGGTTAGTGCGTCCATTGCGTGCTGTGGGTCCATCCCCGGGCCGAGACGCATTGAGAATTTGGCACGAGCAGTGTGGATGATCGAATTGGACGATTCTGCAATGGAAGTGGTGTCGACGCCGATGATGTTCAGGGCAGGCTTATTCCATAATCTGTCAGCAAGAGTTCCACTCCCAGCAAGTTCTAAGCCCTCTGCCGCGCCGATTTGTTGCCGGTAGGACCCCTCCTCATAGGTTGCATCAGCCCACCGCTGTTGGTCGAGACCAGCAATGGCGACATCGCCTTCATCTGTATGAAGCGTGGCAATGATTCTGGCCAACACCGTCATAGCATCGAGCACCGGTCCACCAAAGATCCCTGAATGTGCCGGATGTTCTGTTACCGAGACTTCGATTACTCCGTCCAGCAATCCTCGTAGGGAAGTTGTCAGCGCCGGGGTGTCGACGGACCAGTTCGCAGAGTCTGCCACGATAATGGTATCTGCGGCCAGTAGCTGTCTGTGATGCTGTAAGAATTGCGCAAAAAAGGGCGAACCGGTTTCTTCTTCGCCTTCAATAAAGACTGTCAGACCGAGCCCATGGTTTGCTCCGAGCAGGTCTTGTAGGGCTTGAATAGCCGCGTGGTGCACGACAATTCCTGCTTTATCGTCCGCGGTTCCTCGACCGTAGAGTCGCCCGGCTTTTTCGGTCGCAACCCACGGATCTGTATGCCAGGCTTCGAGGTCACCGACGGGCTGCACATCGTGATGGGCGTATAACAACACGGTGGGTTTGTTGCCTTTGGCCGGTACTGTGGCGATTATGGCCGGACCTGAGAGCTCTCCCGTGTCACTGGTTTCTGTAAGCTGTTGGACCTCGTTGAAATGTAGCTGTTTAAAAAGTTGGGTGACAGCCTGTGCCGATGCTTCGAGAGGCTCACGGTCATATCCTTCGAAGGCCAAGGACTGGTGCGTGACCAGTTCACTGAGGTTGTGGACGATGTTTGCGAAGTGCTCGTCGACCCAGTTTTTCACGAGGGCAATAAATTCGGGACTGTGGGGATCAAGTGCACTGCCAGCTGATAGTGAAGCGTTCATGCCCTTTAGCGTAGTCGGGATGACACTGAGGTTGTAGCACTTAGAATGGGGACAACACATTCGTCCATGTTGAACAACAGAAGAGAAGAAATGACCGAAGACCGGGGTACAGAGAAACCGCAGAGCACAGGCAAGGGACGCCCCACGCCAAAACGTCGGGATCAAGAGGCAGCTAATCGGCGCCCGCTCATTGCCGATGATCGCAAGGTTGCACGTGCGCAACACAAGCAGGCTGTTGCTGAGGAGCGAGCCAGAATGCGCCGTGCGCTCGATACCGGCGAAGAGCGCTACCTCCCACCGCGTGATAAAGGACCACAACGTCGTTTTGCACGGGATTACGTCGACGCACGCTGGGGCCTTGGAGAGTGGCTCATTATCGGTGTGTTGATCTTTTTAGGTCTGAGCTTTGTACCGACCCCGACAATGCAAATGGCTTCCACCATTGGCATGCTGGGTTTCGTCTTCCTAGTCATTTTTGAAGGATTCTGGGTCGGGCATCAGGTTAAGAAACGCTTGGAAGCAAAATTCGGCGAGATGGAGCCGGGGACGCGATGGTACGCGGCCATGCGCGCCACACAAATGCGTCGCATGCGCCTGCCGAAGCCCCAGGTCAAGCGGGGCCAGTTCCCTAGCTAACGGTTCTCAAGCGCTGCGTTGATCCGACCCGCCCACAACGGTCCCTCGTAGAGGAAGGCGGTGTAACCCTGCACAAGGGTCGCACCGGCTACTAAACGATCGATGACATCTTGGCCTGTCGTCACCCCACCGACCGAGATGATGCTGGCTGCAGAGACGTGATGGGCAAGGAGCTTTAGTACCTCCAATGAGCGGGCAGCCAGTGGGGCGCCCGAGACTCCCCCGGCGCCCATGTCAGCGACTTTTTTATGATCCGTGGACAGATTCTCGCGAGAAATTGTCGTATTGGTGGCGATAATGCCGTCTAACTTCAGCTCGGTTACCATATCCGCCACAGCGACGACGTCCTCATCCGCTAGGTCAGGGGCAATTTTGACAGCAAGCGGCACATGTCGTCCACTAACAGCATCAGCCTTTTTAGCTACAGCCGATAACAATGGTGCAAGCGACTCGATAGCTTGGAGTTGACGCAAACCCGGTGTATTTGGACTAGAGACATTCACGACTAGGTAATCCGCATGACGAGCAAGCAGCTGCGTAGAAACCAGGTAGTCATCAATGGCATTTTCGAGTTCCACGACTTTTGATTTACCAATATTGACACCCAAGATAGGACGATTTTGACCGAATCGGCGGGTTAAGACCTTCCGGGTTGAGGCAAGCCGAGGAGCCACTCGCTGTGCGCCGTGGTTATTGAATCCCATCCGGTTGATCAGTGCTCGGTCTTCAGGGAGTCGAAAGAGTCTTGGCTGCGGGTTTCCTGGTTGTTCTTGGCCCGTGATTGTACCGACTTCTATGTGGCCAAAACCCAAGTCTGCCAACGCACTGGTGCCTATCCCAGCTTTATCGAAGCCAGCGGCGAGCCCGAACGGTGAGGGAAAGGTCAAACCCATGGCTTGGGTTCTTAATTTCGTGTCGGGCTTCAACATTGTCCGGAGCGCCGTCGATGCACCAGTCTTTTCGGCGATACGAATTGCACCGAAACCTATTTCGTGCGCCCTCTCGGCATCCATATCAGCGAAAACCGCTTTGAATACACGAGGATAAAGCTTCGGAGATTGGCCTGCGAGGCGTGCAGCAAGTAGGTTGGTCATAGATTGTAGTCAACCACATTGACAAGCGTATTCTGCAACTGTGCACCGGTTTTGTCATGTTGAGGAGGCGTTGATGCACTACGGGTTGCTTGAGGATACTCCCCCGGGCCAATGGGTGCCAGACGTCTTAGCTGGCTTCTCACGGTACAGTATTCCGGTCGATGATCAGACCGATGGGCCGATCACTGCAACCCTGATTCGACAGGACAACGTCAGCGGGCTCCCCGTACTCTATATCCACGGGTGGTCTGATTATTTTTATAACACTGAGCTTGCACAGGCAGCCGCTGAGCACGGGCATCACCTGTATGCCTTAGATCTTCGCAAGTATGGTCGCTCTCTGCGGTCACGACAACAACCAGGATATATCGACGATTTATCAGACTATGATCAGGAAATTAACGCGGCGCTTGATCTGGTTGAGCAAGACTATCCGGGTCAGAAGGTGGCAATCATTGCGCATTCCACGGGGGGATTAGTGGCGGCACTGTGGGCGCATCGTCATCCCGGCCGTGTTCGCACACTGGTGCTCAATGCTCCGTGGCTGACCCTCCAGGGGAATACCTGGTTACGGGGTTTTGCCAACACTGTCGCGGATCCCGTGTGGCGGAGTATGCCTGAACGGAAACTGTTATTGCCAAAATTCGATTTCTTTTACCGCACCCTATCGGCAAATGAATATGGCGAGTGGGTACTGCATCCCTTATGGCGTCCGCGGTATTCATTTGATATCCATGGAGGGTGGCTGTCTGCCATTCTTGAGGGTCACTCTCAGGTTCGCGAAGGATTAGACATTGATGTGCCTGTTTTGGTCCTCGTGTCCACGAAGACATTCTTCGCCACTAAGTACTCGTCGAAGATGCAAACCGCCGACAGTGTCCTGGATGTCGCAGCGACTGCGAAGCGCGCGGTACACCTGGGTAATACAGTTATGATTCACAAAGTTGCTGATGCCATTCACGATGTCTACGCTTCTGCACGTCCGGTCCGGGACCGGGCGTTTGACGCTACATTTTCCTGGCTGAAGTATTTCACTGACTGAGCGTGGGAGTGTCAACCGCACCACCATAGCGGCGGTCTCGAGCAGCATAGAGCTGCACTGCGTCCCAGAGAGTCTTACGGTTGACGTCTGGCCACAGTTGGTCCATAAAGACAAGTTCAGCATATGCGGATTGCCACAGTAAGAAGTTTGAGAGGCGTTGTTCTCCAGACGTCCGAAGAAAAAGATCAACATCTGGTATATCGGGGTGACGCAGGTGTTGTCCCACGGTCTTTTCCGATATTGTTCGCGGGTTGAGCCGACCGTCAGCTGCCTTCGAAGCGATCGCCTGAATTGCGTCAGTGATTTCGGCGCGCCCACCATAGTTCACACACATCACCAACGTTGTACGGTCGTTATGTTGGGTGAGCTCTTCAGCGGCTTGTAATTCATTGATAACCGATTTCCAAAGGCGCGGCCGACGACCATTCCAGCGGACGCGAACACCCCATGAGTTCAGCGTATCGCGCTGACGCCGCAGAACATCACGCGAAAAACCCATCAGAAAAGCGACTTCGTCTGGTGAGCGCTTCCAATTCTCGGTCGAAAATGCATACACGGAAACATACTTAATACCCATTTCGACGGCACCCGCCATGACATCCAGCAGGGCCTTTTCACCGGCCCGATGCCCCTCGGTTCGCGGCAAGCCCCGCTGATTAGCCCAACGGCCGTTGCCATCCATCACAATGCCAATGTGTTGTGGAATGAACTTTGGGTCGATTTCTGGCATTTTGAAACCAGCCGGGTGCGGCGCTGGATCCTGATACTGCATACGGTAGCTCCTGTGGGTAGCTATCCTTGTTCCATCACTGACAAGGATTGCAAAGTTTTTTCGAGATGGTACTGCAAATATTGTGCTACGTAACTGGTGGCTTGTCGGGTTTGGGCTGGTTCGGCGTTGGCAACGACTTTCCAGTCCCCCACGAGTAAAGCGGCTAACAGTTCTACGACATCATCGGTGACATAGGGTGTCTGGGGTGGTGCGCAATCGTCGCACACAACCCCGCCAAGGGGAACCGATAGCCAATTATGGTGCCCCTCAATGCCACATTTGCTGCACTCGTCAAAGGTTGGGGCCCATCCGGCGATGGTCAAAGCTCGCAACAGGTATGAAGTGAGCAGCATAAGCGGGGAAGCGGCTCGTCGCGCCAGGGCAGCAATTGCACCATGTAGGAGTCGATATTGTTGGCTCGCTCCTGCAGTATCTTCGTCTCGGGTCAACTGCTCAGCGGTTTCCACCATGGCTGACGCGGCACCAAAACTGTCGTAGTCATTGGTCAGCATCATGCCGTACGGGTGAATGGTGGCGGTCTGGACAATCATGTGCAGATTGCGTCTTGGTACGATCTGCAATCGGGTGTGCATAAAAGGTTCGAGTGTGGAACCAAATTTTGACGTCGTCCTGCGGACACCCTTTGCTACGGCACGTATTTGGCCTTGATCAGCTGTCAGGATCACAATGATGCGATCCGCTTCCGCCAATTTATAGGTGCGCAGAACAATCCCGTGGGTCCGGTAGCTTTGTGAAATATAGGTACCGGATCCACGGGATCGTTTACGTGGTGACTTATTCAGCGCCTTGTTCAGCCTTTACGTCGCGCATATAGCGGTTGACGGCCGAGGTGACAGCCTGCAGTGATGCGGTTGAGGTGTTGTGGTCCAGGCCGATGCCCCAAAGAACGCGATCACCAATCGCGGCTTCGACATAGGCCGCCGCCATGGCTGCGCCGCCTTCAGTCAAGGCGTGTTCACTGTAGTCAAGCACTCGTACGTCAACGCCCGCTTGATGGAACATCTTCACCAGTGCCGAAATGGGGCCATTACCCGTGGCGGAGCGGGTGACGACTTCACCCTCGCGTTCCATTTTGACTTCCATAGAGAAGTCTCCATCTTCGGTGGTCGAAGAGGTCGAAGAGACAAGGTGATAGTAGCCCCACCGTTTTTCTGGGTCTTCGGTCGGCAAGTATTCATTCGCGAACACGTCCCACAGGGTTTCGGAGGATATCTCTCCACCGTGTGTATCGGTGTAGTCCTTGATCACAGCCGAAAATTCGGCTTGAGCACGCCGTGGCAAATCCAAGTTGTGGTCAGTCTTGAGCATGTAGGCGACCCCGCCTTTACCCGACTGCGAGTTGACGCGAATGACCGCTTCATAAGTGCGACCGATATCTTCTGGATCGATGGGCAGATATGGTACTCCCCACTCGAGGTCCTCCGTCGTGACACCGGCTTCTGCCGCACGGGTTGCCATATCCTCAAAGCCTTTTTTGATGGCGTCTTGGTGAGAGCCTGAAAACGCTGTGAAGACCAGTTCTCCAGCCCATGGTGAGCGCTCATGAACTTTCATCTGGGTGGCATATTCATAGACTTCTTGAATCCTGTCCATATTCGAAAAGTCAATTTCAGGATCAATGCCCTGGGTGTAGAGGTTCATCCCCAAAGTCACGAGGTCAACGTTGCCAGTCCGCTCCCCATTGCCGAATAGACAACCTTCAATACGGTCGGCACCTGCCATGTATCCGAGTTCGGCCGCGGCCACACCGGTGCCGCGGTCGTTGTGTGGATGCAGCGACAAAATGATGGCGTCACGGTTTTCAATATTGCGATGCATCCATTCGATCTGATCTGCATAGCGATTCGGGGTGGACATCTCCACGGTTGCCGGAAGATTCAAGATCATCTGACGGTCAGTGGAGGCTTCGAGGACCTCAGCAACTTTATTCGAAATCTCGGCGGCGAACTCCAATTCGGTGCCAGTAAAGGATTCCGGAGAGTACTGATACGTAATTGCGGTATCGGTGAGTTGCTCTTCATATTTCCGACACAACATTGCACCACGAGTAGCAATGTCGATGATTCCAGGCTTATCCTCGCGGAAGACGACTCGGCGCTGCAGTATCGAAGTGGAATTGTATAGGTGCACGATGGCGCGTGGGGCACCTTCTAGAGCTTCATAGGTGCGTTCGATGAGGTGTTCGCGAGACTGGGTGAGCACTTGGATATGCACATCTTCAGGAATACGGTCTTCTTCGATCAGCTGGCGCACGAAATCGTAGTCCGTTTGAGACGCCGACGGAAAGCCAACTTCAATTTCCTTGTAGCCCATATCGACCAGCAACTCGAACATGCGCATTTTGCGTTCTGGATCCATAGGATTCACCAGGGCTTGGTTTCCGTCGCGCAAGTCGACCGCGCACCAGCGCGGTGCTTTGGTGATGACTTTGTCCGGCCAGGTACGATCTGGCATGTTCACGGCTAGTTGTTGTTCAAAGGGAACATATTTTTTATAGTTCATGCCGGATGGTTGCTGAAAGTTCCGCAAAGTTTTTCCTCAATCTTTGAAACTGCCTGGTCCTGTGATGAGTTTAGTGGACCAATGATGACAAACCGGTGTGTGAGTATTCATGTCTCACCGGTGGCAGGTCATGTATTTCGCTCCGTAACGGGGTCGACCCTACCTGGTGGCGTTCAAAGCTTGTGCTCGAAGAACCTAGGCCCCGCTACGGCACGGTAGCAGTAGGCCTAGTAGAGCACCAAGAAGCACACGGTCAGTGCCGTGTGTTGGGGTGCTCGAAACACTACGCATGACGCTAGCCTAACACCAGCATTCTTAGAAGCCCAAACGGTTCATGTGTTTGGGGTTTCGCTGCCACTCTTTCGCAACTTTTACCACGAGGTCCAGATACACTCGGGTGCCCAGCAGCTTTTGGATATTCTTGCGGGCACGTTGTCCGATGGCACGGAGTTGTTGACCGCCTTTACCGATAATGATGCCCTTTTGGCTATCACGCTCGACATAGATTTCAGCATAAATATCGGTAATCGGTTGATCTGCGGGCGTCCCTTCACGTAGCCCCATTTCAGTCACGACCACGGCCAGCGAGTGAGGCAGTTCGTCAAAGACGTCTTCAAGGGCTGCTTCACGTATGAGCTCCGCGACCATAATGTCATCGGGTTCATCGGTGACCTCGCCATCCGGGTATAGCGGTGGTGATTGGGGTAGATACTTCGTAAGTACTTCCACCACGGTGTCAACCTGCACATCACCTTGCACAGAGACCGGTACGATCTCGGTGAATCCTTCGCGTGTTTCAGGGGTCAGGATTTCTTCGCCAAGCTGTTGTACAGCAATCAATTGATCAGCGAGCACCCCACGGGTGACGGTATCGACCTTGGTAACCAACGCAATAATTGGAGTGTTGTGGAGTCTTGCGAGTTGTTCGACGATAAAACGGTCACCGGGACCAATTTTTTCGTTCGCGGGAATGCACATGGCGACGGCGTCCATACCAGCTAGCGTTTCAGCGACGAGTTCGTTCAGGCGCTCACCGAGCAGCGTCCGGGGACGATGCAATCCGGGGGTATCAACCAGGATCAGCTGTGCATCGTCGGTTGAGACAATGCCGCGGATCACTCGGCGAGTAGTTTGGGGTTTTGAGGAGGTAATCGCGATTTTTGATCCAACCATCGCGTTGGTCAGCGTCGATTTTCCTACGTTGGGTCGTCCGACCAGGCTAACGAATCCTGAACGAAAATGTTCGGGATATTCAGTTGGCATCATGCTGTGGTCTCCTCGGAAGGTGAATGAACGGTGACTTTGATGGTGTCCACGCGATTGCGTTTGCCAGCAAGTGTGGCCACGGTCAGCGTGAGATGTTCAATATCGGCGACCGAGCCTTCAACTGGAATTTTACCTAAGTTTTTGGCCAGCAGACCCCCGACGGTGTCGACATCTTCGTCATCATCTAACAGCAGATTGAAAGCCTCCGAGAAATCTGTGACTGACATTGATGCGTTCACAAGGAATTCGCCATTGGGCTGCGGAATGACGTCCGCAATCTCAACATCATCATATTCATCAGAAATATCGCCCACGAGTTCTTCAATGAGGTCCTCAAGGGTCACCAGTCCGGCGGTTCCGCCATATTCATCAACGACGATTGCCGCGTGAATGGCCTCGCGCTGCAATTCTTGTAACAAATCCCACACGGATTTGGACTCCGGCACGACCCGAATTTCTCGAGCAAGAATATTGACCTGGTCATGGCCGGCGAGACGCTGCGTGTGAGTGGCCCGCACGATATCTTTGAGAAAGACAATCCCCAACACGTCGTCTGGACTGTCTCCGATCAGCGGGATCCGAGAAAATCCAGAATCAATAAAGATCTCGGTGGCCTCAGCAAGAGTGGTCCCAGACTCCAACCAGACCACATCTGTACGTGGCACCATGATGGCGCGCACGAGAGTGTCATCCATTTCGAACACCGATTGAATCATCTCTGCCTCGTCGTCTTCGAGCACATCGGCTTTAGAGGCGCGTGAGACGTATTCGCGGAAGTGTTTTTCTTCTAAGTCTGTGTCATCGTTGTCATTGTCATTTTCATCTTCGGTCTCGGCAATGAATAACCGTGGGATAGGACCCAACACCACTGTCAACAGACGAACCAACCATGCGGTGCTCTGGGCCGAGACTTCGTAATGCTTTGCGCCGATCTTCCGTGGGCTACGAAACGCCGAGATGAGGGTGACCACTCCCATGACGACGATGCCACCGGCTGCTGAGAGCCAGACGTTATTGACGAAATGATCAATAAACACTGTGATCAACACGGCGGTCGTGGCTAAAAAGACGTTACTCCAGAACCGCACGGCAAGTTGATGTTCTGGTAACCGGTCTAGAATCTGCACCACGGGGTTACTTGGCCGTTTTGCCACAACTGCTTCGGCTTCACGGTAAGAGATGTAATCAAAGGCTGACTCTGCCAGGTCCAGAATCCACGTGAGGGTGAAACTGACAATGAATAGAATCGCCAGGGTAATTGGTATGGCCACTGGCGGTTACGCTTCCTCATTTTGGAGTGTCGGAGGTGTGTATCCGAGAAATTCTTCCAGAAGCTGGTGTTGCAGGCTGAACATGTCGTGTTTTTCTTCTGGGTCGTGGTGGTCATACCCCAGGAGGTGGAGCATACCGTGAGTCACGAGCAGTGCCAGCTCATCAGCGACACTGTGACCGCCACGTGCTGCGTGCTCGGCTGCGACCTCAGGACTAATCACAATGTCACCGAGTAGTCCTTGAGCAGGCTGTTGCACAGTACCGGGGCGAAGTTCGTCCATGGGAAAGCTCATCACGTCAGTCGGACCCTCAAGACCCATCCATTCGCTATGTAATTGGCTCATCGCTTCGTTGTCTACAAAAACCACCGCGAGCTCAGATGCTGCATGAATGTGGAGTTTCTCGTAGAGATACTTGCCCAGTGCTAGGACGCGTTCAACGTCGACATCAAAAGGGGTTTCGTTGAGTACTTCTATGGCCATGTCCATTTACCGGTTTCGGTTCCGTCCTGAACGTTGGGGTCGTGTCGGTTCTGGTTGATGACGATCGTATGCGTCCACGATTTTCGATACCAAGTCGTGGCGCACAACGTCGGAAGATTTCAATTCAATAATGGCGATGTCATCAATGCCTTGAAGATAATTGACGGCTTGCGCGAGGCCAGAATCCGTTCCACGTGGCAAGTCAATTTGCGATGCGTCGCCGGTAATGACCATATGGGAATTGAAACCAAGTCGGGTGAGGAACATTTTCATCTGTTCTGCGGAGGTATTTTGCGCTTCATCCAAAATAATGAATGCATCGTTGAGGGTGCGCCCGCGCATGTACGCCAGTGGGGCCACCTCGATGGTCCCAACCTCGATCAGATGTGGAATAGTATCCGGTTCGACCATTTCGTGAAGTGCATCATAAAGAGGCCGCAGGTACGGGTCGATCTTTTCACTCAAAGTCCCCGGTAGATAGCCCAGCGACTCTCCAGCTTCGACAGCCGGGCGTGTGAGAATAATCCTGTTGACCTGACGGCTGTGCAGAGCCTGGACCGCTTTGGCCATGGCCAAATAGGTCTTACCAGTCCCGGCAGGACCAATGCCAAACACCACCGTATTGTTATTAATCGCATTGACATAAGCTTTTTGATTTTCCGTCTTGGGACGAATCTTCTTGCCTTGAGCCGATACGATCAACTCGGCGGGCATGGCCATGGTGTCATCAGAAGTAGAACGAACCCCGGCGATCGTAGCCTGAATAATTTCTGGTCCAACGGTTGTCCCAGCACGAGCTACAGCCTGGAGGTCCCGAACGATTTCTGAGACCTCTGCAACATCCTGAGCTGAGCCCGTAAGTTCCAGTTGCTGATCGCGCACCAGTAGCTTCAGGGCTGGATATACGCCTTCGACTACCCGAAGCAGCATATCTTGTGGTCCAAACGTTTGGATCATATCTGCTGGTGTGGCGAAGACGATGGACTTCCTGCTGGGAGGTTCCGAATGGGTGTGTTCTGTCAGGTCGACTCCATAATTCGAGTGGGTGGTATCAACCAGTTTATGTGGTCACCATCGCACGGTCTATCTTTCATACGGTTTTCACCTAGGGTGTCGAGCCTTCGTCCCGGTTACCATCGCTCAAATAGCTGATTGAGCAGAGTCAGGGCAACAGGCCCCGCAGTGGATGCCCGCAAAATATTGGTGCCAATCTTGACTGCGATACCACCGGCATCTTCAATAGCCCTAAGCTCTTCAGGTGCTACCCCGCCTTCCGGACCGACCACGATGTGAACAGTATTGGCTTGGGATAGAGTCTCGACAGCTGCCGTGATGTTGGATGCTCCGTCCTCATGGAGCACAAAGACATGATGACCCTGCATCGGGTTATGCAGATTGGCAACCTGTGAGCCCGCGAGCGGTTCGTGCACGGTGGGAATGATTGCTCGACGCGACTGCTGCGCTGCGGCGCGAACTTTTGCTTGCCACTTCCCCAACATTTTTTCCGCGCGGTCCGACCGGATCCGGACGATCGAACGCTGCGCTTGCCATGGAGTGACGGTGTCCACCCCGAGTTCGGTAGCCATTTCGACCGCTAACAGGTCCCGGTCACCTTTGGCCAGAGCTTGAACCAGGTTGACCCGCACCCGCGGCGGTTGCTGCACGGCGACATGCTGAACTCGAACAGTGGTGTGCTGGGCATCGGCAAGCTCAATGGTGCCTTCAGCCAGCGCGCCAACTCCATCCGATACCAGCACCGCATCGTTAGCTTTGAGCCGTTGCGAACGGATCGCATGACCCGAGGTCGCTGTATCCAAAGTGACCAAGGAGTTGACCGCTGCCTTGGTAACTTGGGGGCTATAAAACAGTGGGTACGTCACGATTCATCATGTGAAAACATGTTGTCGAAGCCGGACTTCAGTCTCGAAAAGAAACCACGTGACTCGATTTGACCATTGGCGATATCTTCGGCACGAAGCTGGGCCAATTGGCTGAGGAGCTCACGTTGTTCCTCATTGAGCTTGGTCGGGGTGGAAACGTTGAGTGTGATCTTCAAGTCGCCCCGACCGCTGCCTTGTAGTCGCGAGGCGCCTAGGTTCTTCAAGGTCACCACGTGACCGGTCTGTGTTCCAGGCTCAACTGTAAAGGACTGTTCTCCATCGAAGGTATCGATCTTGATTTCGGTGCCCAACGCGGCCGCCGTCATGGGGATGGTCATTGTGGCGTGAAGATGGTCGCCTTGACGAGTGAACACCTCGTGTTCGCGCACGCGGATCTCTAAGTAGAGGTCTCCATTTGGACCACCAGCGACGCCAGCTTCCCCACGCCCAGCAAGTTGAATTCGGGTCCCGTCTCGGACACCTGCTGGAATTTTCACAGTGAAAGACACGCGCTCCCGAACCCGACCTTGACCTGAACATTGGCCACAAGGATCGGTGATGACGTCGCCATAACCACGACACGTCGGACAGGTCTCAGTGGTCATCATGCGACCGAGAATCGAGTCCACAGGACGTGAAATCTGCCCGGCACCACGACAGGTCGTACAAGTTTCTGGATGAGTTCCGGGCTCCATTGCGGAGCCGTCACACCGTTGGCAGCGAACTGCTGTTTCAACCTCGATGGTCTTTTCTGTCCCGAAGACCGCTTCTTCCAAATCAATATGAGTCGCGATCAGTGCGTCTTGGCCACGACGGGCACGAGAGGCGGGGCCGGCGCCTGCTCCCCCGCCGAAGAAGGTTTCAAAGATATCTGAGAACCCGCCAAAACCACCGCCACCGAAACCACCGGCGCGTCGTCCATCCTCGTGACCTGTGGCATCATAATTACGCCGCTTCTCACCATTTGAAAGTACTTCGTAGGCGTGGGTCACGGCCTTAAACTGCTCAGCGGCTTCCTCGGAGGGGTTGTGATCCGGGTGCAATTCGCGGGCCTTTTTGCGGTAGGCCTTTTTGATTTCTTGTTCTGTGGCGTTTCGGTCAACACCCAGGATCTGGTAATAGTCTTGTGCCACTTGTCGGTCGTATTCCTTTCAGTTCAAGCATCAAAGGCTTGAAACCGTTTTTTGGTCAAAGTCCATTATCCGTGGAGGAGCTAACTAGACAAAATCCTCGACAGATAGCGAGCAATTGCACGAACTGCAGACATGGTTGAGGGATAATCCATGCGTGTCGGCCCCACTACACCAATTTTGGCCGCATCACCGGGTCCATAGCCGGCGGCGACCACAGATGTGTCACCCAGTGATCCAAAATTTTCATCCCCGATGCGAACAGACAGGCCATGTACGTCGTTTTCCATCTCTGTTAGAAGTTTCAACAATACGACCTGTTCTTCCAAAGCTTCAAGTATCGGACCGATGGAATGACTGAAATCCTGCGGTGAACGCGCCAAATTCGCGGTGCCGGCTAGCAGGATACGGTCACGGTGTCCCGCTTCAGCCAATAATTCCAGAGCCTTACCAAGGGACTTCGCTAATGGTTGATGTTCCTTCGGGATAGCCGATTGCACTTCAGCCAATGCTTGCGTCAAGTTATAAGGACTGACATTGTCGAGATACTTCATGAAGACCTGAGCCAGCACATCCAAGGTCGGCTGGTCGACTGTTTCACTGAGGTAGACCACCCGTTGATCGACTCGTCCTGTGGACAAGATCAATACGGCCAGCATCCTATCTTCGGATAGCAACACGAATTCCACTCTTCGAATCACCGAAGAGTCCATGTGCGGGTATTGGATGACGGCGACTTGGCGCGTCAATTGCGACAACACCTGAACGGTCGAGGCCATAATGTCATCGATGTCGTCGGAATTCTCAAGCAGCGTTTGAACCGCACGCTTTTCCGCGACTGAAAGCGGACGCACCTCGGAAATTCTGTCTACGAAATACCGGTATCCCTTATCAGTAGGAATACGACCGGAGGATGTGTGTGGTGCAGCGATCAGGCCTTCGTCTTCAAGGTCCGCCATGTCATTGCGAACGGTGGCCGATGACACACCCAAATTGTGGCGCTCTACAAGTGCTTTGGATCCGACAGGCTCACGAGAGGCAACGTAGTCTTCCACAATGGCCTGCAGAACCTTCATTCGACGTGGTTGATCCGTCATGTACCCTCCCCCAAAAAAGTTAGCACTGTCGATAGCATAGTGCTAATGGTAGCCGCATTTAAAGTGTGTTGATAGCAATCAGCCAGTGTTCTTCGCTGATGACTGATCAAGCTTTGATAGCCTCAGAAAGGCTCACCGAACAGAAAGAGATAGTGCAGCATGAACTGGGACCAATGGGGACCGACGGAGATGACTCGCAAATCACGACGTAGTGCGCCCAAAAAAGTCGGCGCCACACGGGGATTAGTGGTTGAGGACGCCACCTCTGGATTTACCGGTGCTGTGGTGCGGATTGAGAAATCCGGTGGCGTTCATCTCGTAGTCTTGGAAGACCGACGAGGCGTCATCCGAGCATTCCCCTTGGGGTTAGGCTTCATGATCGATGGATCCGCGGTGAATTTGGTGGTGCCAACACAGCAACCAGCACCCAGGACTTCTCGGACGGCTTCCGGATCCCGGGCTGTGGCACCACGACGCGCCGAGGTCGCGAAAGCATCGAGGATTTGGGTTGAAGGTATCCATGATGCTGAACTCGTAGAAAAAATTTGGGGCGATGATCTGCGTGTAGAAGGTATCGTCGTCGAACCGTTGCACGGTATCGATGATCTGGCTGGTGCCGTCAAACAGTTTCAACCTGGACCACATCGTCGACTAGCCGTGCTGTTAGATCACCTCGTTGATGGTTCAAAGGAGCAACGTATCGCGTCTGAAGCGATGAAAGCCTCCGGAGCTCGAGAAAACGTTCTCATCGTAGGACACCCATATGTGGATATTTGGCAAGCTGTGAAGCCTGAGGTCATCGGCATTCGATCCTGGCCTAAGATCCCCCGGGATGAAGACTGGAAAACCGGTATGCTCGCTCGCTTGGGGCTACCTCATCAAACCCCAGCTGATGTTGGCCTGGGCTGGAAGAAGATATTGTCTCGTGTCACAAGCTTCAAGGACTTAGAAGCAGATTTGCTTGGTCGAGTCGAACATATGATTGACTTTGTTACCGTCCACGAATAGCAGAATTTACCGCCCCCGCTGCTTTTCTGGCTGAGCTTCCAGAGATTCAGCATTAGACTATTGCATACTCGTCATAAGCTATCGATTGACGCTTCGTAAACACAAGGTAAAGGATACCCGCCGTGTCACAAACCCCTGGCACCTCAGGTTATGGCCGTAATACCACCGCACGTGGTCCACTTACACCATCTGAAGACCGTCAATGGGCGACCGTTGCTCATTTTGGGGCGTTCTTGGGCTTTGTTCCTTCATTGGTGATATTTGTTGTCTTTCGCTCCCGAGGACCGTTCTGTGAACAAGAGTCCAAAGAAGCCCTGAACTTTACGCTCCCATTGACGATTGTGGGGATCGCCATGAACATTCTGGCATTCCTGCCGGTTATGGGCGCAATCTTTGGCGTCGTTGCGGTCCTGCTCTGGCTATTCATGACGATTTCCGGGGTCATTGCAGGAATTGAAGTCAATAAGGGCAGACCGTACCGCTACCCGTTCAATCTACGTATCATCCGATAAAGAACGTAGACCCTAGAATCCAGCAAGCCGACGGGTGATTGCATCATCTAAAAGTCGGCCTTTCAACGTTGGCACAATGCGGCCTGCTGCCAGGGCCTCACGTTCTATTAGGCCTTGCGCCACGAGTTGTTGTGTCTCATGTAGTGCAGCGCGAGCGGCAGCTTCATTTTGTTCAGCAAGTACTGAGATGTCGAGTCCCTCTGACAAACGAACCCCCAGCATAATTTTTTCTAATAGCCGGGCGTCATCGTCGGGGATTTCGCGACCAATCGCCGGTGAAATGTTATCGAGGACGCGCGATGCGTAGGCAGCCGGGTGTTTAGCGTTCCACCAACGCACCCCGGCCATGTGGGAGTGCGCTCCCGGTCCGATACCCCACCAGTCTTGATCTCGCCAATAGGCCAGGTTGTGTTGCGACTGGTGGATACCTTGTCCATTTGGATCGTAAGCCCAATTGGAAATTTCGTACCAGCGATATCCAGCGGCGTCGAGTTGACGCTCAGTAGCCAAGTACTTGTCTGCTTGATCGTCCGGATCGGTATTGGGATACACGCCGCGACGGATCTGGGCGGCCAACTTAGTGCCCTCCTCGACGATCAGACCGTACGCTGAGACATGATCCGGCTTCACTTCTACGACGGTGTTAAGTGACTGATGCCAGTCGGCAAGCGACTCCCCCGGTGTGCCAAAAATCAAATCCAGCGAGAGGTCTAAGTTGGCTTGTCGTATCCACTGGGTAGCAGAGAAAATATTTTCCGGATTGTGGGTACGTTCAAGAACTTGTAAGACATGAGAAACCGAAGACTGCATGCCCATTGAGATTCGATTGAAACCGCCTGCCGCCAAGGTCTCCACAGTGCTTTGCGATAACGAATCAGGGTTGGCTTCAGTGGTGATCTCTGCCCCAGTTTCGATGCCAAAGAGCTCCCGAGCTCGCTGCAAGATTCGATTGAGATCTTCGGCCGCGAGCAAGGTGGGTGTGCCACCACCATAAAAAACAGAATGGAGTGGCTTGGGGGTGATGCCCGATCGCTCTAAGGTATCCGCGGCGAACTCAAGTTCTTTGATTGCAGTGTCCGCGTAGCTAGCGTGTGAGGCACCTGGTCCAAGATCAGGTGAGATGTAAGTGTTGAAGTCACAATAGCCGCATCGACTGACGCAGAACGGTACATGCACGTACAGTGAAAACGTTCTTGCGGTGTCATTGACCGCCGGTGCGACAAATTCTGGCAACACCCCGGTAGCCGGGGGCGTATCGGTATGACTCAAGGGCTACTTACTATCTGTATCTGTCGATAGTGCGGCAATGAAGGCTTCCTGGGGTACCTCCACGGTACCGACCATTTTCATGCGCTTCTTGCCTTCTTTTTGTTTCTCTAACAACTTGCGCTTGCGCGAGATATCCCCGCCGTAACACTTCGACAGCACGTCTTTTCGAATGGCCCGGATATTTTCGCGCGCAATGATACGCGACCCTATGGCCGCTTGGATAGGGACTTCGAATTGTTGGCGCGGGATGAGCTCTTTGAGTTTCGAGGTCATCTTGACACCGTAGGAATATGCATGGTCTCGGTGAGTGATGGCCGAGAACGCATCAACAGTGTCACCTTGCAGCAAAATATCCACCTTGACCAAGTCGGCGACTTGTGAACCTTCACGTTGCCAGTTCAAGGAGGCATAGCCTTTAGTCCGCGATTTCAAGAGGTCGAAGTAGTCAAAGACAATCTCTGCCAGTGGAATCCAGTATCTGATCTCCACTCGTTCTTCGGAGAGGTAGTCCATGCCATCGAGTTGGCCACGTTTGCTTTGAGATAATTCCATCACGGCGCCAATAAACTCTGAAGGAACGATGATAGTGGCCATGGCCATGGGTTCTTCAACTTCCAGAATCTTTCCTTCAGGAAATTCTGAAGGGTTGGTGACTCGGACAACCGTGCCGTCTTCCGTGGTGACGTTATAGATCACGTTGGGTGCCGTGGAGATGAGATCGAGATTGTATTCGCGTTCTAATCGCTCACGGACGATCTCCAGGTGCAAAAGCCCCAAGAAGCCTACACGGAATCCGAACCCAAGAGCCACCGAGGTTTCAGGTTCATAACTCAAGGCCGCATCGTTGAGCTGAAGTTTTTCAAGTGCTTCACGTAACGCCGGGTAGTCTGACCCATCAATCGGGTACAGCCCAGAGAACACCATGGGCTGGGGCTCGCTATATCCACCAATTGGTTCGTCTGCCGGAGAGTTTTTTGTGGTGACGGTATCGCCAACTTTTGACTCAGAAACGTCTTTCACTCCGGTAATGAGATACCCGACTTCACCTACCCCAAGACCTTTTCCGGGTATTGCATCAGGTGAATAGATTCCTGTTTCCTGCAACTCGTATTCGGCCCCAGTAGCCATCATCTTGATACCTTCGCGTGGCGAGAGTTTGCCATCGACCATTCGCACATAGGTGATGACGCCGCGATAGGTGTCATAGATGGAGTCAAAAATCATCGCTCGGGCTGGCGCCTCAACTTTCCCAGCAGGAGCAGGGACTGTGCTGACGACCCGATCCAAGAGAGCTTCGACGCCCTCACCTGTCTTACCCGAAACCCGAAGCACATCATCGGGATCGACACCGATCAGGTTGGCAATTTCTAGCGCATAACGTTCTGGATCCGCTGCTGGCAGATCAATCTTATTGAGCACGGGGATGATCTCTAAGTCATGTTCCATCGCCATGTAAAGATTAGCCAGAGTCTGAGCTTCAATGCCTTGAGCCGCATCCACCAACAATATGGCACCTTCACAGGCAGCCAAAGATCGTGAAACTTCATAGGCGAAGTCGACGTGGCCGGGTGTGTCAATCATATTTAGGATGTAATCTTGACCATCGACTTGCCAGGGCATGCGCACGGCCTGAGATTTTATGGTGATCCCGCGTTCACGCTCGATATCCATCGAGTCGAGAAATTGATTTTGCATGTCTCGCGGTGCCACAACATTGGTGTTTTGTAGCATACGATCTGCAAGCGTGGATTTACCGTGGTCAATATGCGCGACAATACAAAAATTCCGGATGACCGAGGGGTCAGTCGAACCGGGCTGAGGCGGGTTGGACGCCACTGGCGACACGTGCACCATCCTTCTAATAGATATTGGCTGCAGCTCGAATCATTGCAGCGCAACTCAAATTTCTTATTGCCCTATTGTTTCACGTTTCAAGACCTGGAGCGACAACATATCAGGCATGGTGTGCGGCCTCATAGCGAACAACTTGCACGATTGACACATCACTGCGCCGGGATTCGCTGTCGTGCAGAGATTTTGGTAGAATTAGTCGCTGTGTGTCCGCGCAGGTCGACGGGCACTCTTACCGAGGCTTTCCAAGGTGCCCCCACACCGCTCAGTCGCTTTGGTAGGAATACCCCTCAACGACCCACATTTTTTCGAATGGAATAGGACCAGTAATTGGCTAATCTGAAATCTTCAAAAAAGCGCGCGATCACGAACGAAAAACGTCGTGAACGCAACACAGCTGTGAAGTCTGAACTCAAGACTGCGCTGCGCAAAGTCAACAAAGCTGTTGAGTCAGGCGATAAAGCAGCCGCTGAACAGGCTTTGCGAGTTGCCAGCCGCAAGCTTGATAAAGCTGCCAGCAAAGGTGCCATCCACCGCAATAATGCAGCCAACCGCAAATCCGGTGCCGCAGCTCGCGTGAATGCGATGGACGCCTAAGTTCTTTTAGAACATACACATTGAGGCCGCGGCAGTCATAATGATTGCCGCGGCCTCAAACGTTTAATAACTCATTACCTGCGTCGCGCTAGTCCGGCAACCTTGGTGACCATCCGCTCAACTGCAAAGTCTGCATCACGTGCTTGTCCTTTAGCTTCCGCGTCTGCGCGAGCAATAAGTTCAATGGCACCGGCAATATTAACTGGCGTCCAATGACGCGCCGTCGCAGTAACCCGTTGAGCCTGCCACGGCGCCATGCCCAGCACTGAAGCAACTTGACCCGCTGGCAACTTAGCGTCAATAACTCGAGCAACCTGCCGTGCTTTGAGTGCAAATGAAGCGCTTATCGCAACCGGTTGAACACCCGTCGCTAACGCGTGACGTAGTAAAGCAATTGCCGCACCCAGCTGACCATCGAGGGCTGCATCTGCCACTTTGAAAGCAGTCGCTTGGACCCGGCCACCGTAATATTTCTCGACAATTTCAGCGGATATGGTGCCTTCTGTGTCAGCGATTAATTGACTCGCCGCGGCCGCTAGCTCTCCAAGATCTGTGCCGATGGCATCAGCTAAGGAACGGATGGCATCGGCATCTATTTTCCGTCGAGCGCTGCGGAATTCGGCTTGCAGGAATTCTATCCGATCACGGTCCGATTTAATAGGTTTGGCTTCGATGAACTGGCCAGATTTCTTGAGGGCGTCGAGGAGCCGTTTGCCTCTCGTGCCACCACCATGGAGCCCAAGGAAGGTTACATCAGGATTTGGGTCTTGAACATATGCCAATCCATCTGTAACAAAAGCGTCCGTCATTTTATGCATGTCCGCAAAAACCAACAACTTCTTCTCGCCGAAGAGCGAAGGGCTGGCAAGGACCTGCAGTTCGCCGGCCTGATATTCGGCTGCCGAAAGATGATGGATTTCGGTATCAGGTTCGTCTTTTCTCAGTTGTGCTTTCACTGACTCGGTAACCGCTGAATGAATAAAGTCTTCGTTACCTTGTACGAAGATCAGTGGTGACACTGTCACGTTGCGCCAGGATGTGCCGGAAGGTTTTGTTCGTCGAGTTGCGACCATATCGTCGAGTCTAGCGTTCGAGTGCTACATACGCTGGACTATGCTGCAACGTCACACTGAAAGTTTTGTGAATATCTGTCCGCCGAATCGTGGTAGTCGGTTCGAGTGTCTCGATTATTTTAGGGTGTGGGTGTCCATAGCTGTTATCCTCCCCCACTCCGATCAGAGCCATGGACGGACTTGTGTGTTCGAGCAATTCTGTGCCACCGTTTTTCGCTCCATGGTGAGGCAGTTTGAGAATATCGACGTTTTGTGGGATCCGGTCTTCTGTGAGGAGGCGTGCCGTTTGGTCTTCTTCGATATCTCCGGTAAACAGTGCTGTGGTTACGCCACCGTGACGATATATCTCTATGAACATGACCATTGATGCATTATTTTCGTTTGTGGCCGTACTGTCGGCACTAAGAACCGACCAGCGTAGTTGCACCGCGTGCTCAGGATCCTGACGCGCGTGATCGATGATCCCGGTGATGGGCTGTTGTATACGTTGCGCATCAGTCCCTAGCTGTGTGGCGGTGGTCCTCGAAGTCGGATCAGCGCCGGTGGAGTAGATCACCAGTTGCGGTGCTGCCACTTCGGAGATACCTAAGAGACCTCCCACGTGATCCGCGTGCAGATGAGTAATAACCAAAAGGTCGACTTGTGTCACCTTGGCCGCCTCTAAACACTGTCGGGCAAGTTCTGGGTCTGGTCCGGTATCGATGACCATGGCGGACTCAGACCCAGTTCTAAGAAGAAACATATCCCCCTGTCCCACATCACAGCCGATAATGTCCCAACGATCATCGATCGTAGACCGTGTCGGCCAGAACGCCACTACGTGACCAATAACGGCCATCGTCACAATGGCACATTGAACGATATGTACGACACGTACTCTGTCCTCGACCGTCTGCCGTATACCAGCCCAGATTGTGTGGGGTGCATCCATTTTTACTGCGGGTTTGGATCGACGCTGATGACGCAGGAGGTGCAACAGACAGATCGCGCTGGTCGCCCAATGCAACACAATCAGTATGGATCCGACCGGTCCTTCTGGCCATGGCAGAGCTGCACCAGGTAGACCTGTCACAGTCGTAGCAACCCAGCCGATAACTGTTGCCGGCAGTGCCACTGCGTGCAACAACACTTGTGTGAGACTCGGTGCAATAACACACAAGGCTGCAGCGAGCGTTCCTGGGATAGTAATACATGGAAGCAATGGCGTCGCGAGAAGATTCGCGAGTAACGAGTATGGGCTGACATAGTCAATGAACGTGAGTAATAAGGGTTGACATGCCAGTTGAGCGGTGACAGAGATCGCCAATGATGAGCTCAGCATCGAAGCCCAGAAATTGGGAAGAAATCTTTCAAAACCCGGACGAATCCATGCTTCCAGCGGTTGCCCTGCCAAGACGATCCCTGCGGTAGCTGCCACCGATAATTGGAATCCTACCTCGTGGATCAACTCAGGTGACACCGTGAGTAGAATGGTCGTCGAGAGCGCCAGAATGGGCAAAGCTTGAGATCCACGTCCGAAAAATACGGCCCATGCGCCAAGCGCACCCATCGTTGCGGCACGAATGATGGACGGCTGCATGCCAACGATCTGGACAAATAACATTAAGGTCGCAAGAAACGCAACGATGACGACCGAGCGTGGTAAACGCAGGCTACGAAATACTAAAGTGGCAGCACCTGCAATTAAGGATGTATGAGCGCCTGATACCGCAGAGAGGTGACTGAGTCCCGACACTTTCATTGCGTTGTCAATCTCATCGGATTGTTGTGACCGATCTCCCAGAATTAGCCCAGGGAGCAGCTCAGGCGCATAACTTATGGTCTGAGCTGACTGGTGGCGCAAAGTCTCACGCACTACCTCACGACCGCTCAGCCCAGGATGCACCGTTTTTTGTCTGCAGTCTCCTGGCTCAACGCTGGCCACGGCTTGGACGAAGACTGACGCTTCATCTGTTGTGACCTTCCCGATGAAACATGCTTGGTCCTCTGCTGCAAATTGCGCCCAGGCATAATCTCCGGAGATGACAATTCGGGCCGGATGTGGTGTGGGAGTGAGACTGTTGCTGTAGGCCAGCACGTCAGCTGTGACAAACCAGCTTGAACCAAAGGGTCCGTCACGTTCGACAGGGTCAGTGACGAGGCTAACTGACATTCGAGCTGTGCCGAGTCCCTCGACAAAATCTAACCACCCGGACTCTTGGGCAGCGTCTCGTTGCTGTTGCACAACCACTGTTGCAGGCAATGCGCTCCAACACGCAATAGAAGCCAACAGCAGACCATGCGCTATGCGGGTTCTGTGGATCCTACGGAAACCCAGACAGGACACAACGGTCAGGGTACCGACAGCAACCAGTATCCATGGCATGCAGCGAATGTGCGCGTGCGGCAGCGATGGGCTGACGAAACAGATCAAGACTGTCAGTGCCGCACCTGGGACGAGTCGAATATCGATAGGAGCGGCAATGTCATCCGGCTTCATATGTTTCTGTGGCATTACCACGTCACAAGCCCCTCGAGCCGTTTGAGTGTGGCTGGACCGATCCCGGAGACGGCTTCTAGGTCACTCAGCTGCGTGAAGGCCCCGTGCTGGTCGCGATGGGCCAGTATCTTCTCCGCTGTGGCAGGACCCACGCCAGGAAGAGTCTCGAGGGCGGTAGCGTCAGCAGTATTGAGATTGACTGTCGTATCGGAGCCAGCAATACTTGGGCCACCTGCCCCTGCAGGAGGTGGAGGGTTTCCCGCCGTGGCCTGACGATCCGGCACGAGGATGTATTCGCCATCGGCAACGAGTGCTGCGAGGTTGAGGGCATCCAGTTGGGCGTCGTCTGTCGGTCCGCCAGCTGACTCAATAGCATCGATTACCCGGGATGCTTGATCCAATGAGACAATGCCAGGCTGTTGAACTGCCCCAGCCACGTGAACAATCAGGTTGTCCTCTATGGTCTGCTCTTGAGGCGTCGGGCCCGGTTCTGAAGAAGTCTCGAACGGTTCTGGCTCGGTGCTTTCAACGGTAAAGGTTGAATCGGGGGTTGTCGTATGTTCGGTCGTAAGCCACCGAAACCCCAGGATCGTCAGGACTGTGACGATGAGCAAGAGGACTGCCGACATTGCGATCTTGGTGCGCCAGATTGGTGGCTGTCGCGATGGTTCTATCGCTTCGGCTAGGTGTTTTCCCATACGCTTAGCATGCCGAGACCACGATGCCGTTTTGTCCAACTACTGCCACTTTGTGGATAAGTGGCAGTGTGAGGTTTTCGATGTGGAGGGTGGTGCTAGTCGTTGCCGTAACTGGCGTAATCTATGTCTGGACTGATTGATACGCCCAGCGCTCCAAGCCCCAAATGGGCCGCCAACACCGCGGGGAGCCGCACCACAGGGATGGGCATTGAGGAGTGCTCCTGGAGCTGGGTGGCGATGTCGTGAGCGGTGTCAAAATCGCCATAAGCTTGGACCCCGATGCGAACCGGTGGTTGTGCTGAGGTCGCGAGCTCAGTGATAACCGACAGTGCTTTGACCTCGCTGCGGGGTCGATCAACGAGTTCGATAGCACCGGCTTGAAGTTGCATGACAGGGCGTACCTGCAGTAACTGGCCTAGCAGGCCTGCAAGTGAAGAAATTCGACCGCCCTTCCGAAGCGTGTCGAGATTCGGCACCGTGAAGTAAGTCTGAGCTACGCGGGTCTGTCGTGTGGCTATCGTGGCGAGGTACTGAGGAGATAAGCCCAGACGCGTACGAATCAGCACATCGAGCACGGCATTACCAAGGGCAAGTCCTGCATTATAGGAGTCCAACACCGTGACCGGTATCGGAGAGGTTTGTGCAGCTACGCGGGCGGCGTCTGTCGTACCCGAAAGTTTCGATGACAGGTGAATGGACAAAATATGCCCGTAGCCTTGATCTGCGACGTGTTTATACAGTGCAGAAAATTGCCCAGGCGATGGTCGTGAAGTTCGCAGGGTAGTACCAGCGGCCAACGCGATTGACAGGTCATGGTGGAGCGTGTCGTCATCTTCGGTATAAATCTGGTTACCGATCATCACCGGAAGCGGCAGAACGAATAGCTCAGACCCATTGGGTAATCTATAGACTTCGTCCGGTAACGCTGCTGAGGTATCGGTGACAATCGCGACGCGGTCTCGGCGCTGGGGTTTCAGATAGCGCGCCCAACCGACCGCTTCACTGCGTACATCACGCGTGCGGGCGGCCAGTCGGGCGATCCACGGGGCAATGTCGGTCATGGCGGGGTTAGCCCACCACAAAGTTCACGAGCTTGCCTTTGACGACGATAACTTTACGAATCTGTTTATCCCCGATGGCGCGCTGCACATTCTGTGAGTCACGGGCCAAAGCTTCGAGGTCTTCATCGGAGATATCGGCTGGGACTTCGAAACGATCCCGCAGTTTGCCTTGTACTTGGGCGATGACGGTGATGTTGTCTTCAACGAGCAAGGTTTCATCAACTTCTAGCCACTTGGAGCGGGACACTGAAGGCTCGTGGCCGAGCATTGCCCACATGTCTTCAGCTGTGTAAGGAGCCACCAGGGACAGCAACTGGGCGACGACCTCGGTAGCTTCACGAACAGCGGGGTCGGCTGCTCCGGCGCCGTTATCAATTTCCTTACGAGTAGCGTTGACCAACTCCATGGTGCGAGCGATCACTACATTGAACTTTTGATCGTCCAGTAACGCTTCGGCTTCATGGACAATCTTATGGGTGATCTGTCGTAAGCCTTGTGCACCGGTGGCCGGGTCGGTTCCTGGAGCCGAACTGGCATAGTACACATCTTGTGCTAGTCGCCAGGCGCGGGCTAAGAATTTCAACGACGCTGCCGGAGCGACGTCGGCCCAGTCGATGTCATCTTCAGGGGGTGAAGCAAATACCATGGTCAAGCGAATCGCATCGACTCCGAACTCGTCGAGCTGAACACCCAAATCCACTCCATTGCCCAACGATTTGGACATAGCTTTGCCACCGTTAAGCACCTGCCCCTGATTCAGGAGCCGTGCAAATGGTTCGGTGAAGCCAACCAGGCCCATATCGTAAAGCGCTTTGGTGAAAAAGCGCGAGTACAACAGGTGCAGGATGGCGTGTTCAACACCGCCAACGTATTGGTCGACGGGAGCCCAACGGTCTAAACGATCGCGGTCCCAGATTTCTTCGTTGTTATTGGAGTCGGTAAAGCGCATGTAGTACCAGGATGAATCCACGAAGGTGTCCATGGTGTCGGTATCACGCGTTGCGGCTCCCCCACAGGTCGGGCATTCAACATTGACCCAATCTTCGGCGGCTTCTAGTGGCGATTTGCCCTTGGGCGCCAGCTGCTGGCCGTGCAGATCGGTGGGCAACTGGACAGGCAGTTGATCGGCTGGGACCGGTACCAGACCACAGTCATCGCAGTGGATGATCGGAATTGGGGTGCCCCAGAAACGCTGACGCGACAGCAGCCAGTCACGCAAGCGATAGTTGACCGATTTGTGTCCGGTCCCCTTCGCTGCCAACAGCTTGATGGCTTTGTCGATCGCAGCTTGACCGGAAAGACCGTCGAGAGCGCCGGAGTTGACGTTCGTGCCAGGAGCGGTTGTCGCAATGCCGGTGTCTTCGGGGTTATCTTCGCCAGTATCAACAACCATGCGAACCGGCAGATCCATGGCGCGAGCAAAATCCATGTCGCGTTGATCGTGAGCTGGAACAGCCATAATGGCACCGGTCCCATAATCGGCCAGGACATAATCGGAGGCCCAGACTGGCACGCGTTCACCCGATAACGGATTGATCCCGTAGCGACCCAAAAACACACCGGTCTTCGGGCGATCAGCGGATTGGCGATCGATGTCGGAGACGTGTTTGAGCTCTTCGCGGTAGGCGGCTAGGGCTTCGGCATGGTCTTTTGTGACCAATTCTTCGGCCAAATCAGCATCGGCAGCAACCACCATGAACGTCGCCCCGTAGAGCGTGTCCGGACGGGTCGTGTACACCTCGATTTCGGGACCGTCTTCAATGGCGAAAGTCACGGTGGCGCCGGTAGATTTGCCGATCCAGTTACGCTGCATATTCAGCACTCGTTCGGGCCAGTGGCCTTCTAGCGCATCCATGTCCTGCAGCAGTCGTTCAGCGTAATCCGTGATCTTAAAGTACCACTGCTCAAGGGCCTTCTTGGTGACCTCGGTACCACAACGTTCGCAAGCGCCATCGACAACCTGCTCGTTGGCGAGCACTGTCTGGTCTTTCGGGCACCAGTTGACCTGGGATTTCTTGCGATAGGTGAGGCCACGTTCATAAAATTTCAGAAACAGCCACTGGGTCCATTTGTAATATTCAGGATCCGAGGTGTGCAGGATGGTGTCCCAGTCAACCGAGATCGCATAGCGTTCGAATGAAGACCGCTGGGTGGCAATGTTGTTGTAGGTCCATTCAGCTGGGTGTGCATCGCGGGCGATCGCGGCGTTTTCGGCGGGCAGACCAAATGAGTCCCAGCCAATTGGGTGCAACACGTCGTAGCCACGCAGCATCCAGTAGCGGGCGACGACGTCGCCCATGGCAAATGCCTCGGCGTGGCCCATGTGTAGGTCACCAGACGGGTAGGGGAACATATCCAGCACGTAGCGGCGGGGACGTTTGCCGTCATCATCGGCTTTGAAAGTCTTGTGCTTTTCCCAATAGCCGGCCCAGCGCTTCTCGATGGCTGCAAACGAATAGTCTTCACGCTCGGTTGCGGCTTGCTTCGATGTGTTCGTCACGATGTCCTGTCTACAACTCGGTCCAAAAGGTCAAATCTAGTCTAAGGGTTTATTCTAACCCGTTGTGTCGACGAGCCACCCAATCGCGTGCTCAATTGCAGCATGCCAACCGGCAATCAACTCGGCGCGCCGCTCCTGGTCGATATCCGGGGTCCAGTGGCCGCCGGATTGCCACAGTGCGCGCAACTCGTTGGTGGATGTCCAGATCCCCACACCCAGACCGGCCGCATAGGCCGCTCCGCGGGCGGTAGTTTCGACGTCGGCACTGCGAAAAATATCGACATCGAGGATATCGGCCTGAAATTGCATCAGTTGGTCATTGACGCTCATGCCGCCGTCCACGTTGAGCCGCTGTAGCTTTTGTCCAGTGTCCGCTTCAACAGCCTTGACGACGTCGAGGGTTTGATAGGCGGTTGCATCCAGAGCTGCGCGCGCAATATGTGCGGCGGTGGCATAACTGGTCAGCCCAATAATGGTGCCGGAGGCATCGGGACGCCACCACGGGGCAAAGAGGCCGGAGAAGGCCGGCACGAAGTACACTCCCCCGTGGTCTTCAACGCTGTTTGCGAGCGCTTCGATGTCTTCTGAACGTTGGATGATGCCCAGCTGATCTCGAAGCCACTGGACCACCGAGCCGGCTTGGGCGACGGATCCTTCTAGCGCGTAGACCGGATCCTGTCCGGGGAGTTGGTAGGCCACGGTAGTTAGGAGCCCCGACGAGGAGAGGATCGGTTTGGAACCGGTGTTATAGAGCAGAAAGCAGCCGGTTCCATACGTGTTTTTGGCTTCGCCTGAAGAAAAGATGGTTTGACCAAAGCTTGCGGCCTGTTGATCCCCGAGTACCCCTGTAATGGGCACACCGGCTATGGCTAATCCTGACGTGACGGTTCCGTAGTCAGATATCGACGGGTAGATCTGTGGCAGTGAAGATTCCAGGATTAGTGGAGCTATTCCGAAAACGTGGCCGAGGTTGTAGTCCCATGCCCCGGTGGAGATATTCATCAGTGAGGTTCGTGAGGCATTCGTGATATCGGTGGCGTGTACGATACCGCCTGTGAGATTCCAGATAATCCAGGAATCGATCGTGCCGACCCGTAGCTGGCCATTCTTGGCCAGTCGAGCGGCGTCGTCGTTATTCGCAAGTAGCCAGGCGATCTTGGATGCGGAGAAGTAGGCGGAGAGGTTCAGCCCGGTGGCCTGATGTATTACGGGGTTGTGTCCATTGGCGATGAGGTGTTGGATCACCGCATCGGTGCGCGCGTCTTGCCAGACGATGGCGCGGTGGATTGGTTGGGAGGTTGTGGCGTCCCACGCGACGACTGTTTCACGTTGATTGGTGATACCAATCGCGGCAATATCAGCGGCCGTGAGGTGAGCGCGTGCCAATGCCAGCGCCGTCAGTTCACGGATATTGGTCCATATCTCTTGTGCATCATGTTCTACCCAGCCGGGATGTGGGAAGTATTGGCGGTGTTCACGTGCCACGATGGTGACTGTGGCACCTTCCGAGGTATAAAGAGCCACCCGGGTGGAGGTTGTGCCCAAGTCAAGGGCCATGATGATCGACGGTGTGGATGCTGCAACCATATGCGTTACTTAACCACATTCGTGTGGTCTGGTCACCAGTGACCGATGCCCGTCCTGGGATCTATAGACTGACTGGTATGAGTTTTGGGATGGCTGCCCGGTTTCGACCGCGGTATGTAGTTCGTGACCGTGCCGTGCTGACCGGACACCCGCAACGGGATCCTCAGCGATTCGGGCTGACGGTCAATGATCCGGTCAGCGGTGTCCCTTTTGAAATTGCCGTCTTTCGGTATCCAGGCCCTCCGGGTGCCAAGCAGTTGTTGGCCGTCCACGGCTTTCGCGGAGACCACCACGGACTTGAGCTGATCGTTGATGGCTTGGCGGCCTATGAGGTGTGGGTGCCTGATCTGCCAGGTTTTGGCGTCTCGGGTGCGATGCCTGCTGGTGAGCACTCTGTGCAACATTATGCCGATATTATCAATCAGGTGGCTCGATGCATGAATGCTCCCACGTTGTTGGGGCATTCTTTCGGTTCGGTTATTGCTGCAGCCGCGGTTGCTACGCAACCGGTGGGGTACCCACATCTGGTGTTGTTAAACCCCATTGCGAAACCTGCGCTCCAGGCTGGCTCGCCGGTTGATCGGATCGCTACCTGGGTGACTGACGGGTTCTATCGGGTGTGTGCCGCATTGCCAACAAGACTAGGACGTCGCCTCTTGGGAAATGCCGTGATCGTGTGGGCGACAGGGGCCTTCATGACGAAGACCGATGACATACGCATTCTCGCCTACACCCACGACCAGCATCAGGCATACTTTTCAGGCTTCGACTCCCCTAGCTCGTTGTTGCAAGCTTATCGAGCGTCTATCACCCATACCGTGGCCGACTTTGCGCCACACCTGTCGCTGCCCGTCACGATGATTGGTGGGGCAGCTGATGAGCTGTCCTCACCCGATGATATTGCTGCGCTGGCGGACTTGATGGTCAGTGATGATGTGGAAACCTACGTCTTAGAACACACGGGACACCTGATGCATTACGAGCGCTCCAGCGCAGTAGCCCTCTTCGTGATGTCTCGTCTTGCTGATGAATCCTAAGAAGTTGCTAGAGCCAAGAATACTGGAGCATACGATACACAGCAGTATTTTAGCGCAGCACCGCCCCTGAGACTGAACGTCTTGGCACATAGTGCAAGATGAAACACATTCGAAAAAATGGTCCTCACGCTGGACAATGAATGTATGTCTTCTGCACAGCTTGCCCTTCCCAACGATTACCGTCAGACGCTAGAAACGCTAAAACTGCGTGTCACCCAAGCCCAGCTTCAAGCACAGCGTACGGTCAATACTGAGCTGATCCAGCTCTACTGGTCGATTGGCAAAGAAATCTTGCAGCGACAGGAACAACAAGGGTGGGGCAGCAAGATTATTGCCCGTCTCGCCGAAGACCTCCGAGCAGCATTTCCTCAGATGCGAGGATTCTCGCCTCGGAACCTGCAATATATGACGACTTTCGCTCGGCACTGGAACGTAGACCAAATTGCGCCACAACCTGTGGCGCAATTACCGTGGGGGCATATTCGCACTCTTTTGGACAAGCCCCTAAGCCATGAAGCACGGCAGTGGTATGCTGCTGCAGCCGTCGAGTACGGGTGGTCGCGCAACGTATTGCTTAACATGATCAAGAACAACGCGATCGAGCGAACCGGAGCTGCCCCGTCGAACTTCACTCAGCGGTTACCTGCCCCAGATTCGGAACTGACTCAACAAGTAGCAAAAGACCCTTATGCTTTTGAATTCCTTGGGTTGTCAGGAGAAGTTGCTGAGCGAGACGTTGAGCAAGCGCTGACGGATCGAATCGTTGAAACCTTACGCGAACTAGGGCCTGGATTCGCCTTCGTTGGACGTCAAGTTCACTTCGAGGTCGGTGGGGATGACTATTACATTGATTTACTGTTTTTCCATGTTGAGCAGCTGCGCTACTTCGTCATCGAGCTGAAAACCGGCAAATTTCAGCCAGAATATGCAGGCAAGCTGAATTTTTATGTCGCGGTCGTTGATGATCAGCTCAAGCGCGAAGCTCATGGCCAGACGGTGGGCATCTTGATTTGTGGGAGTAAAAACGACCACAGCGTCCGGTACGCCTTGAGTCGGTCTGAGTCACCCATGGCCGTGGCCACCTACACCTATGAATCTTTGCCTACGGATGAGAAAAAGGCTTTACCTGCTGAGGATGAGCTTTCTGCGGCTTTCCAACAGATTGAGACAACGGAAAACCCAGACCACTAGGTTCCTGGTTGGTCTGAGGTATCGCTCTACAACACATCGGTTGGATCGATGCGTAATCGTACCGCTGTTGTTTCACCGCGTGCGGACAGTTGTGCGCGCGTGGTTTTTAATGCGCCAATCACCTGTGGTGCCACGTGATCGGGGAAAAATAACAGCGCACGGTTGCTGGATTCGTCGACCGGAACCGGACCAATCCACGGCGACTCTTCGGATTGATAGGGCAACGGTGTCTGTCGAATCGTTTTTTGGACTTCGTCGGCGGGCCCAATCAGTTCTGCCACCCGCATGGCTGGTGGTAAGCCAAGTTGTTGGCGCTGTGCCAGCTGGCGGGTTGCCCAGGCAATCGGATTCATTTGAACCAGGGCCGCTACAGCGTCATTGTATTCGGCAGTGACGACGACCGTGCCACCATATACGGCTGGACGCACCAGGGTCGCGGCGCGCATCCAGTGCCCCAACACCTGTTCCGGGACGTTGAGCCCCTCACGTTGCAATTGAGCATCCCCGTCGAGGAGTAAGGCGGCGGCGTAGCCTTCAGTGGCGATGGGTTCAGCGCCGGGGGTGGCAATGACTATGGCGGGTTGTTCTCCCACGGTGACTAACATGTGATCGGCAGATGATGACATCACGGGCGTCATTGGGAAGGCCCGTCCCAGTTCGTCGGCAGTCCGATGCACACCACGAGCACCCGCTCGAAGATGTCGTCCAGCGCAGTTCGTGCACGTGTAGTGGCGTTCTTTGATGCCACACCATCGACAGGTTGCTTCATTGCGTTCTAGGGCAAACCGATCCGTGTAGCCTAGCGGGCCGGTGCAGTGACGGCAGCGTGCCGATTCCCCACAGGTGGCACAGAACAAACCGGGAATGAAACCAGCTCGCGCCACTTGTACCAGGACGGGTCCGGGTGGCCCGTGTTTGCCTTCGAGCGCTTCTCGAGCGGTCACATGCGCAAGGTGTGGGATCCGGGCAATTTGGGCTAGCGGGTCACGTTCGGCGTGAAAAGAATCCGACGTGGCAACCACTCGGGGCGCCAGTGCATTACGTGTCGGCCGGTCTGTCCCGATCTGGCCCAACTGACCGGTCGTAACTAAATGCTGGATTTCCAGCGCTCGCGAGGTTGAAGCCAACACCAAGCGTGCACTGTGTTGAGTTGCCCGCAGGCGTGCCACCGTGTGGACATGAAAGTAGGGTGTCCGTGGTTCAATGAGGTGTTCGCTGGTGGGTTCCCAGACAAAAATTGCATCAACGTGTTCCAGGGGCGCCCAGATGGCTGATCGGGTGCCGATCACGATACGGTGCTGTCCCGTCAAAACACTCAGAAATGATCGGTAGCGTGCCGTATTGCCTTGTTCACCACTGAGCATGGCAAAACTACCTTTACCGATGTGGTGTTCAAGATGACGCTGTAGCCGCGACAGGTGTTTATGATCGGGTACAACGATCAGCGAGTTTTGCCCTTCAGAGGCCAAGCGTTGAGCCGCAGTGGCCAGGATGCCCATAGCGTCCCAGCTGCCGTGTGCACTGGGCAGGGTCAGCGCATAGTGCCCACTGTGCCCTGAGGTAAAGAGGTTTTCTGCACCCTCCAGGACGTCCCAGCTAAAACCTGGCGCACTGGTCGCGGTGAGCGTCGTTTCGTGCGGGGCAACGATTTCCGGCGGTTTCGGAATCCTCTGATCGGTTAGTTGTTCGGCGATCTCTCGTTCGACTCCCGCGACTCGACGCGGGATAACGGCACGCAAGACATCAGCCGTAATGGAACCGTAGTGTTGGGCGACCTGCTGAGCCAACTTGAACACTTTGGGCTCAAGAACCGGCAGTGCTGATACGACAGTACGAATCGTGCTGAGACGAGCAGCCGTTTCAATCGTATCGGTGCGACGAATCAACCAACCAAATAATTGTTGGTGACCAAAACGCACCTTGACGCGCACGCCAGGTTGGGCGGCGGCGTCAAGTTCTTTTGGAATGAGGTAATCAAAGTGCCGATCAAGATGCAAGACCGGTGCTTCGAGCAGAATCTTGGCTACCGGTTGATCCGGCCATCCGTCGGGCGCCGGCGGTAAGGTCGCGCGGCGCTCCGGAAGGTCGAATAAAGCATCTGTTTGTGGCACATCACCAGCCTACCGCTGCGCGCAGTTTATCGACCTTATCCGTGCGTTCCCAGGTAAAATCTGGCAGTTCGCGGCCGAAGTGACCGTTGGCGGCGGTGGCTTGATAGATGGGGCGTAACAGTTGGAGATCTTGAACGATGGCTGCTGGGCGTAGGTCGAAGACCTCGTTGATCGCGGCGATGATTTTGTCATGACTGACTTTTTCGGTGCCGAAGGTGTCCACGTACAAACCCACGGGCCGTGCTTTGCCGATCGCGTAGGCGACTTGCACCTCAACGCGGTCTGCAAGTTCTGCGGCCACAATGTTTTTGGCAACCCAGCGCGTTGCGTAGGCGGCTGAGCGGTCGACTTTGGATGGGTCCTTACCGGAGAAGGCACCACCACCGTGGCGGGCCATGCCCCCGTAGGTATCAACGATAATCTTACGGCCGGTCAGCCCGGCGTCGCCTACTGGCCCACCGATGACGAAGGGGCCGGATGGATTGATAATAAATTCGGCGTTGTCGTAATTGAGTCCGAAATTCACTAGCACAGGCGTAATGACATGTTCGATCACATCGGCGTGTAATTGCTCTTGCGTCACATCCGATAAGTGCTGGGTGGAAACGACAACGGTTTCAACGGTGCGTGGCACGTGGTGCTCGTCGTATCCGATCGTGACTTGTGTTTTACCATCCGGCAGTAAGTATGGCATGGGTGAGCGGTCTTGCTGTCGCACCATGGTCAGCCGTTCGGACAGGCGGTGGGCGAGATAGATCGGTGCCGGCATGAGGGCTGGGGTCTCATTGGAGGCATATCCAAACATGATGCCTTGGTCGCCTGCGCCTTGTTTATCAATCTCATCGACCGAACCATCCCGAGCTTCAAGGGACGTCGAGACACCGTGATGGATGTCGGATGACTGCTGGCCAATCGAGATGTTGACGCCACAGGTTGCTCCGTCGAATCCGTTGGCTGAGGAATTGTAGCCAATATCGAGAATCGTCTGGCGCACAATGTCTGGGATTTCCACGTATGCAGAGGTATTCACCTCACCGGCGACTTGGACTAGTCCGGTGGTCACAAGCGTTTCGACCGCAACTTTGGCGTTGGAGTCCTGTGCGATGATCGCATCGAGCACCGCGTCTGAGATTTGGTCGCAGATTTTGTCGGGGTGGCCTGCGGTTACTGACTCAGAGGTAAATAACCGAAGCTGTCCGTCGCCGATGCCTTCATAGGGCTCATACATGGATGAAGTATTTTTAGCAGTCACAGTATGAGAGTGTACCCGCTCCTGTCCCACTCACAACGAGGTGGTTCATGGATCGTAAAACTTTAGGCTAACGCGGTGGCCAATCGATCAATGATAGCCTTCGCGACAACGTCCTTACTACCCTGCACCGTGACATCTGGTGCTCCATTGGCAAAGAGCATCGTGACATCGTTATCATCTTGGCCAAAGACTTTGCCGACACCGACTTCATTGACCACTAAGATCTCACAGCCTTTGCGCTGAAGTTTTGCCCGTCCGTAGTCCAACGGGCTGGCGTTGGCGTCTCCGGTTTCTGCGGCGAAGCCGATAATGACTTGTGGGAGTGGTTGACCGGCTGCACGTTGCTCAACACTAGTGCGCAAGATGTCTTCGGTTTGTTCCAGGATGATTGTTGGCGCCGATGCATCGTCGTCTTTTTTAATCTTGTCCTGCGTGACATTTGCCGGTCGGAAGTCAGCTACCGCTGCCGCCATGATGAGCGCGTCTTTGTGTTGCGCATGAGTAAGAACAGCATCAAGAAGTTCACGAGCGGATTCAATGTGCACAACGTCAATATTCGGGTGCTGGGGTGGTGGCACCTCCATGGCACCAGCAATGAGAGTCACGTGAGCCCCTTGCCGTGCGGCGGCTTTGGCTAATGCGACCCCTTGTTTTCCGGAAGAGCGGTTGCCCAGATACCGCACTGGATCTAATGCTTCGCGGGTGCCCCCGGCACTGATGACGACGGAGCGGCCAGCCAGCGTGTCAGAGCTGTCCGCTTCAGCAACAATTTGTTGTGCCTGACGCCAGATATCTTCGGGCTCGGGAAACCGACCTTTACCGGTATCGACGCCGGTTAAACGCCCAACAGCGGGTTCTATAATGTGGATGCCCCGGGACCGCAAGGTCGCAACATTAGCTTGTGTTGCCGGATTTTCCCACATCTCAGTGTGCATGGCAGGTGCCATGACGACAGGAACCGTAGCGGTGAGCAAGATATTGCCGATGAGATCTTCGGCAAGTCCTGCAGCCGCTTTGGCCAGAGAATGCGCCGTTGCGGGTGCCAGGATCACCAGATCGGCTTTTCGACCTTGCAGAACGTGATTGACGTCTTCGACTGCTTCGAATGTGTCGTTATAGACCGGGCGCCCGGAGAGGGCTTCCCACGTGGGTTTCCCCACGAATTTCAGGGCTGAGTCTGTGGGAACCACATGGACTTCGTGACCTGCTTCGGTCATGAGCCTTAATAGGAGCGCAGCTTTATATGCGGCGATACCGCCGGTAACGCCAAGAACGATCCGCATGGGTCCCCTCTTCGAGCGTGGTGGAGTGATTATTCGTTTGAGCCTGTGGTCGGTTCTTCAGGCAAGGCGAATGGATCGTCGTCATTGGCTGGCAGCTCGAAGGTTGGGAATTCTTCGTCGAGTTCTTCGGCTGCTGCAGCGCGGACCTCTTCAACAGGTTTCATTTCCAGGAGTCCGGCGTCGATTTCACGAAGTGCAATCGATAGAGGTTTTTCGTTGAGTTCGGTATCAACCAAGGGGCCGACGTATTCAAAGAGGCCTTCGTGGAGCTGCGAATAGTACGCGTTGATCTGGCGTGCTCGCTGTGCTGCGAAGAGCACGAGAGCGTATTTGGAATCAACCTTGTCGATGAGTTCATCGAGCGATGGGTTGACGATACCTTCGATTTTTTGTTCAGTCACTGACTCTCCAATTATTCTCTCCGGAGCGACCGGAGATAGTGGATGGTATTACTTGGTGCCGCGGTTACTGCTGTGGTGAGGTCAATTGCATGACCTCGACCAGTCGGGCAGATGCTTGTCCAACTGTATCGTTGACGATCACGGCGTCAAATTCTGGTTCTGCAGCCAGCTCTAGTTTAGCGGTTTCTAGTCTGCGCTGCTGTTCGGCTGCTGTCTCGGTGCCTCGACCGACGAGACGACGTACGAGTTCTTCCCAACTGGGTGGCGATAGGAACACAAATGTGGCTTCTGGCATGGTCTGACGAATTTGCCGGGCACCTTGTAAATCAATCTCTAGTAAAACGTGGCGTCCTTTGGCCAAGGCTTTTTCCACGGATTCACGTGGGGTGCCATATTTATTGTGTCCATGGACTTGTGCCCATTCCAACATTTTTCCTTGTTCAACGAGTTCGTCGAAACGCTGATGTGAGATGAAGGAATAATGGACGCCATCGATTTCACCGGGACGAGGCTCTCGGGTCGTGGCGGAGACTGATAAACACACTTGCGGGTAGTGTTCTCGAATGTACTGACTCACGGTACCTTTGCCCACCGCGGTAGGGCCCGCAAGCACGGTTATTGCAGGACGATTTCCTGAGTGTTCTGGACGCAGGGTCAACTCTCGGGGGCCAGGAATGACCGGTGGCGTCTGATCAGGCAAATTCTTCCTCGGGGTGTCTCGGTGGCTGCTCACATTTGCGATACGAGTAGATTAGCGCAACAACCGGCGATCTCACAAAAGAGATCGCCGGTTGACGCGGGAGTTTTTCTAACGGCCTAGGGCTTCAATGAGTGCGTTGCGTTGTCGATGACCCAATCCTCGAAGTCGCCGATTCAGTGAGATTTCGCACTGCTCCATGATGCTCTGGGCACGGATCTCGCCAATCCCCTTGATAGCAGTCAGGAGATCGATGGTGCGCATTCGTGCCACAGCCTCATCGGAATCGGATCTTTCAAAAACTTCTGACAGGGTGAGCTTTCCATCGGCGAATTCCGCTTTGATTTTCGCACGTGTAGTTCTGGCATCCAGCGCTTTTTGCCTTGCGGCTTGACGCTCAGCTGGTGTCAAATCCTTGAGAACCATTGGTTTTGCCCTTTCGTGCCCGTTTCCATCGTAACGGTGAGGACAGTCGTGCCCAGGAGGTCGATAACCACCGGGGTATTTGACCTGTTCTACCTAGTGAACTGTATTCTACTGCACATCCAGGTCTTTGCGGGCGTCCTCAATCGCGGACTTCAAATCTACTACTTTCGGACCATGTCGCAAGATCCCCCGTGAGGAGTTGACTAGGACATTCGGCCACGCTTTCCCAAAGCCATCTCGAATATCTTCAGCCGTGGCGCCTTGAGCCCCATATCCAGGAGCCAAGATTGGGGCATTTGCCCTAACCAGATCGATATTTAAGGCTTCAGCAGCACTGGTAACAGTGGCCCCCACGACGAGACCAACTGATCCAAGTCCCAATGCCTGGGCATTATCTCGAGCTGTAGCATCCACGATTCTCTTGGCAACGGAGTCGCCATTGGGCCCAAGATGTTGAACAGATGCCCCTTCTGGATTCGAGGTCAAGGCAAGAACAAACACTCCCCTGTCATGGGACAAGGCCATATCGATGGCTGGTCGCAGTGCTTCATAGCCCAAATATGCTGTCAGGGTGACTGCATCTGCTGCCAGAGCGGAGCCCTCTGCGAGCCAGGCTTGCGCATACCCCTCCATGGTAGAGCCGATATCGCCGCGTTTAGCGTCGGCGATGGTGAGAATATTGGCTTCACGTGCCAGCTGGAGGGTGTCTTCTAACACCGCGAAGCCGGCCGAGCCGAAACGCTCATAGAGTGCTACCTGGGGTTTGAGGGCGGCAACTCCGGTCGTTTCGGCTGCGGCTTCGACAATGGTTTTAGAAAAGGTCGCCAAACCAGCTGGGTCGTCATTGAGGCCCCATGCCGTCAACAGGGTTTGATGAGGATCAATACCCAGACACAATGGTCCGTGTTGGTCCATGGCTTGGGCGAGACGACTTCCAAATGGCTGTGACATGGTTTCCTAGTGCTGGTGCTTGATGACTTCGGCGAGACGACGGTCGTGTTCTTGCAGACTGGTGACATCCCAGGAGTACTCGCGCTGTGCCTGGATGGCTTGCAGCGCGGTACCGACCGCAGCCAGGGTGGTGACCAGTGGGACGCCCAACGAGTTAGCTGCGGCACGGATTTCGTAGCCGTCACCTCGAGCGTCTGAACCCGAGGGCGTGTTGATCACCAGATCTACGCGACCGTCTTCTAACTGATCCAGAATCGTTTCTCCGGTGGTTTCACTATCAGTGGTGATCTTGTCGACGATCTCCGTGGTGATGCCATTGCGAGCCAGAACATCGGCCGTTCCGCCGGTTGAGACCAGTTCGAAGCCCATATCGGTTAGGCGTTTGGCGTGGGCTACGATGCCGCGTTTATCGCGGTTGGCCACGGAGACAAACACGCGTCCGCTGGTGGGTAGGCGGCCACCCACAGCGTCCTGGGATTTTGCGTAGGCGGTGTCGAAGTACTTGTCGATCCCCATCACCTCACCGGTCGAGCGCATTTCTGGGCCCAGCAGGGAGTCCACGACGCGGCCTTCGGGAGTGCGGAAGCGGGTGAATGGCAAAACGGCTTCTTTAACCGCGATCGGTGCGCCCAATGGCAGCGACCAGCCGTCATGTGTTGCCGGGAGGTCTCCGGTTTCGCGCAATTGTGCGATGGTCGAACCCACACCAATTTTCGCTGCGGCTTTGGCCAACGCGACACCGGTGGCTTTCGAAACAAATGGCACAGTACGAGAGGCGCGTGGGTTGGCTTCGATGACGTAGAGGATATCGGCAGCTAGTGCGAACTGGATGTTGATCAGACCGCGCACGCCCACGCCCTTGGCGATGGCTTCGGTGGCTTCCCGTACTCGGGCCAATACATTGGGGGCCAGTGTGGTTGGTGGCAACACACAGGCCGAGTCACCGGAGTGAATTCCAGCTTCTTCGATGTGTTCCATGATGCCACCCATGAACAGTTCGTGGCCGTCATAGAGTGCGTCAACATCGATTTCGATGGCGTCATCGAGGAACCGGTCAACCAGCACTGGATGTTCTGCGGTGATTTCCGCGGTGGAGTTTTCGATGTACGACTCCAGCTGGGCTTCGTCGTAGACGATTTCCATGCCACGACCGCCCAATACATACGATGGGCGAACCAGCACCGGATAACCGATTTCGTCGGCCACGGCCTTGGCATCCTCAAAGGAGACGGCGGTGCCGTTCTTTGGTGCGGTCAGGCCGGCTTCCTGCAGAACCTGTGAGAACAGGCCGCGGTGTTCAGCCAGATCGATGGCTTCCGGTGAGGTGCCGAGAATCGTGACGCCGGCGTCAGCCAGGTCTTGGGCCAGTTTCAGCGGTGTCTGGCCACCAAGCTGCACAAACACCCCTTCAACCGGGCCGGTTTGTTCCTCGGCGTGGATGATTTCCAGTACATCTTCCAGTGTCAACGGTTCGAAGTAGAGTCGATCTGAGATATCGGAGTCAGTCGACACGGTTTCTGGGTTGCAGTTGACCAACACGGTGTCATAACCGGCCTGTTGCATGGCCATGGTGGCGTGCACACACGAGTAGTCAAACTCAACACCCTGACCGATACGGTTGGGGCCCGAGCCCAGGATGATCGCGGTTGGACGCGTGTGTTCGGTGATTTCCGTTTCTTGTCCGTCATAGGACGAGTAATGATAAGGAGCCTGGGCGATGTGCTCACCGGCGGCAGTATCAACGGATTTATACACCGGTCGTACGCCCAGTGCGTGGCGGACGCCCCGCACGACGGCTTGATCCATGTGCCGCAGCTGGCCAATCTGGTGATCTGAGAAGCCGTGACGTTTGGCGTGCGTGAGCAGGTCTTTGGTCAGTTCATCGGCATCACGAATGTCGGTGGCGACTTCGTTGATCAACACTAATTGGTCAATGAACCAGGGGTCGATCTTGGTGATATCGAAGATTTGCTGGGGGCTGGCGCCGCCCAGTAAGGCACGCTGGATTTGGCCCAGCCGCGAGGTGGTCGCGGTTTTGGCAGCTTCGAGCAGTTCGGCAACCTCGGTGTCATCCGGTACGGTGAAGTCCAATTCTGCGTCGTTGGTTTGCTCAAGTGACCGCAGGGCTTTTTGTAAGGCTTCAGAGAAGTTTCGGCCAAAGGACATGACCTCGCCCACGGCCTTCATGGTCGTGGTCAACGTGGCATCTGCGGCCGGGAATTTCTCGAAGGCAAACCGTGGGACCTTGACGACGACATAGTCCAATGCGGGTTCAAAGGCTGCGGTCGTAGTGCCGGTGACATCGTTGAGGACTTCGTCCAGGGTGTATCCCAAGGACAGTTTGGTCGCAATTTTGGCGATTGGGTACCCGGTAGCCTTGGATGCCAGCGCCGAGGAGCGTGAGACACGCGGGTTCATTTCAATGACCACGATGCGACCGTCTTCGGGGTTGACGGCGAACTGAATGTTACAGCCACCCGTGGCCACGCCGACTTCTCGAATGATTTTGATTGAGATGTCGCGCATCTTTTGAAATTCGCGATCGGTCAGCGTCACGGCTGGAGCCACGGTGATGGCGTCACCGGTGTGGACCCCAACGGGGTCGAAGTTTTCGATGGAGCACAGTGCAATGACGTTGTTGGCGCTGTCACGCATCATTTCGAATTCGTACTCTTTCCACCCGAGGATGGATTCTTCTAATAAGACCTCGGAGGTAGGCGAATACTGAATTCCCGCGCCGGCGATGCGATGTAGGTCGGCTTCGTTATAGGCCATGCCTGAGCCGAGACCGCCCATGGTAAATGAGGGTCGCACCACCATTGGATAGCCCAATTCTTTGGCGGCTTCCAGGGCTTCGTCCATGGAATGCACGATGACGGAGCGAGCAGATTCGGCTCCACAGCGTTCTACGACACCTTTGAACTGTTCGCGGTCTTCACCAAGTTCGATAGCAGCGATGTTGGCGCCGATGAGTTCGACGTCGTATTTTTCTAATACACCGAGCTCGTCGAGTTTGATCGCCGTATTCAGTGCAGTCTGCCCACCCAGGGTCGGCAGGATCGCATCCGGGCGCTCCGCAGCGATGATCTTCTCAACCACTTCGGCGGTGATGGGTTCCACATAGGTGGCATCGGCCATCTCCGGATCGGTCATGATCGTGGCCGGGTTGGAGTTGACCAACACCACACGAATGCCTTCTTCTTTCAGAACGCGGATGGCTTGGGTGCCGGAATAGTCAAATTCTGCGGCCTGGCCGATGACGATGGGCCCGGAACCGATGACTAATACGGATGTGAGGTCTGTGCGTTTTGGCATAGCTGGTGTTTCCTTAGTCTTATTTTCCGGTGGCCATCAATGTTGCAAAAGTATCGAAGACTGGGTGGGCTTCGTCCACAGCAACAGCGGTATTTTCTGGGTAGTACTGCACGGTGATGACCGGCAAGGCTTCGGCGCGAAGGGCCTCAACTGAGTTGTCATTGAGGCTGTACTGAGTCACGGTTACATCGCCGTACCCCGTATTTGGTGCGGTCGCGGTACCCTGCGGCGCGTCCACTGCGTACTGGTGATTCTGATTGGTGATAAGGCTTTGTCCCGAGGCGATATCGTAGACCGGTTGATTTGGTCCACGCTGCGCCTGGTCCATCAAAACGGTCTGATAGCCCAGAGCTCGGGCGATAACCTGATGTCCGAGTCCGATGCCCAGCAGTGGGGTTTTGGCATCGAGCAGGGCCGTGGCCAGTTCGACCTGTGCGTTTGCTTCGGCTGGGTTGCCGGGACCAGAAGAAAAGACGACGCCGTCGACTTGCGCCGTTGCGATGTCGTCTGCGGTGGCGCTTGCGGGCAGTACTTTGACCGTCATGCCGCGTTCGACCAGCTGGTTGATCGTGGAACGGCGAACACCCAAATCAATCACCGCGACGGTGTGTTTCGGATCCTGTGCGATAACTTCGTAAGGAATGTGCGTCGTGACCTCGGCCAGGAGTTGCTCGGTTGCAGGGGTTGCCCACTCACGGACCTTCGCGACCAGGTCAGCATCTGAAGCGAGAGCATCCTCACCGGCAAAGATACCGGCGGCTATTTGTCCTGCACCAAGAATGCTGCGAGTCAATGCCCGCGTATCGATTCCGGCGATTCCGACGACTCCGGCCGCAATGAGATCGGTTTCCAAGTCACGTTCGGATTGCCAGTTAGACCGGATGCGCGAGGGTTCGCGAATGATCACCCCGGCCGGCCAGTAGTGATCCGATTCGGCTTCGTGGTCGTTGACGCCAACGTTACCGATGTGCGGGAAGGTAAACACCAGCAGGGTGTGGGCGTTGGATGGGTTGGTCAGACTGTGCTGATAACCGGTCATGGTGGTGTCAAAAACCAGTTGACCGTAAGCGGTCCCGGTTGCTGCATATGGGGTGCCGGCGTAGATGGTGCCATCTGCCAGGACAAGTTTGGCTGATGCGCTCATGCGGTCTGCCTTCCATTCGTCAGTTGTTCTAGGGCGGTGTGAAGTTGTTGATGTTGTGTGACGGATTCAGTGCGTAGTCCGGTGGTGACCTGGGTGTTTCCCAGGTTCCAGGTGATGATCACGATCCCGTCTTTTTCCACAAATTTGCCAGCGATTCCAGATACGGTAGCCACGGTCACAATGTCGGACACCGGAATAAAAATATTGGGTTCACCCACGCGAAGCAGTGCAACGCCATCGTTGTGCACCTCGATCTGCGCTGCGGCAGGGTTGCCCAACCGGTGGGCGGTGACGCGTTCGAGGAGGTCAGCGCCTAAGACGGTGGACACATATGTACCTTCCACCACGGTGCGAGGTTGTTTCTCCAGCAGTTCGGTCGGAATGTCAGCCGGGACAGGGACGTATTGCTGTCGCTTGGTGCGGTTACGACGTCCGAAGATGATGCCCAGGATCATCAGTACGAGGATGATCGAGGTCAGGGTGACGGTAAAGGTGGTCTCGTCCAAAACTGGCGGTTCCTTCTTAGCTGTGTTGGTACGGTGTGGTGATCTGTGTGTCGGCGACAACACGGTGTCCACGGTAGAACACGTCGGTCACTTGTCCTGACAATTCCATCCCTTGATAGGGTGAGTTGGAGGATTTGGAGGCGTGTTCGGCCGGGTTGACCACGAAGGTATGTGCTGGATCGTAGACGACAATCTGGGCGATCGCGCCTTGGACGAATCCCCCGTTGTCGGTCAGTTGTCCCTGATCAGTATGACGGTAAATACGCGCCGGGTTGACCGACATGACCCGAGCCACGCCGTGCCAGTCGAGCAGTCCAGTATCAACCATCGTGTGTTGGATTACCGGCAGCGCCGTTTCTAATCCGGTCATACCCATGGCAGCCACAACCCATTCGCATTGTTTGGTCTCTGCGGTGTGGGGAGCATGGTCTGTACCAACCGTGTCGATCGTGCCATCGGCTAGGCCCTGCCGCAGGGCGTGAACGTCGGAGTCTTTGCGCAGTGGCGGGTTGACTTTATACACCGGGTCATAGGTTTTGACGTAATCTTCCGTCAGCAACAAGTGGTGTGGGGTGACTTCGGCGGTCACGTTGATGCCCTGAGATTTTGCCCAACGGATGAGTTCGACCGAGCCGGCAGTGGACACGTGGCAGATATGCACTCGAGAATCCACGTGTTGGGCCAAGAGGATGTCTCGGGCGATGATGGACTCTTCCGCGACAGCTGGCCACCCTGCGAGACCCAGCTCAGATGACAATGCAGATTCATTCATTTGAGCGCCTTCGGTGAGCCGTGGCTCCTGGGCGTGTTGGGCGATGAATCCATCAAAAGATTTGACGTATTCTAGGGCCCGACGCATCAAGACGGGATCCCAGACGCACATCCCATCGTCAGAGAACATTGTCACTTTGGCCGCGGAATCATGCATGGCTGATAATTCGGCCAGTTGGTCGCCCTTGAGGCCAACGGTGACTGCTCCAACCGGGTAAACATCGGTCCATCCGGCGGCTCTGCCCAGGCGGTGGACTTGTTCAACGACTCCTGCGGTATCGGCTACTGGATTGGAGTTGGCCATGGCGTGGACGGCTGTAAATCCGCCTTTGGCTGCCGCTTGGGTACCGGTTTCCACGGTCTCGGCATCGTCATTGCCGGGTTCTCGCAAGTGAGTGTGGAGATCGACCAGACCGGGCAACAGGATTTTTCCTGTCGCGTCGATGACGGTAGCACCGTCTGTTGGCAGGTTGGTACCAAGTTGGGCAATCGTGCCATCGGCATCGATGGCCACATCGGTCTGTTTGCCATCCGGGGTGGTGCCTCCGGTAATCACATAGGTATGAGTCATTATCTGGCCTTTCATTGCCCTGATGGACCTGCTAGCAGCAGGTAAAGGACTGCCATGCGCACGGAGACGCCGTTGGCAACTTGTTCTAGTGCAGTATTTTGTGCTGAGTCCGCAGCTGCCGCAGAAATTTCCAGCCCACGGTTCATCGGGCCCGGATGCATGATCAGCGTTTTGGTGTCCGCGATGGGTTGATATCGATCATTAGTCAGTCCCCAGCCGCGGGTATATTCGGCGGGTGAAGGAAAGAAGGCACCAGCCATACGTTCGGCTTGGACCCGCAACATCATGACAGCATCTGGACGTTGTGCCAGGATGGCGTCGAGATCATAATTGACTTCAACAGGCCAGGTGTTAACCCCGACCGGCATGAGCGTTGGTGGTCCCGACAGGGTGACTTTGGCTCCAAGAGTGTGCAATAGCCACACGTTTGAACGGGCGACACGCGAATGCAAAATATCACCGACGATAACCACGTGGACGCCATTGAGGTCTTGTCCATTGGCCTGGTCCCCGTGGAGGCGCGCACGCAGAGTGAAGGCGTCCAACAGTGCCTGGGTGGGGTGCTCGTGGGTTCCGTCCCCAGCATTGATCACTGCTGACGATGACCATCCGAAATTTGCTAATTGTTGAGCGGCGCCGGATGCCCAGTGTCGCATAACAATAGCGTCACCACCGATCGCTTCCAGCGTTTGGACGGTGTCTTTGAGTGATTCGCCTTTTGATACGGAAGACGTTTTGACCGCAAAGTTCAACACGTCTGCCGACAGTCGCTTCGCCGCGGCTTCGAAGGACGTCCTGGTCCGGGTGGAGTCTTCAAAGAATAAATTGACAACGGTTTGTCCACGCAACGTGGGAAGTTTTTTGATCGAACGATCCGAAACCGTCGCCATTTCTTGAGCGGTATCGAGGATTGCGAGGGCGTTGTCGTAGGAGAGATCGCGAGTAGCTAATAGGTGTCGCATTAGTCCATCACATCCACGATTTGTACTTGGTCGGTCGTGTAGTACTCTTCGTCACCGTCAATCTCGGCAAGGTGGACTCGAACGTGCTCCGCTGCAGCAGTTGGCAGGTTTTTGCCCACATAGTCGGCCCGCAAGGGCAGCTGGCGATGGCCTCGATCAACGAGGACTGCTAGACGCACGATCCGTGGGCGTCCGATGGCAGATAACGCATCGAGTGCGGCTCGGATGGTGCGACCGGAGTATAAAACGTCGTCAACTAACACGACCACGGCATCATCGATGCCACCCGGCGGGATGATCGTGGAGGCCGGAACGCGAGAGCCAGCTCGTGCGAGATCATCTCGGTAGAGCGTGATGTCGAGTTGTCCGGTGCGCTCTTCAACCACAAAGTCTGGGTCGATTTCCGATAGTTTTGTGGCCAGGCGATTGGCCAGTGGGACACCACGGCGCGGAATACCGAGTACGAGCAGTTGTTCTACGCCGCGGTTGCCTTCGAGGATTTCATGGGCGATGCGGGTGAGGACCCGATTTATATCAGATTCGGACATCACGGTGCGTGCTTTGCGCACGGGTTCTTGCACCACGATTCTCTCCTTTCCCGCCTCACAGGACGGATTTTAAAGGATCTGCGGGATGTGTGGTGTTCCCGTCAGTTTCACTGGGTGTAACTGTAGCACCGCTGCAGGTCACAACTGCGATGTTTACAGAAACAGCGTGGGCTTAAGGTCTTGCAGGCGCCCTAAGACCCCATTGACGTATCCGGGCGAGTCATCGTTGGAGTATTCTCGTGCCATGTTCACGGCTTCATTGACTGCCGCGGCATCCGGCATTTCGTCGTTGAACAACAACTCCCAGGCGCCCAAACGCAAGATCGATTTATCCATAGCTAACATGCGTTCCATGGTCCATCCGTGAGCGTACTGTGCAAGCAGTTCGTCGATTTGTTCCTGATGGGTAATGACCCCGTCAATGATCTGCGCAGTATACGGGTTGATTATTTGATCGGTATATTCTCGTCGCCGCTGCAGTGCTGACAGTGGGGTGGTTTTCCGGTGTTCGGCTTCAAAGAGGATTTCGAGGGCACGCCGGCGCGCGCGTCCTCGAGAGCCGATTTTTCGGTGCTGATTCTTTGGGTTCTTTGTCAATGTAGTGGTACTCCGTGCCAGCGATTACTCGGTGGCTCGACCCTGGTATTCACCATTCTTGGTGTCGACACGGACTTTGGTGCCTTCATCAACGAAAAGTGGAACCTGGATTTCCAGACCGGTTTCAACGGTTGCCGGTTTGGTACCGCCCGAGGACCGGTCGCCCTGAAGACCTGGTTCGGTGTAGGTTACTTCCAACACCACGGTAGGGGGTAATTCAAGATAAAGCGGGGTACCATCCGACATGGCAATTTGCGCGTTTTCATTTTCCAACAGGAAATTTGCAGCATCCCCGACGACACTCGATGGCACCATAATCTGGTCAAAGGTGGTCAGATCCATGAATACAAAGTCGTCGCCATCGCGGTAGAGGTACTGGTATTCGGAACGGTCCACCGTTGCAAATTCCAGTTTCGCGCCGGCATTCCACGTCTTATCCACGATTTTATTGGATGTCAGGTTTTTGATTTTAGTGCGCACAAACGCACCACCTTTACCCGGCTTGACGTGCTGGAATTCCTGAACCTGCCAGAGTTGGCCGTCGACGACGACGACCGAACCGTTTTTAATATCGTTACTGGTGAGCATAACCATGGTGGTGAATTCTCCGTAAAAGTTTTTCAGTTGAGTAGCTATTCTGGCAGATAAGCAGCGGGTTCATTGAACCCGGCCTCCTCTAGTGTAAACGACCACCAGAATCTAAGAGTGGTTACTCGGCGATTTCCTGGTAGGCAGCGAACAGCAATGACTCATCGGGCACATCGTAGATGACCGGTTTGCCTTGAGCTTCCAACAGCACAAACCGCAGCTGTTCTCCACGGTTTTTCTTATCGCGACGGATGCCATCGAGCAGCGTTGCCCAGCGGTCACCGACATATGTGGTGGGTAGGCCAATACCTTCAAGGATCGTGCGATGTCGTTCCACAGTCGCATCATCAAGCCGTCCAACAGAGCGAGCTAATTCTGCGGCAAATACCATGCCGACCGAAACCGCGGCTCCGTGCCGGTATTGGTAGCGCTCCGCCAGTTCAATGGCGTGGCCGAGTGTGTGCCCGTAATTAAGCATCTGACGCACATTCGATTCTTTGAAATCTTGGCCGACTATATCTGCTTTGACCTGGATAGCGCGTTCGATGAGTTCGCGCAGCACGGTGGAGTGCGGATTGGTCACCTGGGACATGTTCGTTTCAATGAGATCCAGGATGTTCTCATCGGCAATGAAACCGCATTTGACGACTTCAGCCAACCCTGAGATCAGCTCGTTTTTCGGAAGCGTCAACAGCGTATCAAGGTCGGCCAGCACGCCGGCAGGTGGGTGGAACGCACCCACCAAGTTCTTGCCTTCGGCCGAATTAATACCGGTCTTCCCACCCACGGAGGCATCGACCATCCCGAGCAGGGTCGTTGGCATGTGGACCACGCGAACACCACGTAACCAGGTTGCTGCGACGAAACCGGCGAGATCCGATACGGCACCCCCGCCCACCGATACGATCGCATCTGAACGAGTGAAATCACTCTGACCCAAGACCTGCCAGCAAAAGGAGGCGACCTCGATATGTTTGCCCTCTTCTGAGTCTGGAATTTCGACCAGGATCGCATTGAACCCAGCGTCATCGAGTGATGATTTCACGACATCCCCGGTAGCGCGCAACGCACGCGGCAGAATGATGGCAACACGATGGGTTTGAGGCCCTAACATGTCTGGCAGCTGGCTGAGTAGACCACGGCCAATGACGACGTCGTAGCCGCCATTGACTTCGTTATCGGAGCCGCCTGCGACCTGAATGATCGTAGGCTGTTCAGTGGGGGCACTTGTTGTATTTTCAGTCATACCTGTGGTCGAATTCCTTGACAAAAATGATTGATATCCTTGGATGATCTTAGTCGCCACAGCGTCCACGTCCAGACCAGTGGTGTCCACGGTCTGATGAGCTGAGTCGTTGAAAAACGTGATTCGCTCGTGCCGGATCCGTGACCAATTAGCTGCTGCATCGCCCGCCAGTACAGGTCGATCACTGGTATCACCCAATCGTTCCAGCGCCTGATTTTCGCTGACATCCAGGAACACAACGTAACCACGGTCACGGATAATTTCGCGGTTAGCCGGTCGAATAACCGCTCCCCCGCCTAGCGAAATAACGCCGAGATCGTGTCGATGGACTGTCTCTGCGACAATACGTTGCTCTTCGTCACGAAAGGCTTCCTCACCGTGGCGGCGAAAGAATGTTCCGATATGTCCGTGGCGATCGGCGAAGAGGTCGTCGGTGTCGGTATAGGCCACGCTGAGGCGCTCTGCGAGGTGAGTTCCCACCGTGGTTTTGCCTGATCCCATCGGCCCGATCAGGATGATGGGCGTCCTTGCTGCATGCATCGTTATAGTGGGTCACCCAAGTGATCCTCGAGCGTTGCATCAGCAGTTGGCTCGGGCAAGCGGTGAATATTGGCGAGGTAACTTTCCATATTCCGTCGGGTTTCTGCCACGGAATCACCCCCAAATTTTTCCAGCACTTCTCCCGCAATGACCAGGGCCACCATCGCCTCAGCAACCACTCCAGATGCTGGAACGGCTGTGACATCTGATCGTTGGTGGTGAGCCTTGGTAGCTTGACCGGTGGCGACATCAACGGTTTGGAGGGCGCGAGGGACAGTTGCAATGGGTTTCATGGCGACCCGCACACGGATTGGTTCACCCGTTGACATGCCGGCTTCAATTCCACCGGCTCTATGCGTGGTCCGGGCAACGGTCCCGTCAGGTTGTCGCACGATTTCGTCGTGTGCATCTGAACCGACACGGGTCGCCGTATCGAATCCATCCCCCACTTCCACGCCTTTCATAGCTTGGATTCCCATGAGCGCTCCGGCGAGTTTGGAATCCAGTCGCCGGTCCCAGTGAATATGAGAGCCCAAGCCTACTGGCGCGTTGTGAACTAATACTTCAACGACTCCGCCCAGGGTCTCACCGGCTTTCTTGGTGGCGTCAACGGCTTCCACCATCTTGGCGGAGACCTCTGCATCGATGCAGCGAAGTGGGTCCGCATCAAGTGTTTCAACATCATTGGCGGTTGGGAACTCATACCCATCGGGAAGGGCTACTTCTCCCATTCGCACGGTGTGCGAAACAGTGGTAATGCCCAATTGTGCCAAGAAGTGTTGGGCAACACGCCCTAGCGCGACGCGGGTTGCGGTCTCGCGGGCGGAAGCTCGTTCTAAGAGTGGACGGGCTTCATCAAAACCGTATTTCTGCATCCCTGCCATATCGGCGTGGCCTGGACGGGGTCGGGTGAGTTTGGCATTGCGAGCTAGTCCCTCGATCTCTGATGGATCGACTGGATCTGGGTTCATGACCTTTTCCCATTTTGGCCATTCCGTGTTGGCGATGTGAATGGCCACCGGGGACCCAAGGGTCACCCCGTGACGGACCCCACCGATGATCGTGACTTCGTCTTTTTCAAACTTCATCCTTGCGCCGCGACCGTAACCTAAGCGACGGCGCATCAGTGCTTCCTGGATGTCAGCGGTAGTAATCTCAATCCCCGCCGGTAGGCCTTCAATGATCCCTACGAGTCCGGAGCCGTGCGACTCCCCTGCTGTTAACCAACGCATCATACGCCCGATTCTTTCATGCCATGCGCAGCTGCGCGTGTTTCATGTCGATGTTTGTCTGTGCGGTATGACATTAGCTCTGGTCAAGCTTCAATGCCGCCGCCATGTGTTGTGTTGCAGTGTCCCAATCGACGCTTTGTGGGTCAGCAACCAATTTTTTGGTAAAGAGTTTGGCTTGTTCAACGCCCTGATACAGCAGCATATCCAAGCCTGACGACACGTGTGCCCCAGACGCCCGCCATGCACTGGCCAACACGGTGGGCCAGGGATCATAGATCACATCAAGCAAGGGTGGGAGGTTTGAACCCGGTAGCTGCAGCGCAAGGTCATCGGCTGCGTGTGCGGGCAGCGTAGATACCACCGCATCGTGATGGACCGCTCGTTGAGCGAAGGCATCGAGCAGCACCACTTGCGACTCGAGACCATAGGCTGTGGCCACTTCCATGGCACCGCGAGCCCGGTCGGGGTTACGCACGTAGAACACCACTGCGGTCAAACCTAACTCAGCTGCAGCAGCTACTGCAGCCGTGGCAGTGCCGCCGGCACCTAAGATACCCATCGAGCCATCCACTTTGGCAACAAAGCCTGCCTTTGCTAAGGCATGCCGGATTCCGTCGACGTCGGTATTGTAGCCATGAGCAACGCCAGCTTCATCAAAGACGATGGTATTGAGTACACCCAGTCGTTGTACTCGTTGTGACACGTGGTCCATATGTGACACAAGGACGGCTTTGAGCGGCATGGTGACTGAAAAACCTGCCAGCGCTCGTCGGGAGCCGAAACGCTGCGGCAAGGAGGCAAAAAACTCTGCAGCGTCAGCTTCAGCGACCTCAATACGATCGTAAACAATTGGGACCCCGAGGTACCGGTAGACCGCCTGGTGCATGGCTGGCGATTTCGAGTGAGCGATTGGCGAGCCTAAAACGGCCGCCGTATACGTGTGCTGCGTCATGGATAGCGTGTTTAGTCCCGTCCGCAAATATCAGGGTTGTCGTCACAATAGGCGCGATATTCTTGCTGATATTCCTGATGCTGACTCAGGGTCGTAGAGAACTTGGTCTCACCCGTTTCAATATTGGTCGTGATCCAGTAATAATACTCCGAGTCAGTGGGCTCCGCAGCGGCATCGAGTGCAGCAATCGATGGTGCTCCAATCGGTCCTGGCGGTAAGCCCCGGTGTACATATGTGTTGTATTCGTTCGACTCATCCCGACGGTCTTCGGAACTAAATTGCAGCTGGCGGACTCCCATACCATAAATGACGGTGGCATCAATTTGTAGCAGTCCCGCGGTTTCAGGGTTGGAACGATCCAAACGGTTTTCGATGATCCCCGCAACCACCGCGTAATCTTCAGGGCGCGCCTCTGCTTCAACGATAGAGGCAATCGTGACCAATCGGTGCTGCTCTGCTTCATCAGTGATCCCCAACCGTTCAAATTCATCCATGGTGGGGGCGATCATTATTTCAAAGATCTCTTGTAGCGAGGCCTCGTAGGGGAAATGATATTCACCGACCGCGATGTATCCTTCAAGCGTGGAAGCCTCTGCCGGTACTTCAAAGTTATCCGGGTTAGCGGCTTCTTCGATTTCTTCCAGGCTGTAGTCAGTTCGGTCAGCAATATGTTCAAATACATCGTCAATGCGGTGTCCCGAATTGACGTGGGCGTAATTCATTCCCTGCACACCAACCCGCAGCAACACTTCAGCAGCGTCACGAGCCGGCATCTCATACCGTAGCGTATATTCTCCGGGTTGAATGTGAGCGGTCGTGTCGGTAGCTTCGATCGCATCACGGAAAGCGTTTGTGGATGCCACAATATTCTCCTCGACCAATCGATTGCCAATGAGAATGGGACCTTCACCCGGATTGACTTCAAACGCAACTTCTTCGCCTCCGGGACCAGGGAAGTCTTTATTATTCCAGCCAACGAGTTGTCCTACTGCAATGCCGACAATCGCGAGAAGGCCTAGGAACACGGCAAAACTGGTCAGCATGACGACGGTGCGCCGACGTTTACGACTCTTGCGAGTTTTCAACTCTTCCTCGTCGATCTCCGGCAATGGCATGTTCCCGTCCCCCACCAGCATGTACCCCAGGGGGTTCTCATCGCTGCTGCTCTCCCCGGGGTGTTTTACGTTGTCAGAGTCGACATTACCGGAAAGTTCAGGGTAATCCCGGGTGTCTTCAGGAAGTTCTGGCAACTCACCGGCGGCTCGATCGTGACGGATCGCCTCGTAGGCAATGCCTTGTGGTTCGGTATGAGACTGTCGAGGCACATAATCAACAGGTCTGCGCGGAGTGGATTGCAGTCCTCCGGGGCCATCAGCTGCCAACGGTTGTGGTGGAAATTCCGCGTTATATTCCGGTCGAGGTTCAGCGTCTTCCGAAACAGGCAGTCCACCGTCTTCACCGCTGTGGCTCGTGTCTCGTGAGCCTGACCGAGCCTGCAGGAGTGCGCGTTCATATTCGCGTCGCTCCCGGCGTGACCGGAATTGCGGTTGGGAAGAGTCGTCTGGCAGATGATTATCCGTCAAGTTCATCCTCCTGCGCGGCATCGACTAAGTGACCTGTGTCCACACCGCTGCGTTTTTCTAAAACCAGCGCGTGTTCAAGTATCGCTACGGCCGCCAGCTGATCGATAACCGCTCGTTGATTGCGTGATGACACGCCGGCAGCACGCAGCTGCTGGCTCGCACTGACAGTAGACAACCGTTCGTCGATAAGCCGAACCTGGGTGGGCAATTGTGCCTCGGCAAGCAGCCTTGCTAACTGGCGAGCAAAGAGGTGAGCGTCCTGTGTCGATGCCGTTTGTTGCCCTTTGAGGTTGATCGGGTCGCCCACGTAGACGCGAACTGCATTGCGCTGTCGCGCTTCGTCAACGATGGCGCGCAGGTCGTTGAAGTTTTTGGGATCTCGTGTCAGTGTGGCAACCGGACTGGCTAAAATGCCAGCCGGATCAGTTGCCGCAAGGCCGACGCGGGCCCGTCCGACGTCCACCCCAAGACGAGAACCGATCACCGGCTCATGGTCGTGTATATCTGTCATGAAATCGTTCTAATCAGCGTTTCGCTCTCGATACCGTTATGCCGTCTCGACTGCCTGACGCAGCGCAGTCAGCGCGTCTTGAATCTTTGAGACGTCCTGTCCCCCACCTTGGGCAAGGTCTGGTTTCCCACCGCCACCGCCACCCAATATCTGGGAGGCCGTTTTGACGAGGTTACCGGCCTTCAGCCCAAGGTCCTGGGCACCTTCATTCGTCGCAATCACCACCAGTGGTCGGTTATTGGCGACTCCGATCAATGCCACGACAATATTTTGCTTACCAGCTTTGGTCAAACGCTCCCGCAGATCGACCACTGCAGATCGTAGGTCATCTGCACTGGAAATGTCACCCAGATGCTGTGCGAGTAAAGAAACCTTTCCTACGGTCTCCGCTTGGTCCACAAGCTGACCAACTTGTGCCAACATTTGCTGTGCTCGTAGGCTGGCAAGTTCCTTCTCCAGCTCACGGAGACGGGTCAGGGTCTGTTCTACCCGCCCGGGGATGTCGGCGGTGGGAGCCTTCAGCATTGCTGACAGCTGGTTGACGAGAGTTCTCTCGGCTGCAAAATGTTCGAAGGCGTCAAGGCCCACGAGTGCTTCGACGCGGCGGTTGCCTGATCCTACAGATTGCTCATGAAGCAGCGCAAGGGTGCCTATCTCAGCGGTAGCTGACACGTGGGTGCCTCCGCACAGTTCACGCGACCAGGCACCATCGATCTCCACCACCCGCACACGATCGCCATATTTCTCACCGAAGAGACTCATCGCACCCATTGCTTTGGCCTCATCTAAACTGGTTTCCATCGTGTACACCGGGAAATTATCACGGATGGCGATGTTGGAGAGCTCTTCGACTTCTTGCCGCGCAGCGTCGGAGAGTGCATCTTGCCACCGGAAGTCGAAGCGCAAATAGCCTTCTTTGTTGAAAGAGCCGGCCTGTACTGCTTCGGGTCCGAGAATCTGATGCAGAGCCGCATGGATGATGTGGGTCGCCGAGTGCGCTTTTTGAGCGTCCAGACGTCGTTGAAGATCAATCGCTGCCACGGCTTCAGCACCCGCTGGCGCTTCGCCTTCACGAATGATGCCCTGATGAACGGACAAACCTTTGATGGGCGCTTGCACATCAGTAATTTCAATGACGAAGCCATCACCGGTGATGAGTCCGGTATCGGCAGCCTGTCCCCCGGCCTCAGCATAGAATGGTGACGCGTCTAGGACGAGTTCGATCTGCTGCCCTTGCTCGGCAACCGCTGCTTGTTGACCGTTGACCAGCAGAGAACGGATCCTCGACTGTGTGGTGTGTTCGGTGTAGCCAGTAAAAACAGTATCTTCCCCGGCGTGCGCTTCGTAGTACAGGCTGGTATCGGCGTGTCCGGTTTTCTTGGCTTTCGCGTCTTTTCGAGCACGCTCGCGCTGCTCCTGCATTAATTCCAGGAACTTGTCCTGGTCCACCGCGACGCCGGCTTCTTCAGCCATTTCCAACGTGAGATCAATGGGAAAGCCATAAGTGTCGTGCAGCTCAAAGGCAGCATCGCCAGAAAGAGTCGTCCCAGCTTCACGAGCTTGAGCCACGGAGGATTCCAATCGCGTGGTACCAGCCGCAATCGTACGCAAGAACGCTCGTTCTTCAGCGTACGCGATACGGGAAATACGCTCGAAGTCTTCGGCGACTTCAGGATAAGATCCACGCATAGCGTCACGTGAGATCGGCAAAAGCTCGGGTAACACGGCGCCTTCGACGCCCATGAGCCGCATGGCACGTACCGCGCGACGGATCAATCGACGAAGAACATAACCACCGCCCTCATTGCCTGGGACCACTCCGTCACTGATGAGCATCAAGGCTGAACGAACGTGATCGGCAATGTAGCGTAGACGCATATCGTTGGCGAACTGCGGATCTTCTGGATTTTCAGTCGAGGTATAGGTGACACCGGCAAGCTCTGCTGCCCGGTCCAAGACCGGGCGTACCTGGTCCGTTTCATACATGTTTTCTACATCCTGCAGAATCATCGCAAGACGTTCCATCCCTAGACCGGTGTCGATGTTTTTATTGGCAAGCTCACCGACCACATCGAAGTCGGCCTGACTGCGGACTTCACCTAGCTGGTATTGCATGAAGACCAGGTTCCAGATTTCTAGGTAGCGAGTGTCGTCGACAGCCGGACCGCCTGCAGCACCGTATTGGGGGCCACGATCGTAGTAGATCTCTGAACACGGTCCGCCCGGCCCGGGTTGGCCGGTATGCCAGTAGTTGTCTTCTTTTCCAATACGCTGGATTCGTTCGATCGGAATTTTGACGACGTCGCGCCAAATTTCATAAGCTTCATCATCTTCTTCATACACGGTGACCCATAGCCGTTCAGGGTCTAGACCGTAGCCGCCATCGTTTTGGGAGGTCGTGAGCAATTCCCAGGCCATCGTGATGGCATCGTGTTTGAAATAGTCGCCAAAAGAAAAGTTGCCGGCCATTTGGAAAAACGTGCCGTGTCGGGCTGTCTTGCCGACTTCTTCAATATCTGCGGTGCGAATACATTTTTGGACGGACACAGCTCGTTTATAGGGCGGTGTCTGTTGTCCCAAGAAGTATGGAATAAAGGGGACCATGCCTGCGACAGTGAACAGCAACGATGGATCGGGCGAGACCAACGACGCCGAGGGAACTACGGTATGCGCTTTCTTTTCAAAAAACGCTGTCCAACGGCGGGCAATTTCATGAGTTTGCATAACTGTTTTCCATCACAAGCTAGAAACCGGTGACGCGACCGGTGTGGTTAATGAATCTATGTAAAGGCGACGACTACTCGGCCCGTACCGAGGCTACATTGGTGACTTCACCTTGGAGGGGTTCAACTCCATTGAGGTTCTCCACGACAGGTGGTGCAGTTTCCGTCCGATTGAGTGCGGGAATTTGGTCCCGCACAGTGGTAAAGAATGCTTTCGTAGATTCCACGATGATGCTGGCAGCGCCTTCGCCAATACTGCGCCCGAGGTTCTCCGGAGCTAATGAGGTTCTTAGGGCTTCTTCAGCGCGGATCGCGGCTTGGTCCCGGCCTTTGGACAATTTCGAATGACCGTACCATCCGATGGCCGCTCCGACACCAACAAGTAAGACTCGTTTCACAACCGCCGTCCCTTTCTGATTCATGATCGTCCCTACTCTACCAACCTGCTGAGTCCTTGGGTTTTCCAAGACAAGATTTGTAGGGAAACAACTCCGGCCCGGTGCCTTGTCAGAAACAAGGACCACCGAGCCGGGTGTTGAACTTGAAAACTATGCTTAGCGTGAGTAGTGCTCGACGACCAGGTTTTCCTGAATCGAAACTGGTACCTCAGCACGTTTTGGTGCACGAACCAAGGTGGCGCGCAGTTTATCGATTTCTACGTCCAGGTAACCGGGTACGTCAGGTAGAACTTCCTGGTGTGCACCGGTGGCAGCGATCTGGAATGGGACCATTGATTCGCTGCGTTCAGCAACGTGGATCAGCTGGCCCTCTTTAACTTGGAATGACGGGCGGTCAACACGCTGACCGTCAACCAGGATGTGCTGGTGGACAACCAACTGACGAGCCTGTGCGATAGTGCGTGCAAATCCTGCTCGCAGGACGAGTGCGTCGAGACGGGATTCCAGCATTTCGACCAGGTTTTCACCGGCCAGGCCTGCACGACGACGTGCTTCCTTGAAGTAGCGCACCATCTGGGCTTCACGGATGTTGTAGATAGCGCGTAGACGCTGCTTTTCCTTCAGACGTACCGAGTAGTCGGAGTCCTGACGACGGCGAGCACGACCGTGCTGTCCTGGGCCGTAGGGACGACGCTCCATGTACTTTTCAGCTTTTGGAGTCAGTGCAATGCCCAGTGCACGCGAGTGGCGCACTGTGCGACGGGTACGGAGACCTTTAGCCATGATTGTGGCTTCCTTTTCTTGTCATGCGGCATCGTTTGGTTTGTTATCACTGACGTGACAGAGCCGACTAGCTATTTCTGTCAGTGAATCCTGGCCTCTGATGTCAATGTTTTCCAGAGAGCTGAGGGTTATACCGCCAACCGTCATTACTACCGTTTCTACATATTGCAGAGACGTGCCAGACAAAGGGTAAGCCTAGCAGAGCCCAGCCCGAGTCACCTAATCATGAGTAGTCTTTTTGGAAGCAGACGGTGCTTCTTGTGATCGAGACGATTTGGACTCTGACTCTGCCCCAGCCTGCTGTGCTGTCATCGGTTGATTTCGCAAGATTGCGCGTAAACGCTGGACCCGCTCGCCAAGCATTTGCTCGCGCCCATTATTGGTCGGCTGGTAGTACTCACGGCCCAGGAGTTCATCAGGTAGATACTGCTGGTCAATGACGGCGTGCGGATAAGAATGTGGGTATTTATATCCCACCCCGTGTCCGAGTGCTTTGGCACCTGGATAATGTCCATCACGAAGCGGTTTTGGAACTGTCCCCGCCCGCCCGGACTTCACATCGGCTAGTGCAGCGTCGATTGCCGTATAGGACGCATTGGATTTTGGCGCGGTGGCCAGATGCACCACTGCCTGTGCTAACGGAATACGCCCTTCCGGCATGCCGATTAATTGCACGGCCTGTGCGGCGGCGATGGCGGTTTGCAATGCGGTCGGGTCGGCCATCCCAATATCTTCCGATGCATGGACAATGAGCCGACGAGCGATATATCTCGGGTCCTCTCCCGCATGAATCATGCGGGCCAAATAATGTAGTGCCGCATCGACATCGGAGCCTCTGATGGATTTAATAAATGCAGAGATGACGTCGTAGTGCTGGTCCCCATCCTTGTCGTAGCGTAGGACTGCTTGATCCATGGCTTGTGCCGCGTGATCGACCGTGATGACCGCTACCCCAGTGTCGCTATCGTGGTGGTCCAGCGCAACACCACCTGCGGCCTCTAAGGTCGTCAGCGCACGGCGGGCATCCCCTTGAGCCATGCGGATCAAGTAATCACGCGCCTCAGTCTCAAGTTTCATGGTGTCGTTGAGTCCACGCTCATCGCTGACTGCGCGGTCGATGAGTACGCCAATATCTTCATCCGTCAGAGGTTCCAAGGTCAGCATGATGGAGCGCGACAACAAGGGAGCGACCACGGAAAAGGATGGATTCTCGGTTGTCGCTGCGACAAGAATGACCCAACCATTTTCTACTCCCGGCAGCAGCGCATCCTGTTGGGCCTTATTAAACCGATGAATTTCGTCGAGAAAGAGAATCGTCGTCCGACCGTAGAGGTCTCGATTATCGAGGGCTTGATCCATCACTCGGCGGACGTCTTTGACCCCGGCTGAGATGGCAGAGAGCTCTACAAATTTTCTATCCGGTGCTTGTGAAATGACATGTGCAAGTGTCGTTTTGCCCGTTCCTGGTGGGCCGTAGAGGATGATCGATGTCGGGCCCACATTTTTCCCGCTGGTGGATTCGGTAAGTTTTCGAAGTGGCGACCCGGGCGTTAAGAGGTGCTGCTGACCGACAATTTCATCGAGGGAGCGAGGACGCATGCGCACAGCAAGTGGCGCACCGGCTGCAACATGACCGGTGGTTGCTGTCGGATCGTCGTCGTCATCATGACTGGAGGAGAACAAATCTTGCACGCCTCTACTCTAGTGACTGCCACGGCAGGGTGTCTTCTACGATTACACTTGGAGCCATGCGTGCAGTCATTCAAGTGGTTTCATCCGCAAGTGTCACAGTAGATCAACAAACGCTCAGCGAGCTACCAGAACCGGGGTTATTGATCCTTTTGGGAGTTAATACCACGGATGGTCCGGAACAAGCCGATGCACTGGTACACAAGATTGTGAATCTCAGAATTCTTGGGGACGAAGCATCCGCGCTGGAAGTTAACGCACCCATCATGGTCGTCTCGCAGTTCACCCTCTATGCGGATGTGCGCAAGGGTCGACGACCCTCCTGGTCAAAAGCGGCTCGACCAGAGCATTCGGAACCATTGTATGAATATTTTGTCAAAAAAGTGCGTGAACAAGGCCTCAACGTGGTGACCGGGCAATTTGGTGCAATGATGGATGTTGCCCTTGTGAACACCGGGCCTTTCACGTTGGTCATTGATTCAGATGATCTTGCCGCCCCGCGTCGCGGTAAATGACCGCCCTTAGGGCTCTACCCATCGAGTAGCTGGCAATGCCCTGATGGCTTGCGCCTACATAGCAGGTCGTCTTCTGCCACCATGGTGCGAAAATAGTAGTGGTTCCATGGGTGCACACATATTCGCAGCCATCTCGGTCCAACAGCGGGCGTATTCGGCAGTAGTGGCTGCTTCGAGGTAGCCAAATTATCGCCAACCCGAGGGGCACGAAGGTCATGATTGGATGCGAGCCTCATCACCGCGGTGAGATAGCACGATGGTGTGTCACACAGCCGGATACGACCGCCGATGTCATCCACCAGCCGCCTACCGGCGGGAAAGACGACGAAACGCCAAGCGAGGCTTGTGGCTTCGCGTGGCGTTTCGTAGAACTTTCGAAGTGTCTAGGCGTGAATATCCTCAGTGACGTCATCGTCTTCGGGTACGAAATCCACTCCGGTCTCGGCGCGCTGTTCTTCGGTAATTGGCGCGGGAGCGTCCGTCAGTGGGTCATGGCCATTACCAGTCTTCGGGAAGGCGATGACTTCACGAATTGAATCTGTTCCGGCAAGCAGTGAGACGATTCGGTCCCACCCAAATGCGATGCCACCGTGTGGTGGGGCGCCGTATTGAAACGCATCAAGAAGGAAGCCAAATTTTTCTTGGGCATCTTCATCGGAAATACCCATCACTTTGAAGGCCCGCTTCTGTACCTCTTGATTGTGAATACGGATCGATCCACCACCGATTTCGTTGCCGTTGACAACAATATCGTAGGCGTAAGCCAAAGCTTCACCTGGATTGGTGTCGAAAGAGTCTAAGTATTCGGGTTTAGGCGACGTAAAGGCGTGGTGAACAGCGGTCCAGGCGCCGTCACCAACTGCGACATCGCCTTCTGCTTCGGCGGCTGCGGCTGGTTCAAACATAGGCGCGTCAACGACCCACACAAAGGACCAGTCTTGTTCCTCGGCTGGCACTTCGGAGTTTGCTTTGATTAGTCCAGTGCGGTGACCGATTTCGACGCGGGCAGCACCTAACAGTGCACGAGATTCCTCAGGTTTTCCTGCTGCAAAGAAGATCGCGTCTCCCGGATTGGCGCGGACTTTTTCGGCCAAACCGTTGCGTTCCGCTTCAGAGATATTCCGGGTAACAGGACCGGTGAGTTCCCCGTCTTCTTTATATAAGACGTAGGCCAGGCCATGAGCACCACGCTGTTTGGCCCATTCCTGCCAAGCATCAAGCTGACGGCGTGGCTGTGAAGCCCCACCCGGCATGACCACTGCGCCAACATAGTCGTTCTGGAAGACTCGGAATGGAGTGTCTTTGAAGTACTCCGTCATATCCGTCAGTGGCAGACCAAATCGGAGATCTGGTTTATCGGTCCCATACTGTTCCATAGCTTCTTGGTAGGTTATGCGTGGCAGTGGTGTGGGGACTTCTACACCAATGAGCTTCCAGATGGCCACTAACAGTTCTTCCGCGAGCTCGATGATGTCGTCTTGTTCGACGAAGGATGCTTCGATATCGAGCTGAGTAAATTCTGGTTGACGATCGGCACGGAAGTCTTCATCGCGGTAGCAGCGAGCGATTTGATAATACCGTTCAATGCCACCAACCTGGAGCAACTGCTTGAACAGCTGAGGCGACTGGGGCAGCGCGTACCAAGAGCCTGGTTCTAATCGAGCAGGAACCAAAAAGTCACGTGCCCCTTCTGGCGTGGAACGGGTCAACGTTGGCGTTTCAACTTCGATAAAGTCGTGATCTGCTAACAGGTTGCGGGCAACGCGGTTAACTTCCGAACGCAAGCGCATGATGCGGGCTGGCTCCGGACGACGCAGGTCGAGGTAGCGGTGCTTGAGGCGCACTTCTTCGCCGACTTCAACGTGTTCATCAATCTGGAATGGCAATGCTGCAGCAGTGTTGAGCACGGTGACGTCCGATGCATAGAGCTCAACATCTCCCGAGGCAATATTGGGGTTCTGTGACCCCTCAGGACGTGCTTTCACCTCTGCGGTCACCTGCAGCACGTATTCGTTGCGCAAATGATCGAATTGGGCTTCGTCGTGCACGACGATTTGGGCGATACCGGAGGCGTCGCGAAGGTCAATGAAAGCTACACCACCATGGTCGCGACGGCGAGCCACCCAGCCTGCCACGGTCACGGTCTGGCCAATATGTTCGGCGTTGAGTTTGCCGAGTTGATGGGTGCGAAGCACGTTGTGTTTCCCCTTTAGAGTTCTACGTGTTGATAAAAACTTGTGATTGTCGAGGCTAGTCTACCGCTCAGCTCTACTAGCCATGACGCTCTTCGGTCCGAACGATCGCGGGCTGGAGGTCTTGTGCGGGAGGGGCCCAAGTCTCAGGATCTGCTGAGACCTGATCACCTGTGCGTATGTCTTTGACCTCGTGGATAACCTGCCCGTTATCGAAGTTGGTAAACCAGACGTATGGGATGCCTCGACGGTCAGCATGTCGAATCTGTTTGCCAAATTTCTCGGCTTTGGTGGCGACTTCGGTATTGATCCCGCGAGAACGCAGCTGTTGAGCGACATCTTGGGCTGTGGACCAGTCCTCATCAGAGGTAAGTGCAATATAAACCGCGGTGGGGACTTTACGTGTCGTCTCGACCATATTTTGGGAAAACATTCTCGAGATCAATCGAGTTACACCAATCGAGAGCCCAACTCCTGGGAAGCTTCGTTTTCCTTTGGTAGCAAGGGCATCATAGCGACCCCCTGAACAGATGGAACCGAGTTGTTCGTGGCCCACCAGATTCGTCTCATAGACAGTGCCTGTGTAATAGTCCAGTCCTCGGGCAATTGAGAGATCGGCTACCGCAGTGCCGGGGACACGTTTGTGCAACTGGTCGATCACTTCAGCCAATTCGTGCAGGCCTTCTTCCAGCAGCTCGTCGTTCACGCCGAGAGCTCGGACTTGATCGACGAATGAAGAGTCTTCGGTACGTATCTGCGCTAGCGCTAATGCCAACTCGGCCTGTTCCTGGTTCGCGCCGAGTTCTTCCTGCAAAGATTCTGAAACCTTTTCGGGACCGATCTTTTCGAGTTTGTCGATATTACGTAATACCCCAGCAGTGTCACCAAGGCCAATACCGCGATAAAAACCCTCGGCAAGTTTACGGTTATTAATACGAATAATAAATTCGCCAATGGGAAGTTTCGAAAGGGCTTCAGCCATGACCAACGCGACATCAATATCGTGACGGAAATCTAGAGAGCCATCACCCACCACGTCAATATCTGCCTGCGTAAATTCCCTGGCACGCCCCTCTTGTGGGCGCTCCCCGCGCCAGACTTTCTGAATCTGGTAGCGACGGAACGGAAAGTTCAGATGACCGGCATTTTCTGTGACATAGCGTGCAAACGGTACCGTCAGATCGAAGTGCAAGGCCAATCGCGAGGTATCCGTTGGATCGGGGGCTTCGGTTTCATGAATTCTGGAAACCGTATACACCTCTTTGTCGATTTCGCCTTTCCTCAGCAATGTGCCAAGTGGTTCAACCGCCCGGGTTTCAATATTGGAAAATCCGTGGAGTTCAAAGACTTCTGCCAAGGTGTTAAGCACATGGAGTTCCACAAGACGCTCTTCAGGCAGCCATTCATGGAATCCAGAAAGTGAAGTCTTACGGGACATAGCGGTGTGATCTCCAAGAGTTCTAAGGTTGGTAGTGCAATGCGCAGACGGACGCATCCTATTTAAAGTACTCTGCCATTGTATGCGTTTCGCGTAAGCTATCAGTGACCATCTCATAACAGTCATCCGATGGCTGACGGGATCTCCACCTACGGAAGAAAGTTATAGCGGTGACAACGAGTCAACAACCCGACGCCCCAAAACCAGCAGCACCTAAGCCAGGCACTGTGACACCAGCAGCGGTGCCACCGGTTGCACCGGTGGTTCCTACACCGGCTTACACCTCGGATCTTGGGGAAGCCAAGCAATTTGCTGAGGTTTCAGATAACGGTGTCGTAACCCTTCTCGACGGCGAGGAAAAGATCGAAGTCGGCCAGGTACCAGAAGCTTCAACAGAAGACGCACTTGCCTATTACGTTCGCAAATATGACGATGTTATGACGCAGTTGCAATTACTTAAACAGCGTCTCGATACTGATGTATCAAATCAAGAGTTACAAAAAACGCTCGATCAAATCGATGAAACTATTGCCGCCCGTCAGATGGTTGGCGATATGGACAAGCTGCGTGAGTTGTCTCAGCAATTGCGCAATGATTTGGTCGCACGCCAAGAGCGACTGCAAGCTCAACGAGAACAGGCTATTGCCGAACAACAAGCCGCTCGAGAAAAAATCGTGGTACAAGCCGAAGAAGTTGCCGGTCAAGATCCCGCGAAGACCCAGTGGAAACAGTCAACGACCAAGATGCGTGACCTCTTCGATCAATGGCGTAATGTCCAAAAATCGGGTCCCCGCCTGCCACGCAGCACTGAGGAAGAACTGTGGAAACGGTTCCGCTCGGCTCGTAATACGTTCGAAAAGAATCGTCGTGCCTATTTTTCCCAACTCGACGCGCGCAATGCTGAAGCAAAGAAAATCAAAGAAGAGCTGATTGCTCGTGCCGAAGCCCTGCAGACTTCCACCGAGTGGGGTCCAACAACGATTAAATATCGTGAGCTGATGACGGAGTGGAAACAGTCACCACGTGCTTCTCGCAAGGAAGATGACGCACTGTGGGCTCGTTTCCGAGCCGCACAAGATGTATTCTTCAACGCTCGTGATGCTGCCAACGCCGAACTTGACCGGGAATATGAAGCTAACCTTGCTGTCAAAGAGCAGATCCTCAAAGAAGCGGAGCAACATTTACCGTTCAAGAATCTTGATTCCGCTCGGGCGATCATGAAAGACATTCGCTCACGATGGGATGATGCCGGACGTGTACCTCGCAAAGACATGAGCCGGATGGAATCTGCCATGACAAAGCTGGAACGTGCTTTGACAGAACTCGAAGAGGACCACTGGCGTAAGACTGACCCAGAAACGAAAGCCAGGACGAATTCTGCCCTGTCACAGTTGGAAGAGACGATCGCTCAGTTAGAGACCGATCTTGCTGCTGCTGAACAGGCTGGGGACCAAAAGAAAGTCGCTTCGATTCAAGAAGCTCTCAAGGCTCGTCGCCAGTGGTTAGAAGTAGTCCAAGCAGCTGGGGAATAGTCCTAGACTTCACGTTCCATTCAAAGTTATCCACAGCTCCGGTCGATACACCATCGGCCGGAGCTGTTTTTTGCCATGATGAACATCATGACTATTACATCGCGTCCGTTTCCAGTTCCAGTGACAACTGAACACCAGCTGTATGTCCCCGGTAACCCCTATAACGTCTCCGAACTGTCTGCTATGGCCTTCCATGGGATGCTCCGGCCGCAATTTGGCCCATTCTATGTCGATGTCGATGTTCCTGATAGCGCATCGCAGCGTGCTAAGAGTGTACGCATGGTTGGCGACCACCTCATTGGCAGCGACTGGACCGCAACCTTGCTAACCGCAGCATGGATACATTTAGGAGGTCAAGCACCGGAGCTATTTGAGGCTGCAACGGCAGCCGCAACGCGCAAACATGCTCGGTCTCGGCTCATGCCCTCTGCGATCCGTTCTGTCGACTACTTATCTCGAGCCGAGATCTCCGACGACGATCTACAAGTCATTGGTGGTGTGATCGTAACAAGTCCTGAACTCACCGTTGTGGATCTGCTGCGAATTGGCGCTACTGAACGTCATCAGATCCGCGCGACTGAATTACTTCCTCGAGTCAATTTGCAAAGCTTGCGCACGCGCTTAGATACTCAACAAGCGCTGCCGGGGATGAGGACCGCACGCGAACTCTTTGCAGCTCTGATGAGCGATGATGCGATCATCGCTGAACTAGCCGACTAGGTCGCTGAGGTATTCCTATTCCGATCAGAACGGCGATACACGTCATAAACACCATCAACCTGACGTACTGCATTCATCAGATGTTCCAGATGATCAGTGTCTCCCATTTCGAAGACAAAACTCGTCTCGGCGACACGGTCACGTCTTGTCTTCACATTGGCACTGAGGATATTGACGTGATGTTCTGATAATACTGCGGTCAAATCTGACAATAGCTGCTTACGGTCTAATGCAAGCACCAAGATATCGACGTTGAATGTTGCATCTGAGCTGGGAGCCCATTGCACTTCGATGAGCCGATCTTCTTCAGTGGTATTGACGATATTAAGGCAATCTTTCCGATGGACTGAAATCCCAGAACCTCGAGTCACAAAACCAATGATGTCGTCCGGTGGCACAGGGGCACAACAACGCGCCAGTTTAGCCATCACATCGCCTGCGCCGGGTACGACGATCCCTGAATCGGTGTGACGGGACGGGGGCGGGATAACCGGTATAGCTACTGTGTCTGGTTCAGGCTCTGCTTGTTGTTCCTCAGGTGCGAGGAGTCGTTGAATCCGGTCCAAAACATTCGTAATTGACAGCGTTCCATCGCCAACTCCAGCGTATAATCCCTGAATGTCGTCTTGGTTGAGCTGTTCAGCTACTTGACTGAGGGTGTCGGTACTGAGCATTTGCTGAAGCGGCAACGTCCGCTTCCGTGCTTCTTTCGTTAATAACTCTTTACCGCGCTCAATAACCTCGTCGCGACGCTCCTTAGAGAACCAGTGACGAATGCGGTTTCTCGCCCGTCCGGATCGAACAAAACCGAGCCAGTCTTGAGAAGGGCCAGCGTTTTCTCCCTTGTCAGTAAATATCTCAACGGTGTCCCCATGATTTAGCACCGTATTGAGAGGCACCAGCCGGTCGTTTACTCGAGCTCCAACAGTGCGGTGACCTACCTGCGTGTGAACACTGTAGGCAAAGTCTACGGGAGTCGAACCGGAGGGCAAGGCCTTGATCTCACCCTTTGGTGTAAAGACATATACTTCAGCCGAGCCAATCTCAGTGCGAAGCGAATCCAGAAAGTCGTTGGGGTCTGAAGCATCCTGCTGCCAGTCCAAAACGGTTTTTAACCATCCGGGGGTCTCTTCATCGGCGGTACCGCCGCGCTTATACACCCAATGCGCTGCGACGCCGTACTCGGCGCGGTGGTGCATCTCGTGGGTGCGGATCTGAATTTCAACTCGTTTGCCGCCTGGGCCGATGACCGTTGTATGTAGGGACTGATACATATTGAACTTTGGCATCGCAATGTAGTCTTTGAAACGACCTGGGATTGGCGACCAACGCGCGTGCAAGGCGCCAAGGACGGCATAACAATCTCGTACTGATTCGACAAGAACTCGAATACCCAACAGATCATAGATCTCGTTGAATTCTTTGTCTTGCTCTTGCATTTTTTGGTAGATCGAATAGTAATGCTTCGATCGACCTGTCACAGTCGCTCGAATTTTGACCGAGCGCAATTCTCTATCGACTTGCTCCGTCAAATTCGCAACAATCTTTTGACGTTGTGGCGTGCGCTCCCCCACGAGACGCACGATCTCCGCGTAGACTTTCGGGGACAACGCCGCAAATGACAGATCTTCGAGCTCCCATTTGATCGTGTTCAAACCGAGTCGATGCGCAAGTGCAGCGTAAATCTCTAAAGTCTCTTTGGCTTTGCGAGCAGAAGATTCTGGAGCCACATATCGCCAGGTGCGAGCATTGTGTAGTCGATCGGCGAGTTTAATCATCAGAACCCGCACATCTTTAGCCATCGCTATGATCATTTTGCGTACGGTTTCCGCTTCAGCAGCTGAACCGAAATCGACTCGATCAAGTTTCGTGACGCCATCGACTAACAACGCCACATCGGGACCAAAATCTTTGGTTAGTTGCTCAAGCGTGTATTCAGTATCTTCGACGGTATCGTGCAATAAGGCCGCAATAAGCGTCTCACCGGTCAGCCCCAGCTCTGCCAAGATGGTGGCAACCGCGACCGGATGGGTGATGTATGGGTCGCCTGATTTTCGGTACTGTTCTCGATGATGATAATTGGCAACATTGAAGGCTCGAATGATCGGGCCGAGATCATCCTTAGGATTGCGAACCTTCAATGTTCGAATCAGTGGTTCGAGTAGCGGAGAGTAGCCTCGACCAGTCAACCGCGCGAAGCGACCAAATCCCCGTGCGGGAGTCAAGGCATCTGAGCCCTTCTGTCCCTCTTGAGGTGACGTTGGTTGTGATGCTGTCACAAACCCTCCCCTTGCACAATCGACGATCTCGAGTTCTAGTTTAGTGCGTCACAAACTATCGGTTAGCATTATTTGCAGAATTCCAACTTTTCCCCTTAAACGCGATGTCCTGTAGCCCACATTTCGAGGCTACAGGACACCGAGCTATTACTTGTTAGGAATTTAACGTCTGTGTCGACGTGCTGCTGTCGGAAACGTTGGACGACGACGTACGACGTCGCAGAATTTTCGTATCACGGTCCTTGATGGACTGTTCATTCCTCCGGAATAGCGCATAGAGCGGGGCCTGGATAAATAAGGTGGCCACGGTTCCCACGATAATTCCCACGAAAATCGACAGGGAAATATCCCGCAATGTACCGGCGCCAAGCAGTCCCGCACCGATGAACAAAATTGAACCAACTGGCAGGATTCCCACAATCGAAGTGGTAATGGAACGTACCAGCGTTTGGTTCACCGCCAGGTTCACCAATTCGTCGAAAGTCCGTTTGCAATCTTCTTCCAAGTTTTGAGTATTTTCACGGATTTTGTCGAAGACTACGACGGTGTCATAGAGAGAATAAGACAAAATCAGTAGAAAACCGATGATGGCCGGAGGTGTAACTTCAAACCCGACTGCACCATAGATACCGACGGTCAATGCGACCACGTATACGAGGCCAACAATCGCTGCGGCCGACATTTTCCATGTCCGGAAATAGAAAGCTAGGTACAAGGCAACGAGTACCAAGAAGACAATGAGACCAATCAACATCTGCTCTGATACGGCTGCACCCCACGTTGGGCCAACGAAGTTCGAGGTGACCTGTTCTGCTGCCACCCCATATCCCTCTTGAAGGTTGGATGCAACTTGCAGTGTTTGATCATCCGATAATTCCGCAGTCTGAACGCGGACGGTTCCCGGCGCAATATTGGTAGCCGTCGCCTCAACGTCAGATACCACTTCCGTCACGGCTTGCTCACCAATCTGCGGGTCCGTGTTGTCTACGGCTGATACCGTAAATTCGGAACCTCCACGGAATTCTATGCCTAGGTTGAATCCGCCTCGAAGTGCGGTAATGCCCCCAGCCACAATCAGAAGAATCAGTCCAATGAGGAACCAGGTCTTCCACTTATGAACAAAGGGGTAGGATTTCTTGCCCGCGTAGAGTTCATTTCCCCATGTTGCTAAGCGACTCATGAGTCCTCCTGTGCAGGCTCATTATCTGATGATTTAGATGTTTGCATCGCTGCCGCCCGTTCTGCCGCGCGTCTTTCAGCAATCGTCTGACGACGTTCAGCCTCCCGAGCAGAGCGCTGATTTTTCTTCGTTCTGCCTTGAACAACTTCTTGCTCAGGACGGAACTCACGAATACGACCCGCTCCTTGGTACAACGGCTTCTGTCCCAATAGTGACGGATCCATACCTGACATTGGGTGCCCGGAAGCAAAGAACCGCGTTTTTGCAAGCAATTGCATCACGGGATGGGTGAACATGAAGACGACAACGAGGTCAGCAATCGAGGTCAGCCCCAGCGTGAAAGCAAAGCCTCGCACATTTCCCACTGCAACAAAGAACAGGACGACCGAGGCCAGAATATTCACGAGTTTTGAAACAGTAATGGTGCGTTTCGCGCGAGCCCAGCCGTAGTTCACTGCAGCTTCAAATGGTCTCCCATTGCGCATTTCATCCTTAATACGCTCGAAGTACACAATAAAGGAGTCTGCAGTAAGACCGATAGATACAATAATGCCCGCGATGCCGGCAAGGGAAAGGCGATAGTTGTCCGACCATCCGAGTATGACTATGGCTTGATACGTCAGAAGCCCCATAATCACAATCGAGGACAAGGTGACAAGTCCCAGGGCGCGGTATTGGAAGAATTGATAAATCGCGACGAGAGCTAGACCGATGAGTCCAGCGATGAGACCCCAGAACAGCTGGTCTTGGCCAAGCGTTGCAGAAATCTGCTGTTCTGATTCGACTTCAAATGAAATTGGCAGCGAACCGTATTGCAACTGTTCTGCGAGTTGGGCGGCACTTTGTTCATCGAAGGTGCCCGAGATTTGAGCCCGACCATCGAGGATCACAGCCTGGGATGTCGGTGCAGAAACAATCTGACCATCCAGGAGGATCGCAAATTGGTTTTGGGGCGAACTCATACCGGTGAGTCGCTGCGTGATTTCACGAAAAGCCTCTGCACCTTCGTCTTCGAAGCTGATGTTTACAACCCACTGATTGGCTGAGACACCGGTTGGCGTGGATGCCATCCCGTGATCGGCCGAGTCAATCTGATCACCTGAGATTTCTAATGGGCCGAGAATATACTTTACGCCGGTACCAAAATCACAGGCGACGACGGCTTCGTCAGCGGGTAGATGGTCTCGAATTTGAGTCGCTTCTGGAGCTGTGCAATCCGTGCGTTGGAACTCATCGTAAACTTCTGGTGTGATCCAATTCGGATCTGAACCATTTTCTGGAGTGGCTTCAGGCTCTGGAATGTCCGAAATGTCTAAGCGCTCTTCTTCAGGAGTTGCTTGGAACGAACCGGCAGTGAGCACTGAGCGAAATTCCATATTGGCGGAGGCCTGGATCAGTTCGCGAGTCTGCGCGTCAGGCGAACCGGGCATTGATACCACGACGTTATTGTCGCCCTGGGTATTAATTTCCGCTTCTGAAACACCTGAGCCATCGACACGTTGCCGAATAATCTCAACGGCTTGACTCATTTGCTCTGGTGTGACCGCCTCGCCTGTTGATGTTTCGGGGGATAACACCATTTGAGTGCCGCCCTCGAGGTCGAGGGCCAGCAATGGCAGACCATTGGAATTATTAGTGGCAATACCGATGCCCAGAATGACACCTAGGCCAACAATGATTGCTGTTAACCAGGCTAACGAACGTCGAGCACGGGATTGTGGGTTCTTAGACGCCATGAATTAGCGGGCCTTCATTAATTTCTTCGACAAGGAGGAGGTAATGCGTTGCTGACTAGCGATCACGGTCATCGCGTGGATCGTTGTTGTATTCTGAGCCGTAGTCATTTCCTGGGGTCTCTGGTGACGATTGTTCAGGATAGTCAGGGATATCATCGATCGAAATATCCGACTCAGGAAGTTCTTCTGACTCGGTTTCCTCAATGACTTGACCGACAGCTTGCATATGTACGGTCGCGAAGTGTCCGGGCGACAGTTCCATAACAACTTTGTTATCATCACGATCAACTTGGGTAATGGTTCCGTAAAGACCAAACGTCGTCATGACTTGCATGCCGGGTTGCAATGAAGCGCGTTGTTCTTGCTGGGTTTTCATAGCTTTGCGGCTACGACGGATCATCATGAAGAACAGCAAGCCAAGCACTGCCAACATCAGGAGCATGAACATGCTCGAACCGCCTTCTTGGCCGCCTTCGGCTTGGGCGATAAGGGTGGCGAATTCAGCGTTGTGGGTCATTAATCATCTACCAACTATCTTGTTGTCAATCTGTGCATGGCTATGCACTCACGGAAAGAACCGCCGTTCTCACGGCAATTACACACAATGTCTGAGCCTATCCTAATGGTCAAGCTGAAATAGCGTGAATTTCATGTCTGGGCTTGGCGCTCAGCCATGACTTTGGTGGTGCTCATTCTCGGTCATCGAAGAAAAGCAGCCCTTCAGTATCTTCTTGAGGCAACGCAACTTGCTCATGGTTGCTTTCCGATGAGGGTGAGGCGCCATCTTGCAATAAAGACCAGAGCCCTTCGGAAGCTGGATCTTGTGGTGGATTGAGACCAAGGTGCTCCCAGGCTGCTGGCATCGCGATACGACCGCGTGGTGTCCTTCCCAAGAGTCCTTCACGCACGAGGTAGGGTTCTGCAACGGTTTCAACCGTTTCGACTTCTTCGCCGACCGCAATAGCTAATGTTGACAGCCCCACAGGACCACCGTTGAACTTGGTGCACAACGCATCGAGAACTGAACGGTCAAGACGATCCAGTCCACGAGCGTCGACCTCGTACATTTCTAAAGCAGCCGCAGCTGCTCGAGCATCAACGGCAGTCAATTCGTTGACCAGCGCCCAGTCTCGAACACGACGTAATAGCCGGTTGGAGATTCTTGGGGTCCCACGAGAACGAGAGGCAATTTCCGCGAATGCTTCGTTCGTGAGATTCATATCTAGCATTGCCGCTGAGCGTCGCAGAACCATTTCAAGTTCTTCAGTTGAATAGAAATCGAGGTGACCGGTAAATCCAAATCTGTCTCGCAGCGGTCCAGGTAAGAGTCCGGCGCGAGTGGTGGCTCCCACGATAGTAAATGGTGGCAGCTCCAACGGAATGGAAGTTGCCCCGGCACCTTTGCCTACGACGATGTCCACCCGGAAGTCTTCCATGGCCATATATAGCATTTCCTCAGCAGGCCGGGACATACGGTGGATTTCGTCCAAGAACAGCACTTCCCCTTCCGTCAGGGAAGACAAAATAGCTGCCAGATCACCGGAATGTTGGATTGCGGGGCCTGAAGAAATACGCAACGGCGCACCCATTTCCTCGGCCACAATCATAGAGAGCGTCGTTTTACCAAGTCCCGGAGGTCCCGAAAGCAAGATGTGATCGGCCGTAGCCCCACGAAGCTTGGCTGCTTCAAGGACAAGCGATAGCTGTTGTCTAACGCGATGTTGCCCGACAAACTCTGATAAATTCTTGGGCCTCAGAGCAGCTTCTACTTCGCGCTCTTCATTGGATGCGCTACCGGTCACCATCCGGTTGTCATCATCGCGTGGGGGGAAGTTTGAATCAGTCATAAATTAGAGTCGTTGCCTTCTTTGGCCTTCGCCAAGATTTTGTAGGGTCGCTCTTAGTGCTGCTGAAACATCGGCAGAATCGGCGAGACTTGGCGTGGTGTCAAGAGCGTTGGCGATGCCCTTGAGGGCATCCTTTTCGTTCCAGCCTAGTCCGATGAGCGCTTGCTGTACCTGATCTTTCCACACGGGCTCCTGCTTCCGACTTGCTGTCGGAGCATCTGTTTGGGCTTCTTCCCGCGGCACCAGCTTGCCAGATAATTCAAGGATGATTCGCCGAGCCGATTTGGGTCCGATGCCAGGAACTTTGGTTAGGGCTTTATCGTCTTGCTGATCGATATGCTGGCGTACTTCGTCGGGGTCAAATACGGTGAGAACCGCCAGAGCGATGCGTGGACCTATGCCGGAGACGGTCATCATGGTTTCGAAAATCTCACGTTCATCTGCGGTGCCGAAACCATAAAGTACCGGGTTGTCCTCACGAATAAGTAAGAGTGTCTGCAGCGTGATTTCGTTGCCTAATCGAAGCGTCGATAATGTATTAGGACTTGCCGAAAATACGTACCCGACACCGGCGACGTTAATTACAGCATTATCTAACCCGATGTGTTGGATTTCGCCGGTGAGCGACGAGATCATATGTTCTCCCTCTGATGGTTCGTACCCCCATCATATGCACGTGATTATACGCCTCAGTCACACACTCGCGGTGACACAGCCCTACTTAGCTCGTTTTTCAGCTGCAAGCCACAGTTTCTGAGCCGGGGTGAGGGTGGCCGGTTCTGCCACAAATTTCGTTGTCTTTTTCCGACTCGTCAACTTCCCGGTATCAAGCCCCCGACCGAATAAACCACCGCGCCAAGCGTGAGCGATGGCAATTGCGATCGCGTCCGCGGCATCCGCCGGTTTAGGTGGGGCGGCAAGGCCTAATATTCGTGTCACCATGGCCGTGACTTGTTGCTTATTGGCGGTACCCGAGCCGGTGACTGCTGCTTTGACTTCAGAAGGAGTCAACAACGCTGTGGGAATGTTCTTTCGTGCTGCTGCTGCTATCGCAACACCTGAAGCTTGGGCGGTCCCCATCACGGTGGGAGTATTGTGCTGAGCAAACATTCGTTCAACGGCAAGATGATCCGGTCGATACTTTTCCAACCAGTCGTCCATGGCTTGATCAATAATGAACAACCGTTGGCCGATCGGCTCAGTCCCCGGGCTTCCCACAACCGTGACATCAATGAGCTCAGCACGTCGATTCGGGGCGATATCGACAACCGCTATTCCGCAACGAGTCAGTCCCGGGTCTACAGCGCAGACCCGCAGACCCGCTGCGGCTCCTTGGTTGACACCTCGAATGGACAATTATGCTTCCTGTGCTGCCATTTCCTCGAGAACCTCCGGTGTGATCTCGACGTTGGCGTAAACATTTTGGACGTCGTCTAATGCCTCTACTGCATCCCAGAGTTGTACGAATGAGGTGGCGGCTTTGACGTCAAGTTCGACTTTCATGGCGGCGTAAAATTCTACGTCGTCCGATTCGTATTCGATACCGGCATCGTCTAAAGCTTTTGATACGTTCTGAACGTCAGCTGGATCGGAGATGATCTCAAATGCCGAACCCGAACGAACGACTTCATCAGCCCCAGCTTCGATGACTGCCATCATGACATCATCTTCATCATTGTTTTCTGCAGGCACGCGAACTACGCCACGACGTTCGAACATGAAGGCTACAGAACCGGGATCCGCCATGTGTCCCCCATTTCGGGCCACCGTGGCGCGTACTTCTGAGGCTGCCCGGTTGCGGTTATCGGTAAGACATTCAATAAGCAGAGCGGAACCTTCGGGCCCACGAACCTCGTACATGATTTCGTCATAGTTGACGACCTCACCGGTGAGTCCCGCCCCACGTTTGATGGCGCGATCGATATTGTCATTTGGCACCGACTGCTTCTTGGCCTTTGTCACCGCCAGCTCTAAGGCTGGGTTACCGTCGAGGTCTGCCCCGCCGGCACGCGCTGCGACTTCGATGGCCTTGATGTGGGTGGCATACATCTTGGCGCGTTTTGCATCCAACGCGGCTTTCTTATGTCGCGTTGTGTGCCATTTTGAGTGACCTGCCACTGTAGTGAACTCCTCTCCCGTATTTGTAACGGGCATTCGGGGTGAATTGACTGTTCCCCATTATAGGGGTTGACCAGTTATTCAGCAGGTATTGCGCCAGATAGGCTCAACCGGGGGTGCGAAACACCGTTGAGCAGCATGTGCAACCATGTCAATACAGCGGACTCAAACCTGGCGGGATCCACATTCCATTCGCGAGTGTGTCTTGCCTCCTGGAAACGAACCAGACTGACGAGACGACGATTCCGGCGGGCTAATTTTTCGGATGGGCCGATCGGCACGAAGTCATCATCAACTGAGTGCAATATCAGCGTCGGATGTCGTAGGTCCGCAGACCGACTCACCCAATCAAGTTGACGTAAGTCAACCGGGGCCGCCAGTCCAGTAATTGTGCGACCCCACGAGGACTCAATGAGCCAGCGTCCCAGCTTTCCTGCACTATGGGGCAGCCGATTGATGCGAGCTTGGTATCGCAATACGTCCAGCCAATCAATGACTGGACCGATGAGGACCAGGCCCCGGACATATTGAGCTAATGAAGAACGGTGCACAAGTTGCAAACTCACCGCACCACCCATTGAATACCCAGCCAAGACCACCGAGGTAGCCCCATTATTGAGTGCGTATAAGATCGCCGCTTCGACATCAGGCCATTCGGTAGCACCTAGGCCATAGCGCTTATCACGCGCATCAGGGGCTTCGCCGTCATTCCGGTAGGACACTAACAAACCCGGCATACCCATCCGCTGAGCCACGCCCATCATGCGCAACCCCTCGTTCCGTTTTGACCCTCTACCGTGAACGGTAATCATCCAGGTGTCGTGATACTGGGTTTGCCGCGTGGGCGGAATAAACCACGCGGGCGCTAGACCGTTATCGACGGGGATCCAGACATCCTGGTACTTGTAGCCAGCCTCCTGAGGGGTAGGCCAGATAAAACCGGCCCACCTAGCGCGTACGGCGTCAGAGAGGTCTCCGCTATAGATTTCCTCAACCACACGAGTAACGCTTTGCTGCTTGCGATCTATTGAGACCACGTCACCGATCCGAGCTACACCTTGGTTCTCATGAAACACAAGAGCGTACTGTCCTCGCACGGTGGTCTGATTCGTAATCGCCAGATCAATAAGGTCTGGGGTGTGAGCATCTTTCGATGACCGATATCGATGAATTCGTACATCTTCTGCAGGATGGGGATCAGGTGTGACGACAGTGCGGGCAAAGATTGAAGCCAACGTCGGAATAGCTGCTAGCGCAGTGCCTGCGATTGCCCCGGTTACTGCACCAATTGCCGACCAACGGATCGTGCGCTTTGCTTTGCGGTTTTGGGGGTAACGAATTGCAGCTCGGACATACTTATGCAGGTTGTTGTCACCCATGCCTTATATTGTGACCCGAAGTAAGAAAATTCTCTAGCGGTTTTAAGCCAGTTCCCCTGATTGCGTATGGTCAATTTTGCAGTCAGGTAAAAGGCTGGCTCGGACCTGTCACGGTCGATAGATTAGCTCCATGACAAGCACATCAGATTTCTCGCAATCAACGAATCAACCACTGTCATCGGCTGACGCTCAGGCGCTTTCCGAAGATCAGTGGCGAGAACGCCTTAGTCCCGAGGCTTTTCATGTACTCCGCCAAGCCGGAACCGAGCGGCCTTTTACCGGCGAATATTGGGATAGCGAAGAACAAGGCACGTATTCCTGCAAGGCCTGCGGGCAAGAACTCTTTGAGTCGTCAACCAAATTCGACGCTCGCTGTGGATGGCCGTCGTTCTATGCCCCTACTGACAACAACCGAATCAACTACATCGAAGACAATTCTCTGGGCATGACTCGTGTTGAAGTACGGTGTGCAAACTGTGACTCACACTTGGGGCACGTTTTTGCCGGTGAAGGATTCGACACTCCAACCGACCTGCGTTATTGCATTAATTCACTCAGCCTGAATTTGACAAAATCTGAAGAATAATTTCTCAATAGCATGTTTCCGGCGTGCCGTCCACAAAATCCTTCAAGTAGGGGTTTAATCTAAAAATGTGAATGCACAACAGTCTCATGCGCAAGCGTTACAAGCCGCGCCCCATACTTTCAGGGTTGCCTTGGAACAATTGCGGCAAGCTGTAACGCGCGAGGAGTTGGAACTCAACGAAGTTCCAGCACCCGCCAAGTTAGCGCCATATGCTGTGGCGATGTCTGCTGATGTGACGGCCCCCAATGGAGACGCGATGGCAGTCGGACGGTTCATCATGCTCTATGACCCACACTATTCGGAAGTGTGGGAGGGTAACTTCCGCATCGTTACCTATATCAAGACCCGACTGGAATCGGATCTAGGGCAAGAGCCTTTGGTCTCAGAAGTAGCCTGGACCTGGATGGTGGAAGCACTCGAATATGCTAAGGCTACCTACCGGCAACCCGGTGGGACTGCTAGTCGAGTCCTGTCTCAAGGTTTCGGAATGCTCGACCAGCACATCGAGACGATAGACTTGGAACTGCGCGCATCCTGGACACCTGCCGGTGACCATCTTGATCGACATCTCACCGCGTGGAGTGACATGGTCTGCACCTTTGCGGGATTGCCCCCCGTGACCGAAGGTGTCATACCGTTCAACCCAAATAGAAGGAAATAAGATTTCAAGCAAGCATCTCATGGCAGATGATTCAGAAGAAGCTCCGTACGCAGACGAGCCCACCACATCAATAACACCCAGCACTGAGCCCAGGCTCATTGCACAACCTGCCGGCGGAATTCCGCCAGTTATTGATACCCCCAGCCAATTACTGTATGTCGCCGAAAAACTGGCTGAAGGTACCGGACCCGTTGCGGTGGATACTGAACGCGCCAGTGGGTATCGATACGGGCAGCGCGCATTTTTGCTCCAAATTAAGCGCGACGGCGACACGATATGGCTCATTGATCCCGAAACTCTAGATGATCTGCAACCAATTCAGCGAGCCTTGACGGGAGTTGAATGGATCCTCCATGCGGCAATCCAGGATCTCCCGTCCCTGCGCGAAGCAGGTCTGTGGCCTGACAGACTTTTTGACACTGAGCTGGCTGGGCGGCTCCTAGGGTATCCTCGCGTGAGTTTGTCAGCACTTCTTGAGCGAAAACTTAATGTCACTCTGGCAAAAGAACACTCTGCGGCCGACTGGTCCGTCCGGCCACTCTCTGAAGACATGAGGAATTACGCAGCACTTGATGTTGAGTTACTTCATCAATTGCGTGAGGCAATGATCCAGGAACTTACCCTGGAACACAAACTCGACATTGCTTACGAAGAATTTGATGCACTACTTGAGCGTCCTCAAAAACCTCCTCGGAAAGATCCTTGGCGAAAGACTTCCGGTATCCATGAGATCACCGATCGGCGCGCTCTTGCGATCGTACGTTCCTTATGGACGACCCGAGAAAAGCTCGCACAATCCCGGGATTTGCCTCCTGGGAAACTACTCAATGACAGAACTCTCATAGCGGTGGCCAAAGCTCGACCACGTACAGTCCCACAGCTAATGAAGATTCCCCGCATGCGTCGTCGGGCCGCCGCGAAAGATGCTCGGCGCTGGCTCCAAGCCATCCAAGATGGCATTAAGGTCGCTCAGGATCCCGACAAAGTGCCCCCGCTTCGTGTATCGTCGCAAACCCCACCAGCGATCAAAGCGTGGCGAGATAAAGATCCGCTGGCCGCTCGTCGCTTGCAGACATCTCGAAAGCGACTGGCCCGGGTTGCTGAAGGCCAAAGGATGCCATTAGAAAATCTGCTACTTCCAGAAACCCTGCGTGAGCTATGTTGGCGTCCCCCTGAGCCCATAACGCCAGAGTCGGTTGAACGACGGCTACGTGACCTGGGGGCTCGACCCTGGCAGGTGCAGGCGACTTCAGCGGTGATTACTGTAGCGCTATTAGACCCTGACCCGCTGGACAGTTAGAACCTCAGGCTCTTGGTTCAATGAGAGAAACACGGTTAACTACCTCATGAGTTGTTGTAACAGCTTCCCTTCCCGTCGCACATTCTTTGCTGCAAGTGGGGCGGCAACTGCTGCTGTCGCACTTGCCGCGTGCACGTCGCCTCAAGAGCAGGACACCTACTCCAGCGGTGAGCTCACCAGAGCGCTGGCTCTAAAAGACTTAGCTCCGGGCGAGGCAGTGCAAATGGCAGTGGGCGCTGATCAGATGCTGATTTATCGTGAGCGAGACGATGTTGTCCATGCGTATTCGGCGGTGTGCACTCATCAAGGGTGTATTGTCGGGGTGCACAAAGACGATTCTGCTTCGCCTTTTATTTGCCCATGTCATGCCTCAAATTTTGACAAACTAACGGGCGATGCTATTGCTGGTCCAGCGCAACGACCACTAACACGCCACGAGACCGCGATCGAAAACGGCTGGATCCTGGTGAATGTGACCCCAGCAGCAAAGCCCTAGTCTCTAGGTGAATTATCACGTAAGCGGTTCGGTCGTGGTCGACCACCAATTTGCTGCGTTGTTGGACGCTGGGCTGGATCCCAGGAAGGGTCCTGGGCTTTTCGACCAGGATAATAGCGTTTAATCCACCACCACCAGACCAAGGAACCGACTCCAGGCACGATAAGGATCGCAAATACCCACCAGAGACGCTGGATCCCGTTCAATGGTGCACTGGTGAGGTTCCACAGAGACCATGCCATCAGTACGACTAGCCCTACGGAACCAATCGTCAGCATGAGATCAATGAATGTGCTCATAATAAGCTGCTTTCTAAACTGGCGATATCGTTAGTACAGCGCGATGTCATCGACCGGAGGAAAAATCTTATCAAGAAGATCGAGGTCATCTTGGGATAGTTTGGTGTCCAGTGCGCGAGCATTCTGTTGTACTTGCTCCACTCGGGTAGCTCCTGCAATGACAGAAGCCACCGGGGTTTGAGCAGCCAACCAACCAAACGCCACTTCGACGGGACTCATGTGACGCTGTTGTGCAAACTCCATAAATAGGTTGAGTTGCTCCCAGTTCGCCTCACGCACCATATGTTGACGAACATACGTCAGACGCGACCCTGCCGGTCCCCCACTGCGCGTATATTTTCCAGTCAACAACCCATTATTTAGCGGGAAATAGGGAAACACTCCCAGTTGGAACGCGCGAGCGGCTGGGAGAACTTCGAGTTCTGCTCTCCGATCCATAAGATTGTAATGATTTTGAGCTGATATGAAACGCTCTGCACCAATCTCACGGGCTACATACTCAGCCTGCGCGATTTGCCAACCCGAAAAATTCGAATGTCCGATGTATCGCACTTTGCCTTGACGAACGAGTTCATCCAGTGCGGCTAATGTTTCATCAATCGGCGTTGACATATCTGGCGTGTGATATTGAAGTAGGTCAATATAGTCTGTTTGTAGACGCCGTAAGGATGCTTCAACCGCCACAATAATATAATGACGAGACCCCCGGGCCCCATGATCAGGGCCATTGGCTCCGTGCATATCCATGCCAAATTTCGTACCGATCACCACATGCTGGCGGTCATGAGCTAGCGCTTGGCCAAGATATTGCTCTGAAAGTCCTGGCGTTTTGCCATAAATATCCGCTGTGTCAAAGTACGTGATGCCAGCATCAACTGCCGCTTTGACGACCCGCGTCGCCTCATCAATGTGTTCCGTCGCGGCGTTTCGACGTCCCAGGTTATTACAACCGAATCCAATAGCCGATACAACGAGTCCAGAATGCCCAACACGTCGATACTGCATCGTTTAATCCTGCTCTATGCGCATTCGATCGGCTCGGATGTCTGTTTTCTTGAGTGCTTCGTGGGCCAGTTTAATAGCTTTTTTACTATGCACTGTATGCACGGTCAGAAGGAATGCAGCTTCATTGGGGGCTGGCTGCACTTCATCGACGATGCCGAGGCCTCGCCAACCAAGGAGACCGGAATATTCAATACTAAATTTCTCAGCATTGCGAGATTCGATTTGAGTTGGTTTTGCACCCTTGAATTTGATTTTAATCTTAAAGGACTCATGGTCAATGCTGTCAGCATCAATGTACTGATCAGTGATGTTTTGCTGCTCGAATGAGGCCAAGAGCAGTTCAGCCTCAGATTCATCTGAGACCTTTTCCACGGTAGTTTTTCCGGTCTCTCCAACCGGACCATGGTGCAGGACGAATTCTGCGGCCTCAGGCTCCCACCAGGCTTCCCGATAGTGAGTAGGGCGCTTAGAACCCTCGACAGTATGGTACATGCGAATTATGGTCACGAAAATCCTCGAAATTGTAAATCAAGACTGGTCGCTGTTGATTCTACCGGTCCGCGGACAACACAATGGCCCGACACCGTGAGTGGTATCGGGCCATCATGTCATTACGTCATCTGACGGATCAGATGGGCTGGCGGTTAGTTCTTCTTGGCCGCCATCTGACGCAATACGTATTGCAGAATTCCACCATTGCGATAGTAGTCGGCTTCACCTGGTGTATCGATACGGACTTTCGCATCGAATTCAACCTTGGCGCCGTCTTCCTTCGTTGCTGTCACACGGACAGTCTCAGGGGTGGTTCCGTTGTTGAGTTCGGAAATACCAGAAATGTCGAAGGTTTCCGTGCCGTCAAGGCCCAGCGAGTCTGCAGACTCACCAGCTGGGAATTCCAGTGGCAGCACACCCATACCGATCAGGTTTGAACGGTGAATACGTTCGAAGGATTCCGTGATGACTGCTTTGACACCGAGTAGAGCAGTACCTTTAGCAGCCCAGTCACGAGATGAGCCCGAGCCGTATTCTTTACCACCGAGCACCACCAGCGGCGTGCCGGCCTTCTGGTAGTTCATCGCCGCGTCATAGACGTAGCTCTGTGGGCCACCATCTTGGGTGAAGTCTCGAGTGAAACCACCTTCAACACCATCGAGCATCTGGTTACGGATACGAATATTCGCGAATGTTCCGCGAATCATGACCTCGTGGTTACCACGACGGGAACCGTAGGAGTTGAAATCTTTTCGCTGAACACCGTGCTCCAGCAGGTATTGACCCGCAGGCGTATCAGACTTGAACGCTCCTGCCGGCGAAATGTGGTCAGTCGTGACCGAATCGCCCAGCTTTAATAGTACGCGTGCGCCAGAAACATCTTGAATTGGTTCTAGCTCGAGGGTCATACCCTCGAAGTAGGGCGGTTTACGAACATAGGTCGACTCTGGATCCCACGCGAAGGTGCTTCCCTCAGGGGTATCCAGGCTCTGCCAACGGTGATCTCCGTCAAAGATGGTCGAGTACTCTTCATTGAACATCTCGGTATCGATCGAGCGGTCAATGATTTGTTGTACTTCAGTTGGGTCTGGCCAGATGTCTGACAAGAAGATGTCGTTACCCTCGGAATCTTGTCCCAGGGGTTCATTTTCGAAGTCAAAGTCCATGGTCCCGGCCAGCGCGTAAGCAACTACCAGGGGCGGTGAGGCCAGGTAGTTCATTTTGACGTCTGGGTTAATGCGGCCTTCAAAGTTTCGGTTACCCGACAGCACCGAGGTAACTGCCAAGTCGTTATCGTTGACAGCCTTCGAGATTTCTGGTGCCAATGGTCCAGAGTTACCAATACAGGTGGTGCAACCGTAACCGACGATAGAAAAACCAAGCTCTTCCAGATGTGGGATGAGGCCAGATTTTTCGTAGTATTCGGTCACCACGCGGGATCCTGGGGCCACTGAGGTCTTGACCCATGGTTTGGATTTGAGACCTTTTTCAACGGCGTTACGGGCCAACACAGCTGCTGCCATCATGACAGATGGGTTCGAGGTGTTGGTGCATGAAGTGATCGAAGCGATCGCGACTTTACCGTGATCAAGTTCGAATTCGCGACCATCATCCAGCTGGACTTCTGCGGTACGTGAGGGTCGGCCTTTGCCGGCTTCATCGGTATCAGCAAAATCATGGATGTCTTTACGGAATTGATCCTTCGAATCGTCCAGGATAATGCGGTCCTGCGGACGACGTGGACCCGAGATCGATGGAACAACCGTTGAAAGATCCAGTTCAATGTATTCAGAGTACTGGACTTCGTTGGCTGGGTCGTGCCACAGCCCCTGTTCCTTGGTGTAGGCTTCGACAAGTTTAATGTTCTCTTCAGAACGACCGGTCAGCCGCAGGTAATCTAACGTGACCTGGTCGATTGGGAACATCGCAGCGGTGGAACCGAATTCTGGCGACATGTTACCAATCGTTGCACGGTTTGCCAGTGGAACAGAGCCCACACCTTCACCGTAGAACTCAACGAACTTGCCAACCACACCGTGTTCGCGCAGCATTTCTGTAATGGTCAGGACGACGTCCGTTGCGGTTGCACCCGCTGGGATTTCACCGGTCAGTTTGAAACCTACAACCCGTGGGACCAGCATGGAGACTGGCTGACCAAGCATAGCTGCTTCAGCTTCAATTCCACCGACACCCCAGCCGAGAACGCCCAGACCGTTGACCATGGTGGTGTGGGAGTCAGTACCAACACATGTGTCGGGGTAGGCACGCAGCACACCGTCAACTTCGCGAGTCATGACGGTTCGGGCCAAGTATTCAATGTTGACCTGGTGGACAATACCCATGCCAGGAGGAACAACTTTGAAGTCATCAAATGCGGTCTGTCCCCAGCGGAGGAACTGGTAGCGCTCCCCGTTCCGTTCGTATTCGATTTCGACGTTGCGCTCTACAGCGTCAGGGGTACCAAAATGGTCGATTTGCACAGAGTGGTCAATGACGAGCTCAGCTGGCGCAAGTGGGTTGACCAGTTCTGGATTTCCACCGAGATCTACAATGGCCTCGCGCATCGTTGCCAAGTCAACGACACAAGGAACACCGGTGAAGTCCTGCATGAGCACACGGGCAGGAGTGAATTGAATTTCTGTGTTCGGCTGAGCGGATGGATCCCAGCTGGCCAGGGCCTGGATTTGCTCCTTGGTGATGTTCTCACCGTCTTCTGTCCGGAGCAGGTTCTCGAGCAAAACTTTCAGCGAGTAAGGAAGTTTCTCCGAACCTTCAACTTTGTTGAGTCGAAAAATTTCGTACTCAGCACCATCGACGTCCAAGACGCCTTTGGAGCCGAAGCTATCAACTGTAGTCACAGTGGACTCCTCTTTTCCCGCCCACAAGGGGCGTTTCCATTGTCCTGTGTAAGCTGTGTCGCTCAACGCATGCAAGTGACACGTCAGGGCACTGCCGGTGCGAACCGCCCAGCCCGGTCAAAGCATGCGTGGGCGGTGTGAATTTTATTCTAACGCGACTCAGTCCTGGTCGCGGGATTGTCTCAATGCCGGTGATGGCCGAAATGTGGTGACCGTCTCCATGTGATAGGTATCAGGGAATAGATCGTAAATGGTACTGTCTTGAATTTCCCAACCGTGTTCAACTAACCATTTCGTATCGCGAGCAAATGATGCGGGGTCGCACGACACATAAACAATCTTTTGAGCGGCTAATTGATGGATCCGGGTGACCGTCGCGCGTCCAGCACCGGCACGTGGCGGATCTAGCACCACAGCATCAACGCTGCGCCCCTCAAGACCACCCTTAGCTATCGGGTCGTTCGGCCGCTGCAGCCAAGAACCAATAATGCGGTCAGTGAGTCCGTTAATTACATAGGACTGCTTCTGATCGTGGAGGTTCTTTCGCGCATCGCGAGATGCACCAGGAGATGCCTCAACGGAGAGCACGACTCCGTCGTCGCCTACGGCATCACCGATAAACTTCGAAAATAGACCGGCTCCGGCGTACAGATCTGCGACGACTTGACCAGGTTTGATTTCTAGGGAATCCATGACTGCTTTGACCAATGTCGCTGGCGCATCTCGGTGTACCTGCCAGAATCCGTCGCCAGATACCCGGAAAGTGTGGGTACCGTATTCTTCGGTCTCTACGACTTCGTTCAACCAGGTGCGTCCGCGCAAACGAACCACTTCGAGCGGTCCAAATTGTTTGGTGCGCAACCCAACCACGACGGAGACTTTCGATGGCAGATGAATCATACGCTTGCGCCATTGGGCAATATGTTGCTCGAATTGCTTCCTACTGGCAGCGACACCTTCCAACGGGAAGATCACTACGAGCACTTCTTCTCCATGGGCAGGGGTTGCTACTTCGACACGTGCCGCGCCGGTGAAATCAATGTCCCATAACTGCAACGCATCAAGCTGTCGCACACCCAAGGGGATATTGCGTACTGGCACTACCGTAGCCGAGCGGTGAACGTTCATGGCCAGACGGCCGGTGGAAGTCACGGAAAACGCATTGCGGGTTCGCCAGTGCAGGCCGGTGGGTTCATCTTGGGCGATACCCACCACCGGAGCTTCGACATTAAGTTTCCCAATGCGAGTCATGGTATCTCGGAAGACTTGCGCCTTGAGACGGCGTTGGTGCTCTAGCGTGATGTGACCAAATTCGGCTCCACCCACAGGAAAGCGTCCTGACGCGTGAGCTCGAATGGAATCCGCCAGCTTCCATTGATGTGAACGACGAAACTCTGAGGGTCGCACCACGGAAACCGTATCTGCCCGCCAGAAACGTGCGTCCTCTCCTCCAGCCGTGACGGCCGCGTTAACGATTTCACCTGGAATCGCATGGCGTACGAAAACAACCCGACCATCGTGTCTGGCTACGCAATGCCCACCGTGCGCCATAGCGCCGACTTCCAATGTGAGGATCTGGCCAGCATCTTTGTCATGCGCTGCCAGATGCGCGGCAGTTTGGGAACTTGTGCTTGTCATTGATCGGCCTGCTTCAAATGTGGTGGTGAGTGGTAGTGGATTGTGAATATCGGGGTACCGACTTTCACATGGATTTCATTTATCAATGTCCCATCCACCATAGTATCGGTTCGACTTGTGTGATGTATCACCGTGTCGTGCTGGTTCATAATTTCGTCTCTGTCCCCGTCTCACCTGCAGTGTTGTTATTTGGTGACATGGGCGCGTGTGTCATATTTGATTTTGTGATGGGCCTGGACAGGAGCCAGCCAAACCACAAAACGAGTGCATAAAGGGGCACTCCCATGACGAGTCGTGCGGTTCCGAGCGCGACCACATTATCGGCCCAGTACATAGGCAGTTGGACGATGAGACGTGCCGTGAACACCAACACCATCAAGAACGTAGCAATTTGGTATTTCCTGCGTCTGAATAGATCTTTCTGCCAGCCGATCCCCTCGCCGCGAATCCACCCGTAAATCAGGCCCATGATGGGCCACTTAACAGCTATAGATAGGGCAAATATCACCGCATATGCCGCAGAAATATAAAAACCGATGACATAGTATCCGCGTGCATCATCTTGTAGTAATGCGACGGCCGCTGACACGGCGACCCCAAATACTCCTGCGAGGGCCTGCGTGAGTGGCTGCCGCTGTATCAGGCGAACTAATCCCGCAACAGCCGCCAGTCCTACGGCAAATAGACCAGAGATCCACAGATCGGTGCTGATGATAAATGCGACAAGAAAGACCAGTGCAGGCACAACGGCCTCAGCAATGCCCCGAAGGCCACCTACCGAAGCAAGCAGATCGAGTTCACCTGAGCTGGTGACCGCGGTTCTTCCGGCTAGTCGCTTCGCAACCTGTTCGAAGTGCTGGTCACTATCCTGAGACTCATGTTCGTCGTGAGACATTATCTGCTCGTTTCCGGTTCGTGTTGTTGCAAATACGTGTCCTAACCGGTTCTTACTGTTCAGGAGCAGCTTGTTGCTGCTGTTTGGCTTGTTGGCGTCGGCGTGCCGCGGCTTCACGCATGGCGGCCAGAACATTTTGAGGCGGGGTAAGCTCTAACATCTGCCGCGCTGGTAGAGGCCGGTCGCCCCGCTCTATGACTGTGTTTTTCAAAATGTCATAGAGCACGGTGGCGTGCTCTTTTTGAATGGCAGCTTTCCCCATGAGCATCGCCCGGATCATCCACCGTGGACCGTCAATACCGATAAAGCGTGCGATCCGTTCGCCTTTTCGACCGTCGGGTAGTTCCGCAGGGATACGAATGAGGAGCTCATTGCCAAAGTCACCATCTTCGACCGTCACGCTGGCACCTTGGGCGTTCTTATTCTGGTCGTACATTTCCTGACGAATCTCTTCCCACTGACCACCCGATCGTGGTGCCGCAAATACTTGGATCTGAAGGGTTGAGTTGTCATGGACTGCAGATACCGCAAAGACTTTTTGTTTCGCTTGTTCTTGTTCCAAACGGTAGGAGACGTTCTTGCGAACGGGAACCTTGACGGCCCCTAAGTCCATATATCCTTTACTGAAATCGCTAATTTCAACCTCAGAGATGTCATAGGGACCTTCAGGACGTTGATCAGCAACGGGTTCATCTTCATTGTCCCGTAGGTGTTCAGGTAAAACGACGGTCTCGGCTTGAACATGCCTATTACGTCCAAAAAGCATCGTAAAACTTCTCCTTATATTCGTTTCGACCGTACCCTAGTTTACGACCGAGCCCCAAAGCCTCCGGTAGAACCAAAGCCAGCATCTTGACGGACCGAGTCCGGAAGCTCTTCAACGAGCGTAAAAGTGGCCTGATACACCGGTTGGAATACTAGCTGTGCGATGCGTTCGCCACGTTTCAACTCGATCGTCTCCGCAGGATCGAGGTTGATCAGCGCGACTTTGATTTCTCCGCGATAACCCGCATCTATAGTACCGGGTGCATTGACAATACTGAGGCCAGCTCGCGAGGCTAGTCCGGAACGCGGATGAACGAATCCTGCATAGCCCTCAGGAATGGCCACTGCGACACCGGTCGGCACGAGCTGGCGCTGCCCGGGTTCCAGGGTCACATCGATCGTTGTTACCAGATCGGCCCCCGCATCTCCCGGCAGCGCATACGTAGGCGGTGCGATACCGTTATCAAGGAGCTTCAACTCGATATTCAATGTGTGCGGGGACTGACGCTCAGCCGGTAATGACTGCATAATTATGCTCTCCTGGAAAGCCGAGGAATTGGTATCGGCTCATATTCTAGTCTTCGGTTACGGGGAAAGCTCAAAATAGGTGTGGCAACGACCAGGCCTGTAGGCTGGTGAGTATGACAGAAAAAGCGGACAAACGAATTGGGCCGGGAGGATCACCCATCGTCTATCATGAGACGCTTCGCCCCTCTTGGTCCATGTGGTTACTGGTGTTGCTCGCCGCTGCACTGGGCTGGCTCACGTTGGCTCCTTTGAGTATCGGCTGGGGTGTCGTCTCCGGTGTCATCGTGGCAGCCATTGCAGCCATTGGATTGTTGGCATCGTCCACTGACATCACCGTGACCAGCACGCATCTGCAAGTTGGGCGTGCCACCATTGAACGTGACCAGATCGGTGCCGTAACGGGCTACCTTGGTGACGAGGCTTTTGCCCAGCGGGGTCGGAAACTTCACGGGTTGGCCTATCTGCATTTGCGTAGCTGGATCAAACCTGTAGTTCGTATCCAAATCGAAGATCCACAGGACAGAACCCCATATTGGCTTACGTCAACGCGCCAACCGGAACAATTGGTTGCTGCCTTGGGTGGGATCATGCATGAGGCTCACACCACCGAGATGCACGACGAGGATATTCCCGAATGGTTGATTGAAGTTGAACGTCAACGGCTGGAGGCCGAAGAGGCCGAAAAGCACCGCGACCAGCAGAATGAGAATGGTATTCGATAACTACAACGTTTTAACTCGATAACTACAACGTTTTAAACAGACAAAGGGGCACCCGTGAACATCACGGTTTGGCCCCTTTGTTTGTTGTTTGTCAACGAGAAAGGTTCGACTCTTTCGAGTCAACTTTCAAAAGGCGACTTTAGCCCTCGCAATCCTTGCAGTACAAAAGACCGTCTTCTTCAAGAGCTACCTGTGAACGGTGACGTACCAAGAAGCATGAAGCGCAGGTGAATTCATCCTGCTGCGCCGGCAGAACAGTGACTTGCAGCTCTTCGTCTGAAAGGTCGGCTCCGGGCAGCTCAAAGCCCTCTGCTGCTTCGGCTTCGTCTTCGTCTACAACCGCGGACTGGGTGTCAGTGCGGCGTGACTGTAATTCCTCTATAGAGTCCTCGCGAAGTTCTTCGTCATTCTTGCGGGGAGCGTCATAATCCGTAGCCATGAATCTCGCATTCGGTTAGGTGGTCACATCGGTTTTGATGCATTCGTTCAGATGCTGATCTACGTTCTATCACGAAGGTGGCCAGCTGCGAGGCAGATTCACCTTAGGCGGATTCTGTCTCGCGTTTCGTGGTGATCTAACCTTATTGACGGCTAGTTTGCAAATTGAGGGCCCCGCTTGTCAAGGGTGTGGTTAAGATGACCGCTAAAATATGCGCCACACCGCCTAAATTCCCTGGTTTGTAGCAGGATACATGGCAGAGTTCACACAGAAGCAGAATATGTTCGGAGGCCTGGTAATGGGTTCAACTATCAAGAACGATTCCGCTCGTCGGCTTCGTTTAGTGGGAGTTGCAGATAACGCAGACGAGTTGGTCTTGTCTAACAGTGAAGGGGAAGAGTTCTACCTTCCTATCACCGACGCGTTACGTAACGCTGCTACGCGTCCAATCGGCAGGCCGTCAGCTGCGGCAGCCGACGAAGCTGCCAAAGAGCTCTCCCCGCGCGAGATTCAGTCGATGCTGCGTGCCGGTGCGACGATCGACGAGTTGGCGGAGCAACATGACATCGACCGTGCAAGCCTAGAAGTTTATGCGACGCCCATCATTGCCGAGCGTGACTGGATTGCGCGTCAGGCACAGGATATCGAGGTCGCAGCGCCACAACTTGGTAACCAAGCCTACGAAGCGGTGTTCGGTGACGAACCAGCGTCGCTACACCAAATGGTGACTCATCGCTTGGAGGTGATGCGCCTGGATCCGGACACCGTGGAATGGGATGCCTGGCGTGACACCGATTCAACGCTCTGGACGATTTCGGCCAACTTTTCGGTTCAAGGGTTAGCAGATTCATCCATTGCTGACCCGCCACCTGCCCTCTGGAGCTATAAGCTTCAGTCACAGCATCTAGAAAACCTCAATCATTGGGCTCAAGTACTCAGTGAGTTCGGGCCGGCAGACTCTCCTCTAGCGTCAACAACGTCTCGAAGCTTCTTATCCAGCGTTGGCAATCACCCGTTTGATGACGAATCGGACTCCACGTCGCCTCAAGAATCATACGTACAGCATGAGACACACGAGGAACTGCTGGACGTCTTGCATGCACGCCGGGGACAACGTCTCGGAGTCGATGAGGAATCTGATGACGAGCTTGCTGCGATGATCACACGAGAGGAACAACCGGTGATCCCCCAACGGCCCAAACTTGTTGTCTCCGAAGAGCACGAAGATCTGGACTATGAAGTCTCAGCGGTCACAACGGAAGTGGAAGTCGCCTGGTCGGACGAGGATGCCGAAGATCCTGCTCATTGGGATGGTCGTGAAGTAGTTGCTGGTGAATTCGTCGCTCAAGAAGACACCGGTTCAGATGACGCTGAATTCGTTCACACACCTCCAACTCACCAAGTGGAGGAAGTTCAAGACCCATCTCCCGAAGCATCCTTGAAAAAAGCGGAGCAACCCAGTCGTTCGCGGAAGCGTCCGACCGTCCCGAGTTGGGATGAGATCATCTTCGGAACAAGAAAAGACTCCTAGAGACTGTCCATCATTCCGTCACGTGCCATGACGTATTTTTAGGGTGCCTGTAGCACTAACCACGGTATCCGAACTTCGGCTGGAGTTGGTGCGCCATGATGCCCAACCATGGCGAAACTGTGCGGTGCTGCCCGTCGACTGTCGTAGAGAGCAATTGGCTCATGTCCCGCGATAATGACATCACCAATACGCTGGCGGACTCGTGGAGAAACGGCGCCAAACCAGCCAGCTTCAATAGCCTGTGCCTTCGTGAGAATCCATGCCTGGTCACCAAAACGGTGAACCCATGCATCCAACACCCGTTGGCGGTCAGCATCGGTAGCGTCCCGATCAAAATGTAATTGGACCATACGAGGCTCCCCCGCGGTATGTGCGACGTTTTCGATGAGTTCCTCGTACTGCGCGTAATCGATGCGCTGCTCGGGTCTGACCTCAATCATGCCGTGATCACCTGTCATTGCCACCAGTGTACTAACGGGCAATCTGCGTATCATGCGTCGAGCATGAGAATCGATCTCTTCCAGAGTCTCTAACCAAGTATCGGAACCTGGTCCGTATTGATGACCAGCTTTATCCAATTCGTTAATGTAAAGATAAATCAGGGCGCTAGGGTGTTGAGCCGCTTCAGTGGCACGAAGAAACCGTTGTGCTAAGTCATCAGCGCCGATAAAGCGTGGCCCTTGTAGGCTGGCCCTGGTCAAAGCTGAGTCTTCAAACGCAGATAGGGAAACCGTGACGGGTTGTAGATCATGTACACCCGTTTGACGTTGTTCATTGAGTTGCTGGAAAATGGTGGACGCTGGTTGCCATGCCTCCGGCTCAGTTCGCTCATCCCAGCCGCCTAATTGGTTGATGACTGTGTCTCGATCTGGGTCATACACGTCATAACCCACCAATCCGTGTTCTCCCGGTGGCAAACCAGTCCCAAATGTAGACAGCGCCGCGGCGGTTGTCGAAGGATAGACCGTTGACATTTCCGTTTGGTCTGCGGATTGGCGTTTCAACACCATCCGGAGAAAAGGCGCGTGAGCTGAAAAGTGTTCCAACTGCTCGCGTCCGAGCCCATCGACCATGACTACCACCGCCGACGTAGCCAATGGCAGTTGCAATGTGTTCGCTAGAGGTGCACCCAGACTTGCCGCCAGTGAAGGCAGCACATGCGAAAGGTTTCGCTGTGGGTTGTATCCAGCCGGGATTGGGGCTGTCATGACGCGTTATCTAGGATGGCGTCGCGAAGTTTTCTACTGAATGCAAGCGCTTTATTAACGGCGTCTTGGCCATCGGCTTTGCCAGCTATACGAAGCACCAGGTCTTCAGAGATTCTGGTTCCTAAGTATCCGTGATCGGCTTCGCAGTTTGGGTCATCGCAAAGATTCGGTACAAATTCCATGCGCGCGCCACCCGCCCAGCTGAGCACCAGGGTGACTTCCGAAGGAGCATCTCCTGGCTGATAATCCTGCGGGCTGTCGTAGCCCGTCGTCAGCACACAAGAGCCCACTTTGGACAAGGGAATAATTTCTGTGGCTACTGATGCTTTGGCTTGACCTTCATGAATTTCATCTTCAAGGTCGTTCAAATGCAGAGCCGCCAGGACATTGCCTTGTGCCAGCACGAGGACAGTGATGTGACGGTGTAAGTCGTCGTAGCTGAAATGCGTTTCAACATGCACATAGTGGCTAAGGATTTCGCGCTCGCCAAGTTGCTGGCCCATCACATCAGCTACGAGTTGTGGGTAGAATCCAGCACGTTGAATGTCGAGTGCCAAATCAGTTGGCAATACGGGATATGGCATCGTAGTGTAGTTCGTCCTTTGTGCGATTAGTGATTCAGTAGCGCCCTGCGTGCCGAATCGGTACGTACTGCAGCATTTGCAATATAGATTTCTGCTTTTAACACGGTGGTCGCTTCCGGGGCAGCCAGCAACGGGTTGAACCGTAGCCGAGCTACCTGCGGGAGATCATCTTTGAGCTGTGAGACCCGTGCCAGCAGATCTTTGAGTCCCTCGAGATCTACCGCCGGGATATCACCGTAACCAAATAGCTTAGCCGAAGCGCGGGGGGTTCGAATGAGGCGTTCTAAGTCCTGGTCAGACAGTGGTGGGACGACATGCACCCAGTCATCGAGAAGCTCCACGGCATCTCCTGAGATACCGAAAGACATCACTGGTCCAACCAGCGGGTCCTCCACAGCAGCAACGATACAGCCCTGTCCGGCTGGCGCCATCGCTTGCACTTCGATTGACGGTGAACCATAGGGGGCAAGTACCTCACGCATGGATTCAATATTTGCTCGCAATCCTTCGGGGGTTTCAATATTCAACCTGACACCACCCAGGTCTAATCGGTGGCGCAAGATCGTGTTATCGGCTTTCAGTGCTACAGGGTAACCGAATTCTTGGGCATACTCTAAGGCTTCTGCTGTGGTCTGGAAGCGTCGCGACGGCAAAACGGAGATGCCGTAGCATCCTAGGAGTTCATCAGTTTGATGCCGTGAGAGCTTGACCAATTCAGTCCCGGTGGCGTCTTGGGTCCACTCATGAACAAGTTCTTTAGCCTGATAACGGTCGATGTCATCGTATTCAATCGCGGTGCCACGTTCGGCATCACGCCAGGCCCGGTATTGGACCAGTTCTGCGAGAACGTGGACGGCTTGCTCAGCGGAAGCAAAAATTGGCAAACCCAGTTGCTTCGGTTTTACCCGCTCCGCATCGGCGCCAGCATCGACCGGCCCCTCTCGCAATTCACCCTTACTCACAATCGTCGTAGGGCGGAAGCCTTTTTCCAATACCGCGGTGAAAGAGGCCAGGATCGTCACTTCGGTGTCTCCGGCGACGTCCTGAATAGCTTGTGCCAGTCTGGCAGCATCCCCTTCGCTTTGATACATTCCGGATTGGGCCAACACGATGATGGCGTCAGTCTGGCCGGCTTTGACAGCTGTTTTGATCGCCTGAGTAACAGCCGAGATGGTTTCGGCGAGGGCATGTTCGGCGTCTAGCATGGCGATGTCTTGTGTGTCCACAATCTCCAGGCCCTTGGTGCGCGCATTCTCCACCGTCAATCGATTCAATGCCGGCGCATTTCCGATCACGGTGAGTCGAGGGCCCGCGGGTACAGGCTGACAGGCCAAGACTTGTAAGATATCCATCATTGCGGTGTAACTATCAGTTTCGATAGCACCGGCTTGGCGAAGCATAGATGGCACTGTTCCGTGGGGTGCTTCGGTAGTGCGGGTAGCATGGCCCGGAGGAATTCGTCGACCCATACCGTGGGAGCGCGACACTACGACGGGTTTCTTCCGTGCTAAACGCCGTACAATGCGGGAAAATTTACGCGGGTTACCAAATGATTCCAGATATAGCCCCACGGCGCTGGTATTGCGATCATCTTCCAGGTATTGCATCGCATCATTTCCTGACACGTCAGCACGGTTTCCCGCATTGATCATGGAGGAAATACCAATCCCGCGTTGCGTGGCCGCGGTAAACAACATTGCGCCAATGGGTGCTGATTGTGAGAACAAACCGATCGAGCCATGCTGAGGAAGGCTGGGTGATACCGACGCATTGAGTCGAATTTCTGGATCCGTGTTGATGACTCCGGCAGAAGCAGGTCCGATAGCCCGCATACCGTGGGAGCGTGCAACTCGGACTAAACGGCGTTGCTCCGCGAGTCCTTCTTCGCCATCGAAACCATCGGTGATGATCAAGAGCCCTTTGACGCCGTGTGCTGCGCAGTCTTGCACCACTGAACGAAGCTGATCGTAGGGCACCGCAATGACGGCTAAATCAATCTCTTGTGGCACTTCGGCTAATGAGGCTCGTGAAATCATGCCAGCGACTTCAAAAGCGTCTTTATTTATCCCGTAGACCGGACCGGGGTAACCACCTTCAATAATATTTTCGATCAGTGCAAACCCTATGGAGCCCCACTGGCGAGAAGCACCAATAACTGCGATCGATTCTGGTCGCAACAATTCGGCTACGGATTGCGCTTCGGCGCGGTGTTCACGCGATTCCATCACTGCGCGCACGCGGGCTGTGGGATTAATCGGGAACTCTACAACGACGACACCGTCTTCAAATGAGCGTTTGATATCGAATCCCGCAGCTTGAAACACGGTGAGCATTTTGCGATTTTCTGGCAGCACCTCAGCGGTAAAGGTACGGATCCCGTTTTCTCGAGCAGCAGCCGCGAGATGTTCCATGAAAATTGAGCCCAGGCCACGTCCTTGGTGGACATCGGCAATGTTGAACGCTACTTCTGCTTCGGTAGAATCGCCCAGCCGGTCATAGCGTCCAATGCCCATCAATTCGTCGCCCAATAAGATGACAAACGCAACGCGGTCCACGTAATCCACGACGGTGAAACGCTCGAGTTCTTTGGCTGACAGCTGGGATTTATACGTAAAGTAGCGAAAATAGATAGAATCCTGTGATTGGCCCTCGTGCATTTTCTGCAATGCCTGAGCGTCATCTGGGGAAACCGGACGCAAGCGGGCTGTAGCGCCATCACGCAGCAGCACATCGGCTTCCCAGTGAGCCGGGTACGGGCGTTTGGTTTTCTGTTCAGCCATATGATTATCTTAAGCCACAATCAGGACGTGGTATCCACGTGACGGGAAAGGTCAGATGTCAAAACGTTCAAAATCGAGATCTTCAGCAAATTCCAGCACCACGTTGGTGCCCACTGAGGATCAGAACATTATCGACATTGATGTCGCATCTGAAATGGAACACTCCTTTTTGGAGTACGCCTATTCGGTCATCTATTCTCGCGCCCTACCTGACGCTCGTGACGGGCTCAAGCCCGTGCAGCGACGCATCCTGTACATGATGAACCAGATGGGCTTGACCCCTGAGAAGGGTCACGTCAAATCTGCGCGCGTGGTCGGCGAAGTCATGGGTAAACTCCACCCCCACGGCGACTCAGCCATCTATGATGCGATGGTACGCCTCGCACAAGACTTCAACTTGCGTCTGCCCTTAGTCGACGGACACGGAAACTTCGGTTCGGTCGACGACGGTCCCGCAGCCGCTCGCTATACCGAAGCACGCATGTCACAGGCCGCAGTGGCGATGACTGCCGATTTGGCTGAAGATACGGTCGATTTTGAACCGAATTATGACAACCAAATGCAACAGCCCTCGGTATTACCGGCTGCGTTCCCCAACCTGTTAGTGAATGGGGCATCTGGTATTGCGGTCGGGATGGCCACGAATATGGCTCCGCACAACTTGGGCGAAGTCATTGCTGCAGCACGGCATCTGCTGGACCATCCGGAGGCAGATACCAAAGCGCTGATGAAATTTGTACCGGGTCCCGACCTGCCCTCTGGGGCTCGCATTGTGGGCTTGGACGGCATCAAAGAGGCCTATGAAACCGGTCGTGGTCGGTTTACCATGCGGGCGACTGTCAACGTTGAACAAGTGTCTGCCCGTCGTACCGGCCTAGTAGTCACCGAGTTGCCCTACGGGGTGGGGCCTGAACGAGTCATCGATCGTCTCAAGATTGCGGTGAATGCCAAGAAGGTGGCCGGCATCGCCGACGTCATTGATCTGACTGACCGCCATCACGGGCTCAAATTGGTCATTGAACTCAAGGCAGGGTTCAACCCACAAGCGGTATTAGCTCAGCTCTATAAGCACACCCCTTTGGAAGAAAACTTTGGCATCAATAACGTGGCGCTCGTGGATGGCCAACCACAAACACTGGGACTCAAAGATCTGTTGAGCGTCTACGTTGATCACCGTCTGACCGTCGTCCGCCGAAGAACGGCTCACCGCTTAGGCAAGCGCAAGGACCGGCTCCATTTGGTCGAAGGTCTCTTGCTTGCGCTGGTCGACATTGACGAGGTCATTGAGATTATTCGCACTTCGGATGATGCAGCAGCGGCCCGCGAACGACTCATGATCGTGTTTGATCTCACCGAGATTCAAGCCAACCATATTCTCGAGCTGCGCTTGCGTCAGTTAACAAAATTCTCACGACTTGATTTAGAAACCGAGCGGGATGAGCTCCTGGCGGCAATCGAGGCGTTAGAAAAGATCCTGAGTTCCGATGCGGTCTTGCGCGAGACAGTTTCTACCGAACTCGGTGAAGTTGCTGAACAATTCGCCGATGCTCGGCGCACAAAGTTAGTGAAGTCTGAAGAGCTGGCGCCGGCTGTAACGGCGTCATCGTCCAAAGCAGATCGTGCGGCTGCTGCCTCGGCCTTGTTGGTCCCTGATGAACCCTGCTGGGTCGTGCTGTCAGCATCTGGGCGCCTCTTGCGAACCAAGGACCAAACGCCGATCACCGGCACGGGTCGTCGTCGCAGACATGATGTCTACACCTCGGTGGTCGCTACGACCGCTCGTGGCGAAGTGGGCGCGCTGACCGATACCGGTCGAATCATTCGAATTAATGTGGTCGAAATTGCTGCCCTTCCGGAGGCTACCGCTACCCCATCGATGACCGACGGCGTCAAGGCTTCAGAATTTATCACCTTGCAGCGAGGCGAGAAACTGGTTGCGATGGTGCCCTTGAATCGGGTGTTAGCTCTCGGCACGCGCAACGGCGTGGTCAAGCGAGTCCGCGCTGATGATTGGCCGTTGAACCAGGACGAGTTTGAAGCGATCACGCTGAAAGATAACGACACTGTGGTCGGGGCCGGTGTGGCCACCGACGACGAGGATCAGTTGGTCTTTATTTCTGAGTCTGGTCAGCTGCTGCGTTTTGCTGCCGAGTTGGTTCGTCCGCAAGGTAGATCGGGCGGCGGTATTGCCGGTATGAAACTCGTAGATGATGATCACATCGTGTCATTTACGGTAGCGCCAGCTGCCCAATTTGAGGATTCAGTCGTCGTCACGGTCACGAAGACTGACGCCGACATGCTGGACTCCTCGCCAACTGCCAAGGTCACTGCGTTGGCGGAATTTGCGCCCAAGGGCCGCAATACCCAAGGCATCCGAGCCCATCGATTCTTGCGTGGGGAAATCGCCTTAGAACTCGCATGGGCTGGCCCTCATCCACTGGCTTCCACCACGGGCGGAGTGGCTCGTGCTTTACCTCAGGAACACTCCGAGCGTGACGCTTCGGGGATCATGCTGGATTCGGCCATTGGTGTGGTTGGCCACGGTGCCTCGCCCGTCCTACCGGATCAGGAAGTTGATACGGCATCATAAGTTCCGTCGCCCGCGTGTTTTGCTCTAGGGCAGCTGCACCGCGTGCGGTGTGTTGGCAAAACGTTGATCGTGGGTCACCATGATCACGATTTTGTCACGCAGGGCACGTTGAAGATCTGCAATCAGGTCTACGGCTTCGTCGGCTCCCAGGTGCGCGGTGGGCTCATCCAGTAAGACGATGTGTGCATCCGCGAGGAGCGCTCGAGCTACTGCCACTCGCTGGCGTTGTCCACCAGAGATAAAGTGGCCCGAGGGACCCAGGCGAGTGTCCAGACCCTCTGGCGTGGAAGCTAACCAGTCTTTTAGCCCGACGGTCTCAAGTACCTTGTGGAGCTCGTTGTCGGTGGGACGTTGGGCGGGATTCCGAGCCAGGGCTAGATTCGAACGCAGTGTCGAGTCAAACAGATAGGCTTCCTGCGGGCACCACGCCACCTGTTGCAGCGCTGCGACCGAGTCTGTCGCGGTGGTTACAAGTCGATATGTACCCGTTACGGGCTCAAGGAAACCTAAGAGCACTGCTAAGAGCGTGGATTTCCCCGAGCCCGATGGTCCCGTTACCACCACAAAGTCTCCGGTGGAGGCTGTGAGACTCAGGCCATCAAGCACCACGGGATCTGATGGGCTGTAGCGGACCGTCACGTTCTCAAGTTGCAGTTGTTCCCTTTCCCTGGTTCCAGCTGAGGTGGCGTGTACCCAACCTGTTCCCGGGGTGGTGTCATGGTGCAGCAGCGGTAAAAGTTTCGCCAACTGGTGATGGATGGTGCGAGACTCTTGGGCTGCTTTGCTAAAGAGTCCAAAAGGTTCTGCGAGCGCGAGCATCAGCATCACGACGAGAGCCGTATTCGGTGCCGAGATCCCGTTGGTGATGGCAACCCAGAGCGTTTGGACTGCGGCCCACGCCGACAGCAGTGTTGCCAGTCCCTCGCCAATGCCTGCCGCGTAACTATTGCGCTTCAATGGAGTGGCCGTGCGAGTCTCTGTTGCCACGAAACGAGCCGTTGCCTGGGAGGCCATGCCATTGCCAGTGATATCAGCAGCCGATCCAAACAATCGAGACACGGCAGACACTAGCCAGGTGCGGTGATCAGCTAACTGGGTGGTAGTTTTGGCGTCCACTAGGCGCACGATGCCTGGGACCACACCAAATGCCAGTAGCCCTGCGATCAAGGCGGGCCACCAGGCCCCCGGAGCCATGTAGGCCACGATGCCGGTGCTGACCAGCCAGGTGATGATGGCCGCGGGAATGGGAACAACAACCCGTGGCACGGCGTCGCGCAACTGGTCCACGTCGGATATCAGTACGGAGAGGGCCCCGCCGGATCGGGTCAGTCGGTTCCACTGTCCAGCCTGGCTGCCCAACGCATCCCATACCTGAAGTCTCAGGCGGTTGGCCCAAGTCAGAACGGCATCGTGGACCGAGAGTCGTTCGGCATAGCGGAAGATAGCACGCCCGATCCCAAAGAACCGGACTCCCACGATGACGGCCAGCAGGTACAAGATGGGAGGTTCATACGATGCCTGAACGATGAGCCATCCCGATAGCCCCGACAGCAGTGCCCCTGCCAGTAATGCTGCGACGGCCCAAGCGATCCCCCCGAGAAATCTGCCTTCGCGAAACGGCAGAAATCGTAACCAATCGCGCCAGCGGACCCGAACGCCTGGAACAACAGATTCCTGGAACGGCTCGGTCAACGGTTGCGATGTTGCAGCCGGTTCTGGTGATGTCGGCGGAGTGGAAACCATGGTCCGACCAATGAGTTGATCGGCGTCTTGGTGGATGCGTGCATCATGGGAGGCAACGACCAAGATGAGGGGCATTGTCGAACCGTTCGGAAGACGACCTTGTGACAGTTCCCGCAGTACCTTCCGAATGCGCGCGGCTGATGTGGCGTCGAGGTGCGCGGTGGGTTCATCCATGACGATCAGCCAGGCGCGGTGAGCGGCTCCGGTAGCGTTAACCCCAAGGAGGCGCACCAACACGCGGGCAAAGCCTAACCGACGTCGTTCTCCTGGTGACAGATCATCGATACGGCGGTGCTG
>DATBUL010000002.1:0-49937 GCA_036516115.1 Enteractinococcus sp. | reverse complement strand
CGAAGGCCGATAATATCGCTAAGACTTTTGAAGTGACGCTACGGCCACGCTGCGTTGATCCACCCGCCATGTATCCCTCCACTTAAGTTGCTTTGCTTAAGGGTACGCTGCGAGCACTCCGTGCTTGGCTCATGTGCGGATCTTCCCTCTCACCCTAAAATGAAGGCATGACGACTTCATTGAGCACCCAAATACACCTTGCGACCCGGCCAACCGGTGTCCCCACCCCTGAGAATTTCGCTACGGTTCGGACAGACCTGCCGGCGCTTGCTGCAGGTGACGTTCGCGTGCAAAATGCCTTTATCTCGGTGGACCCATATATGCGCGGTCGGATGAGTGATGCCAAGAGTTACGCGGAGCCTTACACCGTAGGAGAAGTGATGACCGGTGCCGCCGTCGGGCACGTCGTCGAGTCCCGAACGCCTGACCTTCCTGAGGGCACGGTGGTGCTGCATGAAATGGGGTGGCGGGATATCGCACAGGGCCAAGCCTCAGCTTTTCGGCGTGTAGATCCTCCCTCCGATGATATTCCGCTTTCCCTTTATCTCGGGTTGCTTGGCATGCCAGGCCTCACGGCCTATGTTGGGTTGACGCGGATCGCTGACTTGCGTGAGGGTGAGACTGTTTTTGTCTCTGGCGCAGCGGGTGCGGTAGGCACTGCCGTTGGTCAGTTTGCGCGACTGCTGGGCGCACGGCAAGTATTTGGATCCGCCGGTGGTCCTGAGAAGTGCGAACTGATTCTGCAAAAATATGGTTTCGACGAGGCAATCGACTACAAGAAGGAACCGATCCGAGATCAAGTTAACCGGGTGATTGGCGATGATGGTCTCAACGTGTATTTCGATAACGTTGGCGGAGACCACCTCGAAGCCGCACTTGATGTGCTTGCGCCGTTTGGACGAGTGGCAATGTGTGGGGCCATCGGGCAGTACAACGCCACTACGCCACAGCCAGGACCTCGTAACATGGCTAATATCCTTCGGCAGAAACTTCGAATTCAGGGGTTCATCGTGTCTGACCATGCTCGCGACGCTCACGCCGAGTTTCAGCGCGTGGTGGGTCAATGGCTTGCTGAAGACCAACTTGTATACGACGAGACGATAATCGAGGGCATCGAAAACAGTGCTGACGCATTCCTCGGGATGCTCCGCGGGGAGAATACCGGGAAGATGGTCGTCAAAATCTGATCCTGCCCATGGCGCTGAGGGAGCGTGTCGCAATGCCGGGGCCTATCGCATCATCGGGACACCGCAGGGTGTCCAGCAAGCGACTGGCTCTTGGCTCACCGCAATATCACTTCGTCGATGTCTGCCGGAAAGTTTAATGCAGAAGTTGGGTTCCTCAGTGGGTAGGGTCTGAAGAACCCAACTTCTTGCAGGAAGCTTCACGTCGGGTCATCTTAGGTGGCGTCGTGATGTTTAGGTCACGTTTGCCGAGAACTTACCCTTTTCGCCCACCTCCGCTTTGCGGCGTCGTGACATTTCACGCAGCGGCGGGAAGAGTAATGCAGCTGCTGAAATAATAAACAGGATCATCGCAATTGGGCTTGAGAGGAATGATTCCCACCCACCACCGATGAGTGTACGCCGCAGGTTAGCTTCGGCCAGGGGCCCGAGGATGAGCCCCAGGACGGTTGGTCCAGCAGGGAAATCCAGCCGCAACATGACGAGCCCGATAATGCCCATCAGGAGCATCACAACGACATCGAAGACTGAGTTGTTGATGGAGTAAGTCCCGACCATACAGAACACCAAGATGATGATCCACAAATATGCCTGGTTGAGCTCCAGGAGTTTGACCATGGATTTCATGCGCAGTAGAGATACTGCCAGTGAGAGCAGGGTGGCTACTGTCAGGATGGCGACCAAGGAGTAGACCATTGAAGGGTTCGACGAGAATAGGGCGGGGCCCGGTTGGATTCCCCAGATCATCATCGAGCCGATCAGGACCGCCATCACCGAGTCGCCTGGAATGCCGAGCGCCATGGTGGTGGTTACGGAACCGCCGAGTGTTGTGGTCGTTGAAGTATCGCCGGCCATGAGACCCTCGAGAGAGCCTTTGCCGAATTTCTCTTTCTCTTTGGATACGCGCCGGGCATTATCCCAGCCGATGATCCCCGAGATGTCGCCCCCTACCGCGGGGACGAGACCGATGACCGAGCCGGTAGCTGCGCCAACTGCGGTGGGCTTGATCAGTGACTTACTCGTCTTTTTGTCTGGCCACCACTGACCAAGCTGGCTAATGGGCTTGGTCTGAGTGATGTTCTTATTGTGTGTGAGCATTTGGTTAAGCACTTCAGCTACACCGAATAAGCCGATGATGACCGGGATGAATGGGACACCGGAGTTGAGTTCCAGGATGTCCATAGTGAACCGGGCATCGCCGGATACGGGGTCACGTCCGACTGTGGCCAAGAATAGGCCGAAGCATCCGGCGATGAGGCCTTTGATGATGCGGCCAGATGATACACCGATCATCATGGTCAGCCCGAAGACTACTAGGGCGAAGAGTTCTGGTGGCCCAAATTCTCGAGCAAACCGTGCAAGCGGGATTGCGATAATGGCTAGCAGTACGATGCCGAACAGCATGCCCACTGCGGAACCGAAAGCCGATACCGTCATGGCAAGGCCGGCTTTACCTTGTCTAGCTAGGGGGTAGCCGTCGAATGTCGTTGAGATAGAAGCCGGGGTACCAGGAGTGTTAATAAGGATCGCGGGGACTCGGTCCCCAAATTGTGCTGCCACATAGATCGTTAGCAACACTGCGAGTCCTTGCATGGGTTCCATGGTCATGGTGAACCCAGCAGCCAACGCTACTGCCATGGTCGCGGTGACGCCGGGGAACGCTCCCACGAGCATTCCCACGAGCATGCCAAGCCCAATATAAAGCAGGGTATCTAGCTGAAGAATGATGCTGAAGCCATCTAAGACGGCGTTTGCGGTCACCAGGGATGGACCCAGCATTTCCAAGAAGTGTGTCATGTTGTCTCAGGTCCTTTCATCCGAGCGGAACGCGCAGGAGCACCACAAAAAGAATGTGCAGAACTGCGGCAATGATCCCTGGAAAGAGGATCAGCACTTTCCACCCGCGGAACCCATAAAGTAATACGAGCAGGGCGACGGTCACGAATGTGATGAGCCATAAAGTAATGACATTAAACAGCGATAAGTACGCTAGTAGCACCCCGAAGGTCAAGATGAGCTGGGTAGCTCCATACCGTGTGATGGGACTTGGAGTGTCTTGAGATGTTCGAGCAGGCAGGACGTTGGTGGTGACCAGCAGGACGCTGAGCCCAACAATGCCCCAGCCCAATAGGGCAGGCCAGAAGCGGGGACCGAGTTCCCCAGTGCCACGTAGGGGGATGTTATTGGTTCCGATGAGCACTGCGATGCCACCGACCAGTGCCAGTGTCACGGCGAGTGATTCTCGGATGCGGATTTTGGATGCTGAGTGCCTAACGGCACCGGAGTCATCGGATTCGATAACTCCGGTGCTGTGGTGCTGATCAAGGGTATCTTGGGGGGTCATATTGTCTCGATGTAGCTAGCAGCGCTATTACTCACCTTGTGCAAGTTTGATCCAAGCGCCGTGGCGCTCGTCTTCCTGCTTGATGAATTCGCTGAATTCTTCGGGAGAGGTGCCTTTGGGAATAAGGTTCGATGCCTCGATTGTTTCTTTGAACTCATCCGACTGTGCAGCTGTTTGAATTGCATCAGCCAGAGTGTTGACCACGTCCTCCGGAGTGCCGTCAGGTACGACCAAGCCGGTGAAAGACGCGTTTTGGAGATCGATGCCGAGCTCTTTGGCAGTAGGAACATCAGGTAGATCTTCTAGGCGTTCTTCGGTTAGTACTGCGAGGTAGCGCATCTCGCCACCGTCAACCTGGGCTTTTTGGCTGCCTACAGCATCGATTGAGAAGTCGACGTCGCCGGCTGCGGCTGCTGCAATGGAAGGTGCTGAGCCGTCGAAGGGCACGTTGATGAGCTCAATATCAGCAAGCTCTTGTAGGCCTTGGGCGGGGTTATCCCACACGGAACCTACACCGGGAGACGAGTAAGTGACTTCGCCTGGACGTTCTTTGGCGTCTTGGATCAAATCATCCAGTGTTTCGTAGGGGCTATCGGCACGAACTGCGATGCCACCGGGGCCAGCCAAGAGCTGTGACAGGAATTCGTAGTCTGCCGGATCAATTTCATAGTCCAGGTACTGGAGGGTTACGATTTCTGCGCCGACCATCACCATGTTGTAACCGTCGGGTTCTTGTTCGGTCATCCAGTTGTAACCAACAGACCCGTTGGCACCTGGGCGGTTCTCGACGATCACGTTGACGCCAAGTTCTTCTTCCAGCTTTGGAGCCAGAGTCCGCGCGGAGAGGTCGCCAGAACCGCCCGCCTCCCACGGTACGACCAGCCGAATGTCTTTCGACGGGAAATCACCCGCTTCGTCTTCACTGGCGCCAGCTGCACACCCGGTGGCAATAAGAGCGCCAAGTGCGGCTACCGCGACGAACTTCGCTGACTTGAGAGAATTTCTCAACGATCTTTTCAAGGTCTAACTCCCTGGGGTAGAGGTGATGGAGAGATGGATGTGCCTGAGTTCAAGCGTCACCTGAGCCTAACGAGCAACTGTGTGACCGCCCACATTATTGCCAAAAATTGCCAAAACGGGTAATTTTACGTTCGTCTCACCACGCGTTACTACGCAAAAGAGCAAGGAGAAGCGATTGCCCACGCATCCAAAATCCGACCGGGTTCGTCTCAAAGACGTCGCCGATGCAACCGGCCTGGCACCATCCACGGTGTCGAGAGCATTCACGAACCCCGATCGTGTGAATTTCCAAACGGTCGAGAAAATCATGCGTGTGGCACATCAGATGGGCTACCGCCGCCAGCCCACCCTGACCGCGTCTGAAGATGCTTTGACTCGAACCATCAACATCATTGTGCAGGATTCATCGAATCAGTTTTACATGGGATTCATGCACGGCATTTTGCAGCGAGCACGGCTCGCGGGGTATCTCACGATTGTGGCTGATACCGGTGAAGATCTATTGATGGAACGGGCTTATATTCGACGATTAAATCGCGCTGTTGATGGCATTATTGCCGCTGCGCCGACCACCCCAGCTTCCGAGCTGAGAGAACTTGCCCGCACTGCGCCTTTGGTGTTGTTCAATAGGGAAATAAGTGGCGTAAATTCTGTGGTGGCATTTACCCCTGACGACGTGTCTGCGCTTGTAGACCATCTACATCAATATGGGCATACTCGGATTGTGTGGTGTGCGGGACCAAAATTTGCCTGGAGTAATAAAATCCGGACGGATAGGCTGGTACAGCGCTGTGCTGAACTAGGGATTGAACTCATCGTGACGGGTCCATTTATCCCAACCGTTCATCAGGGGTGGCAGGCCGCCTCGAAAGCAATAGCCTATGAACCTACGGCCATTATGGGCTTTAATGATCAGCTAGCTGTTGGAGCGATCCAGTATCTATTGGCACACGGTTATCGGGTTCCTGAGGATATCTCCGTCACCGGATTCGATAATACTCAATCAGCCAGTATCATCCATACCGGACTTACCTGTCTGCGCGCCCCCCTCACGCTAGCTGGCCACAGGGCAGTGGAAATGCTGTTCGGTTTACTCGAGGGTGATACCGGCGCTCAGGCCATCCGACTCGAAGCCGAACTGGTAATACGAGGCTCTACTGGTCCCGCACGGCAACATTCGTTGCCATCGCCATGAGACACAACCCGGGTTAGCTGCGGGCAGCGTGCCGGGCTGCTACCCAGCCGAAGGTCATCGCTGCACCTACCTGGGTGCCAGCTCCCGGGTATTCGGAGGCCATGACTGATTGTGCGTCATTACCCGCAGAATACAGGCCAGGAATTGCAGCGCCGTCGTTATCCACGACCTGCGCGTGCTTATTGGTCGAGATGCCATAGACCGTCGCTAAGGGCGTAGGTACAACAGTGATCGCATAGTACGGGGCTTTTTCAATCGGTCCGATATTCGGGTTCGGGCCGTGGTTCGGATCGCCTGCGGCAATGCCGAACTCCAATTCGCCCTTGTGGAAGTCTTCATCCACGCCCGTCTGGGCGAAGCCATTGTAGCGATCGACTGTCCGTCGCAGTCCGATGGCATCGACACCAGTGTTGGCGGCGAGTTCTTCGAGAGTATTTCCAACGCGCAGGTAGCCGGTGTCGATGTATTTCTTCAGGGCTGCTTTAGGCAAGTGTGGCATGGTGATCATGCCCAGGCCGTATTTGGCCAGCGTGCGCGAATCGACAATCAACCATGCTGGGATCGATGGAGTGGTCGCATTCGTTTCGTACATGGCGCGAACGAATCGGTGATAAGACACAGATTCATCGACGAAACGTTCACCTGCACCATTGACGGCGATGACCCCTGGTTTGCCGCGATCCCAGATGTGTGGGAAGACTGCTGTAGACCCATCGGCACGTGTGCCGATGGAGGAGGGGAACCACAGCGCGTTTTCGCCGTTGTCTTCACCAAGTCGCGCACCGATGGCGCTCGCCAACTTCATGGTGTCACCTGTGGCGCCTTCGGCGGCGCGGGAAAATTGCGGGGTGGGCGAGGGGAGGTATTGTGCCCGAAGTTCTGGTGATTGGGCAAAGCCACCGGCAGCTAGCACGATGCCTTTATTAGCTTTGATTCGATACTCTTGGCCGCGGTAGCCAACAACTGCACCGATCACCCGTCCGGTCTTATCTTCGCGGATGAGTTGGGTGGTCTGAGCGTTGAGCCAAACATCTCCGCCACGTCGCAGCGTTTCATAGTACATCCGCGCAGTCAGGGCGTTGCCCATCACCAAACGGGTTCCGCGAGGATTCGAGACCCGGTCGACGGCCCAACGGGTACCGAGTTTCAGTGCGGTGCCAACAGCTTTTGCAGTGGTGGCAGGTTTCTTCGAAAACAGTCCCAACAGAGTATTTACTTCAGGACGACGTACCATCAGCTCCCCACCCATCAGCGCGAATTCGGGAACCGGTCGCCGGACATTGCGGAAACGAACTTTGCCGAGTTTGCGGCCATCGAACGGTTCGGGTTCAAGCGCGCGGCCGGTCTTTCCGGTTTCGGGCAGTTCAGAGTGGTAATCGACCACGGCGGGGGAGCGGAGGAATCGTACGTTCAAGCGCTCCATGTATTTCAGCATTTCAGGGCCGTTGTCGATATATGACATGCGGAGCTTCTTGTCGGCCTTGTCGCCCACCACCGCGTCTAGGTAGCGCTCGACTTTTTCCCGACTGTCGTCCAGTCCGTCTTCTTCTTGGAAATGGTTATTTGGGATCCAGCAGGTACCTGCGGAGTAGGCGGTGGTTCCCCCGATATAGTCGGTTTTTTCTAACGCCAACACTTTGAGCCCCTCGGCCGTGCCGGTTAACGCGGCAGATAGTCCGGCTGCTCCGGTACCCAGTACCAAGAGATCCACTTCGTGATCCCACGCAGATTTGGTGTGTTGGTTCATGGTCAAAACTACCTTAGAAATCGACAGGAAAACTTTACTCTTTCTGATCATCAAGGTGCCGCTTTCGGATTCCAAGCAATGTCCCATTGGGTGGGAAGACTATCCAGGCGATTAGCATTGATGCATGGCAAATTCTTCTCGCGGTGAGTCGGTGGTACAACGGGTCTCGCGAATTCTTCGAGTTTTTGATGAGGACCACCAGGTCCTGTCAGCAACTCAGGTCGCCCAGCGCGCAGACTTAGCAATTTCTACAGCCCACCGCATGGTAGGGGCTATGGTCGATGAGGGATTGTTGCTGCGCACGCCAGAAGGCAAGTATCGGTTGGGGTTGATCCTATGGGAATTAGCTCACCGGTCCACGGTGTATCAGAACTTCTCAGCCGCTGCCCGGCCGTTTCTAGAGGGCGTGCACCAGACATTGAAGAAAACAGTGTCACTGGCAATTCTGGACCCAGCAGAAGTCTCCATTATTTACTTGGAGCGTCTTGCTATCGGCCATGACGATACCGATGTATCTTCATTAGCTGGACGCTTGCCAGTGCTGTCTACGGCCCCGGGCCAAGTCATGTTGGCATTTGCTCCGCGACACATCCAGGAACAGTATTTTGATCAAGCCGATCAGGATCCGGGGGTGATCTCACAGCGGTTAACCCGTCAGGATCTGGAGGCCAGGTTGGCACAGGTTAAACGTGAGGGTTGGGCTCATGTGGCAGAAGTGCTCAGCGCCGGTTCTTCGGGAACAGCGGCACCGGTTTTTGGCCGCCGCCAACGCGTCATCGGTGCGATTTCGGTGGTTCGCCCCGTGGATGAAATCAACATGAATGTGCAATTGCCTGTCCTACTGGCCGCGGCACGTGGGTTGAGTCAGGTCATGGCGCAGCAGCCAGAACATCACCAAGACTTTGCGCAGTGGTAGCTTCCAAACCAAAAATCCCATTGAGTGAGAAGGGCCGCGAGTTCTAGGAAAAATCTTGCGAGAATCGCCACGACTACACTTCAACGGAACAAAGGATGCGGGCCCATCATGTCTGAACCATCGTTTGGTGCCACCCTGAAAGTTGCCATTATTGGTACCGGGGCCATTTTTAGAAATCACCTCGAAGCCTATCGCGCCATAGACAATGTAGAAGTCGTAGCAGCTTGCGACATCAACGAAGACCTGGCCGCGCGTACCGCACGAGAGCACAGCATTGCACGGGCTTTCGGGAGTACCGCAGCAATGTTTGCGGCCATAAAAAACCCGGGAGATCTTGGACCTCTCGACATAGTGTCGGTGTGCACACCCCACCCGACCCACGAGGCCGTGGTGGTGGAAGCCGCCGAGGCTGGAGTGCACGTGTTATGTGAGAAACCGTTAGCAACTACCCTAGAAGCCTCCCAGCGAATGGTCGATGCTTGTAAACAGCACGGCGTGCAATTGGGTGTGCTGTTTCAACGGCGCTTCTGGCCGGCAGCCCAACGCATTAAAGCGTTAATCGATGATGGCACGATCGGCCAACCTATCTTGGGGCATGCTTCTGTGCTGTTGCATCGCGATGCGAGCTATTATGCTGCGACACCGTGGCGGGGCTCGTGGGAGACTGACGGTGGGGGAGTGCTCATGACTCAGGCGATTCACTACATTGACCTTCTGCAGTGGTTCATGGGGGAAGTGGTCGAAGTCCACGGTCATATCGATACCTTTGTGCATCAAGACCACATGGAAACTGAGGACTCCGCAGTAGCCACATTGAAGTTCTCCACCGGTGCGATGGCTACCCTGCAGGCCTCGACCGCTGTGACGCCAGGGCTGGGCGTGCAGATCCGAATCACGGGTACTACCGGGGCTAGCGTTCAGCTGACTGAATTTCCCGAGGGCACTGAGGGTCGGATCGATGTGCTGGGTACCGGAGAGACCATTGACCACCACCCCACCTGGCCGGTAGGCGTGAATCCGAATACACCTTTGTCCGAAATTAACGCAGCACTAGTGCCATTCCACAAACTGCAAGTGGCTGACTTCGTCAACGCCGTGGCCACCGGAACCGAGCCTGCGGTGACTGGCGAAGAAGCAACCAAAGCATTGCGCATCTTGTTAGCTATCTATGAATCATCCAAAACTGGAAAGCCGGTGAAGCTTCACCCATGACAACTCAACCTACCCGCCCCTTGGGGCTTGCCCACCTGTCTTCATTGACCACTGAACCGCCAAAACTCGTAGAGTTGGCGGCTGAAGCCGGGTTCGATTTTGTCGGCATCCGGGTGCGCCCGGTGACCGCGCAAGAGACTCCATTCAATGTGCAGCCAGGTTCGCCCATGTTGGCGGAAACCCTCGCTCGACTGGATGCTACAGGCCTCCGAGTCAAAGACACGGAATTCTTGCTGTTGGATGGCACCGATCAACGCGAAGCCTGGTTACAAATGTTCGAGGCCGCCCAGGCGCTGGGCGCAGAATCCATGACCGTTGCCGTAGCTGATACTGATCGATCGCGGGTGATTGATACTCTGGGCCAAATGACCGCCGACGGCAAATCCTACGGGATTACACCCGCACTGGAACCCATCAGCTACCAGGCGGTGAACAGCTATCCGGGGGCTCGTGAGATTGCAGAACAGACAGGGGTCACCGTCTTAGTCGACACCCTGCATGCTGCGCGATTCGGTGCGACAGTTGAGGACTTGCGCGCCGCGGCGCTACAGGTACCGATGATCCAAATATGTGATGCTGCAGCGCAACAACCGGCCAGCAATGAAGCGCTGGTCGAAGAATCCCGAAGCGGACGTTTTCCCGCTGGTGAAGGCGCTCAAGATTTAGCTGCGATGATTGCCGCCGTGGACGCTGGACGTGGTGCCCACGAGGACTTACTCCCGGTCTCCGTTGAGGTCCCCAATAGCGTGCTGCAAAATTCTATGAGTCCTCAAGACTGGGCCAATCGGCTCTACACCACAGCACGCACCCTGCTGGATAATATCGGCCTCACGCCGCAGCAAGCCTGAAGGAGTATGAAGTGAACACTAACGTTGCAACGCTCACCCTGAAGGGAACCGGGGTCTCCGGTGTGCAGATACCGCAGATTGGTCTGGGCACTTGGCCGCTCACTGGCCAACAATCCACCGATATGGTGACTATCGCCATCAATAATGGCTACCGACACATCGACACTGCCCAGAAATACGGCAACGAAGATGCCGTGGGTCAAGCCATCCGGGCATCATCCGTGCCTCGTGACGAACTGTTCGTCACCACTAAACTTGTCAATCGCTACTTTGGTGATGTGGCGACCGTCCGGTCCGGCATAGAGCATAGTCTGCGCGAAACCGGACTGGAATACATTGACCTCATGCTGATCCACTGGCCCAATCCACAGTTAGGCACCTACGTCCAGACCTGCGCATCGCTGGCCGAATTGGTCGACACGGGCCTCATCCGAGCCTGGGGTGTATCCAACTTCAAACCCCATCACCTGCAGGATGTGGTTGATGCCGGACTGAATATCCCGCTCAACCAAATCCAGGTGGATCCGTTAGCCGGTCAACCAGATTACCTGGCTGCTAACGCCCGACACGACATCGTCGTGAGCGCTTATTCTCCAACGGGCCGGGACTTGACCCTGTCCGATTTCCCGGTGCTTCGTGAAGCCGCTGAGCGGCATGACAAAACGGAACATCAAATCGTGTTGCGCTGGCACGTCCAGCAAGGTCGTATCGCTGTCCCACGGTCCGCGAATGCCAAACGTCAGCGAGAAAACCTCAACGTCTTTGATTTTGAACTTACTGATGCTGAAATCGCGGCGATCAATGCGCTCGATAACGGCTCTCGCGCCCGGCTCGACGCCGATGAATACGGTCACTAATCTTTAGGAAGGTAAGAAACCCTTGGCTCAATCAACCCCTGGTATTTATCACGTGGACGAACTGCCCGACCACCTGCCAACCGATCACACCGATGTGTTGGTCGTGGGTGGCGGAGCCGGCGGTTTTGCAGCTGCTACCACCGCTGCCTTCCACGGTCTCGACGTAATTCTGGCCGAGCAATCCGCAGCCTGTGGTGGGGCAACCTCGCGATCTGGTGGCTGGGCCTGGACCCCGGGTACATCGCTGGCCAAAGCCGAGGGCGTGGATGAAGACGTTGAAGAGTTTCGCACGTATCTGCGCGGCGTGCTGGGCGACCTGTACACCGACTCGGCATCCGAGATGATCGACGCCTTCCTGGAAGCGGTGCCGCACATGGTGGATTTCTTCCACTACAAGACCGCTCTACAGTTTGTCACCGGCGCGAAGATCAACGATATTTATGGCAACTTGCCGGGTGCCGGGACCGGGAACCGATCGGTGGGACCCAAACCGATTAATGCTCGGAAGTTATCCAAGACGGCGTTGAAGAAACTGAATAACCAGTACTATCCCACCTCATTTTTGGGTATGGGCATCATGGCTGGCCCGGATCTGCAAAAGATCTTGTCAGCTTCGCAATTTTCTCTCAAGGGATGGGCGTATTCAGCTTCACGGGTCATTCCACATGTCTGGGACATGGCCACCCACCGTCGCAGTATGCACTTGGTTAACGGCACCGCTCTGATGGGACGGCTGATTCAGTCGGCCGAAGACTTCGGGGTGGATATTCGCGTGAAGACCGAAGCTCAACACCTTATCGTCGATAGTGAGGGGACCGTCGTTGGTGCTGTCGTGGGCACTGATGATGGGGGACGCATCATTCGCACCCAACGCGGTGTCGTCCTGGCCACCGGTGGCTTCCCTGCGGATGTGGAGCGTCGTCGACAGTATTTCCGTCAGACTCCGACGGGAAATGAACACTGGACGCTGGCTCCGGATGAAGCAGACGGTTCGGGTGCCGACCTGGCCGAGGCTGTGGGCGGGTATCTCGACACTGAAGTGTACTCGGCTGCGGCCTGGTGCCCGGTATCGCTAGTGCCATACCCCAACGGCAACACCGGCGTGTTTCCACACATCATGGACCGGGCCAAACCGGGATCGATCGGCGTTCGCAAAGACGGCAAGCGCTTCGTCAATGAAGCCAATGGATACTTCGATTATGTTGACGGCATGATGAACGCAACGCCGGAAGGACAGCCTGTCGAGGCCTGGCAGATCGCTGACTCAAAGTTCGTTCGCAAATATCCACTTGGTTTTGCCAAACCCATTCCGGTCCCTCTGCTGCCATACATTCGCAACGGGTACCTCATCAAGGCCGATACGCTAGAAGAACTAGCCCAAAAGACAGGCATTGACCCGGAGCAGTTGGTCAAAACCGTTCGTGAGTTCAACGAGAACGCCCGGCGCGGTGAGGACCCGGCATTCCAACGTGGGGAAACCAACTTCAACCGTTACGGGGGAGATCCTGCGGTTGGCCCGAACCCGAGCCTGGCGCCGATCGAAAAAGGGCCGTTTTACGCCGTCCATATCCGCCCCGGGTCGTTTGGAACCTTTGCGGGTATTGCCGCAGACACCAAAGCCCGCGTGCTGGATCGCAACGGGGCACCGATTCCTGGCCTCTATACGGCCGGTAATGACATGGTGTCGATCATGCGCGGTAAATACCCATCCGGTGGTGTGAACATTGGTCCCGCCCTGACCTTCGGTTACATTGCAGGACGAGATCTAGCGCAGGTGACCGACTACGAAGTTACTACCACGGGGCTTGAAGCATCGTCGACGGCCGACACTGTTCGTTGAACCTAGGGGGTCACAATGAGTAGCGACATCACACCCGACGATGACGCAGGCAAAGACAGCGAATATCCTGAGGATGCGTTGGCGCTGATTACTGGCGGGGGTAGGGGGCTCGGTGCGGCGTGCGCCGAACTCCTGCGCCACCGCGGGGTGCAGGTTCGCACGGTAGATCTGTCCCCCGCGGCAGATTACCAATGTGATATCACCGATGAGCAACAGGTTCGTGACCTACGGGACCGGCTGTTGGACGCGGGCAAGTCCGTGAATATTCTGATCAACTCCGCCGGAGTGCAAGGCCCGGAATCGGCGCTCGCCGACACCGATTACCTGCAGTGGCAGCACACGATGCGGGTGAATCTCGACGGCGTATTTTTGATGTGCAAACACTTTGGGCCAGACATGGTGGCGGCTAGATGGGGCCGAATTGTGAATGTGGCCAGCATCGCCGGTAAAGAGGGCAATGCCTTTCAATCAGCGTATTCGGCGTCCAAGGCAGCTGTCATCGGGCTGACCAAATCTCTGGGCAAAGAACTGGCACAAGACGGGGTGCTCGTCAATGCGATTGCACCGGCCATCATCTCCACCCTGTTGAACCAACAGATGGATCCGCGAACTCATGACCGCCTCATGGGGCGAATACCTATGGGGCGGCCAGGACAGCCGCAGGAAGCTGCGGAACTCGTGGCGTGGTTGGCATCGAGTCGCTGTAGCTTCTCCACCGGTGCCGTTTACGACCTGTCTGGTGGTCGAGCAACCTATTAAGCGTCCAGTAGTTCCGTAGAGCGTGCCACAGAATGCAAGGTTGTTCGCAGCGCCGCTCGCGGGGCTACACTCACAGTATTACGTCGGGACTAAGGGGCAGACTACGCATGGAGATTCGATGGTTGGAAGCGTTTATCGCGGTTGCAGAAGAGCTGCACTTCGGAAATGCAGCCATACGATTACGGATGGCGCAGTCACCATTGAGTCAGGTAATTCGTAAACTTGAACGGTCATTGGGTACGGAGTTATTCATCCGCAGTACCCGCTCAGTTGAGCTGACGGCCGCCGGACACGCCTTTTTGCCGCATGCTCGGGCCGTGCTTGAGGAAATCGATCTTGCTCAGCAATCGGTGAAAGTTCCCGAAGGTGTCGTCTACGGCAAACTCACTTTGGGTTTTACCGGGGTACTGAATCGAAGAACTCTCCCGCGATTTACGCGTGCTGTGCGCGACACCTATCCGCAGATTGAATTGTCGTTGGTCGGGCGCGTTATGACGCAAGATGCCATCGCACAATTAGATGCCGGCACCATGGACCTAGCATTCGTCGGGCTGCCGACCGACTCGACGCGTACCGAGACGCGGTTGCTGCTTCGAGAACGGTTTGGCATGGTCGTGCCCGCCGATCATCCATTAGCCGAAGAAGACCACGTTGAGTTAGCGATGTTTGCCGACGAACGATTTATCACCCCTCCCATTGGGGCGGGATCGGTGTTGTACGAAGATACGGTAAGAGCTTGTACTGAAGCGGGATTTCATCCCATTATCTCCCAGCAAATCACAGACCCGTATATGAGCATGATGTTAGTAGCCGCCGGAGTAGGGGTCGCACATTTACCGGAAGGGGTAGAACCGGTGGTGCCACCAGGGACGGTATTCTTGCCGCTCGAAGGCGAGCCTGTGTATATGAATCACGGTTTGGCTTGGTCAAAACAACCCGGTTCGGCAGCCCGTGACGCGTTTCTCGAATTGGTTGAGGACGTCCTCGCCGAAGGCCTCTAGATTATGTGTTTTTTGTACATAGTCATAGACAAATTAGGTCGTGGACAAAGCTTAGTGTAGTCAGTCACACTAGGTGGTGATCTCCAGCAAGGAGTGTTGAAAGGACCATTTTCATGACTACTGACATCACCGCTCGTGAGGTATCGAACCCGAATTCCGGAGTTGATCCTCGCGTACGCAACGCCACCACAGTGACTTCCCAGGCCAAGCGTGCCGCACTGTCTGGTTTCTTGGGCAGTGCCCTGGAATACTATGACTTCTTCATCTATGGCTCTGCTGCCGCATTGGTTTTCTCCCATATCTTCTTCCCAGGCGACGGAGTGAATTCGCTCCTGTTGTCTATCTCTACACTTGGTGTGGCGTACGTTGCCCGTCCGCTGGGTGCTGTCATGTGGGGGCACCTCGGTGATCGCTTTGGTCGCAAGAACACTTTGATGGCCGTGTTGCTGCTCATGGGCGTTGCCACGTTCCTGATTGGTGTGTTGCCGACGTACGAGCAGATCGGGATTTTGGCACCCATTTTGTTGGTCTTCCTGCGCCTGTGTCAGGGGCTGTCGGCTGGCGGTGAATCTCCGGGCGCTGCCTCTTTATCGATTGAGCACGCCCCGGAATACCGCCGCTCATTCTTCGCTAGTTTCACCGCTTCCGGCATTATGCTCGGCATCGTTTTGGCCACCATCGTATTCATCCCAGTGGCCTTGCTGCCGGATGAGCAATTGTTCAGCTGGGGATGGCGTCTCCCGTTCTTGATCAGCGTCGTCCTGACCCTGTTCGCCGTTTGGATGCGTCGCAACCTAGAAGAACCTGAAGTCTTCGAAGAAGCCGTCGAGGCACAAGAAGAGCCCCAGGTTCCCCTAGTCGTTCTGTTCCGCGAGCACCTGCCAGCACTGCTGCGCGTTATGTTCTCCTCGACGTTTGCAATGATCAACACCATGGTCAACGTCTTCGGACTTTCCTTCGCCGTCGAACATTCCGGCGTCGACCGCACCGTCATGCTCGCCGCGATCGCTGCTTCCAACTTCGCAGCAGTCATTACACAACCGCTGTTTGCCCTGTTGGCAGATAAGATCGGCCGCAAACCAGTCTTTATCGGTGGTGCCACCGGTGCCGGGTTGATGATGTTCGTCTTCCTATGGGCGATCAGTACCGGCAACGTGACCCTGATCTTCATCTCCTCAAATCTGATGATGGGTGGCTTCTACGCTGCATCCAACGGAATTTACTTCGCCGCCTTCCCAGAACAGTTCCCAGCAAAAGTCCGCTACTCTGGCATGGCCATTGGCCTGATGCTCGGCCTACTGGTTTCGGGCTTCACACCGGCGATCGGCACCATGATCACCGGCGGTGACGTGGCAAACTGGGTGCCAGTTGCTATCATGTGCGCAGTCTTTGCTGTCGGCTCGGCAATTGCCTTTGCTACCGGCCCCGAAACCTACCGGACCCCGACTTCCGAACTGGGTAAACCACGCCACCAGGGTGCTGAAGCAAAATGAGCACGAAGCACTACCGTATTGGACTCATCGGTGAACACATTGGCACTTCGCTGTCGCCGATGCTTCACAGTGCTGAAGCCAGAGCCCAAGGGCTGGAAAACTTCCAGTACGAACTCATTGACCTGGAAGACCAACCAGACGCGGCCCAGCGTCTCGGAGAAATCATCCGGGAACACGTGGCCGCGGGGTTCACCGGTTTCAACGTCACCCACCCGCACAAACAGCATGTCATCAAGTACCTGGATGGACTGTCCGATACCGCCCGAATCCTGGGCGCGGTCAATAATGTCATCCACACCGACGACGGCTGGGTCGGCCATAATACCGATCACAGCGGCTTCCTCGCCGGGTTATTCGCCACCCTGCCGCAGAAGGCGCCGCGTGAGACCGCAGTGCTTTTCGGGGCCGGGGGCGCAGGGGCCGCGGTTGCTCGTGCGCTTCTGGACTATGGGGTGCGAAACCTCTACGTTATTGACCCTCAGCAAGCGCAACTGGTCCAGCTCAACGAACGTTTAGGCTCTACCTTGGCTGATGGTGTGCAGCTCCATACCGGTGGCCCAGAGATGGCACCTGTATGGGTACCGACTGCTGACGCTGTAGTCAATGCGACGCCAATCGGTATGGAACATCTGCCAGGCGCCCCATTTGAACTGAGCTGGTTGACCGCTCACCAATGGGTAGCGGATGTGATCTACCGACCGGCGGAAACCCAGCTGTTGGCTCACGCGCGCAGCTTGGGATGTTACACAGTGGATGGAACGGCCATGCTGGTCGAACAAGCTGCTGACACGTTTGAATTGCAAACCGGTCTGAGCGCGAATCGTCAACGGATGCGTACGCATTTGCACGAACAACTCGTGGCTGCCGCCGTCTAGCTCAAAGCTATCGCCGCATACGGTTGACGATTTCCCGGGCGAAAGGAGTAAGGTCATGGCGAATTCACGATCGGGCGAGTCCGTCGTTGAACGCGTCATCAAATTGCTTAGCGCTTTTGAACGGACCAAACCGCGACTCACCATGAGCGCGCTCGCCCGAGAAACCGGCCTCCCCGCGTCGACCGCCCACCGACTGGCTGCTGAACTATGCGATGTCGGATTCTTAGACCGCGATGACGACGGGCGGGTCGGCATTGGACCCCGCATGTGGGAACTTGCCGCGCGGTCTAACCCGCTGGAAGAGTTCCGGCAGCGCGGCCGTCCTGTGCTGGAAGGTATTCAAGAAGCGGTTCGCCAGGATGTATCGCTCTCGGTGCCGTCCTTTGAGGACTACACCGTGCTGTACGTGGAACGCCTCGATAAACATGGCACCGTCAATAATCTGGCCCAGGTCGCTGGTCGACTCAACATGCACTCGACCTCTGCGGGTCTGGTCATGTTGGCCAATGCGCCACACCATGTACAAGAAACTTTCCTGGCGGGTGTCATTCCGCAGTGCACTCCGCGAACCATAACGGACCCGGCGCGCTTGCGTGCACGATTTGCCGAAATTCGGGAACGGGGTTTCGCCCGTCACGCCGGGGACCTCGTGGAAGAAAACGTGGGTTATTCAGTGGCCGTCAAGGGGGCGGAGAACCAGATCATGGGTGCCGTCACTGTCGTGGCAGCTCAAGGTGAAGACAACCACCAACTCATCGTGCCTGTTCTGGCGGCTGCGGGCCGGTCGTTATCGCGGCTCATGGGCGCGGATCATCGGCCATATTCTGGGCGCCGCTGGTCAACCCTTCGCGTTTAAGACTCACTTCACGGCGATTACGGTCGGTTGCCCATTCAATGGGCAACCGACCGTTTCTTATGACCAGCCTCTCTACAGTAGACCTCACGTGGCCAAAGCCCAACGTTGTGGATCGCCCAGCCAAGCGTATTGGGCGACATCCCGAAGAATTTTGGTGATGAACCATCGAACCTAAAACATCAGGAGACATGACATGAACATCTACGCCATCAACTACGTGTATGACGACTCCACGGCTTCCGCCCGCGATGAAGTCCGCCCCATCCACGTGGAATTCCTGCAGGAATGCTTCGACCGTGGTCGCCTGCTGGTTTCCGGTCCGGTCGACGAGGGAGCCGGTGCGCTGCTGATCGTCACCGGTAACGACGAAGACGATGCACTGAGCCTGATGGATAACGACCCATTTGCACAACACCAGTTGATCACCGAACGTGGCATCCGCAAATGGGGTGTCTTCTTCGGTAAAGACAAGCTCGTCCCAGCCCAAGCCTAGGAGCCTTCGCCTCATGTTACGTGCACATACTGTCGCTCGCCGCACAGTCGAGATCAAAGAAGAACTCGCACCCGAACTCACCCCAGGTCACGCGCTTATCCGTGTCCACCACGTCGCCCTGTGCGGTACTGACCACACCATCTGGGACGATGATTACGTCACCGAACTTCCGATCGTCCAAGGCCATGAATTCTCGGGCATCATCGAAGCCATCGACGAAACAGCCTCCGATCTGACCGTAGGGACCGCCGTCGCCGTCAGCCCGATGGTCTATTGCGGCACGTGCGGACCCTGCCAAGCCGGCCGCTACAACGTGTGTGATTCGATCTCTTGCTTGGGTTGTTACGAGGATGGAGCCCTGGCCGAAATTATCTTGATGCCCGTGGACAAGCTCCATCCAATCCCTCAAGGCATGCCGCTGCGCCTTGCCGCACTGGGTGAGCCCAGTTCGATCGCCATGCAAGCGGTCAACCGTGGTACGCCGGTCGCAGGTGAGACCGCTTTGGTCCTGGGTTGTGGCCCGATCGGATTGCTGGCCACCCTATTCTTGACTGCTCAGGGTGTTACTGTGGTCGCCGCTGACCTCGACGAACACCGCATGGCCTTGGCTCGACAGTTCGGTGCCGTATCAACCATCACCGCCGGAACAGATCCGTTCCCCAGCGCTGCAGATGCTCAGGTGCTAGCCGATGTTTGTCCGATGACGGGGCCAACCCTGGTAATTGAAGCCACCGGTGTGCCCGTCAGCCTAGAGAATGCCGTCCGCCTGGCCGCTCCCACAGCTCGCATCGTGCAGGTTGGAATCTCTACGGCCAGTGTCGCACTGTCGATGCGCGATGTCCCGTTCAAAGAACTAGACATCCGCGGCAGCCGCAACTCTTTGAACCTGATCCCAGAGGCCCTCGAAATCCTCAATAAGCGCCACGATCTGGCCTACGAACTCATCACGCATAGTTTTGGCCTCCATCAACTTAACGAAGCCTTCGAAACCATGGAAAACCGCAGCGCGCAGGTTGGCAAAATCGTCATCGATATGCCTGTAACCAATGACGTCGAAGCCGCTGAACTTCTCGCAGAGGTGCAACACTGATGTCTCAGAGCTCCACAACCTTTTACGGCATAGACCAACTCGATGCTTCCTACGACGTCGTCGTCATGGGGTCCGGTGCTTCTGGATTGACTGCTGCCGTCCGCGCCGCCCACGCGGGGCTGCGGGTTGCGGTGGTTGAAAAAGCCGAGAAACTCGGCGGTACCTCGGCAGCAGGTGGCGGCGTTATTTGGGCGCCCGCCAATCATCTGGGTGCAGCCGCAGGCTACCGGGACTCCGTGCAAGACAGTATCGACTATCTGACCGCAGCAGCCGGCGACGTCATGTCCGACGAGGACATGGCCTGGTATGTTCGCACCAGCGGCGAAGCCATCAAATTCCTGGATGAACACACCCGAGTGGAACTAGTGCCGTTGAGTCGCCCGGATTACCACATGGAATGGCCGGGTGCCGCCGCTGGTGGCCGCAGCCTGGATAATGCCGCCTTCCGGGCTGATGATTACCCGGACATCGGAAAAGTCCTGCGTCAACCCACCTATTTCCCGCTGTTGACCATGGTCGAACGTGATGACCTCAATGGCCGCGCGCCCGATCCGAAGCTGCTAGCAGACCGCGCAGCCCAGGGCGTACGAACCATGGGCGGCGCCCTGGTGGGTTCTTTGACTGCTTCGGCTCTGGATGCCGGTGTCCATATTGCCCTGAGTGCACCGGTCACCAAGCTCGACCGCATTGCTGAGGGCTGGCAGCTGACCGTCGCCGATACCAACGTCATTACGGCAGCCGCCGTTGTCATCGCTTCGGGCGGTTTCGACTATAACGAGCGCCTGCGGCAAACCTTCCTGCCGTTGGATGTCACGCCAATCGGTGCACCGTCCAATGAGGGCGAGGGTTTAGAACTCGGCATGGCGGCCGGGGCAAGTCTGCGCGATATGAACGCCCTCTGGGGTGTACCTATTATCAATGCCGCGGGTCAGACATATGACGGTAAGCCCACCGGCCGAATGGGCAACGTGGAGATGACCCTACCGGGATCTATCACGGTCAACGCCGCTGGATATCGCTTCGTGAACGAGGCGCTGAACTACCACGACGTGGCACGAGTGTTCGTTAACATCGACCCGCACACCGGGAAAGCCCAGAATAATCCGGCCTGGTTGATCTTCGACCACACCTTCATGTCGAAGTACCCTGTCGCAGGCTCCACCCCGGGCCAAGCTGCCGAGTGGATGCTACAAGCTGACAGCCTCGAAGCGCTGGCCGAACATGCCGGTATCGATGCAGCACAACTGGTCGCTACTGTCGAAAAATTTAACGACGACGCCCGTCAAGGGGTTGATACCGAGTTCGGCCGAGGTTCCTCAGAACAGGACCGCCACCTCGGCGATGCTTCGGTAGAGCCGAATCCGTGCTTGGCGCCTTTGGAAACCGGACCCTATTATGCGGTGCCGCTGCACGCCGGCACACTGGGCACCTCCGGAGGTTTGGCCACGAACCACGACGGACAAGTCCTGAATCGTCATCAAGAGCCAATCAAAGGTCTGTATGCGGCTGGCAACGTCTCCGGTGGGATCTTCCGTAACACGTATCCGGGTGGCGGAGCAACGCTAGGCTCGGGCGTCACTCGCGCATATGCCGTGGGCAGTCATCTTGCTCAGACATTGGCGTCGGTGACCGTTTCATAAGGAAGAGGCTGCCGGTGACAGGCTTCCATAACCAAACCTCGACGAGCAAGTTGCTCGTCGAGGTTTGGTTTCGGGTGAGATGAGGACGCCTGCGCCTTTGGAATAGGAAAACTTCATATTTCCGTTGTCCACGAGGTTTTCAGGGTGGTAGTGACACATTTTAGAAGGTCAAGCGTGTGGATCATTGAATGGTACCACCGTCAAATACCTCTTAGGACCCGCTACTCTAGCTGCATATCGAACAGGACGATGGGACAGTCAACAACGTGAAGAGCACTCAGAGGGCATCATCATGACACAACTCAGTTCAGGAAAAGCCCCAGACGTCTTGGCGGTTACCGGAGGGGCCAACGGCATCGGTCTTGAAGTTGCCCGCCAATGGTTGAATAAGGGAGGCCAAGTTATACTGCTGGACCTTCGCGCGGAGGCCCTGAACGCAGCCGTAGACCAACTCGGGAACCAGGTTCGTGGCATCGTCGTCGATGTGACAGATTCAGAATCGGTAGAGGCTGCAGTCGACGACATTGCTCGACAGGAAGGTAAGCTCAACGGGCTGGTTAATTGTGCAGGTTTCGCTCGTCATGCGCGTCTCGAGAATTTGGACGACGGTGATTTTCAGGCTCTGTTCGAGGTGCATCTGGGTGGCACGTTGCGGATGTGTCGAGCAGCCTATCCGCTCCTGCAGCAAGCAGCGCAGCAGGATGAGGGTGCAGCCGTGGTGAATTCGTCCTCAGTCGCTGGAATCAATGGAACTCCCGGACGCGCCAGCTATGGAACCGCTAAGGCTGGCATCGCGGGCATGACTCGTACCCTCGCGGTTGAATGGGGAGGCGACGCCATACGTGTTAATGCAGTCAGCCCCGGACCGACCCGCACAGCACTGGTAGATGATCTCATCGTACGCCAAGAGATACAACTGGAACCCCTGACCAAGCGTACTCCGCTGGGACGCATGCCGACTGTGGACGAGGTCGCGGCACCGATCGTGTTTTTGTGCTCCCTCGCGGCTAGTTTTATTACAGGAACTTGCTTGCCGATTGACGGCGGGTTGACTATCGAAGGTAACTGGTACGGATAAGCACGACACTCTACAAACCCTGTCTCATTGAATGGACTTTTGATCCTTAACTTTGTCAGCCCTGTACGCTGGTCCTCATGATGCCTAGATCACAAAGAGTATTAGGAAAAGTTGTCCTTATTACAGGCGCTGCCTCGGGCATGGGAGCCTCTCATGCCAGGATGTTAGTCGCTGAAGGAGCGCAAGTCGTCGTCGCTGACATTGATGAACAAGGCGCCCACTCCCTCTGCGAAGAACTGGGCGAGGACCAGTCGATGTTCGTCAGTCTCGACGTCACGGACTTTGCAAACTGGCAACGCGCTATTGAGGATACTGTGGACCGCTTCGGTAAATTGGATGTGCTGGTGAATAATGCGGGAATCTTTACAGCCGGTTCAGTGGAAGACGCAACGCTAACAGATTGGGAACGGACCCTCGCTATCGACCTGACCGGTACGTTCTATGGGATGAAAGCGGCCGTCCCGCACCTGAAAAAGAACGAGACATCTTCCATCATTAATATTTCTTCGATCGCAGGCATGACAGCTTTCAAAAACCGGGCTGCTTACTCAGCTGCGAAATGGGGTGTTCAGGGACTTACCAAAACCTCCGCCCTAGATTTTGGTGAGCACAATATTCGTGTAAACGCCATTCATCCCGGAAGCGTCGAGACACCTTTAACCGCGAACCTCAAACGCGGTTATGGGCAGATTCCGCTAGGCAGAGCTGCTCAGGTCGAAGAAATCTCGCATTTGGTAGTGTATCTGGCCTCTGATGAATCAACTTTCGCCACCGGTGCAACCTTTGTGCTTGACGGTGGCGAAACCGCGGGGAACAACCTGCGCGATGATCAGTAGAGCAGGTCGAGACATATGGCTAACTCACCATCTGGCGAGTCACTCATTAGTCGAGCAGTACGAGTCCTAGGGGCCTTGGCTGACCAGGAACCACGGGGTAAGAGCGTACGCGAAATTGCCAGCATAGCGGACTTACCGGTCTCTACCACTTATCGGTTATTGACCGAACTCGAAATTGAGGGTCTGGTGACTAGGGGTGAGACGAATAGCGGATGGAAGCACGGCACACGTTTATGGGAGCTGGCGCTGAGCGGAGCTCCGATGGAGGGATTGCGTGAGGCTGCTGTGGCGGCCATGGAAGATCTTGTTGCGAACCTCGAAGTTCACGTCTCATTGGGGATCTTGGACCGTAACGAGGTGCTTTATATCGAACGGTTCGCACCACATGCGTTCACTGAGAACATCACGGCAGTCGCTGGTAGGCTGCCCGCCCATGCTACGTCTGCAGGACTCGTTTTGTTGGCGTATGCAAAGCAAGCGGATCAAGACCTATTGCTAAGTCGTAAACTCAAAAAGTTCACATCGACTACCTTGACAGACCCTGGAGAGCTGCGACGAGTCTTGGCAGCAATTCGCAGAGATGGCTACTTTATCGCGCCCGGATCAATCATTCCTGAATCCACAGGCGTCGCCGTGCCTATCTTCGGCGAACTGGGTCATGCTATTGCAGCGCTGACTATTATAGTTCCGGCCAGTGATGACGCACCGGAGCGGTTTGTTTCACACCTCAAGTTCGCTTCCGCTGGGATACAGCGCCAGCTCGGGGTAAAGCCCAATAGGGGAATGGAGTTTGCTCGGCGGACGGTTCCCTCTCCCCGGCACGACTGAGTGTTCCATTGAACGAACTTATATGTTTCGTTGAATGAAACGAGGCCTCGATGGCTACCGGCTTGACGGGCATGATGTAGATCACTTCCAAACGCGAAAGGTGATCTATCTCATGGAAATTCTGGAGCAACGCACGCTTGCGGAACACTACGATTTGATTGTTGTCGGCTCAGGGGCGGCCGGTCTGACTGCTGCAGCGACTGCTGCAGAATCCGGCTTGCAAGTCCTCGTTGTCGAAAAGTCAGGGTTATTAGGTGGAACATCGGCAGTATCCGGAGGGATGCTGTGGATCGTAGCCAATCATTACGCAGAACAAGACGGTGCGGAGGATTCCAAAACTGCCGGCCGGGCATATGTAGAAGCCGTTTCGCGTGGGCGTGGACGTTCCGAGTTACTTGACGCTGCGGTCAACCACGGTGCTGAGATGTTGCGCTACGCGGAAGAGCATCTCGGCGTCGAGTTCATTTTCTTGAATAACTTTCCAGATTACCGTCAAGACCTGCCGGGCGCAGCAAAGGGCGGCCGGACAGTGGAGCCGCAACTATTTAATTACCGAGACGCTCTAGGTCAACTTGCCCGATATATTCGAACCGATGGACGCCATCCTTACACAATGCAGGAATATGAAACGTGGGGTGCTTTCACGCGATTTCCTTGGAAGAAGCTGCAAGAGCGCATGGAATCAGGCGTCGCAGCAAAGGGGCATGCGCTGGTATCCATGTTGGTGGCTGCTTGTCAACGTCACGGTGTCACCTTCGCCGTCCAGGCTCAAGTGGAACGGCTCCTCACAGATGAACATGCCGTGACCGGCGTAGTGCTGGTAGGCGGTCAGCAAGTTTCTGCTAGTGCGGTCATGTTGGCTTCCGGCGGTTTTGAATGGGATCGCCAATTGGCTGATTCCATGCTAGCTTCCCGCCTGTACACGGTCTGTTCCCCGCCATCCAATACTGGCGATGGGCTGAAAATGGCTCAACGAATCGGAGCAGCGACGCGAGGCACTCGCGAAGCGTGGTGGGCACCTATGTCATTGACCGGTGGAACCAGGGATGGTCAACCTATTGGATCGCTGTTGCGTTTTGAACGCCAAGGACCTGGTTCCATTATGGTGAATCGACACGGCAAGCGCTTTGCAAATGAAGCTCAGAACTACAACGACCTTGCTCGCTGTTTACAGTCGTGGGATTCCACGCACAATCAGACGCTCAATACCCCAGCCCACGTAGTCTTTGATCAGTCCTACTTAGAACGATATGGCATCCTGGACCACCGTGCCGGGCAACCCACCCCCTCCTATCTGCACGTAGCAGATTCGTTGGAAGAACTCGCTGCGAAAATTGAGGTTCCTGCAGATGTACTGGTCGCAACGGTTGACCGGTTTAATGCGATGGCCATCAAGGGTGTTGACGAGGACCACGGTCGCGGTGATTCGGAATATGATCGTTATTGGGGCGATGCCCAATGCCCATGGCCCAACCCGTCGTTGGGTCCATTGCAATATGGACCGTACTACGCGCTTGAGGTCGTCAACGGAGCTTTCGGTACAAGTGGCGGCGTCGGAACCGATGGACGTGGACGAGTTGTCGACGTCGACGGCACGCCAATTCCGGGGCTCTACGCGGCCGGCAACGTGGCCGATTCCCCGTACGCTTCCGGGTACCCCGGGGCCGGAGCCACGTTGGGTCCATTAATGACACTGGCATATCTTGCCGCACGCGACGTCGTCGCTCTATCCGCAGCCGCCACTCCGCAGGTTGCGAAGGGGGCGCTGGTCTAATGCTCCGACACATTGTCTTGTTCAAGTGGAAACCATCATTTACCGCCGATATTCGTGCCCAGTGGATCGCTGGACTGGAATCGATGATCGGCAACATCCCGGGCATGATACGCCTAGTCCATGGCCCAGATGTCGTGGCAACTGATAAATCGTGGGACCACGCGATCATCGCCGATTTTGAATCAGCAGATGCCCTTCGGATTTACAACACCCATCCGCTACATGAAGCGATTAAACCCTATTCATTACCCAACGTGGAAGATATTGCTTACGTTGATTTTCGGCTCAATGATCCGGCAGTATCTGATAACCAACAGGAGGCCTCAAGATGAGCGCATCGACTCCACGATTAGAACAACGTCAAAGCCCAAAGAAGGCCGCACTCGCCTCGTTTTTAGGTTCCACCCTGGAATACTACGATTTCTTTATTTATGGCACCGCGGCGGCGTTGGTCTTTCCGTATTTGTTCTTTCCAGAAGGTAATCCGCTTGTTGCAACGATCGGTGCTTTCGCGACTTTTGGGGTAGCCTATATTGCTCGCCCGCTTGGCGGTCTCGTGATGGGGCACTTTGGTGACAGATTGGGTCGCAAAAACGTACTGCTCTTGACTCTGATGATCATGGGCCTTGCCTCCTTGGGTATAGGGCTGTTACCGACCTACGGACAAATCGGAATCTGGGCAACTGTACTGTTGGTCATTGGACGATTGGCGCAGGGATTCTCAGCCGGAGCCGAGTCTGCTGGCGCGTCCTCGTTGACACTGGAGCACTCTCCAGAAGGTCGCCGTGGGTTCTTCACCTCATTTGTAATGACCGGTTATGCCTCAGGTATGGTGTTATCCACTCTTGTGTTCATCCCAGTGACCATGCTGCCGGAAGAACACATGATGACATGGGGATGGCGAGTACCTTTCTGGTTGTCAGTCCTCGTTCTGGCATTAGCATTTTGGGTACGCATGAAACTCGATGAAACTCCGGTTTTCGAAGACGACGTGAAAAAAGAAAAAGCTCAGGGCGCTCCAGCTCGTCTTGCATTGAAGCATCAAGGTTTGGATGTTTTCAGGGTTCTATTAATGTCGATCTTCTCGGTCATGCAAACCATTCTGACTGTATTCGGTCTGTCATATGCCACGGACCAAGGTGGCTTCGAACGTGCAGAAATCCTGGGCGTCAACGCGGTGGCAATCGGACTATCAATGTTAGCTATGCCCGCCTGCGGCATTCTTTCAGACCGGATCGGCCGCAAACCAATGATGTTGGCCGCCATGATCGGTAGCGCACTCTCACTCTTCCTTTACTTTATGGCGTTAGGCACCGGCAACATCTGGGTGGTCTTTATAGCCACTGTCTTATTCATGACCATCTGCTATTCCGGTTTCAACGGAGTATGGCCCACTTTCTTTGCAGAACTTTTCGCAACCCCGCTGCGTTACACCGGTATGGCCATGGGCAACCAGCTGGGCCTTGTAGTTGCAGGTTTCGGCCCGATGATCGGGGGCCTATTGCTAGCAGAGGGCGCCTACGGCTGGGTGCCGGTCGCGATTTTCGGAACCGTCTGCACAATGTTGGCCATCGTCGCGGTGCTGACGGCGCGGGAGACGGCTTTCACCCCGGTCAAGGATCTCGGGGAGCCATACTGGCGAGCTCAGCGTGACCAGGAGTCAGCCGTCAAGATTGTCACCCCACCCACTACGCCGGTTGCCTAACTACACATAGCAAACCACTTGAAAGGACCACACAATCTATGCCACACACCTCACCGAACATTCGTGACTGCGATGTCTTGGTCGTCGGATCGGGCATTGCAGGACTGTCGACAGCCATTGCAGCAGCCCACCGAGGACTGCGCGTAATTGTTGCCGAACAAAACCCGCATTTTGGGGGAACGACAGCGATTTCTGCAGGCTGGGCTTGGGTACCAGGCAATCCGGCAGGCCAGGAGGCCGGCGACACCAAAGAGGAAGTGAAGACCTACCTGAAGGCGCTGGCACCGAACAACTTCAACGAAGAACGCATTGATGTTTTCCTAGATACCGTGCCTGAAGCAATCAAGTTCTTCGAAAACAACACCGAAGTCAACTTCGTCTACCCCGAGAAGGCACCGGATTACCAGATGGATCTGCCTGGTGCACGCATTGGCGGTCGGGCTATCCTTCCCGGAGACGCTGATGCACGAATGCTGGGCAAACGCCGCAAAGAGCTGCAACCATATCTAAGCTCTTATACCGTGTTTGGTTATATGCCACAGGTTGGCGATGATCTCACTCAATTCCTCTACGCAAACCGTTCGCTAAAGTCGTTTGCCTACGCGGGCACCAAACTCACCCGAACCTGGTTTGACCAACTCACGAAAGGTCAACCCGTTAAACGTACCAACGGGTCTGCGATGATCACTCGCATGGTGAAATCTGCGCTGGATGCCGGTGTCCAGATTTGGACGTCAACTCCTGTCGAATCCCTCATTCAGGAAGACGATGGTGCGATCACCGGAGCAGTGCTGGGCGGTGGCAGTCATAGTGGTGCCGTTCACGCACGACACGGCGTGGTGCTAGCGGGTGGGGGATTCACCGGTAACGCTACGCTGCGCCGAAAATACTTTGACCACGACCCAGAAGGCAATAATCACGTCACCCCGACGGTGGGACACGATGGATCCAGCGCTGTACTGGCTATGGGTGCCGGAGGCCAGATCAGCACCGATGTGTTCACCGCGGGGTCATGGGCCCCTGTGACTGAATTCAAGCAACTTAGCGACGACCGACAACGTTTATTCCCGCATCTACGACAAATTGGTTTGCCGGGTATGATCACGGTAGATCGTCATGGGAAACGCTTCGGAAATGAAGCGTTGAGTTACCACGATTTTGGGCGCCAGCTATTGGAACACGATAAAGATGAGTCTGATACCTATGCCTGGATCATTGCCGACGAAAAATGTATGGACACCTACGGAATCGGGTATGCAAAACCCTGGCCAATTCCACGGCAATACTTCCACGACACAGGCTTTCTAATTAAAGCCACCACACTGCGAGAGCTAGCCAGAAAAATCGGAGCAGACCCCGCAACCTTGGAATCCACGGTGGAACGATTTAACGGTTTTGCACGCAAAGGGGAGGACGAGGACTTCGGACGTGGTTCCACGGCATATAACCATTTCCGCGGCGACCCTTCGCACAAACCAAATCCGAACCTCGCCGAGCTAAAGAAGGCCCCGTACTACGCAGTGCGAATCAAAATGGGGGATTTGGGGTCCTTCGCGGGACTCGATGTCGACAATGATGCGTCTGTGCTGGATAGCTCAGGCCGACAGATTCCAGGACTTTACGCTGTGGGGGCCGCTGCCGTGTCTGTTTTCGGTGGCGGATATCCAGGCTATGGTTCACATATTGGTCCAGCGTTGGTCTTCGGTTACCGCCTCGGTCGAGATATCGGCCAAGAGGAAGCCGCTGACGGAGCTGTCCACAACGCCAGTTTGGTCACCTCTACTCGCTTGTAGGCCCCTTATACGACGTCTCCTGTCCGAACGGCGTGTGTTTCAGGAAGTATATTACGAAACCTTGGACCGTGTCTTGTAAACGTCGGAAGAGGCTTTCAGAATTCGTTAGGCAGCGGCCACCATGAGTGCCGCTGCCTAACGGTTTCCCGAAGAAACGATAGGTGGATAGTTATTAGTCTTGTAATGTTTTCTTGCGGCGCAGCATCAGCGTGATGGCGCCCAGAACGACTGCAGCGACCCCGGCTGCGATCAGCCAGCGCACACCGGCACCGGTGCGAGCGAGATCGTCATTGTCGGTGTCAGTGCTGGTCGCAACAGCCTCCGAGGATACCTCGGATGGCTCAACCGTTGGTGCCGTTACCATATCGGTTGGCTCGGTCGTAGGGTCGGTTTCGCCAGCGGTCGGTTCTTCAGTTGGTGTAGAGGTTGCTTCCTCAGTAGGAGCCTCGGTCGGTTCCGCCGTTACGTCGTCGTCGGTCCCTGGGGTTTCGCCTGCGGCACGGGCGGTCAGCCACTGATCTTCATCGAGTGGTTCGGTCACGAGGCGGGTTTCGCCGATGCAACCGTTCCAGCCGTCGGTGAGTACTTCGCCCCACTGGCCGGCCCCCAGAATCCATGGCTGGGCGTCGTCGTGGACAATACCGGTGATGTTGAGGACGTTGCGCAGAATTGGGGCGCCGTCGACGTACATGGTCACGGTCTCATCGGCCGGATCATTGACCACGGCAACGTGGACCCACTCGGCCTTGGGGACTTCGTGGGACCAGTTCGAGGTGCTGGTCAGCTGGTTCGACATGGCCGACCATTGCAGTTCCTGCAGGTTCGAGAAGGCCATGCTCAGCGGGGTGCCCAGGCCGCCACCTTCGGTGATGTTTTCGCGCTGGCCCATCCGTCCGAAGGCTTTCATCGACGGGTTCAGCTGCGCCGTCCAGCTCTCATCCACGCGGATGAAGGTTTCGGCGGTGTACCCCTCGTCGAAGGTTTCACTGTTGATGGCAGCGTCGTCGTCGGTGGTAAAGAAGTTCAGCCGTGAGACGTCGCGACCGCCAAAGTGTTTATCAGCATTGGCGAAACACACGGCCGCGCCGTCAGCAGACAGCGGGTGGGAGGTGTTGGTGAAGGTGACGTCGGCTTCCTGGGCACCGTTGATGCCGTCCTGCCGGGTGAAGTGTTGCTCCGCGGTGACCTCTGGGATGATGCCACCGGTTTCAATGATGCTGCCGTCCTGTTGGTCGAGTTCACCTGGACGCCAGTGAGCAGCCGTGGTGTCGAGTTCGGGGTAATCATCTCGGTTGACTGGCAGATCGGCGGCCTCTGGTTCATATGGAACAAAGCCCTCCGACACCAGCTCGACGGCACGGTCGGCAAGCGGTGCCTCATCGGCAGAACCTGCAGCGAACTCAGTGTTGAAACCGGCAAAACGCTCGGCGAAGTCGAAGTCCAGGGTCCAGCTGTCTGGCGTATCGGACAGCAGCAGGTGATCGAACGACGTCAAGGTGTCATACGGTTTGACGCTGACCCACGGGGAGAAGGCCTCCAGCTGCAGCTGGTTATTTGTTAGGTCGAACTCCAGTACACCCATCAGGCCGTTGCCGCCCTGATAAGCCATCTGGTAGTCCATGAGAATTTCGACGACGTCGTTGCCCGCGTTATTTTGCTGGACCCGGTAACCGGCACCGTGGTTGTGCCCGGACAGGGTCAGGAAAATCTGATCGTGTTCGGCAATGAGGTAATTCCACAGGTGCTGCCCGTATTGGGTGTCGGTGACCTGGGTGCGGTCTTGCGAGAGCCCCAAGTATTCGTGGGCGGTGAGAATCGCTGGCAGATCCGGATGGGCATCGAGCACCTCGGATGCCCAATCCAGGGTGTCATCGCCGGCATGGAATTCCAGCGCGAAGACTAAGAACTGCTGTCCTTCGGCCTCAAAGATATGGTATTCGCTGAGTTCATCAGGAGACCTTCCGCCGAAGGTCGGTTGCTGCTGCGCGCGCGAAGTCGGGAAGGTGTCGAGGTAGGGGACTGAACCATCCGAGGTCAGGTCGTGGTTACCCGGCAGGATCGAGTAGGGCAGATTGCCGTCCTCGAGGTTCTGCATGGCAGCATCAGCAACCGGCCATTCGGCCGGCACATAGGCCTGGTCGACGACGTCGCCCAGATGTGTCACGAATGGCATGTTGAGTTCATCGGCGTGTTCAGCCAGCCACGCGGTTTGCGTATCGAATGGGTCGGAGCCGTAGCGGGCGTTGAATAGGTCCCCGGTAGCTTCGGTGGCGTAGCGCGAATAGAACTGGGTGTCAGGAAGGATTCCGAGTGTAAAGCGCGATGCCAGATCTTGTGTGTCGGATTCGTCCGGAATGGTCGTGGCGCTGGCGGCCGGGGAGGCGAAGAACGCGGCGGCAGCAATGCTGGCGCACGCGCCCACCGCGGTCAGTTTGCGGCGGGAAGTGAATATATTGGGCACAGTACTCCAAGGTGTAATATGCGGTGATTTCGTATACGAAAGTACTGTGCGCTAGATGCTTGAATTTTCAATAACTCCATGCGACGCATACCCGAATTCAAGGTGAATTCCAGCTGGAATGAGCGCATTTGAGGGTGTTCTCACACCGCACTGTGTTTGGGGATCCAGTAAATTATCTGGCCTGTGCGACGCTATTAAGCTTGGGTCTCGTCGGTAATCTTCAGGCTCCGCATTTTCCGATACAGCGTCGTTCTACCGATGCCGAGGATGTCTGCGGCGCGGGACTTATTCCATTGGGCATCGCGGAGGGCTGCGATGATGGTGTCGCGTTCGAACTGTTCGTAGCGGTTGAGTCGTGGCCCGGCTTGTCGCATGTCCTGAGGTAAATCTTGAACCTGGATCAGACCCGCCCGAACAGTTGGGGATAGGTTACTCAGGACCTCGGACAGTTCGGCCACATTCCCGGGCCAAGGCCAGGTCAGGAATGCCTGAAGCGCCGCCGGGGCAAATCGCAGTGGCGGTTCATTCGGGAAAAGGACAGCAGCTACCTGGCGGATGATCGCCGGAAATGACCCCGACAGCTCGGCAAGCGATGGGACGGTCACGACGTCCTGGTCGGTGCTGCTCTGAGTGGTTTCGGCTGTTTGTTGTTCGGCGATGACAATGCGGGCACGACGATCCAGCGACAGAGTTTTGGTAGCCAAGTGTTCAAGCGCGGCCCGCGTCGCGTCGGCAAGCGTGGTGGCGTGGGTAATGATGATCCCACGCTGAGAATTCAGGGCGTGTTTGGCGGCAGCCCACACTTCACGAGCTTTGGGATCGGCCGCTGAGGCCAACCGATCGGCATGGATCACGAGTGGCTGGTGTTGTGTTCTTTCGGTGAGCCACCGAGTGGCTTGGTGGCGTTTTCCTACGCCCGGTGCGCCCTGCACGCGGATGATCAGATGACTTGTCGCCGCCGTGTCCAAAGCTTGGCGTACGGGTTCGTAGGGATCGGGAGTATTCGACGGTGTCGCAGGAGTCGATTCTGCGGTGCCCGGGGAAGTCCTCTTGACGGCGTCTGCGCTCGCAGCGGGGAGTGCATTAACTGGAAGCGTCAACGGCTCGGTAAATTCGAGGACAAATATCGGCTCCTGAGGTGGTTTCCCCAGCCGTCGTGCGGTGACCACGGTGCCTAAAAGGGGCAGCTCGAGATGGAAGGAATCGTTATGCCAACTGTGACGCATCAGCTGATCCCACAACAGGGCATGAGACTCCGTATCCAGGTGCGACAGCGTGGGCAGGTCCGTCATCACGGTGTGATCATTCATGACCAGCACCGGGTTTTTCGTGGACCGAAACATCCTATAAATACGCGCCAATTCCATGTCACGCGAATCAGCCTGCGATGCCAGCTCCTCGGCGATCTGGGTGCCCACTTGGCGCACCACCGAGACCATCAGATCATGGGCATACGTGACCGGCGAGGCCAGGGCGATGGATCCGACGATGCGGCCGGTGATCGGGTGGCGCACGGGCGCTCCGGCACATGCCAGTTCTGCTAAGGCTTCATTGAAGTGCTCGGAACCTCGCACAAACACGACGTCGCGGGCTTCGATGGGCGTGCCCAGCCCGTTAGTGCCGAGGCTGCCTTCTGAATAATCGAACCCTTCCACAGCGCTGACTCGATCAAGATGCCGTTCTTCCTGATGGGTCGCGACCCGGCGGGAGACGATGCGGCCATCTTGATCGGCAAGCAGCAAGGCAAGCCGGGAATCAGAAAGGCTGTCCTGCCACTGGTCGAGGACACGGCCGGCGGCACGCAGCACCGAGCTATCGGGGTCGATTTCGCCGCCGAGCATGCGCGGTTCGGCGGCGGGATCGACGCGAACGGAAGCTGAGCGGCGCCAGCTTTGCTCAATGTCTTCGGGAATGAGAGAGGAGGGCACAGTAAAGCGCTGCAGACCCTGGGACAATAGCTGGTCCCGCGCCCGGCGAATATCGTCTTCACTGCGTGGAGTCATGCGCCCTCCTTGATTAGGGGATCATGCGGTCAGGACAATGCGTCCGCTAACATTGCCGGCGGTGAGATCATCCAGGGCTTCGGCTACGGATGATGCTGAGAGCGGTCGCTCTTCGATTGGAATCGAAGGTAAATCTCCGGTCTTAGCGATCTCGACGAGTTCTTTCATCTGACCCACGGTGCCCACAAAGCTGCCCTCAAGGCGAATCATGCGCAAGGCCAGCGGTGCCGTGGGTAGCGTGACTTCGCCACCGAAGAGACCCACCTGGACCATGCGACCGGCCTTGGTCAGAATCTTGAAGCCGAGCGTTGCGGTGGCACCGTTGTTGACAAAATCGATGACGGCGCTTGCGGGACCGCCCGCTGCTTCGCGGATGTCGTGAGCGGCCTGTTCACCTGAGGTGACGACGTGGGTCGCGCCAAGTTCTTGAGCCAGCTTGAGGTTGGCTTCTGAGACATCGACGGCACAAATGTTTTCGTGGCCGCGATACCGCAGCACAGCGATCGCGGTGAGACCAAGTCCGCCCGCGCCGATGATCACCACGGGTTCATCGGGATCCAGTGGCATAATGCGGTCCACGGCACTGTAAGCGGTCAGACCGGAGCAGGCTAGCGTGGCGGCCCAGCTGGGTTCTAACCCTTGAATATCGGCGAGGTATTTCTCGTCGGGAACCAGAATGTATTCGGCATACCCGCCGTGGCGGGCGACTCCGATGACGCGGTGCGCGACGTCGTCGCAGCAAGTGCCACAGCCTACCGTTCCTGGCGGGCGACCGATCAGGCCGAGCGGCGCGAGCTCTTGACCCGTGTGGCTCAGCAACATCGTGACCATGCCGAAGAGTTGGCCGAGCTGTTGACTCTGGAGATGGGCAAACCGATCGCACAGGCTCGCGGCGAGGTGGAATTATCCGCACAGATTTACCAGTACTACGCCGACAACCTGGAAAAATTCATGGCCGATGAGCCACTAGAAATTTCCGGGCCCGGTACCGCGGTGGTGCGCACCGAACCGATCGGCCCGCTGATCGGCGTCATGCCCTGGAACTTCCCGTACTATCAGGTGGCCCGGTTTGCCGCCCCCAACATTGCCCTGGGCAATACCGTGATCATCAAGCACGCCCGCAATTGCCCGCAGGCCGCCTTGGCTATTGAGAAGACCCTGACCGATGCCGGACTGCCCGACGGCGTGTACCAAAACGCGTTCATTTCCTCGAAGCAAGTCGCCGACGTCATTGCCGATCCGCGAGTGCACGGGGTGTCCCTGACCGGCTCCGAGCGCGCCGGTGCGGCTGTCGCCGAAGTCGCCGGTCGCAACCTGAAAAAGTGCGTACTGGAACTCGGGGGTTCGGACCCGCTCATCGTGTTGGAAGACGCCGATGTGGATGCCGCCGCGAAAGCTGCTGCTGCCAACCGGCTGTTCAACGCCGGCCAGGCATGCACCGCAACCAAACGGTTCTTAGCGCACACCAATATTTATGATGCATTCGTGGAGAAACTTGTCGAGCAGCTTTCGGCTTTTGAACCATCCGACCCAACCAAACCGGACATCAAGATGGGGCCACTATCGTCGAGAAGCGCCGCCGAGGAAATAGATGAACTCGTCGGCACCGCCGTCTCCGCGGGCGCACGGGTACTGCTCGAAGGCGGCCCGGTTTCTGGGGAGGGCGCGTTCTATCGCCCAACGCTGCTGACTGACGTCGACCCCGAGATGGACGTCTACCGCGAGGAAATCTTCGGCCCGGCCGGTGTCGTCCACCGCTTCGAAACCGTTGACGAAGCCATCGAGGTGGCCAACGATTCACCATACGGCCTTGCTGCCAGTGTGTTCACCGAAGACATGACCCAAGCCCAGTACGTGGCCGAGGCCTTGGAAACCGGCATGGTATGGATCAACAGCACTTCGAAGAGCGCCCCAGATCTGCCATTCGGTGGCGTTAAGCGCTCCGGTTTCGGTCGAGAACTGGCCCACTTCGGATTCAACGAATTCGCAAATAAGAAACTCGTCCGAAACCCACGGGGCTAGTTTCTCCTGCACCTCCGCCTTGGGACTTCTGATTGAAGGTCTTTAGACGAGCCTGCACAACACAACGGAGTATCCCGTGATGTTGTGCAGGCTCGTTCCGTTAAGACATAGCGCATCAAACGATGAGGTTTATTGGAAATTGAGAAAATCACGAAGCTCATCGAATGCTTCGGCGACAACCGTGTAGTGCGCCCATTTGCCGCGTTGTTGGCGGGTAAGGAGTCCGGCGTCTACGAGTTTTTTCAAATGATGGCTGATGGTCGGTTGGCTGATGTCTAAAACGTCAATGAGATCGCAGGCGCATACGGACTCGCATCCCTGTGCCGCGATATGGGATAGAACCCGCAATCGGGTGGGATCCGACAGAGCTTTCAGTTTCGCTGCCATGCGGTCCGCGGTCTCAACATCGAGGGGAATGCCATGTTGTGCACAGCACTCCGACGTCGAGCTCACGAATCGCTGATCCAGGGTGGTCTCCATGCCTCGAGTATACATTGACGTTCATCGATGTATCGGGATAGTCTTGGCCATCGATAGATCATCATCAATATGAGGGGCAGCAACATTGTGACCACCGCCGTCGAGGTGCCAGCTACGGCTCCAGTAGCGCAGAAAATGTCTTTTCTTGACCGCTGGCTCGCGGCCTGGATTCTGCTTGCCATGGGTAGCGGACAGCTGCTTGGCAGGTTTGTTCCTGGGCTGAACACGATGTTAGAGACCCTGAGCGTCGGTGGGATCTCCCTGCCCATCGCGGTGGGCTTACTGGTCATGATGTATCCGGTATTGGCAAAGGTTCGTTATGACGAGACCCATCGGATCACCGGTGACCGCCGGCTCATGATCCTGTCGTTGGTGCTGAACTGGATTGTCGGTCCGGCTTTGATGTTCGCGCTCGCGTGGCTCTTTTTGCCCGACCTGCCGGAATTTCGCACCGGATTGATCATCGTCGGCTTAGCCCGTTGTATTGCCATGGTCTTCATCTGGAACGATCTAGCCTGCGGAGACCGTGAGGCCGCGGCCGTGCTCGTGGCCATCAATTCCGTTTTCCAACTCTTCGCATATGCGTTTTTGGGGTGGTTCTATCTCCAGGTCTTGCCGTCGTGGTTGGGACTGGAGACGACGTCGGCGCAATTTTCGATCACCGCGATTGTCATCTCCGTCCTCGTCTTCCTCGGGATTCCGTTACTGGCCGGGTTTTTGACGCGCACCATGGGGGAGCGAGTAAAGGGCCGGACGTGGTACGAGGCAGAGTTTTTGCCCAAGATTGGTCCGTGGGCCCTGTATGGATTGCTGTTTACGGTGGTGTTGCTCTTTGCTATGCAAGGTGACGCCATCACCAGCAACCCACTGGATGTGGCTCGCATTGCGGTGCCCCTGCTGCTGTACTTCGTCCTGATGTTTGCGGTGAGCTTGCTGGTCAGTAGGGTCGTCGGCCTGAACTATGCCAAATCGACGTCGGTGGCCTTTACTGCCTCAGGAAATAATTTTGAACTCGCCATTGCGGTGGCCATCGGTACCTTCGGGATCAGTTCTGGTCAGGCCCTGGCCGGAGTCGTGGGGCCACTCATTGAAGTTCCCGTGCTCATTGGATTGGTATATGTAGCCTTATGGGCCGGCCCGAAGTTTTTCCCGAACGATCCAACAGTCCCCGCTCCCGCCACACAGAAAGTCTCATCGTGACACCCTCGTCGAAACCTAGCGTGTTATTTGTTTGCGTCCACAACGCTGGGCGGTCCCAAATGGCGGCCGCGTATTTGCAAAACCTTTCTGAAGGGGCCATTGAAGTACGGTCTGCCGGATCGGAACCCGCCGACCAACTCAACCCCACAGCGGTCGCAGCCATGTCCGAAGAAGGCATCGATATGACAGCCTTCGCTCCGACAGCCCTGACCCCTGACGCCGTGCAATCATCCGATGTGGTGATCACGATGGGTTGCGGGGATGTCTGTCCCATCTACCCGGGTAAACGCTATGAGGATTGGGAACTCGATGACCCTGCTGGCCAGCCCATATCCGTGGTCCGCGATATCCGCGATGACATCAAACACCGCGTCACCGAATTGGTGGCGCAACTCCTGCCGGACACGGACCGACCATTGCCCACATCGTGAGTCACAGATTATCGCAAGGCCCTGATAGGGGTTTTCATTCGTAACTGTACCGTACGTTTGGTACAGTTTGTGTGGTGATGAATCCACGCTCACCATCCGTCTCGACGCCGCGCCAGCGGTGGACCTTCCTTGCGATCATCAGCGCTGCACTATTTCTCGTGGGCGCTGACAACTCGATTTTGTACACGGCGTTGCCAGAGCTGCGGGATCAACTTGGTACTACGCCGCTTGAAGGCTTATGGATTATCAATGCGTACCCTTTAGTGCTTTCTGGGCTGATTCTGGGCACGGGTACTCTGGGGGATCGCATCGGTCACCGACTGATGTTCCTGATTGGGGTCGCGGTCTTTGGCCTCGGGTCACTCATGGCAGCGTTTTCCCCCAGCGCGTGGTTGTTGATCGCCGCGCGTGGTCTCCTCGGCGTGGGAGCAGCCACCATGATGCCCTCAAGTCTGGCGCTGGTGCGCATTACCTTTACCAATATTCGTGAGCGCAACCTCGCCATCGCCGTGTGGATGTCAGTGGCCGTCGTCGGTGCCGCAACGGGCCCCGTGCTCGGCGGCTTGCTGCTGGAATTTTTCTGGTGGGGTTCGGTCTTTCTGATCAACGTGCCCATCGCCTTCTTCACGGTTGTGGCGACGATTGCCATCGCACCGCCGAACATCGCCAACCCACATAAGAAATGGGATCTGGTGTCCTCCATCTGGGCGATGCTCGCCATGGTCGGGATGGTCACCGCCATCAAAGAACTCGCCAACCCAAACCGTGCAGCATGGCTTCTCATCGCTGCGACCGTCGTCGGCCTCATCGGACTCCTGTTGTTTATTTTCCGTCAACGAGTGCTGGAACAACCGCTGCTCGATGCCCAAATTTTCCGCAACAGAATTTTCACCGGGGGAGTGCTCACCGCATCCATCATGATGTTCATCATCGCGGGTATTGAATTGATGACGACCCAGCGGTTTCAAACAGCCGGCGGGTTCACTCCGCTCGAAGCGGGTGCCTTGGTTGCCACGGTTGCGGTGCCCTCGATTCCCGCTGCCCTGTTAGGTGGCGCGTTCTTGCATCGCATCGGGTTCATTCCACTGATATCGGGTGGTTTCACGTTGATGACGCTCGGTATCGGCCTGGCGTGGTGGACCTTTCGCTTCGATTCTTTGGTGCCCTTCATTGCGAGTTTGCTGCTGGTTGGTATCGGCTCAGGGTTGGCATCCTCGGTCGCATCCACCGCGATCCTGGGAGCCGCACCTTTGGATAAGGCCGGGATGGCCTCATCGGTTGAGTCGGTTTCCTATGAGTTCGGCACCTTAGTCTCCGTGGCCGTATTCGGCTCACTGTTACCTTTCTTCTACTCGATGCGCGCGCCAACCGAAGTCGCCGGCGATGTCGATCATGGCGTTGAACATCCCATCCACGGCGCCGCCGCGATCGCAGCCTACGATGACGCCTACCTATTCATCCTGATCATTGTCGGCGTCGTGGCCGCCGGTGCTGCGATCATCACCGCATATTGTTTCCGTGGGAACCCGAAAGAAGCTGATGTAAATGCGTCCCAGTAAGAAAACCCAAATCCTTCAAGCCGCAGTCGGGCTCATCGAACGCGAAAACCTCGAAGCGGTCTCCTACGAGGCGCTCGCCGACGCCTCGGGCATGTCCAAATCTGGCATTGTTTATCACTTCCCCTCCCGCTACGAAATCATGCGCGGCATCCACCAGTTCCTCGCAGAGCAATGGGAAGAAGAGCTCGAACGCGCAGCTGGTGGCCCCGCCCATGAGGTTGATGCAACCACTCGACTTCGCGCCGTCGTCATCTCCCAAAGCACGGCCGCGACCAAAGCCGAGCTACTCTTAGAAATTGATGCCCGAAGCAATCCCGAGTTCTCCGCGATCTGGGCCGCGGTCAATGATCGTTGGGTGCCCTCAACCAATGGCATTGAGGACGACGACGAGCTGCGCTCGCAGTATCTCGTGAAAGTCCTGGCCGACGGTTTATGGGTGCATGACTACGTTCATGAAGAGGCACTGACCCCCGCGCAACGCAAAGCCCTCACGAATAAGATCCTGCAGATGCTGGAGTGACATGGCTGATAAAAGCATCGCCATCTTGCACCAGGAGCACGGTACTCCAGTGGATAGTACTGCTCTAACTGGTCAGTGTTCTAAGAAGCGTGATGGGACCTCACGCGCTGTATGCAGAACGCGGTGATCTGAACCGTATGTGGTTGCACTGTATAGAAGACAAGAAAAGGGAAGCGTTGCAGGGAAAAGGCTCGTATCTCAGGGATGTTTGTCTCCACGGCGAATCGGGTAGAGCCTAGGTGCGGGTACTCCCTGAGGAGGGATTTCAGCTCCTCTAGGTCGTCAATGAAGTCCAACGCTGCACCTGTAGCATTTTGGCTTAAGTAGTGAGCGACCGCAGCCTCGATATCGGTATCGGCCTGTTTGGTTGTTATGACATGACGGGAACTCACGCTACGTTAGATGCTCGAACCCGTTCGCGGAGCCTGTCAAAATACTGTTCGTCCATTTCCGATCCCGGCCCGGACTCCATGCCCTGAATGAGCAAGGCGCGTAGATGTGCGCGATCTCGTTCTCGTCGAATCAATTCGCGCAGGAACTCGCTGCTGGACACGTAACCGTGCTCCTGAACTTGAGCTTCCACGAATGCTTTGAGATCATCCGGTAGGGATACGTTCATCGTCGCCATACCACCCATGCTAGGTGGTTTGGCAAAGTTTGTCATCGTTATTCTCTAACTCACGTCCACGAATCCAAAATGTTGACACATGGCTCCGGTCACCAACCAAGCGCAGCGCGCTGCTAATCTGAGGGGAACATTTCACTGAACATTCGATGAGGTGCGCTCATGCTCGACGCCTATCCAATCCTGACCCTCTTGCCACCGCTCATTGCGATCGTGCTGGTCATTGCCACCCGCAAAGTACTCATCTCACTGGGCGCGGGCATCGTCGCGGCCGGATTGCTCATCGCCGAATTCAACCCCCTGACCGCCCTGGTCACGCTCTGGGAAGCAATCCTCGGACTGGTGTGGGTCGACGGCGAAATCAACTGGTACACCATCCTCATCGTGGCCTTCCTCTTCCAACTGGGTATGATCACGGCGCTGGTCATGATGTCCGGTGGCGCATTTGCGTTTACCGAATGGGCGGCCAAGCGCATCAAAACCCGTCGCGGCGCCCAAGTGCTGACCGGCCTATTGGGCATGCTCATCTTCATCGACGACTACTTCAATGCCCTCGCCGTCGGTCAGGTCGCCCGTCCGATCACCGACCGCTACCGGGTCTCCCGCGCCAAACTCGCCTATCTCATCGACTCCAGCTCCGCCCCCGTCGTCGTCCTGATGCCGATCTCGAGTTGGGGCGCGACCATCATGGGCATCATGGCCCCGCTGTTGGCCGCTTCGGCGCTGACCCTGAGTCAGCTTGAAGTCTTCGTCCTTGCTGCGACCATGAACTATTATGCGATCGCAGCCCTTCTGCTGCTGTGGTTGACGATCCTGTGGGGCCTGAATTTTGGGGGCATGCGCCGCGAAGAACTCCGGGCCGTGCGTGGCGAAGGACTCTATGGTGCTAACGACGACGTCCCTGGCGCCTTCTCCGAAGACATGCCCCAACACGAACCCGGTGCAATTCGTGCACTCGTACTGCCCTTTATCGTGTTGTTCGTCGGCGTCGTCGCCGGAATGTACGTCTCGGGTGGGATCCTCGGGGACAGTTGGGGTGTCCTGGCGACCCTGGCATCTGCCGACGTCGCGATCGCGCTAAATGTCGGAGGCGTCGGCGCCCTGGCCGTCGCGGTGTACTACTGTCTGCGCTACACCAAAAACAATGTCAAATTCACGCCCGGCGCGCGCCGTCGCGGCACCTGGCACGGGGCCAAATCCATGCTGCCGGCGATCTTCATCCTGCTGTTCGCCTGGGTGCTGGGCGATCTGATCAGCACGCTGGGCACCGGTCAATACCTGGCCTCCGTGGTCGAATCCATGTCGATGCCACCGGTTTGGCTCATTCCAGCGCTCTTCGTCGTGGCTGGTCTCATGGCCTTTGCCACCGGAACGTCGTGGGGCGCGTTTGGCATTCTGCTGCCTCTGGCCGGGGAAATGATGAACGCCGTGGACGGCGGCGACGCATACCTGATCGCAAGCTTCGGAGCGGTCCTGGCCGGCTCAGTGTGGGGTGACCACAGTTCACCCATTTCCGACACCACCATCCTCTCAAGCACCGGAGCCGCGTGTGCGGTGCCCACCCACGTTGCCACCCAGTTGCCCTACGCATTTGTTGGGGCGCTCGCCGCTCTGGTGGGCTACGTGATCTACGCGTTGACGCACAGCGGCGTGATCGGATTGGCGACCACGCTGGCGGTATTGGTGCTCGTCGCGTTCGTGATTCGGAAACTTCGCCCGGCTATTGATGTGCCCGGTGCGACCATCGCCGAGGCCACGCAGAGCTAACCTAGTTAGTTCTGCCAGTAGAGCGCCATCGGATTGTCTACCAGTAGGCGTTGCCGTGTTGCTGTGGACGGTGCGATCTGGTCCAGGTAGTTCAATAGGACGGCGTCGTCGGGCATGTGCGAGCGCAGATTCGGGTGTGGCCAGTCGGTTCCCCACAGCACTCGCTCCGGAAACTCTTCCATGGCCTTGCGCGCGAATGGGGCGACGTCGGTATAGACCTCGGTGGCTCCCGCCACCGCATACGGGCCGGTCATGGTGAGCCGTTCTGGGCAGCTGACCTTGACCCACGCCCCGGTACGCTCCACGAATCGCAAAAACGCCGCGTATTCCGCGGATGAGGCACCTGCCGCAACATCCGGGCGACCCAAGTGGTCGATAACCAGCGGGACACCAAGGTCGGCTAGGAACACCTCGAGGTCGGGCAGATCGGGGGATTCAAAGTACACCACGATGTGCCAGCCCAGCTCACGGATCTTTGCTGCAACCAATTCGACTTCCTCAAAAGGCTGGCTCTCAACAAGACGTTTCACGAAATTGAACCGGACCCCGCGAACACCACGGTGATGCATCGCTTCAAGTTCGGACAGTGGGACCTCAGAGCCGAGAGCGACGACGCCGCGAGCAGTATCGCCGAAGAAATCCAACGCATCCAGCAGCGCGGAATTATCACGACCGTGACACGAGGCTTGCACGATCACATTCCGTGCAACACCGAGCTCCTCACGTAGGCGCGCAAGGTCGGCCTTCCCGGCATCGGTCGGGGTATATTTGCGGGTCGGCGAGAACGGAAATTCAGTTGCGGGTCCGAACACGTGACAATGCGCATCCACCGCACCCTCGGGCAGTCGAACGGTGGGCTCCTGGCGATCCTTGACCCAGTCGAGCCAGCCCGGAGTGATCTCAGTCTGCTCGGTCATCTCTTGTCCTCCCGCAGGTGAATGTCCTCATGTCGAAATGCTGTTGCCGGAACATGACTATTCCATACACACAACAGCAACGGTAGGTTGGAAACACCGTGATCTTATCGTCGACGAAAGGCGCCACCCATGCCGATCGGATACCTTGTGACGCTATGCATTGTGGGAGTCTTCACGGGACTTGCGCTGATTCGGTTCCGCAGGTTTGGCCACGTGCTCTTTGTGCTGGCCCTCCCGGCGAGCGAGTTGCCGCATCTGGGCATGGTCTTCCTCGGGCTTTCGACGCTGTTAGCCTGGGCGCAAGGTGATCTCACCGGGGCGACGGGCAGTGTGCTGCTGATCATCGCCGGGCTCATCTTCGCAGGCTTGGCCGTATTGCTGCTCCGAGCGCTGCGAGCCCGAGGCGTTATTCACCAAACCCTGCGTGCCCACGGTGTCAAACCCTTGCGACGGCGTGCCTGGTGGTTGCGTCCGCTGGTTTTTCCGTTTCCGTGGCGGCCACGCTCATTGACGCGCACCGGTCCCATCTTCTATGGTGACGATCCCCGGCAACGGCTCGATGTCTACCGCCTCCGCAAAGCAGAACAGCCCGGCCCAGTCTTTATTTACTTTCACGGCGGTGGGTATTTTTCTGGTGGGAACCGACGCGAAGCGCGCACGCTGCTCTATCATCTCGCGGCCCGAGGATGGACCTGCATCAGTGCCACGTACCGGCTGCGCCCCCACGCTGGTTTCGAAGAACACCTCGCCGATGCGCGTGCTGCCCTACAGTGGGCACACGACAACGCCGACGTCCACGGTGGCAACCCCGAAACACTCGTCATGGCCGGCAGTTCCGCCGGCGGACACCTCACCGCGTTGTGCGCACTGACTCGTCAGGAACCCGGGCGACCTCAGGTCGATGCCGCAATTTGTCTCTATGGGTATTACGGCCGATACTACGGTCGCGACGAGCACGAATCACCAATATCAACACCACTGGCCCTGGATCCTTCGTGCGCACCACCGTTCTACATTGTGCACGGTGATCATGATTCTTACGTTCCCGTTGCGGCCGCCCGGGCCTTGCACGACCACCTCGCTCAGGGGGCGGATCAGGACGTTTGGTATGCCGAGCTTCCGGGTGCTCAACATGCATTTGATGTCTACGCATCTTGGCGATTCATCGCCGTCATCGAAGGGATCGACGCGTTCTTGAAACAACACCTGAGCCATGCATAGCGCTACCCGGTCCTAAGATGGTGATGACGTACGCGTGATCAGGGCTGAAGCGGAGAACATAATGCGCAAGGTATGGGGCATCCACAACGACACACTCACCACCGAACTCGTCGACGAGGGTTTCGTCAGCATCGGCTGGGACGACGCGGGGGACCTGCAGCGCATTCCTGATGGTCGTGAAGGTCTCAAGGCCAAGCTTGATGCGTTGCTACCCGACGCCAAGCCGCGCGCGGTGGCGCTGTGGGCCGGGATCCTGTTGAGGTTCCGGGATGACATCACCGTCGGTGACGTGGTCGTGGCGCCCTATAAACCCGACAGCACGATCAATATTGGTGTTGTTACAGGCGACTACGAATTCTGCCCGGATGCCGCAACGCACCGTCACCGTCGTCGAGTCGAATGGAAACAGGTCGGGTTGTCGCGCACCATCTTCACGCAGGCCGCGCTCTATGAGATTGGCTCCATGCTGACCGTGTTTGAGGTGCGAGAACACGCAGCAGAGTTCATCGCAGCGATCTCGAAAGAGGCCACCACGCTCGAGGAAACCACCCAGATCGTTGAGCAGTCCGTGCAACCTGCCGAAGAGGAGGTGGCACAGGAGCCGCGAGCGTCGCGAATCGAACGCCATACGAGGGACTTCGTCAAGGAAGCACTCCTGGAAGATCTCACGCATCGTGAGTTTGAAGAATTCATTGCGGACTTGCTCAAAGCGCTGGGATACCAGGCACGAGTGACCCCGTATTCTCAAGACGGTGGCGTGGATGTGATCGCACATCGAGACCCCTTGGGAATTGAACCACCGCTCATCAAAGTGCAATGCAAGCATCAGGTGGGAACCATCGGCGCCCCGGAAGTCCAACAATTAAGTGGAACGCAGGGTCCCGGAGAGCTCGCCATTTTCGCCACTCTGGGACGATATAGCCGAGATGCGATAGCTATTGAGCGACAACGCCCCGGAATCCGCTTACTGACCGGGGAAGACATCGTCACGCTCGTGTTGGAACACTATTCAAAGCTCCCGGAACGCTGGCGTTCGGTGATCCCCTTGACCTCACTGCTCGTCGTCGCCGATAGTGCCCTGTGAAATTGCGGAACAAATTGAGCTAGCCGTCACGCCCATCTGTGGCGCGACGTTGGTGGCTGTCTGCTCCGTGAACACTCGCTGACCTCGGCGCGACCTGTAAGTGAAGTCGACTTTGCGCGCGCTGGAACCCTTGTTGACCCAAAAATGCGCTGCTAATGTCCAGACTATCGGCGAGATGTACTGACGGCGGTCCCGCCGATTCACCTGTTGAGTTGCACATATCGGACGTCTCCGCTTTGGCCGTCCGCGGCGGAGGCGCTGAAGAAGCAGGCATTATGAAACTCGATCACGACCGGCTCATCGAAGCGTATCGCCGCATGAGCCGCATTCGACAGTTTGAAGAATTCACCAAAAATCTCCTCCTCAACGGACAGCTCTACGGGGCCTTCCACACCTCGACTGGACAAGAAGCCTCGATCGTCGGATCCTGTCTGGCACTCGAAGACACCGACTACATGGTCGGAACGCACCGCTCCCACGGCCACCCGATTGGCAAGGGAGCCAATATCAAAGGGCTCATGGCCGAACTCTTTGGACGCGTTGACGGCGTGAACCAGGGCAAAGGCGGGTCGATGCACCTTTCTGACTTCTCAGTTGGGTCTCTCGGGGAGACCTCGATTGTGGGATCCGGGCTACCGGTTGCCACCGGCGCCGGACTGGGGGCAAAACTTCAAGGCCATGACAACGTCACCCTGTGCTTCTTTGGTGACGGCGCTTCCAATGAGGGCACGTTCCACGAGTCGCTCAATATTGCCTCGATCTGGGATCTGCCCGTGGTCTACGTCTGTGAAAATAACGGTTACGGCGAGCTGACGGAGTGGCGGAAAGTGGTTGCCTCGGAGTCCATCGCGGCGCGTTCGGTGGCCTACGATATGCCCGGCGTCGTCGTCGATGGACAAGACCTCGTGGCAGTGTATGAGGCCGTGAAAACCGCGGTGGATCGTGCACGAGCCGGTCAAGGTCCTTCCCTGGTGGAGACCCGGACGTACCGGTATGAAAATCACGCGGTCGGGCTGCCAATGGAAGCCTATCGACAACAAGAAGAAATTGATGACTGGCGGCAAAACCGGGACCCGCTGAAGCTCTTCCGGGATCGTGTTGATGAGTTTGGCCTGGATGCAAGCGAACTCGACGACATTGATCACACCATTGCCCAAGAAGTCGAAGCGGCCGTGGAATTTGCCAAAGCATCACCCGAGCCTGCCCCAGAAGAAGCCTTCACCCACGTATTTACCGAGCCCGTCGAGATTCGGCGCTAGATGAGTGAGATGAGATATCAATGCGAACTATGACCTATCTCGACGCCATCGTCGAAGCACAGCGTGAAGAAATGGCCCGTGACGAGAAGACCTTCCTCATGGGACTGGACGTCTCGTGGAACATCACCGGCACCGCGGGTAATAAGAATGGGACGCTCTCGGAGCAGTTTGGACTCGATCGTGTTCGTGACGCTCCGATTTCGGAGAATAGTTACCTGGGCGCCGGAGCCGGCGCAGCCATGGTCGGCATGCGCCCCATCATTGAAATCGAGATCGCACCGTTTATCTACGTCGCCATGGACCAGCTGGTGTCGATCATTTCGAAATCCACCTACATCTACGGCGGGCAGGCTTCGCTGCCCATCACGATTCGCATGCCAATGATGTACAACGTGGCCAATGCAGCCCAGCACTCGGACCGGCCGATTTCGACCCTGGCCACTCTTCCGGGCCTCAAAATTATTGCGCCATCGACGCCCAAAGACATGTACGGGTTGCTGCGCACCGCAATCCAAACCAATGACCCGGTCGTGGTGTTCGAGGACTTCACCCGCGCCGGAATCAGCGGTGAAGTGCCCGAGGCCGACGACGATTTCACCATTCCACTGGGCAAAGCCGACATCAAGCGGCAAGGCTCCGACGTCACCATCGTGACCATTTCCGGCGCGTTGGGTGCAGCAGAGACCGCTGCTGAACAGTTGGCCGGGGAGGGGATTGAGGCAGAAATCCTTGATCCACGTTCAATCTTCCCGCTGGACTTGGATGCCATCCTTGCCTCGGTGGCCAAGACCGGCAAGTTGGTAGTTGTGGATCCCTGTCACGATTTTTCCTCGATCGCGTCCCAGATCGCAGCTGAAGTGGCCCAAGAAGCCTTCTGGGATCTGGAAGCTCCGATCCAGCGCGTGACCACCCCACACACCCACATTCCCCTACGCCCAGTCGATGGAAAAACCACTGTATCCCAACGCCGAACGCATTGTGGCCGCCGTCCACAAGACCATGGAATGAGGTGACCGACATGACTACCGAAATCAAACTCCCACAGTGGGGCATGTCGATGTCCGAAGGCACGGTCACCCAGTGGCACGTTGGAATCGGCGATGACGTTGCCACAGGCCAGCCGCTGGTCGAGATCGAAGCCGCTAAGGTTACCGATACGATCACCGCACCGGTTGCCGGAACAGTCCAGGAAATTCTGGTCGACGTCGATCAAACCGTCGAAGTCAACACCGTGCTCTGCATTCTTGGCGACGGCGTGACCGGTGCACCTGGCGAGGGGCAACCCTCGTTGGAAGCCGCACCCGAGGTAGCAACTCAGCGTGTGCGTGCTACCACGCAGGCCGCTGCCGCTACCGGGGACACCTCGACTGGAGCAACCGAAGCGACGGATGACCCCACGGTCACCCACCCGGTATCACGCGACGTCGACCACGCGCGCATGAACTCAGGTCGGGTACACGGGGTAGTGCCGCTGGCGCGCAAGCTCGCCAAAGAACACGACATCGATTTGACCCAGCTGACCGGCAGTGGCACCGCAGGTCGAATCGTCGTCAAGGATGTGCAGGCTGCCATCGATGCTCGCACTACAGTGGCGCCGAGGAAGTCCACCGCAACCGCGACAACCGATGTCATCAAACGCGAAGGTGAAACACGCGAGAAGGTTTCGCGACTGCGGAAGGTCATCGCTCAACGGATGCACTCAAGCCTGCAAGAAACCGCACAATTCACACTGACCACCACGGCAGATGTCTCAGACTTCGCACGGTTCCGATCAGATATCAGCGGGGGTGCGCAGAAGCCGTCGTATATGGACGCGGTGATCCGTGCGGTTGCGCTCGCATTAGGAAACCATCCGATGTTGAACTCCCGGCTTGAGGATGACACCGTTGTAGACCCAGGCGTCATCAACGTTGGGTTTGCTGTAGCCATTGATGAGGGTCTCGTGGTTCCCGTTGTTCAGCAGGCCGACAAGCTGGGCTTAGCCGAGCTTGCGGAGAAGACTCAGACTCTGGCTACTTCCGCTCGCGATGGAGATTTGGGAGCGGAAGCTTTTGATGGCGGGACATTCACGGTTACTGGATTGGGTGGACAAGGGATTGATTTCTTCACTCCGATCATCAATCCACCGCAGTCGGCCATCCTGGGTGTCGGCCGGGTTCGAGAGGCGCCAGCTCGCTTTGGTTCAGGACTCGTCTGGCGTCAGGAGTTGCCGCTGAGTCTGACCGTCGATCACCGCCTCAATGATGGATACCCCTCCGCGCTATTCCTTGCCGAAGTTGTCGAACTACTCGAACATCCGAAGCAGTTGATCTAACAGACCGTAAGGGAGACAGAAGGTTTGCTGACTGGTCGTGGTGATACTTCGACGGTTAAATTGCCACGACCGGTCGGTAAGAAAATGTTCCGTCATGGGTGACACAACTTTGCACAATCCAAAAGCAAAAAACTCTTGGAGGCGGGTTGCACAATGTTATAAAATGTGGTCAGGATCACGAAATTGACCCCGGTGAAAACCTGATGAATTTTGACTTACATCCCCGATAATCATTGGGAAGTAAATGGAAAAGCGAGAACTTGTCTGAGGAGTTGACATTCAGAATTCAAGCAGCGTATAGTTATCTCTTGCGCCACGACGGCGTGGATCGCAGAGATGCGGACCGGAAGTAATCACTGTCTAGTGAATATACCTAAATAAAGGGATATTCGGTAGATCTGTGTGGTTGTTTGAGAACTCAATAGTGTGCCAAGTTTGTTTGATGCCATTTATTTATTTGGATGGTTGCTGTGGTTGTCCTACCTCCGTGGGATGATGCGCAGTGTTGCCAGGGGGCCGGGTTTTCCGTCCGGTCCTGTTGAAGATCATTTGTTCTTCGGACAGTTTTTGTTTGGAGAGTTTGATCCTGGCTCAGGATGAACGCTGGCGGCGTGCTTAACACATGCAAGTCGAACGCTGAAGCTCCCAGCTTGCTGGGGGTGGATGAGTGGCGAACGGGTGAGTATCACG
>DATBUL010000001.1:0-3370 GCA_036516115.1 Enteractinococcus sp. | reverse complement strand
GGATGTCGCGATCAGTCCTGACCCGGTCGATGCGACGCGCGTCAATATTTTTGAGCTCTGGGATTCCAAACACCACATGGAACAGTACCGGGTCCAAACGGTCATCCCGGATTCCGGGGTGGCCATCCACGGTGGGAAACTTCAAGAATTCTCTATCCAATCGGCCCGAAACCCGTTCGACCTCACTGAAAGAGCATAAGGAGCTCCTCAATGGCAGTCACTGCGAATCTGAGTATCTCACTTGATGGCTACTACACCGGTCCGTCGCCCAGCGCGTTGCACCCGTTAGGACACGGGGGCGAACCGCTGCACGACTGGATATTTCGAAATGGCGCCACCCAGCAGAGCGTCAGCTCCGCCGACATTTTGGATGAGGAGTTCAACCGCTTAGGCGCGCTGATCATGGGACGCGATAGCTATGATCACGCCCAAGCCGAGTGGGGCGATCAGCCACCATTCGAGGTGCCCGTGTTCGTGCTGACCAACCGTGGGATAGAAGACGATGTCCGTACCGGAACAACCTTTCATTTCGTCACAGCCGGTTTCGGTGCCGCGATAGAACGTGCCCAGGAGGTCGCCGGAGACAAGGATGTCATCCTCCACGGTGGTGGTGCGATCCGTCAAGCATTGCGCAATGGCCGATTGGATGAGCTACAACTCCACATCGTGCCCATGCTATTGCGCAGTGGACGCAGCCTCTTTGAAAGTCTCGAATTCGGAACCCTCCAGTTCACCCAGAACCGCGCGGTGGCTGGGAACCAGGTGACGCATGTGCGCTACGACGTCCGCTACGGTCATTTCTCTGGCGCCCCGGAGGTGTTCGTCACTGAAGGAGAAGCCCACGAATAAGGGTCTCAATTACGCACATGCTTCCGGTTACTCACCCCGGGTACGCTGTGCTTCGACTTCGGCAACAAAGGCCTTGAGCTCGTCGACCATGGGTTCGACTTCCCATTCGTGGTTGGCACCCGGCATGACCCGCTTTTGCGCTTGAGCCAGTGCGGCCACGATTGCAGCTGAAGCCCGCGTCATCGGTTCAAAAGTGGTTTCTCCAACCATCGTCCGGACCGGGATAGACAAACCCTGCAAGAGCACCGCTAGCGGTGCGGAGTGGAACCAAGCCAGCGCTTCCATATCGGCCCGCATAGTCTGTACGTTTTCTACCAGCGCGTCCCAATTTGGTGAGGCTCGCAGTTTAGCGACAAACTTTGGTGGCATGTCCTGAACGAAGTAGTCCATCGCCCCGCGGTGGTCCCCGGCCTCGAGTAACTTCGTGAATCCGTCCGCCCAGGTCTGGACCTCTTCAGCTTTGCCAATGACGGGAACTTCCCACAGGGCCAGGCCGGTCACGGGGAGACCACTCGTGGCGGCGTGGAGAGCGATAGCCGACCCGGACGAGTGGCCACATACAATGGCCGGTTCGCCAACGAAGTCGAATACCGCCCGCAAAGCTGCAATTTCTTTGGCTAACGTGATCGGTGCCGCGCCGGTGCTTTCTCCCAGCCCGACCCGGTCGTAGACCACGGTTGTCAGACCGTGCGAGGCGAGGCGTTCTGCTGTCTCGGGCACCGTCGGATCGACAGCTCGGAACGAGCCCGCTTTGAGAATGAACATCACGACCGGTCCAGTGCCGTGTACTTCAACGGCAAGTGCATCACCGGAGGCAGTGGGAATCTTTTGTGCCACGCCAGACCTCGCTTCTTGGATGGGTCTCGTACCGTGACAGTAAACCCCACTACGACGCTTCGTCAAGCAAAAATTTAGTCGTGCGGACTGATGACGTCGGCGAGCTCGGCCACGACGTGAGCGACCGCAGCGCCATGCATTTGCGGATCGTTATGGTCGGCATCAACAATATGCTCGTTAACGAAGTTCGAGGCGCAGCTCGGTAAACGGTGACCGAAAACCACACCGGCGGGCGTTCGGTAAGCAATGCAGCGACAACTCCCCCGCCAAGTGACTCGCCAAAATAGATCGTCTGCTCGGGTGAAAAGCCCCTGTTGTTCAAGTGCTTCGACGGCGGCATGGCCGTCACGAATCAGGCCATCTTGGGTGGGTCGACCCGGATTGGTGCTGTAGCCCCGGTAATCCATCAGCAACACGGAGAATCCGTGGGCCTGCAGTGTTTCAGCCAATCCGAGGCGGTTGTACCGGTTGGCTGCGTTCCCCGGGGCGACCAGGACCGCCAGCTCACGATCCTCAACCTCCTGACCACCGATCAGGGCTTCACCTGCTGGTGGTACCGGTGAGGTATCCGGAGAATAAATCATCGAACGTTGCAGCGCCCAAAACATCCCGACCACCACCGCCACGAGAACTATGATGCCAGCGAGCATTCAGAAACCCAGACGTCGTCCGGAGGTTTTCTGGAGTGTAACCATTACTCCATGATGGCAGCAGATTCACAAGAGCGAAAGCCTCCGAGAACAAGAAGTTATGTGGCGTCCGAGGAGTGCCGAGTGCGCCAGCGCTCTAAAGTTTTGGCCACAGCCCCCACCGCGAAGGCAGCAAAGACCGTGCCTTCTCGGACCCCTTCGAGGCGTTGGAGCAAGATCAGCGACACGACCGCTGCGATAATCACCAGAGACCAGTCCACGATTTGCTTCATGGTGCCATAGCGGACAGTGGTGACCTTGGTGAGCGCCATGACGAGACCCTCCCCTGGCAAATAGATCAGCTTGGGTTGAATTTGGATGTACACGCCGAGACCGAGAATGATCGCGCCGATAATGGTCACGACCCACTTGGTGACATAGTGGTCCGGCTGGATCCAACTGGTCAGGTAAAACGAAAGATCCACGAGCGTGCCAAAGACCACCGCGATAGGAAGCTGTAGCAACTGTAGTGCTTTGAATCGCCGACGCAGGATGAGCATCTGCAGCAGGACGAAGACAATGTTCATGACCCCGGTGACAAAACCCACCGACATCGGACTCGCCGCATCGATCACTGCAGGAAATGTCGAGATCGGGGCGGTGCCAAGTTGGCCGTGCAAACTCAGCGCGATCCCCACGGACATGACCCAGACCCCAAGAAGAAACGTGAGCCAGCGCAGCAGCAAACTCTTGGGTCGTTCCGACGCGTGGTGGGGCATGAGTATCTCGCTTTCAGCGCACCATCTGCTGAGGTGGACGGCGCATCATCTACTGTAAACGACGCAACGACCGGGTTACGACGTGTGCTCGTTAGATTCGAACGAGGCCGCGGTCGCAGCAACATCTCGCGCATAGGCCATGGATTGGTTGTAGGTCGTGATCGCTGCGACCCACATATCGTCATCGGTCAGATCCTCGGAACTGTCACACAGATACACGGCCGCCGTCAGTACCGCATCATCAATCTGCTGCGGATCGGTCTGGCCGTCCTGGTT